>NZ_RHNW01000015.1 GCF_003946045.1 Levilactobacillus mulengensis | reverse complement strand
CTAGTATACTAGAATTTTTTCGCTGATTCGAGCGTTATGGTTTAGTGCGCTCAAATATTCTTTTATTTCATATAAAAATCAACCTGCCCAATCCGGGTCGGTTGATTTTTGTTGGTTCATTTTAGTTTTACCGGTCGCCTAACTTAGTGATGGTACCGCGACGTTCTGGTCATCGGTTCATCATCGTTGTTGGTCGGCGTGGGTTGGTCATGGTCATAACGGGCGCGGCGACTGGTGGTCGTCTGCGTTGGCGTCGTGGTGGCTTGACCGTAGCCCCGGTCGTAGGTGCTCGTCGTGGTGTGGTCACTGTGCTTGTAGGCCAGTTGGACCGCCACCTGGAAGTCACCCGGCTGCTCGATCAGAGACGTGCGGCCTAAGACCTTGAAGGGGCCCCCAACCAGTGTGGCGTTGGCTAAATACAGTTCGAACTGGTCACGCACATCGGCCACATTTTGTAAGCCGACCGTGCTGACCACCCCGACCCGTTGCTTCTCCGCTTGGTTGATGCCGGCGTAGACGACCAGTTGGTTGCCTTCCGTTTGCATGTCGAAGTAGGGAATCAGGGTGCCAGGGCCAGAGGCGTAAACGGGTTTGCCGTTTTGGCGCGTCTGTTCCATGATTTCGCGGTCACCCAACCCGGAGTAATCCAGCTGTAACAGCTGATTCTGTTGGAGTTGCGTGGCGAGATTCTGAACGTTGCGGGCGTCCATGCCACTCATGGTCAGCTTCCCGGGCAGAATCTTCTTTTCATCAAAGTAACCGTTGGCCGGAATGTTCCGACCGCCGCGGACCGCCGTTTTGGCAGCGTCCTCTTCGGCTTCCTTGGGCTTCATGTGCAGCATCTTTTCAATCTTAGGCGAGATGTCGAACGGGGCCGTCTTCTCGGTAAAATAATAGATAGTGTTCAGGTAGACAAAGTACAAGAGAATGATAGCTACCAGTAAGATCAGTAAGCCCCAGAACGGATGGCCGTTTTGCAGGTAACGAACCGCGATGTAGAACAGGTAGAGGTCACCCAACGCACCAATGATCACATAGATGCGGTTTTTAATTTTGGCGTTGACGTTGATGTAGCCTAAATAATGGTTAACCATATCAAGGAAACTAAGCATTATCGGTCCCCCTTCCTTCGTTATTGATTGGTGCCGTCATTGGTCGTGCCATTAGTCGTTTGGCCAGCCGTGTCGGTATTGTCAGTTGTGTCATTAGCCGTATCGGCATCGTTCGTGGAACTCTCTTCAGTAGTCGCTGAAGAGCTAACGGCGCTCGATGAGGTCTTCTTCTTTTTAGAATTCGTGGTCCCGGTTGTCCCAGTTGTGTGACCACCTGTGTTCTCTGCGGTGCTGGACTCGGTCGAAGAGGTCTTCTTGGCCGAGGAACTTTCCGTGTCCGTGGATGACTCGTCCTTCGATGAGGAATCACTGCTATCGGAACTGCTCTTAGAGGAGTCAGAATCCTTCTTCTTACTGTCGTCACTAGCCTTTTTCTTCGAATCACTCGACGACAGATTGTTGACCAGTGATGAGCTGGTGTTCGACACCCGCGTGGCGCCTTCATTGGTCTTCGTCACCGTGTTTGTCACCACGTTAGTTGCCCCCAAGGCCAGCGCCATTGAGACAATTGCGAACGGCGTAATCAAGGGTGGTGTGCGATACCCCATGCGTCATTCCTCCTTCGTTTTGCCTAATTACGACTATTGTCGCATAGGAAACTCAAAAATCTTTCAAATTTATCTTAATTTTTCACTAAGTCTGCTTCCTGAACACCGGCCGCCTTGCAGTCAGCGCACAGGCCGTACAGCTCGAAGCTATGCCCGGCGATTTCACAACCCGGTAATTGATCTGTGAAAAAGTCCATCGGGCACATCTGTAATTCAATCACCTTACCACAATTTTGACACACAAAATGATGATGGTGTTGGTGATGCAGGTCACACTGATACTTGACCCGTACCCGTTCCTGTTCCGTGTTTTGCTCAACGATGCCAACCTCTTCGAACTCCTTGAGGTTACGGTAAACCGTGTTGTGGCTCATCCCCGGAAACTCGGTCCGCATGTAAGCATCCACGGTCACCACGTCGGTGTAGTGGGCTTGGTTCGTCAGCAGGAACTCCAAGAGAGCGTGCCGTTGCTTGGTCATCTTCAGTTTGTTCTTCTTTAAAATGGCGACGGCGGTGGTTAACGATTCTGCCATAGTGCCCAACCTCCTTCTTTCTCTGGTTTTGCGAAAATAAACGATTTGGTGTGCGTGGGCTGGTCGTTCCCGACGGCGGGCTCAACCTGCCCTGCTGTGGGGTCGCTTTCAGCCTGTGGGGCGGGCTTTCAGCTGGTCAAGTTGGCCCGCCTCTAGTCACTGACAGGGTGCGGTAATTTTCACTAACCGCTCAGCCCCAGAAACTCTCAATGACTTAATCTCTAAACTTAAATGTTGTTTTCCAAATTAATATAGTCGCCCGTGCTCAGTTCACGAACCGAATACTTCCAGTTCAAACTCACCAGCCAATACAAACCCAACCGATAAGCCTAACAGCCAATTCGGTTTAAACCAGTGTCAGCCGTGAGGACGAGAAAAACTGACTCAGCCGTGGGATTTCTAACGCGGCTCGCGTTAGAAATGGCGACTTTGAAACTCGCCCTTTGAGGTTCAAAGCGAGCTTCGAGACCGCTCTTTGGCTCGGGGCGTCCTCCCCACAGCGTTCCGGTCCATTTTGCCCACCCGGTAAGGCGACTTAAAACTCAGTGTAAACCCGAATTCCCTGTTAGTTTATCATATTTACTGGGAAACTCAACTATCAGCCGTCTCTCCCTGTCGCAACCGCGTCATCAACTCATCCAGCTTCACCTGGGTCTGTTGCCAGTCGTCGTTGTTTAGCTGAATGGCTTTGCCCCGCAGTGCCAGCGGCATGGTCAGGTCGCGGCGGTACTCCGGACTGGCTAAGCGCTGGGCCATCATTTCTTCATCATCGCCCCGTTTGCTCAACCGGTGGGCCAGCTTGGTAGACTCGCTAACCGTGAGGAAAATGATGACGGCCTGGTCACCCAGCTCTTCGGCGTAGGTGATGGCACCCTTGCTGTCTAGCACGATGGCGTCAAATGGGGCGCGTTCAAAACCGCGGGCCAGGCCCTCCCGTGAGGAGCCGTAGTGGTAACCGGCGTACGTCACGGATTCCAGGTAATGGTTCTTGGGGAAGCTGGCTTCCGTTTCAAAATAGTAGTCGACGCCATCGACCTCACCCTGGCGCGGTGGCCGCGTCGTGTGGGTGATGACCTTGGTGACGGGATAGTGGGCCACCAAATAATCTTGAACCGTGGTCTTGCCAGTGCCCGTTGCGCCGGTGATCACCAAAACTTTATTCGGCATGCTGGTCCTCCAAGTACGTGTTGGCTTGGTCTAACAAGCCCTTTAAGTTGTCATAGCTCAGGCGTTCGCGGGCAATTTTGTAGTCGAACCAGCCAAATTCACTGATTTCTTCAACCTGCCGCTTGATTTCACTATCGGCTGGCACCAGCGACGTGTACAGGACCACGTGTTTGTGATGGCCGTTCTTCATGTCGTAGTCCAAGTCGGCGTGGAACTCGGGATTGATGGCGACGACTAAACTGGTTTCTTCTTTAATTTCACGGACGGCCGTCTGAAGATCCGTTTCATCCCCCTCGACGTGACCCTTGGGAAAGCCCCAGAAGTTACTGGTGGCACTCTTTAACAGTAAATATTGGATTTGATTGTCGACGAGCCGGTAAACGACCGCGCCGCTAGCATTTTCGGTAATCATGTTGCATTGCCCCCTCGGAATTAAGTCAATTGCCCCTGAATGAATTCAGAGACTTGTCGCTCACGTGTCTGGCGACACAGTAGTCCAACATGCCCTGTTAAGACACTCCTACTCGTAGTGGCAACATCATCGGGTAATTGACAGCTACCCGTTTAACTACTAGGTTTACCCAATAGCTGTTAGTTTTTTTATCTTTGGTCGTTTGACACCGCTTAACCAATCGCGACCAAGCATCTCAATATTCATGGCTCCTAATCGATCATCATTACAACGATACTGACATTGAGCGCACCAATACTCGTGAGTTTCGTGATGACGATTAGTCTTCTCAACTAGGCCACACTTCGGACATCTCTGCGAAGTGAATGCCGGATTCACCTTCACAACGGTGCTTTGAATAGCCTGAGCCTTGTACGTTAAGAATGATTCTAGCTGAAAAAACGACCAAGAACGATGGCTGTTACGCAAAGACTTAGGCAAATCATCAGTATTGAATGTCACATTGGTTAAGTCTTCCAGGACAAAAAGTGTATGCGAACCGTATCGTGCAACGAGTGTCTTAGCTAGCCAATGATTCAGATCGGTCATCCAGCGGTTCTCTCGTTGCGCTAGTCGTTTCAACTTTTTCTTAGCAGACTTGGTACCTTTCTTCTGTAGTTGCCGACGGATCTCTAGGAACTTCTTCCGCTTACGTAAGATTTTTTGACCATCAAAGAATAGCGTCTTTCCTTCACTATCAAAGGCAGTCGCTAGGAAACGTAATCCACGATCAATTCCCACAACTTTTGGATTATCTTTGGCATCGAAATCGTTAACTTCCTTTGTGATGCCGATGTGTAGAAACCACTTACCCTGGGTGTGGACCAGCTTAGCGGTACCCAGTTTCCAGTCGTCGGTGAAGTACTTCTCGAATCCTTTATCAGTGAACCTCAACTTAGTTCGTTTACCTAGAGTAGTTATTGAGATTTGTCGCATATCATCTACAAAAGAATAATTACTCTGACGGACCAAGTCTGCTTGTGGCCGACGAAACTGAATGGGGTTCACCAACCAGTTCAGGTCTCTAGGAACTTGAACCCACTTTTTTTCTTCGTTCTGGTAACGGTAAGGATGCTGTTTCATCTGTTCTTGAACTGTCTTGTAGCGAGCTACTACTGTCCGAAAAACGGATTGGACCATTTGACTGTTGAGCGGTGATTCTTGTCTGAATATTTTGTATAGATGGTGATTGATTTTTAACCAGCTTAACTGAAACTCATGGTCAAAAACCCATTGACTGACAATATTAGCTAATCGTTGATACTCTTGACTCATTGCTAGAAATTGTTCTGCTTGATTCGTGTCTGGATAGAGTCTCAGCTTGATTGTCCGCCCTAACTTAACCAATGGATACCTCCCCTGTAGATTGGGTTAAGTATACCATGTTTAGCTCCCCAGGGGAACGTATGTTTCAAAAAAGATTACTAAGTTCTGGCATTCATCCCGCGATTAAAATCGCAGGTTTTTTGCTTAGTCTTTAATAAACTCCTTCTATTTTAAATCGAAACTACTCAAAATGGGTAAAATAAACCCGACTTTCTCAAAAACAACCGCTTACTCTCATTGACTTTTAATTTAATTCCACGGTACACTATCCCAGACATCATCGCGAATGGCAGCCGCAGCCCACCAAATTAATCACAAAAAAGGCTGAAACTGCGCGCGACAATGTGTATCATCATTATATAAGGAAAGTTTTGGTTTAGGTGGTTTTCGCTGGTTGGGCTAAATGAAGTTAGCTTTTGATGAATAATCCTACGAACACTCATTTTCAATTCAAGTCAGCCAATCAACCACAGGACGGGAAACCACTGAACGGTTTAGGTCAACCACCATGTCAGCCGTGAGGTCAGCTCAAATGGGCTCAGCCGTGGGATTCTCCTCAGAGAATGGTGACTTTGAGACGTGCCTTTCGCGGCTCAAAGCAAGTCCCGAGACCGCTTCTCAGGCTCGGGGCGTCCTCCCCACCGCGTTCCGGCCCATTTGAGCTGACCGGTAAGGCGCTGCCAACCGCCATTTAACCACCTAAACCAAACAGGTTCAACGACATAAGGAGGCTTTTTATGGGACTTGCGCGAATATTTCGTCGCGAACGCTTAGATAATTACTTAAAGAGTGACCAGCACTTTGCCAAAACAATGACGGCAAAGGATCTGATGTCACTCGGCATTGGGGCTGTGATTGGGACCGGGATCTTCATTCTCCCCGGCACCATCGCCGCTCAGTACAGTGGGCCCGGCATCGTTTTATCCTTTCTGATTGCCGCCATCGTCTGTTCCACGGCCGCCATGTGCTACGCCGAATTTGCCTCCGTTTTGCCGGTCGCCGGGTCCGCCTATTCATACGGTAACCTGGTCTTCGGCGAAATCATCGGCTGGATTCTGGGCTGGGCGTTGATTCTAGAATACGTGCTGGCCGTGGCCGCCGTGGCCAACGCCTTTGGGGCCTATTTTAAATCCTTCTTGGCTGGCTTCGGACTCAACTTGCCCAACGCCATCAGTGGCCCCTACAATCCGGCCGGGGGCACATACGGCAACCTGATTGCCATCCTGGTGGTTTTCTTCATCAGCTGGCTGTTAAATCGGGGGATGCGCGAGTCCATGCGGATCAACAACACGATTGTCATCGTCAAGATTGCCATTATCATTTTATTTGTGGTCGTCGGTGTCTTCTACGTGAAGCCTAGCAACTGGCAACCGTTCGCCCCATTTGGCTCCAAAGGGATTCTGCGGGGGGCCTCGACCGTATTCTTCGCCTACCTGGGCTTTGACGTGGTCTCCGCCTCGGCTGCGGAAGTGAAGAACCCCAAGAAGAACATGCCCATTGGGATTATCGGCACGCTCATCGTAGCCACCGTGCTCTACATGCTGGTCGCCATCGTGCTGACCGGGATGGTTCACTACACCAAGCTCAACGTCGCGGACCCCGTGGCCTTTGCGCTCACGTTGGTTCACCAAAATTGGACGTCCGGTATCATTTCACTGGGCGCGCTGGCGGGGATGTTTACCATGATGGTCACCATGATCTACAGTTCCTCACGGCTGATCTACTCGGTCGGACGTGACGGCCTGTTGCCAAAATTCTTAGGCAAAATCGACGACAAGACGGGCACGCCTAAACACAGTCTGGCCGTGATTACCATCGTAATTGCTTTGCTAGGTGGCTTCGTGCCTCTGGCGCAGCTGACCAACCTGGTTAACATCGGGACGTTGGTTGCCTTCCTGTTCGTGTCATTCGGGATTCTCCGGCTGCGCCATTTGCCAGAAATGCCCCACAACACGGGCTTCAAGGTACCGTTCTACCCAGTGTTGCCCATCATCTCGGGCCTGCTGTGCTTCTACATGATGCTCCAACTCCCCGCAGAAACCTGGATTGCCTCATCGATCTGGTTCGCACTGGGTCTGGTCATCTACTTTAGCTACGGCATTCGTCACAGCCGGTTGAACGAGGAATGATTCGCCTCTAGGATGCTGAAAACGGGCCGGTTTGGCGGTCTTCAGCATACTTGCGGCTCACATTCGTTCAACCCGCTGATTGGTTTCCCCATTTATTTAATGTTCCAACAATTAATCTTTGCGTTACACTTACTACAATGTAACTGTTTCATCCCGACTTCTAGCTTAAAAATCATGTGCCACCCCAGAAGTTAGGACAGTCAATCCACTGTAACCCTTGAGCACCAACATTAACCATTTTATCCACCCACTCGTTGGCACTTAAACCAGTGTTAGCCGCAGGGCTGGTGAAAATAGGCCAGTCGCGGAAGTGACCAGAGGCGAGCCAAGGTGACCGGCTGTGTCGATGGGCTAGGCTGGGGTATTTTCCCAGCCTAGCCCATGGGGCAACCTTTGAGACCGCTCTTCGGCTCAAAGTTGAGGTGGAAGCCCGCTTCTCAGGCTGGAACCGACCCCACAGCAGGGCGCCTTGAGCTCGCCGCCGGGAACGGACGCGACCAGGCCCAGTTTTCACCAGCCCGGAGGCGCTATATAAAACACTGTTTAAAGTTCCAACCACAGTTACGTTGATTTTTAAAATTGATAAGGTAGGCGATATTTATGCGTAACCAACAATTTGCCATTCGGCCCACAGCACCTGCTCAGGCCCTAGACGAACTTCAACGAATCCATTTCTTAAACGAACAAACGGAAAAACTCACCACCCCGAGCCAACTGCTCTGCAACTTCTATGACCGGAGCTGGCCCGAATTTACCACGCCCGACGCCGTTTCCCAACAGCTCAGTAATCTGATGGCGACGCCCGACACCGATGGGCTGGACTTTCTCAGCAACCACGACAACGTTCCCGTCACGGTCTTCTACAACCTGGCCCTACAGCGGCTGGAATTTGCCGTCGACCTCGACTTTAAGCTGAGCGACCCCTTAGCCGCCATGGCCAAGATGCAACTGCCCGTGGCCGACCACGCCGGTGCGGACTTCACCTTGGACGAACTCAAGCAGGCCTGGTACCTGCTCCTGACGACGCACACCAAGAACGGCCAGAGCTTTCTGGACCACCTGACCACGAAGGGCTACTTTGACCCCTTCGTTCACGACGCCCACGTCGACAAGCCCCTGATTTTTAACGGGAAGTCCCAAGCCGTCTTTGATACGACCAACTTGATTCGCGAAGTCGTTTACGTGGAAAGTCCCCAAGACACCGACCACGACGGCAAACGCGACCTGTTAAAGGCCGAGGTGATCCGTCCGGCCGAAACGGAGGCCGGTTTAAAGGTCCCCGTGCTCTACACCGCCAGTCCCTACAACCAGGGCACCAACGACGAAGCCGGTGACCAAATGATGCACAACGTGAACGTCCCGCTGCAACCAAAACAGCCCAACGATTTCACGCTGGCTGACGTGACCGCCCAACCGGACGACACGCCACTGCCCGCTCCCCGCGCCGTGACCGCTACGACCAAGGAAGCCGCGCAGACCTTTGCCCGGGAACAGTCCTACACGTTGAATGACTACTTCCTGGCCCGCGGATTCGCCGTGGTTTACGCCGCTGGTATCGGGACACTGGATTCCGACGGCGTCCGTACGACCGGTGACCCTGAGGAAACGACCTCGACCATTGCCATCATCGAATGGTTGGCCGGCAACCGGACGGCCTTTACCAGCCGCGCCGCTACCCAGGCCATTCCCGCTTGGTGGAGCAATCACGCCGTTGCCATGACCGGCCGTTCCTACTTAGGAACCCTGGCCACAGCCGCAGCGACCACCGGTGTTGAAGGCCTCAAGACGGTCATTTCCGAGGCCGCCATTTCCAACTGGTACGATTACTACCGCGACGGCGGGCTGGTCATCGCGCCCGATGGCTTCCCTGGTGAAGACGCCGACGTGCTGGCCGAGGAAACGTTTAGCCGTCAGCTTCAGGCTGGGGACTATCACCGGATTCAGGCCAAATGGCAAGCCGACCTGGCCGCCATTACCCAGGGACAAGACCGCTCGACCGGGAACTACAATACCTTCTGGGACGCGCGCAACTACCTGAAGAACGCCAAGAATATCAAGGCGGACCTCCTGTTAGTCCACGGCCTGAATGACTGGAATGTTAAGCCACGCAACGTCAACAACCTTTGGAACGCCGTGCGCGACCTGCCCGTCACCAAGAAGCTGATTCTGCACCAAGGCCAACACATTTATATCAATGCCTTTCGCTCCATTGACTACACGGACATCGTCAATCTCTGGTTGACCCACGAACTCCTAGGCATCGACAACCAAGCGGAAACGCTGTTGCCAAACGTGATTATCCAGGACAACGTTCAGCCGGAAACGTGGCACGCCTACGAAGACTGGGATGCGCCAACCAACCCGACCCGCAGCTTTAACCTGCAGGCCGATGAGCTGGTCGACCAAAGCACCCACGCTCCCCTGGCCTACGCCACGAGTTTCAACGACCAGTTACCCGTTGAACAATTTAACAAATACACCCACCATATCGATCAGTGGCAAACTGATTTGCTGGGTGACAAACACAACGACATGTTCAATCACCGGTTAATCTTTAAGTCAGCCGTCTTGACCGACGACCTCCTGTTAGATGGGAAGCCGACTGTTGACCTACGCGTGGCCGTGAACCAGCCGGTCGGGATGCTGAGCTTCCAACTGGTGGACTACGGGGATGCCAAACGCCTCGGCGTCTCACCAACCATCCTGGCGCGCAAGGCTCTGGACGAGGGTTACCGTTGGCGTGAGGACGACCTGCGTGAATTCAAGCCGGCTGCAACCACGCCATTTAAGATGATCACCAAGGGTCACCGTAACCTGCAAAACCGGACCAACGCCTACCACGTCGACGAACTGAAGGCCAACGAATTCTACGACCTCAGTGTGACGCTGCAACCAACGCACTACCGGCTGCTGGCGGGTCACCAACTGGGCTTGGTCATCTACGCCACTGACTTCGGCATGACCGTGCGTGGGAACCAGGACTTGCAGTACTCCATCCAGCTCGGCAATTCCGCCCTGCACCTGCCATTCCTACCAGAAAACTAGGCTAGTGTTCGGGATTGGTTTTGCGTTCCCGACGGTGGGCTCAACCAGCCCTGCTGTGGGGTCGCTTCCAGCCTGAGGGGCGGGCTTCCAGCTCGACTTTGAGCCTGAAAAGCGGTCTCAAAGCTCGTCCCGTGGACTAGGCTGAATGAGAGACTTCAGCCAAGGCCACCGACACAGCTGAGCAAGTTGCCCCACCTCTGGTCACTCACACTGGCCGTTGTTGCTGGTATGGAAGGGATGTTGGACGTGGTTGTTCACGTTCACATTAACTTATCCGCTAATTATCTATAATGCTAAAAGAGCAAACGCCAATGACGTTTGCTCTTTTTAGTACCTTAGAGTGTCCTGCCCCCCTCATAGGACAGGTAAAAATCGCTCTCACTTCGGATTGGTACATCCCGCCACCTGCCCTTTGACCAATAAGACACCACCCACTGAGTCTAACCACGAAAAGCACGCCGAATGCTGGTTAGACTCGTGTGAGCCGCAGGGCTGGGAAAACTGGGCCGGTCGTGGGAGTGACCAGAGGCGGATCAAAGTGACCAGCTGTGTCGATGCTCTAAGCTGAGGTCCCTCACTCAGCTTAGAGCATGGGACAACCTTTGAGACCGCTTTTTGGCTCAAAGGTAAGGTGGAATCCCGTTCCTCAGGCTGAAACCGGCCCCATAACAGGGCACCTTGAGCTCGCCGCCGAGAACGGAAATAACCAGACCCAGTTGCCACCCACTGAGTCCAACCACGAGGGACACACCGAATGCTGGTTAAACTAGTGTGAGCCGCAGGGCTGGTGAAAATGGGGCCAGCCGCGGGATGACCTGAGGGTTCTCCTCAGGTCATGGTGACTTTGAGACTCGCTCCTTGAGGCTCAAAGCAAGTCCCGAGACCGCCCTTTGGCTCGGGGCGTCCTCCCCACAGCGTTCCGCTCCCATTTTCACCAGCCCGGAGGCGCCAACAACGGCAAGTTTAACCAGCAAAGAAGGTTGGGTGTTTAGAAATGACGCCGTTAGTGATAAACTATTAATAACTCATTAGAAACGGGGGAATCTCTCATGAAACAAGGCACCACGATTATCACCTTAGACAACGGTTACCACCTTTGGACCAACACCCAAGGCACTGGTGACATCCACCTGCTCGCCTTACACGGTGGCCCTGGTGGCAACCATGAATACTGGGAAGACACTGCCAAACAATTAGCCGCCCAAGGCCTGAACGTTCAGGTCCACATGTACGACCAACTGGGTTCTTGGTACTCCGATCAACCCGACTATAGCGACCCCGAAACGGCTAAGAAGTACCTGACTTACGATTACTTCTTGGATGAAGTTGAAGAAGTTCGGCAAAAGCTGGGCATCGACAAGTTCTACCTGATTGGCCAATCATGGGGTGGCGCCTTGGTTCAAATGTACGCTGCTAAGTATGGCCAACATTTAAAGGGTGCCATCATTTCCTCCATGGTTGATAACATCGACGAATACGTTGAAAGCATCAACCATATCCGGGAAACGGTTTTGACGGCTGACCAAGTGGCCTACATGAAGCAAGTTGAAAAAGATGGGAACTACGACGACGCCAAGTACCAAAGCTACGTCGACATCTTAAACGACGGCTACGTGGACCGCAAGAAACCCGCTGCCATTTCTCACCTGATCAGCACCATGGCAACCGACGTTTACGGCGCCTTCCAGGGTGACAACGAATTTGTCATCAAGGGCAAGCTGAAGGAATGGAACTTCCGTGAACACCTGAAGGAAATCAAGGTTCCAACCCTGTTGACCTTTGGGGAACACGAAACCATGCCAATTGCCACGGGTAAGAAGATGGCGGAACTCATCCCCCACTCTCGCTTCGTGACAACGCCTGAAGGTGGCCATCACCACATGATCGACAACGCACCGGTTTACTACGATCACTTGGCAACGTTCATCCGCGACGTGGAATCCGATAACTTTAACGCTTAAGTTTGCTGAAAAATCCCGCTCTAATCCCTGATTAGACGGGATTTTTGTCTGCAACAAAAAAGCAGTGAGTAGCCATTACTGACTACTCACTGCTCTGAAATTACCTATTTGTGCTTAGTGGATAACAACTTTCATCCCGTAAGGCACGTGATTGTAGACCCATTTGGCATCGGCCACGGACAGGCGGACACACCCATGTGAAGCAGCAGTCTTACCTAGCTCCTCGGCTTCACTCTTGATGTAGTTCCCGTTCTGGTCGGTTGGCACACTGTGGAACAAATAGATACCATGGTCCTTCCAGGAGACCCAGTACTTGGCTCCCTCACCAGAATTCTGGTTGAAGAAGAACTTTCCGCGTTCCCCCTGAATGGCGTACGTGCCGTGTGGCGTCTTGTTTTCCTTCCCCGTCCCGGTTGAGCAATACATGGTGTAAAGCACCCGGTGATTGCCGTCGCGAATGTACACCCGTTGCCGACTGGTATTCACGTCCAGCCACGCGTTGGGATGTTTATCTAAATTGGGATAAGGCTTGCTTTCCGACGGCTTGCGCCAATTAATGGTATCGGCCTTGGCCGTCTTCTTTGTCGTCGTCTGGGTCGTCTGCTGACTCGGGTGCGAAGTCGCGGTCATCTTCTGAAAGACCCGGTTGACCCCAAGTGCCGCAACGATGATCAGCGCGACAACCACGAGTAACTGTCTAAAACGTCTCATACTCTGCCGTCCTTTTCGAATTTTTCCTAACTACGACTACTGTAACGGATTTTTCAGAAAAAAGGAACGCCTTTTACCAAAACGTAATCTACATGCAACTTAGTTTGCAGAATTCTTTAAACTCAGCTTCTCCACGTTCAAAATCTTATCGACGAGTCCGGTGTAGAAACTGGCCTCATGGCTGACGATAATGGCGTTGCCTTGGAAGTTCAAGATGGCTTGCTTCAAGGCTTGCTTGGTCTCGTCATCCAAATGGTTCGTGGGTTCGTCCATGATCAGAAAGTTAGCGGGTTCAAATTCCATCAAGGCCAGCTTGACCTTGGTTTGTTCCCCACCAGATAGCTCGCCAATGGGCTTCATCGCGTTAGCGGAATCCAGCCCACACTTGGACAACTTGGTCCGAATGGCCTTTTGTGGTAATTTTTCGTACTTGGCTTGGATAATCTGTAACGGCGTCTGTTGATTGTTGTCCCAGACCAGGTCCTGACTGAAGTAGCTGATACGAGCGGATGGTGAGAAATGGGCCTCGCCACCCTTGGCCTTGATAATGCCCAGAATCGACTTGATCAGCGTCGATTTCCCGACCCCGTTAAACCCGGTCAAACCAACCTTTTGGTCAGTCGTCACGGAGAAGGTCACGGGCTTCAACAGTGGCCGGTCGTAACCAACGGACAGTTGGTCCACCACCAGCGCGTTTTGCGACCCAGTTTCCTGGTAAGGAAACTCAAAGTGGGCTTGCACGTTAGTCGAAGGTGGATCGACCCGGTCCAACCGGTTAAGCATCTTTTCCCGCGACTTGGCCATGGTCGACTTGGACCCGGCCTTGTTCTTGCGGATAAAGCGTTCGGCCTTTTCGATGACGACCTGTTGCTTGTCAAATTCCCGTTGTTGGGCCTTTTCACGTTCGTCACGCTGACGCATGGCTTGCTTGAAATTGCCCCGGTACTTAGTGATCTGCCCAAACGCCACGTTAATGATACAGTTCGTCACGTTTTGCAGGAAATCATAATCATGGGACACAATCAAGGCGGCCCCATCAAAGTTGTTCAGGTAGTCTTCCAACCAGGCAATGTGGGCAACGTCCAGGTAGTTGGTCGGTTCGTCCAACAGAATCACGTCAGGATTTTCCAGCAATAATTTCGCCAAGATAATCTTTGACCGTTGGCCCCCAGACATCTTTGCCACTTCATGGTCCCGGCCAATGTCGTCCAGGCCTAACCCGGAGATGACCCGTTCGATTTCGGTTTCGATGTCGTAGAAGTTTCGCGCATCCAATTCTTCTTGGAGCCGGCCGGCCCGCTCGAGCAGCTTGTCTTCCATGGTTTCGGCGTATTCCGTGTACAACGCCGTCATCCGGTCGTTCTTTTCGTACAGGTCAGCGTAGGCCGTATGGAGGAAATCAATCAGCTTCATCCCTTCAGGAATGTCTGCGTATTGGTCCAAATAACCGATGTGGGTCTTCTTTTGCCATTTCACAGAGCCCGTCAGTGGCAGCTCTTGTTCCGTAATAATTTTAATCAGTGTGGACTTTCCCACACCGTTTTGCCCGACAACCCCCATGTGTTCACCCTTGTTTAAGGTGAAGCTGGCGTTCTCGTAAAGTTTCTTGTCGGCGAAGCTCATGCTCAGGTCGTCGACTTCTAATAATGGCACTTGTAGTCCCTTCCCTTCTTCTCTCACGCAGAAAAGGCCCCGACAACGTCAAGGCCGTATCGTAAACATATATTAGGTAGTAATTTACCACGAAACGCCCGGGTTCGTCAACTTCCCCACCTGGGATTGCCCCCGCATTCTATGCTATAATAGGTGAAATTCACCCTTCGAGTCCGTTCCCGACGGCGGGTTCAAACTGCCCTGCTGTGGGGCCGGTTCCAGCCGAAGGGCGGGCTTCCACCTCAACTTTGAGCCGAAGTACGGTCTCAAAGGTTGTCCCATGCTCTAGGCTGAATGGAAAACTTCAGCCAAGACCATCGACACAGCTGGTCAGTTTGACCCGCCTCTGGTCACTGACTGTGGTTGAATTCACGTTATATTTTTCGTGCCAATTCCGGTGACTACTGCGTGGTTAACTCCAACACGTAATTGTTAACTGGCCTTCTAGTCAATTAGGCTGATAAATAAACAGACAATTGCTTTTAAGATTCGCGTTTTCGTCGCCAAATGCTTCCACTGGAATGGCGGACAAAAAGTAGTTACTTTTATGACGACACACACATTGTCACCAGTTGTATCTACCTAAGCCGAAAAGTTTGTAGCGCTTAGAGGTCATGACCAACTGCCAGAACTGAACAGCCCCGACCCATGTAAATGCCGTGGTAAGTCTAAGTGACCAGAGGCGGATCAAGAACCCCAGCTGTGTCGATGTTCTTAGGTGAGTGATTTTCTCAGCTTAGAACATGGGACGACCTTTGCGACCGCTTTTCAGGCTGGCACCGGCCCCATAGCAGGGGTTCTTGAATCCGCCGGCGGGAACGCCCCCATTTGCCATGGCATTTACAGGCGGTTTACCGCTTAGACCACTGCTATCTTTGAGACGTGACTTTCGGCTCAAAGTAAGTCCGGAGACCGCCCTTCGGCTCCGGGCGGCGCCCACAGCGTCACGGCTTATTTTCACCCGCCCGGAGGCAATGGCTTCCATCACTTTATGCCACACTAAATAATAAAAAATCAAAAAAGGACTGACTCTGAATGAATATCCGTAACATTGACCACATCACCTTAACCGTTAGCGACGAAGAACGTTCCGTTCGCTGGTACCACGAAGTCTTTGATCTGCCCATCATTGAATTTGATAATGGCCGGCGGGGCGTCAAACTTGGCAAACAAAAAATCAATTTCCAGCAGAGCGATGCACCCCATTTGCCAGTCGCTAAGCATCCCCTGGCCGGGAGCGCCGACTTTGCCATCATCGCGACCGACCCACTGGCCAACATTCTCTCGCACCTGACCAACTATGCCGTGGAAATCGTCGACGGCCCGCTCCCTAAGGAAGGCGCCCTGGGCCCCATGACCTCGGTCTACGTCCGCGACCCTGACGAAAACTTGATTGAAATCGGCAAGTACGACAAGTAGGAGGTCCCCGCAGTTCATGAACAAATTAAATCAACTCCTGACGGCCGCTGGTAGTTGGCTGATTCGCAGTCTGAAATGGATTGGCTTTCTCGTAATTTACCTGGTCGACTCGCTCATCCTGCAGGCGGCCACCAGCAAGGCCAGTCATCCCCAGGTGGCAACGCGTTTGATTGGCATCATGCTGATCTACTCGGCGTTTCTCCTGGCCTTTCTGACCTGGCGCTACTGGCAACAGTTAAAGAAAAACAACCCGCGCCACATTGGCAAGACGCCGTTCACGGCCAAGCGCTCGTGGCAATTGGCTGGCCTCTTTATCCTGATGCTGGTCATCCAATTCGGCTGGACCATCCTGATCAACACCCACGTCCTGAGTAGTCCCGCCAACCAAACGGCGCTCAACACGCAGATCCTGCAGCTGCCATTCTGGAACTTAGCCTACGCAATTCTGTTGGCCCCATTCGTTGAAGAAATGATTTTCCGTGGCATCTTTTTAAACTACTTCTTCCGCGAAAACTCCCGGGTGATGAACTTCCTCGGCGTCTTCATGTCCGGTCTGATTTTTGGCATGATGCACGTCACGAGTTTCTCGTTCACGCTCCTGATGTACTCGGCCCTGGGCTGGGTACTGGGCTACACGTACCTGAAGTTCCGCGACTTGCGCTACAACGTGACGTTGCATTTCTTGAATAATGCGTTGTCGTTGTTGTCCTTTATTTAAATTGATTCTATGTGAAAAGGCTCCGACTGCCCACCTAGATTGGTGTGCAGCCGGAGCCTTTTCGAAACTAATTATTCTTAATTCATCGAAACATCTATTCTATCAAATTGCACATTTAACGTGCGATGTGTTTTGATGGCAATATCAATTAACGTCTGTGAGCTAGCCTTATCAAAGCCCGTTTCAATTCGAGCAATCGTCGAAGTAGACTTACCAACCAGCTCAGCAAACTGCTTTTGGGTCAACCCAAGTTCAGCTCGCAGATTCTTAACCCCCATCGCGATTTTTAAGTTCATTTCGGCGTCGGCCAGCTTCGCATCAAAGTTCGGATCTTCCTGCCGTAAGTCATCAGCATAGTCATCGATTGATTTTAACTTCATTTCTGATCATCTCCATGTTCTAAGTAGAATTTTCTTAACTGCCGTCCTCGACGCTTTTCCCGTTCTGACGTTCTATCGGTTTTCTTAGTAAATCCATGCGTGATAATAAACCCATCTTCATAAGCCTTAAAATAGATAGCTCGTTGAATATTACTGCCAAATTTTGAACGAATTTCATAAAGATTACGCTCCAGTTTTTTTACCCACTGCATACGTTTAGCCGTTTCTAACCCATATTTTTCGATTAGCAAAATGGTTTGTACTAGCTTTTGAGCATCCCCCTTAGGTAAAGCTGCTAAATATTTTGCAAACTCCGACTGATCATAGTACTTAAACTTTACACTCCCCATAACTGTATAATAGCATTGATGCTATTATTTTACACCCCATTTTCCCTACTCTAGACAAAAATGTCTGAGTCATCAGCATACCATCTCCCTATATTTGTAAAAGCGAACGTCCGTTTCAAATAAAAAGCCACTGTCAACAACTCTCCTACATCAGGAAAAGTTATCAACAGCGGCCTTACTTATACACCGAGTTACGCACCCCTTGGGGGATAACTCATTATTTTTAAGAATCATTCACGTAGAAAATCGTTTGGAACGGTGGATAACTCCTAAAATCTGCCCAAGTTATCCACTATCAAAATCCGTTAAGCACGGTTACCTTGTTACGTGAACATCGTCCCAGCCAATTGAAGCCCACCTAACAATTGACTAGCGTCATTCACGTAACGGCCGTTGTCAGCGACCAGAGGCAACTTCGCGGACCCAGCCTACACCATGGGGCGACCTTGGAAACTCGCGCTTCTCAGCGAGGTTTCAAGGCGAGACGAAGGACCGCTCCCCAGGCCGCAGGCGGTCCCCACAGCAGCGGGAGCAAAAATTGCCGCCGGGAGCGCTGGCCTCCGCCAATCGAAGCCCACTAAACAGTAACTGGCTGGTGACGTCCGTGTAAGCCGTGAGGGTGGCGAAAATAAGCTCAGCCGTGGGAATTCTCTTAGCAGCATGGCTGCTTAGAGAATTGGCGTCTTTGAGACGTGGTCCGCCGGCTCAAAGCGAGCCTGAAGACCGCCCTTCGGCTTCAGGCGTCCGCCCAAGCGTTCCGGCTTATTTTCGCCACCCGGTAAGGCGCTGGCAAGGACCACCAGCCAGCTAGTCGGCGAAGAGGGACATGAGCTCCTCCTGCCGCAACCCATCCTTAGCCGCCCCGCACACGTCCAGCTTGATCTGCCCATCCTGAACCATGACCAGCCGGTTGCCATAGGTCAAGGCGTCGCTCATTTTATGGGTGATCATCATCGTGGTCAAGTGGTTGGTCTCAACAATCGTTTGGGTCAGATCCATCACCTTTTTACTGGTCTGGGGATCCAGGGCCGCCGTGTGCTCGTCCAACAATAACAAGTCCGGGTGACTCAGCGTGGCCATCAACAGGGACAGCGCTTGCCGTTGCCCACCAGATAAGTATTTGACCTGCGTCGTCAACCGATCCTCGAGCCCCATATTTAGCGACTGCAACAGCTCACGATACGTCGCTTCCTGACTGGCCTTGCGGTACCGGCCGAGACTCATACTGCCGGTGTGTTGTTGCGCCAGCGTTAGGTTCTGGGCCACGCTCAGTTCCCCCGCCGTGCCCAACTTGGGGTCCTGGAAGACCCGCGACAGCCACTTGGCCCGGTACGCCACGGATTTCTTGGTCACGTTATGGCCGGCCAGGGTCAATTCCCCGGCATCGGCGGGTAACGTCCCGGCAATCGTGTTGAGCAGCGTCGACTTCCCCGCCCCGTTGTTACCGATGACGGCGACGAAATCACCTGGCTCAATCGTCAGGCTGACATTTTTCAGGACGTGACGCTCATTTGCTGTCCCGGGAAAGAAGACCTTCTGGAGATGCTTGACGGTTAAGACTGCTGGTTGATTCTGCTTCATGTTCATCGGCTCCAATCTGTTTGAGGTAACGTTTCAACTGTTGACGCGTGCGGGCCTTGGTCCGCAGAATTGGCAGGCAAATGACCACGACCAAGATACCTGCGGAAAGAATTTTCAAGTCGTCGACCGGGAAACCCAGGCCCATCGCGACCGTTAAGAGGAACCGGTAGATGATTGCGCCGAGGACCATCCCCGTTAAACGAACCCACATCTGCCGCCCGTGGAGGAAGATTTCTCCCACCAGCACGGAGGCCAGGCCAATCACGATGGTCCCAATCCCCATGCCAATGTCGGCATAGCCGTTGCTCTGGGCGATCAGGGCCCCGGACAACGCGATGCACCCGTTGGAGACCATGTAACCCAGAATCACCATCCGGTCGGTGTAAATGCCGTTGGCCGCACTCATGGCGGGGTTATCCCCGGTCGCCATCAGTGACAGACCTAAGCGCGTCTTGAACAGCCAAATGAGCACGGCAATGACGACGCCGGTCACGATTGCCCCAACAATAATCGTTTGCAGGTCGACCGACCACGTGGCTGGCAGGTAGTTGGTCAACACTTTTTGATTTAACAACGGCACGTTCGACTTGCCCATCACGTGCATGTTCACGGAGTACAGGCCGGTCATGGTTAAAATCCCAGCGAGCAGGGAGGGCATGTGGAGCTTGGTGTCGAGCACCCCGGTGACCCAACCGGCCACACAGCCGGCGAGGAATCCCAGTAAGCTAGCGACCACGGCGGATTGCCCGCTGATCATGGCACTAACGGTCACGGCGGCCCCCAGTGGGAAGCTGCCTTCCGTGGTTAAATCGGGGATATCGAGAATCCGGAACGTTAAGAACACCCCGATAACGAGTGGTGCCCACAATAGTCCCTGTCCAATACTGGTGATTAACATAACTGGTTGCCCCTTTCTTAAGGTTCTTTGATTTGACTAGTTTGTAGGCCAATGGCTTTCGTGTTGGCCTTGTTGACGTACAGGTGCAGCTTCTTAGCGGTTTGAACGGCCATGTTCTGTGGCTTTTGGTTCTTTTCCAAAACGTTGTAGGCCATCTTCCCGGTCTGCTTCCCTAAGTCGTAGTAGTTCAGGCCGTAAGTCGCGGTCCCGCCATCCTCGGCCATTTCAATCGAGCCGGTGACAACGGGTAACTTGGCCGCCTTGGCCTTGGCCCCGATGGTCTTCATGGCGCTGGCCATCAGGTTGTCGGTTGGTAAGTACAGGCCGGAAATCTTGCCGGTCAGCCCTGCCAGGACGCTGGCAACGTCGTTGGTGCTGGTGGCACTGACGATCTTTAATTTCAAATTGTGCTTTTTGGCGTAGGCCTTGGCCAGCTTGACCTGGAGCACGGAGTTTTCTTCGGATGAGTTGTAAATGATGCCGAGCGGTTGGTTGCCCTTGGTCAGACTAGCTAACAATTTCAGCTGGAGGCCAACCGGGGTCAAATCGCTGGTCCCACTGACGTTGGTCTGGGGCTTACTGTCGGATTTGACCAGCCCAGCGGCTTTCAAATCGGTCACGGCGGTCACCAACGTTGGCATGGTCGTGGTCTTCTTGGCCAAGGCCTGAGCGGCTGGCGTTGCGATACCCAGCAACAAATCATTCTTTTGTTGAACCAATTGTTGGCTCATGGTATTCAAATTAGATTGATCACCCTGCGCGTTTAAGTAGTGGTAGGTCACCTTGGTTGATTTGCCGTGAGCCTTGAGCTGTGCCTTCAGACCCGCCTTGAATCCTTGCCGCGCCTCATCCAGCGACCCATGCTGCACGACCTGTAAAATCCCAACGTTCAAGCTACTCTTGTCGGCGCTGGACTTGCTGGCGCACCCGGCTAAGACGAGGCCCAATCCCATTAAGGCTAAACCGCTAACTAATAATTTCTTCATAATCAATTCCTCCAAGGTATGATGATGCTTTTATTTTCGGGCCGGTATAACTGTCACCGGTCAACGATTGACTGATTCTTTAATTGGTAAATTCAACCAATCTTCCAGCGGGATGATGTGCCCTGCGTCCAGGGTTGTCACCGTTTCTCGGAAAAAGACCTCCGGGAAAACAAAAAACACCAGATAGATTCTGAGTAGAATCTACCTGGTGATATCGGGCCCGATATATTTTCTCCAGATAGATTATACCCGTATCTATCTGGCGCTAAGTTCATGCTGAAAAACTTTAGCTATTCGATAGATACAAACGCAATTGAGCGGCGCGTTCGTATCCAACGAGGTGAATACAAACGCTATCTAAAGAAAAAGCTAAAGGCAAATTGGTTATTTAAATGAGTTAGGCTATTGAGTTTCATAATGGCAAAATCCCTTTCATTTATCAATTTACTCTCTCAGTTAACCATGAAAAAATAAGACTGTCAACCCTGAATTTTAATTTAATTCTCATTTTCGGATGAGGTGTTCGTTGCCACCGCCTCCGGGAGACTGCCACTGGACCGGAACGCTGTGGGCGGACACCCAGAGCCAAAAAGCGGTCTCTGGGATGCTTTGAACCGCTAGGGAACGCGTTTCAAAGACACCAATTCCCTAAGCGGCTCAACCCGCCGCTAAGGGAATTCCCACGGCTGAGTCCATTGGCAGTCTCCCTGCGGCTAAACAACGCTCAACCCGAAAATGAGATTTCTGACAATTACTAAGTTGTCGGCCAGTTGTTGTGTGAGTGTGCGCGGAACTTATTCTCGTGGTCCAACTCGATTGAACCAGATTGAAAAAACTCTCTATCCATTAACTATCGAAAATGAAACTGACCATCAATCACCAAACAACGTCAACCAGACCAAACTCCAACTACAACCGTGGAGCTAAACCAGTGTTAGCCGCAGGGCTGGGAAAACTGGGCCGGTCGTGGGAGTGACCAGAGGCGGATCAAAGTAACCAGCTGTGTCGATGGTCTTAGCTGAGGTTTCTCACTCAGCTTAGAGCATGGGACAACCTTTGAGACTGCACCTCAGGCTCAAAGTTGAGGTGGAAGCCCGCTCCTTGGCTGGAACCGGCCTCACAGCAGGGCTCCTTGAGCGTTCTGGCGGGAACGCATACATGCCAACCAAAACAAATCAAACACTCAAATAACGATAACCAACCCAAATGTCACCCGCAGCTGTGGGACTAAACCAGTGTTAGCCGCAGGGCTGGGAAAGCTGGGTCGGTCGTGGGAGTGACCAGAGGCGAGCCAAGGTGCCCGGCTATGTCGATGGTCTTAATAGAGTGATTTTCTCTATTTAGAGCATGGGACAACCTTTGAGACCGCCCCCCAGGCTCAAAGTTGAGGTGGAAGCCCGCTCTTTGGCTGGAACCGGCCCCACAGCCGGGCACCTTGAGCTCGCCGCCGGGAACGGACACGACCAGACCAGAACAGATCAAACACTCTAATAACGATAGATAACACAAACGTCACCCGCAACTGTGGGTCTAAACCAGTGTTAGCCGCAGGGCTGGTGAAAATGGGCTCAGCCGTGGGAGTTGCCTTAGCGGGTCCCCCGCTTAGGCAACTGCTATCTTTGAGACGTGAACTTCGGCTCAAAGTAAGCCAGAAGACCGCTTCTCAGGCTTCTGGCGCGCGCCCACAGCGACACGGCCCAGTTTTCACCAGCCCGGAGGCGCGGACAAAACACAACGTTTAACCCTAAAGTTCGCTGACGTTTGGTTCGGGGGTGAGAAGGCTGCGGTAGTCCTGGCACCAAGCCAGTCCCATCGCCCCATCCCCAACATGCACCCCAAAGCTAGGCCCAATCAAGGCCACATCAAACTTAACGGTTGGGAACCGCTTCTGCGCACCGGCAATCCAGCGTTGGGTGGCTTCCGGTTGGTCGGCATTTAACACCGTCGCCTTAACCGGGTCGGCCCCCGCCAAATCATCGGCCAAGTCGTCTAAGAAGTCCGCCATGGCACCCTTCAACCGCAAGGCACTCCCCGCCACCCGCATTTTACCGGAGGGGTCAAAGATCAAGATGGGCTTGCCGGCCAACAAGGGCGTACTGCCGGGACTGTGGCTGGGATTGACTTCCCCCGTGCGCAACAATGGCTTGATGGAATCCACTACAAACACGCTGTGCGCGGTTGCCCGTAGCTTAGTGAGCTGGGCGAAGACTTCTTTGACTGCGTACCCCTCCGCAACCAGTTCGGCGGCCAGGCGCACCTGGTCGCCCATCGTCGTAAGAATGCCGCGGGAGTCCCACGGCCAAACGTGGACGCTAGTAATATTTTCAACGTAAGCGGCCAACGTGTTCACCAGCCCGGAGATCCCCAGTGATGGGCCAATCACGATAACGTCGGTCACACCCGTTTTCGCCAAGGCATCACAGGTCGCCTTCACGGTCTTCATGGAAACCTGCGGCGCGGTCGGCACCATTTTTTTCGATTTAGCCAGCCGCATCAAGCGGTAGTAATCGGCCGTGCTCAGGTCTTGATACTCGTGGTACTGCCGGTTGCCAAACATAATTGGCGCGGCCAAGAGCGTTACCTGGCGCTCCGCCGCCTCGTCAAAGTCCATGCCGGCAGACGTATCCGTTAGAACTGCAATTTTCATTGATGCAGCCTCCTTGTGTCGTTTCATTCGAGGGTATGCATCCCCCGCAACTGTTATCGTCCAGTATACCAAAAATCAGCGTCGCCCAACGCCAAAGTTTATGATTCGCCAGTAATGATTTCCCTCCCTGTCCACCACACAACCTCAACTTGCTCGAATCGAAAATCTCGATGCCGTTTCCGACTCTGAAATGCTGAACTGGTATACTGCCGGCTTGAACCTGTAAACTAACACCGCGACAACCCACACAACCAGTACGGACAACCTCAGTGGCCAGAGGCGAATCAAGTTTCCCGGCTGTGTCGATGTTCTTAGCTGAGCGGGCTGATTTCAGCTTAGAACATGGGGCGCGAGGTGGCAGTTCCCCCCACAGCAGGGATACTTGAATTTGCCACCGGAAATGTAGGCAACACAATTAACCGTCTTACATCCCCACCACCGACCACACGATGATCAAAATTAAATTGCGGTTCCGCGTCAGTGACCAGAGGTGGGGCAAGATGCCCAGCTGTGTCGGTGTTCTTAGCTGAGTGGTTTTCTCAGTTTAGAACACGGGTCGACCTTGGAAACTCGCGAAACGCAGCGAGGTTTCAAGTCGAGGCGGCAGACCGCTCCTCAGGCTGACACCGGACCCCATAGCAGGGCATCTTGCAGCCACCGCCGGGAACGGCCACCACCGCAAGTTTAATTTTCAGCCTGCTGGTCCAAACCAATTTGCTAAAAAATGAAAATTAAGGTTGACGCCTTTTAAGCGTTGCCGTAAACTAAAATTATTCAAACAACGGAAAGAAGGAAAAGTTAATGCAAATGTCTAACACAAAACTTAATGGACGTTGGCAAAGCCGGTAATCAAGTCGTCATCAGTGTTGATGCGACTTGAGCTCCCAGAGCGATTCTCGCATCTGCGCCGGCTAACTTTTCTATGCAAAAGCCCGCACGGATGTATCATTCCGGTTTTGCGGGCCTTTTTATTTGGGCACCCAGCCGGTCTGGGTGCTCTTTTTGTATAATTGACCGTTGCCAGCCACCATTAAAGTGAGGTTAACTAAATGAAACGTCTCTATGGACTCATTGCCATTTTACTTATTTTTCTCGGCTTTGCCTTCGTTCAGGAAAGCAAGCCCGAATCAGCTGCTAAGAAGGAAGTTCCGACCGTTGGGATTCTCCAATTACTGTCTCACCCGGCGCTCGATGCCATTCACAAAGGGATCATTCACGGGCTCGCCGAAGAAGGCTACACCGTGGGCAAAAACGTCAAGATTGATTTTCAAAACGCCCAAAATGATCAAAGCAATCTAAAGACCATGAGTGCCCGCTTCGTCAACGAAAAGGCGGCCGCCATGATTGGAATCGCCACACCATCCGCGCAGGCCTTGGCCAACGCCAGCTCGAACATTCCGGTCGTGCTGGGGGCCATCACTGATCCGATGGGCGCCGACCTGGTCAAGAGCAACACGCATCCCGGCAACAATGTGACCGGGGTGTCCGACCAAGCCCCGCTGAAGGCGCAGCTCAAATTGATTCAACACATCATGCCGAAGATGAAGACGCTGGGCATCATCTACACGTCTTCCGATGACTCTGCCACCGCGCAGTATCACCAATTCAAGGCGCTCTGCCAAAAGGAACACGTCCAACTCAAGGCTTACTCCATCGCCAGCACCAACGATTTGAACCAGGTCGCTGAACAGATGGTCAGTCAGGTCGACGCCATTTACGTGCCGACCGACAACACGGTGGCCAGTGCCATGCAGACGCTGGTCTCCACGGCCAACGCCAAGAAGGTCCCCGTTTTTCCAGCCGTCGATACCATGGTCAAGGCTGGTGGGCTCGCCACGTTGAGTATCAACCAGTACAAGCTCGGGGTTGAGACCGGGAAGATGACCGCCGCCATTTTAAACGGCAAGAACCCGGCCGACACGCCCATTCACTTCGAGAAAAAGGGTGAAATGACCGTCAACCTGAAGCAAGCCAAGAAGCTGGGCATCACGTTGCCCGCCGACGTCGTTAAAGAAGCCCAAGCACACGGGGAGGTTTTTAAATGAGTTTAGCAGTTTCCGCAATTGGACAAGGCCTCCTCTGGGCCGTCCTCGGGGTCGGGTTATTCCTGACCTTTAGAATCTTAGATTTCGCCGATATGACGGTTGAGGGCACGTTCCCACTGGGTGCCGCCACCGCCGTCGCTGCCATTGCCAACGGGATGAACCCGTTACTCGCCACGTTACTGGCCTTCTGTGTCGGTGCCCTCGCCGGCCTGATTACCGGGCTGCTCTACACCAAGGGGCACATCCCCATCCTGCTGGCCGGTATCCTGGTCATGACCGCCTGCTACTCCGTTAACCTGCGGATCATGGGCCGGGCCAACGTTTCCCTCCTGGGTAAATCGACGCTATTTAAGAACCATTTCTTAGCCTCCCTGCCCCAATACTTTGACAGCGTGGTGCTGGGCACCCTGATCATGGTGATCATCACGACCATCGTCATCTACTTCCTGCAAACGGAGCTGGGCCAAGGCTTCATTGCCACTGGGGATAATCAGACCATGGCCCGCTCACTGGGCATCAACACCGACAATATGAAAATCATGGGGCTGATGGTCTCCAACGGCCTGATTGCCTTTGGTGGCGCGCTGGTCGCTCAAAACAACGGGTACGCCGACGTCAACATGGGCATCGGCATCATCGTTATCGCGCTGGCCTCCATCATCATTGGGGAAGTAGCCTTTGGCGATTTGACCCTGAACCAACGGCTGGTCGCGGTCACGCTCGGCAGTATCCTCTACCGCTTCGTCCTACTGCTGGTCCTCAAGTTAGGCTTCAGCGCCAACGACCTGAACCTGATTTCCGCCATCATCCTGGCGCTCTGCATGATGCTGCCAGTCTTCAAGAACGTGTTGAACTTCAAGCACCTTGTGAAACGGGGGTTGGATACCAATGACTAAACCATTATTGCAATTAAAGGATGTTGTGTTAAAAGTTAATCGCAACACGCCCGAAGAAATCACGATTTTAAATAAGCTCAACCTGACCATCAACGCCGGCGATTTCATCACGGTGTTGGGCTCCAACGGGGCGGGGAAATCCACTCTGTTCAACGCCATTGGGGGCGACCTCAGCATCGACAGCGGTCAGATTCTCCTGAACGGCAAGGACATCGCCCACGAATCCGTGGAAAAACGCACCCGCTTCTTAGCCCGGGTTTTCCAAGATCCTAAGCTGGGGACTGCCCCCCGGATGACGGTGGCCGAAAACCTGTTGCTGGCCGAACGGCGTGGACAACGCCGCGGCTTGTTGCCCCGGGGGCTGAATCACCACATGGCCCACTACAAGGAATTGACGGCCACCATGCACAACGGTCTGGACGACCGGCTGACCACGGCGACTGGGAACCTTTCCGGTGGTCAACGCCAAGCACTTAGTTTCCTGATGGCTACGCTAAAACGCCCGGAGATCTTACTGCTGGATGAACACACGGCGGCTCTCGATCCCCGAACCGGTCAGGATTTAATGCATTTAACCAATGAACGGGTCTCCCAGGATAAGTTGACCTGCTTGATGATCACGCACCACATGGAAGACGCCCTGACGTACGGCAACCGCCTGATTGTCCTGCACCACGGCAAGGTCACCTACGACGTGGCCGGCGCCGATAAACAAGCCCTAACCAGTGAAAAGCTCTACAGCTTCTTCGCCGAGATTGAATAGGAGGAACCATTCTCATGGAAATCGTCATTTCAAATGCACCCTTCAACCACGCCGCTGCTCTGTCCTTGCGGCAAGCCACCTTCGTCACCGAACGCGGCATTCCCCGTGACATCGAGTTTGACGACCGCGACACGCCGGACCGGCTCTACGTGGTCGCCTACCAACGGCCAGAACTGCCGGTCGGGACCTTGCGGCTGGAACCCCAATCGACCACCGAAATGCGTTTCGGTCGGGTCTGCACCAGTCAGGCCTTACGGGGCCAAGGCATCGGTAGCCAGGTCCTGCAGGCCGGTGAGGATTGGGCCAAGGCTCACGGCTTCACCAGTGGTCTGATTGATGGCGAACTCACCGCCAAAAGTTTCTACGAGCGCTGCGGTTACCACGTGGTCGGTGAACCCTTCGAAGAGGACGGCGCCCCAGTGGTGACGTTGAAGAAGACGCTGTAACTTAATTAAATCGGTCTAGCTGGAAGGAATGCCGAGGAGCCCCACCAGCTGGGCCATTTTTTTTAAATTACTGTGCAAATCAGTTGTTATCTTTGGTACTAGATGGTACCATCCAACCAGAGGTGATAAAATGACTTCCCAAGTACATTTTCGAATGGATAAAAAGGACAAAGAAGACTTAGAAGCTGTCATGCATCGAGTGGGGTTGACTCCCGCTGAAGCATTTCGTATCTTTGCAAAAAAGTCGATTGAAGTTGGCGGTATTCCTTTTGAGGTCGCCCAACCTACTCCACGTCTGACAGAAGCAATCAACAGTCAAGATTACATTGAATTTGATGATCCAAAGAAAGGGCTGGATTGGTTAAATGACTAAACAGCCGTATAAACCAGCCTTTGAGAAAAAATTTAAAAAGCACTATCAAAATCTGCTTCGGGGCGGTCGTTACCACAAACCCGATTTCGAAAATGTTTTCTATGCATTAATTAATGACGACGTATTAGAACCACGTTATAACGACCACCCTCTAGTCAATCGTAAACCTGAACGGGAATTGCACATCAAACCCGACTGGCTACTTATTTATAAATATGACGGTAGTTTTATCCGCTTTATCGATACTGGTAGTCACGCAGATCTATTCAAGTAGAAAGCGCTCCACGTAAAGTACGTGAATCCTACTTTACAGAATCTCAGACTGGGTTTTGTGGTAAAGTAATTGCTGTGTGCTGATTAATATTGCTAAAAGATTAAACCCAAAAGGCCGTGTGACGAAATCCCTGTCACACGGCCTTTTCAATTTCACTGAAGTCTCGTTACTTGCGTTGCCACATCGCGTCAACCGCAACAATCACCGGTGCCGCAACAATCACAAACAAACGCAACACAAAATCCGTCCCCCAGCTAGTCAGCCAGCTCTCTTTGCCAGCGGCATCCCCCACGCGGGCCGTGCCAAAGCGACCGGTGTTGGCATAACTGGCCCCATCACGTAAGGCCGCTTCTTCAGCATTGCCCCGCGGCCGCTGAATCTGTGACCCCTTATCCTTGCGAGAAAACTGCTTCATGATCCGGTAAGCCCGTGGAAAACAGACCACGTAACTCAGAACCGCATACACGGTCCACCACGAAAAAGTGAGATGCGGAGCCCCATGCGTGACCGGCACACTAAACAGCACGAACCAAAAGAGACAGGGAACAATTCCCTTTAAATATGATTTAACCATCAACTATTTCTCCTCTATTTCTTTATAGTTTTAAGATACCACCGGACTGCCAACTGGGCAATTCATGACCGCAAAAAGGCCGCCAATGACGGCGACCTCGATTTATTATTTTATTGAAATCAACCAGCTGTCATGATGACCAACTATAGCGTACAAACTAAACTCAACAGCTACCATAACCCACCGGATGACAGGGCTCATTCCCAGTCAATGACGGAATTGGGGCTAAACCAGTGTCAGCCGCAGGGCTGGGAAAACTGGGCCAGTCGCGGGAGTGACCAGAGACGAGCCAAGGTGACCGGCTGTGTCTGCGGCCTACCACCACGACAACCTACCAACAAGCAGAAAACCAACCAGGGCCCAATCTCCAGTCAACGACGCAATTGGGGCCAGACCAGTGTCAGCCGCAGGGCTGGTGAAAATGGGCTCAGCCGTGGGAGTTGCCTTAGCGGTTTACCGCTTAGGCAACTGCTATCTTTGAGACTCGGTCCTTGAGGCTCAAAGTAAGTCTGGAGACCGCCCTTCGGCTCCAGACGTGCGCCCACAGCGTCACGGCCCATTTTCACCAGCCCGGAGGCGCTGTACCAACGACAGGTTTAACCAGCCTATTTCTCGTAAGTCTTGATTAAGCCCTGGGTGCCGTCGTTGCCTAAGCCGAAGTCGTCCACCATCGCCTCATACAACAACTTAGCCTGCGTGGTAGCCGGCAAATCCAGCCCCATCCGGTCCGCCTCCTGCAAGGCAATCCGCAGATCCTTCAAGAAATGCTTGGCGAAGAACCCCGGCGTGTAATCGCCTTTCAAAATCCGGGGCACGTAATTATCCATGCTCCAGTTGTCGGCGCCACCACTGCTCAGCGTGGCCAGAACCTGGGGCAGGTCCAACCCAGCGGCCTTGGCGTAGACCAACATTTCCGTCAGTCCGGTCATCGTGCCAGCAATCATAATCTGGTTGGCCATCTTGGTGTGCTGACCTTTACCGGCACCACCGAAGTAGTTGACGCGTTGGCCTAATTGCTGAAAGACTGGCAGAGCCTGATCATACGCGGCCTTATCACCGCCGACCATCACCGTCAGCGTGGCGTTCTTGGCCCCAACATCCCCGCCGGAAACGGGGGCGTCCAATGCTTGAACGTCATGGTCGTGCGCCAGCTGCGTTAATTTTACCGCCAGCGCTGGGGTACTGGTCGTCATGTCCACGACCGTACTGCCGGCTTTGATGCCAGCAAAGATGCCATGCTCGCCGGTGTACACCTCTTCGACGTCGCTGGGATAGCCAACCATGGTCATGACCAGCTGCGACTGCGCCGCCACGGCTTCGGGCGTCTCGGCCCAGGTCGCCCCGGCGGTCAACACGGTTTCGGCGTGGGCTTTGGTCCGGTTATACACCACGACCGTCTGCCCCGCCTTCAAGAGATTCAAGATAATGCCGGTGCCCATGACGCCGGTCCCAATAAACCCAATTTGCATAAGCGTTACCTCCTGATTGTCACTTACTGATTAACCCATTTCCACGAACTCGCCGTGAACTGGAAGGTGTGCAGCTTGCTCTTCACCAAGTACGTGGCGCGCACCTGTTTGCGAGACACTAGTAACGTTTTAAACGTCGTCCCGCCAATCTTGCCGTGATAGGTTTTGCCCCGCGTCAAGCGTCGACCGTTGACCGTAACCTTGCCCTTAGAAAAGTTAATCGCCTGAATGTATCCGGACCCCTTCAGGCTGGTCGACACATCAAAAATCTGATGGTTCCCATTCATCTGAATATTGGTCAACTGAAGCGATTTCTTGCCCCATAACCGAAAGAATGCCAAGGCCGATAGAAACTTGTACTGCACGTGAATCGTCTTTTTGGTAAATTTACCCTGGGCCTTCTTCGGTTGCTTTTTGTTCCACGAATATTGCCGGGAATCTATTTGCGCATTCTTATACGTTGTCCGGTAGTGATGTCCCACCGGTCCCGTCAAGGTTTTTCGCGCCAAAACAGTACCGTCCGCCACCTTATATGTGACGAGCACCTTGCCCGTCGTTGTTGCCGCCTGCGCACGGGTCATTGTGCCGCCGACGCCTAGCAGGATGCCCACTAGGATTAACCAATTGAATCGCTGCCACCAGGTCCGCATACCCTCATCTCCATCTCAATTTACGGGTTAAACACCTCTGCCCTCGCCTCCGGGCTGGGTGAAAAGGAGCCGCGTCGCGTTCGTTCCCGGCGGTGAGCTCAAGGTGCCCTGCTGTGGGGTCGGCTCCAGCCTGAGAAGCGGGCTTCCACCTCGACTTTGAGCCAAAGTTCGGTCTCAAAGGTCGTCCCATGCTCTAAACTGAGAAAATCACTCAGTTAAGACCATCGACACAGCTGGGAACTTTGGCCCGCCTCTGGTCGCTTACATTGACCACATTGCCCATTTTCACCAGCCCTGCGGCTGACAGAGATTTAACTCGTAATAATATTTCGTTTCACTATTCTGCTTTCTTCTATGTGATTCAGCTTCTACTGGCTAGCCATGACTAAAGCCAACGACTAACCAGCACAGTTTTCACCGATGACCGAACCCCTAACCGGCAAACAGAACTATCCCATCCCTCTAAAGGAACTAACCTCCAATTGAACAAGAACTAAACATATCTTCAGTATACCCATTTCTCCAGCTGGGCACTACAAAAAGGCCGCGAACATTTTCTGTTCGTGGCCTTGGCATTAAGATTCAGTTTGTTTTGAGGCTTTTTCAGTCTTGGCTTGTGGTTGACGCCGCTTGCGGATCACGTGAATCAACAACGTAATCACGATGGCGCCCAGCACGACAATCCCAAACAACGTGGCGGGAATTTCAATGTCGATGGCGGGAATCGAGACGAACAGCTTCACGGCAATAATCCCAATCAGGATGTACGCCATTGGCTCCAGCTCGGGAATCCGCCGCATTAATTTCATAATCACTTCGGCAACGCCCCGCATGGCCAGAATCCCAATCAGTCCCCCAATCAAGACGATGACTGGGTTGTTAGAAATGGCTAAGGACGCCAGCACGGAGTCCACGGAGAAAATGATATCCATCATTTCAATCTGCATGACCACCGACCAGAACAACGGTAGGAAGCGGCGTTTCTTATCCTTGACCAGTTTGCGGGTGTGTTTAACCCGGGTTTTACTGAAGTATTGGAACACCAGAAAGACCAGGTAGAGCGCCCCGATGACCTTGATTTCCCAGAAATTGATCAGGTACGTTCCCAGTCCAATGATGATAAACCGAAAGAGGTACGCGCCCCAAATCCCGTAAAACAACGACTTTTCCTGTTGTTCACGGGTGGGCAGTGACTGCGTTTGGGCGGCTAACACGACTGCGTTATCCACCGACAATAGACATTCAATTAAGACCAGTGAAAAGATGATCAGCCAGTCGTTGCCGGACGTAATCACCGTTTCCCAATTGTGTAAATCAAAGAATGGCCCATAGAGTTGGCCAAGAAAATGTAACAATGCTGGGTTCAGCTCCTCATAACTAATTTTATATTGGAGCCAAGTTTACCACACTCCCCTAAAAGTTGCGACCCATTAAGTTGCTTCACCCCATACTCTTTTAATGCCTTGGTTAAGTATCTTAACCCTTTTACAAAATAAATTGTTGAAAATGTTACTGAAAAGTGACAATCTTGTTACCTCTTCGCAACTATCCAGCGGTACCATGGGACTTACAACTAAGGGGAAATGGATGATGATTGTGAAGAAATTATGGTTAATCTTGGGGACGCTTTTGATTGTCGGTGCTGTGTTACCTGCCACCTCGGCGGATGCCAAAAGCTACCTGCAGATCACTAGCAAACAAAGTGTCAGCTACAACGCGCGGTTCACGAACCAGGCGAGCCGCAACGATGGCATTTATTATTACGCACCGTATTACACGCAGCGCTCGGCCAAGACCCGCGATGCTAGCGGAAAAAATTGGCAACATCGCTTCGTCAAGGTTACGCAGACGGCCAAGCTCTCGAATGGGACGACCTACGTGAAATTCGCTTGGTACGGCAAAACGATTGGCTGGGTCAATCAAAATGCCCTGCAAAAGTACAGTCGTTCGCAAAATGCGGCTGCGTTACTCAACAACGCCCACTTCCAAGGAAGCGCCATGCTGTTCAATCACTACGCGACCGGTGCCAGCCTGGTCAGTGTCGGCAATGCCGATGCCACCAGCAAGTCCGCCAACAGCGCAACGACCCTCTTTCCCATCGCCTCTCTGCAAAAGGTCATGACGGGGGCCATCATTGAACAATTGGCGGCCAGCAACAAGCTTTCCTTAACTGATAAACTCAGCAAATACTACCCCAGCGTTTCCGGTAGCGGCAGCATTACCCTCCGGCAACTGCTGAACCACCGCTCCGGTATCGACATGGACGAAAGCACGCCCGACAGCGTGTTGAGCACCCAGGCAGCCGAACTGAACTACACGCTCAGCCAGCTCAAGAGTACCGGTGGTCAAAAGTTCAATTACACCAACGCCAACTACACCCTGCTCGCAGCGATTGCGTCCAAGGTCACCGGCCAAAGCTATGATAACTTGGTGCAAAGCCGGATCATCAAGCCGCTGAACCTGCAACACACCTACGCCTGGGATAGCCTGCCTAAGGATAACGTCGTGGCCAACGGTTACAGCTATAGCAATGGCAACAGTGTCGCCAACGGTGTCTCCCAAAAGCTGATGTCCTCGCTGTTGGGAGCCGGCAACTACTACTCGACCCCATCGGATTACTACAAGATCCAAAAGGGCCTGCGTAACGGGAAAATTTTGACCAAAAACCAATACTACGACTTGTCCAACGATTACAAATTAAACTACGCCGGCGGGCTTTACCACTATAGTGGCGGCATCAAGCGCGTCCGTGGTGCCCTGACCGGTTCCGGTTACGAAACGATTTACTACGGCTCCGAGGGCAATAAGAAGGGTGTCGTCTTATTCGCCAACCAGAAGCCAACCAAGTCGATCGACACGTTGGCCAAGACCCTCTACGACCTCGCGCGCTACTACAACGAAAACTAACGTGTGGTCTTTGCCACTACGCCTGCGGTAATTCAAGCCCTTCGCCCGGTGGGGACCGGCTCCAGCCTGAGAAACGGTCTTCCGCCTCGGGTTCGGGCTTGATTACCTCCGGCTCCGTTAGGCAACAACCACGTGAATTTCGTGGTCACGACCAATCTGTATCTGTTTGACTGTACTAAGAATCCCCGTCATCAACAGTCCTACTTGGACGTTTGGTGGCGGGGATTTTTTTCAATCTCTTATTCAATTAGCTTAGATTCGAGCAACCCACGTCAGAACCGGCAACGCCAGACAATCGACAAGTCAGCCCACCACAAGTGAATCAGCACACACCTAACGGACTAAGCCAGTCTTAGCCGCAGGGCTGGGAAAACTGGGCCGGTCGTGGGAGTGACCAGAGGCGTGCCAAGGTGTCGGAAACGGACACGACCACGACTGCCCTCTGTCACCAGATTCGGCTACACCAGACAACCGACAAGTCAGCCCACCACAGTAGAACCAGCACACACCTAACGGGCTAAGCCAGTCTTAGCCGCAGGGCTGGGAAAACTGGGCCGGTCGTGGGAGTGACCAGAGGCGCGCCAAGGTGACCAGCTGTGTCGGTGGTCTTAGTAGAGCGATTTTCTCTACTTAGAGCACGGGACAACCTTTGAGACCGCCCCTCAGGCTCAAAGTTGAGGTGGAAGCCCGCTTCTCAGGCTGGAACCGGCCCCACAGCAGGGCGCCTTGAGCGCGCCGCCGGGAACGGACGCGGCCAGGCCCAGTTTTCACCAGCCCGGAGGCGCTGCCAACAACACAAACAACCAAGCCCGTTAAGTGTCGTACTGGTTCAGGTTGTAAGTGGCGATGACATTGTCGAGTTTCTTGGCGTAATCCGGATCCGTGGCGTACCCGTTGCTCTGCAGCAACTTCGCCGCCGTCCGGTAATCCGTCACGGTCTGCTTGAAATAACTCTCCTTCAACAGAGCATCATGATCCAAAATCGCCGCGGTCAAATCAGGATAGTCCCGGAAATTAGCGTGAATCTTGATCTTTTTCCCATTAACATACTCGGTCGTGGGAAACGACTTGGTCTTGCCCTGATAGCTGCCCTTCACCCCAAATGGGTTGTTGGCCTGGACAAATAGCGCGGACGTTCCCCAGCTCGATTCCAGAATGGCCTGGGCAATCACGATGCTGGGCAGGACCTGACCATTTTGCTGGTACACGCGCACGGCCGGCGCCGCAATCTTCTTGATGAACTTCTGCTGGGTTGCCGTCTCTTCATTATTGCCGGCGCTGTAGCTGGTCTGCTCGACGTGGGTCGCCTGCATGACCGTCTTAATTTTGCCCCGCATTAACAGGCCACCGCCCAGCACCAACAGGATCACCACAAAGATCCAGGTAGCCATGGCGGGGTTAGTCGTTGATTTTCGTTTTTTTCTCCGTCGTTTTGCCACCAGAATCCCCTCGTTTCCGTTATAATGGACTCAATTATACCGAGAAAAGTTTAAGGAACTGCTAAATTCAGAAAGTCTCAAAAAAACTTAACCTTTACGAAAGGAGCTGCGTGGATGCTGCTTACTGTGAGTGTCATTTTAATTTTATTAGCCGTCTTACTAACCTTCTGGCAACCCCACGGCCTCAGTTCCGCGGTGATGACCTGCATCGGCGGCGGCCTGATTATTCTCTTCGCCAGCTTCTCGCGCCATCCCGGCTGGCAGCTGGTCGCCCACCTCGGTTGGGGCCTGATCACCATCATCGGCGTGGTCGGTCTCTTCAGTCTATTACTGATTCTAAATGCACCCAACCTAGTCGTTCGTAAAAAGGAACGGCTGACTTATGGCCTCCTGGCAGGTATTTGGCTCTGGCTGATTCTCGGCGTGGGCTGGAGCTTCCGGTTGGCCAGTGGCCACTTTGGCGAAAGCTGGTGGCCGTGGGTGACCTTCATCCCTGCCTTCAGCGCCTATCTGGGCGTGCTTTATGGCGCCAGCCTGGTTGGCGGTCTGCGCGCAAACGTGTGGCGGGCCCGTCGCGCGGATACGATTCTGATCCTGGGCGCGGGCCTGCGCAACGGCCATGAAATTGGTCGCGTACTGGGCAGCCGGTTGGACACGGCCTTAGCCCTCGCCCGACGCCAAAAAGACCCCGTGACCCTCCTAGTTAGCGGCGGTCAGGGACCAGATGAAACGATTTCAGAAGCCGCAGCGATGGCGGCCTATCTAGAAGCACATGGCTGGCCCAGCGACCAGATTGTCCAGGAAACGCAGGCCACCAGTACGCTAACCAACTTACTTTACAGTCAGCGGTTGTGGACGAAACTGCCCCAGCAAGGCGGCCGCATCGTCATCGTGACCAACAACTATCACCTATTCAGAGCCGAACACCTGGCTAGTCAGCTCGGCATTCGGTGCGGCGGTTACCCGGCGCCTACTCGGTGGGGCTATTTGCCAGCGGCGTGGGCCCGGGAATTTTTGGCGATCATCATGCTGCATCCCCGCCTCCACCGTAGCGTTTTAATTGGCATGGTGGCGACCAACATTCTGTGGTTCCTAATTTAACGCGGTCACGCTGAGCTGATTGGGCACGTTGTAATACTTGGGCTTGGTCCACGTCAACATTTCCGGCGTCAAACGCAACTGGACCGTGTCCAAGCGGTTGTAGGGTTGGAAATAGTACGTCAGCGATTCGCAAACGGTGGCGGCGCGATAGACCGAGTACGTCGGCCGGTACTTGGAGCTACGCGGCACGGTTACGCTGTCCAGCAGGTGCCAGGCGCTGATAATGGCCTCGTCCTCGTTGTCCGGCAGATCGGCGCGTTCCTTGTAGTAAGCGGCGCGCACGAAGCGGCCCCCCGGCGTAAACGACCCACTCGGCACGGGCTTACCGGAGAAGCGCCCGGTCGTCACGCGTGGCGCGTTCAATGGCACGGTGCCGGCGTCAAAGTCATCGGTGTAGTTGACGTATTGGCCCAAGCGTTTCAGCTGGAGTTCGAAATCCTTACTGTTGGTGACCACGCCCAAGGGATTCTCGCGTACCTTCATGGGAAAATGCGTGGGTTCGATGACCACGGTCCGGCCAGTACGGTCGACCACGGCGAAATGTAATTCGGAATCGCCAATGTCGTTCACGGCAAACCGATTCGTCATCAATTGAATCTCGTCGATGTGGGCTTCAATATCGGCGACCGAGGCGTAGTGCCCCAATAAATAAAATGAAAATTCATACGGGGCCAAATGAACCTGGCCCGGCGTTGGCGTTTCCACGAGGTGTGACCCGTTGGCAAACGTCAATTTTTGTACGCTCAGCCCCATTTCGTTGACGCCATCGGACACGTCAATTTCATGGTCGTGCGCGCCCCCGCCACCGATCATGGCGTAGCGGTTGGTGTGGACTTCGTTGTCATATAGGCCCTGCCACTGGAAGTTGCGGGGCACGAACAGGGGTTGGACGTACAGGGCGTGCCAATCCATGGTGCGGGCTAGGATGTGGCTACCGTCTTTTGCAATCTGTAATATGCTGGTACACACAGGTGTCAGCCTCCTTTAAAATTGGTTGGGGTTGGGTTTCCCGGTTTCCGCCTGCGGTAGGCTGGTAGCTCCACCCCTATGGGGACCGCCTCCAGCCTGGGAAACGGTCTTCCGGCTCGTCTTTGAGCCTCGAAGATCACGAGTCTCAAAAACGTCCCGTGGTGTAAGCTGAGAAAACACTCAGCTAACGCCACTGTCACAGGGGTTCCGTACCAGTCTACCTCCGGCTCCAACCGGGAAATCCAACTGAAATTTTATCGCGTGCTGATACCTGTGGGTACCGCACGCTTTTTTGCCTTGGTTAATTAATTGTCTAAACTTGTTGCTGTAAAACTCGCTACTGCACATACTCACCCGGTCTAGCGGAAGCTGTGTTGCCCGCTTCATAGCCGCAACGACCTCTGCCGACTACCAGCGACAACGGACGCACAGCCAGTCGGTTTTGGCTTGGCCGTGGTCAGCGACCAGAGGCAACCTGGCGGACGCAGGACCGCCCCTCAGGCTGGAAGCGTTCCCCCACAGCAGTGGGAGCAAGGCTTGCCGCCGGGAGCGACCTCCACCAACCAAGTCAAAACCAAAAATCGGCCACCGCAATTAGCGATGACCGATAGCTTTATGCAGTTATTCTATTTTAAGCGAAATTAATCCCACCATCAACAATAATGGCTTGGCCGGTAATGTAATCGGACTTCTTGTCGGCTAAGAAGGAAACCAGGTTAGCGACATCGGCTGGTTGTTCGCCACGGCCTAAGGCAATGCTATCAATGTTCTTTTGTAAGGTTTCGCCTTCAGGAACGTTGTAGATTTTTGCCATGCGTTGGTCGATTTCATCCCACATTGGGGTGAGCACGATGCCTGGGCAGTAAGCGTTGACCGTGATTTGGTCCTTGGCTAATTCCTTGGCAGCGGCTTGCGTCAAGCCACGAACAGCGAATTTCGTTGCGGAGTAAGCCCCCAACATTTCAAAGCCTTCATGGCCGGCAATTGAGGAAGCACTGATAATCTTCCCGCCAGTTCCTTGGGCCTTGAATTGTTCAGCAGCGGCTTGAATCCCAAAGAAAGCACCCTTGATGTTCACGTCTAAAATTTGGTCTAAATCTTCTTCAGAGGTTTCAATGACGGGGTCGATCTTGGCAATCCCAGCGTTGTTAACCATCACGTCCAGGTGGCCCATGTCGGCAACGACGTTCTTAACCAGGTCAAACATGGCTTGCTTCTTGGAAACGTCAACGAAGTAGCCCTTGGCACCATTGCCCACTTCAGCGGCAACGGCTTCGGCATGTTCCTTGTTCAAATCAGCCACGGCAACTTGTAAGCCATCGGCAACTAATTGCTTAACGATGCCTTCACCAATCCCTTGGCCACCACCAGTAACAATCGCAACTCTTGTCATACGCAAAACACTCCTTCTAATCTGATTTTTTCGAAAATAACCAGCAAATCCAGCCCCGCCTCCCGGACGACGTTAAATTAAAGACTAATTATTTTCCGAACATCTTCATTAAAGCATACAAATGTAAGCGCTTCAATCTATTTCGCAAGCAAAAGCGGCAGTCTAGGTCATAAATCGACCAGTAACTACCGCCATATCAAGCATGTCCCCTCATTTATGACAAATAACTGCACGAAGAAATAGCTATTTTTACTTACCAACCACAACTCAACAAGCGTAAATTCTTGCCATCAGTGTCTCCATTAAACAGCAAACGTTCAACCGAAATAAACCGACTGCCTCATTACACGTTTACACAACAAACACCAGAGCAGCAAGCCCAAGCGGCTGTTGCCGCCCAGAGCCGGAGGTAGAGGGGTACGGACCCCCTGTGTCGGTTTCGTTAGTCGGGGTTCTTTCCCGGCTTACGAAACGGGACGACCTTTGAGACTCGTGCTTTTCGAGGCTCAAAGGCGAGCCGGAAGACCGCTCCTCAGGCTGGAGGCGGTCCCCACAAACTAAATTAGCTAACACAACGGACACCAAGCAGCAAAAGCAACACGTGCCTGATAGCCGGAGGCAGCTAGACCACGCAGACCTGTGTCGGTTTCGTCAGTCGGGGCTCTTTCCCGGCTTACGAAACGGGACGCCTTTGAGCCTCACGTTTTTCGGGGCTCAAAGACGAGCCGGAAGACCGCTTCCCAGGCTGGAGGCGGTCCCCACAGGCGGAGTGGTCTAGCAGACGCAGGCGGTAAAGGTACCGTGTTAGTTTTGCGAAGCGTCGGTTAGGAAGAACTGGAAGCGCCGGTCAATCTCCTTCAGCCGGGCCTCACTCCCCAGACTATCCGCCACGCTCGCCGTAATTTTCAGATAAGCAAACATGACTTGACTAGGATCCAGTCCAGCCTGCACGGCTAATTCCGTCGCAAACGGGTAACGTTGGTCAGTTAACATTTTCGCAAATGGGCTTTGGTAGGCCCGATGATGCTTTGCCATTGAAGTTTCCTCCCTTATTGGGTGATACAAGTGTTTCTAACCTTACCCCTTTAAGATTTTAAAGCAACTAAAGAGTTTCTTAAACTTTGTTAAATCCGTCTTAAAAAGGCCCGAAGCCCGGTCATTATGGTAAAATTGAGTATGGATTACACCCTGCTTGCACGGCGGGAGATTGGATACATAGAGAGGACTCAGACTACTTATGCAAGAACGGATCAGAAAGCTCCACCACAACCGAATTTTTGCACTCGTATTCTGGTTAATCGTGGTTTTTGCGGCCATTGTCACCTTGCCGAATGTCAATACCATTATTCAATATGATGGTCAACCACAATTGGCGAATACGAGTCAACCCGTTAAAGCGACCCAGATTCAAAATACTTGGGGGCGCAACTTAAACGGGACGTACACCGTCAACGCGGTTTTCAACAACCCGGGCGGCGCGCTCACCAATAAGCAATTAGCCGCGGTCAACAAGACTGTCGCCAATTTGCAAAAACGGTCAAGTTATTATGGGATTCAAAAGATCACCACAATGACTAACACGCCAACCAGCAAACCGCAACTGTATTCCAAGGATAAGTCGACCGAGATTGTTCAACTTGCGGTCAGCCACAACCAAGGAACAGTTCGTCAAATTACTAGCCAACTTACCAGTCAAATTTCGACGCTCGGCCTCAACACCTATGTGACCAGCCCAGAAATCGTTAGTGACGCCGCGAACGAGCACATTTCGTCCTTCACGTTAATCGTGATTTTAATGACGTTACTGATTGCCTTAGTCGCCATGGGGATTTTATTCGCATCCATCATCGCCCCAATCATTACGTTCCTAGCCATTTTAATCAGTTATATTTCAACGCTTAGTTTGGCGACTAACCTGGCCTATCACTGGAACTTCGCGTACTCCGAGTACACGCCAATCTTCCTCTTACTGGGGATCAGCCTCTTCACGTTGCTGACCAGCTTCTGGTTCTTCCGGGAACTGCGCAACCACGTGGATGATGGCATGGAAAGTCAAGAAGCCACTAGCAAAGTCATTCAGGACCTGGGTTACCGGATTCTCATCAGTACCCTGAGCCTGACGCTGGCCTTTGGTAGCCTGATGCTCTTTGACTTCTCCACCATTCGGGCGTACGGTCTCCTCGGGATTGGCTTTGCCATCACCGGGATTGCCAGCGTCACCTTGATTCCCGTCTTCGCCGGTATGCTGGGAACCAGCCTCTTCTGGCCCAAGAAGACGCGGCCAAAGCTCAAGGATCACAAGTTATGGCACAGCCTCGCCCGTTTCGGCCTCTGGCAGCCATGGATTGCCATTCTGGTCGTCCTCTACTTGGTCGGTCCCTTTGCCTACAGCTACCGCAACCAACTCAACTATGATAATTCAACGGATATTCCAAATAACCAAGCCGTGCAGGGTGCTCGGGTCTTAAGTGCCCACTTTGGTCAAGGGAAAGCAACCCCATTGACCCTCTATGTTCAAACGAACAAGCGTCTTGATAACCAAAACCAACTCTTCCAGCTGGATAACTTAACGAAGAAGCTGCGGGCCCAACCGGGTGTCGCCAGCGTCACGTCCGTTACCCAACCAGGTGGTCAACCGATCACGCAGTACTACGCATCAACCCAACTCAACTCGTTAACCAACGAATTGACTGGTGTGGTTGGTCAACTCGGGACTGTCCGCAACGACTTGAAATCAGACAGTGCTAACCTGAAACAGAAGACGTTGAAGGCTGAAATCAAACGCCTGCAACAACTCTCAACGCAAACCACTAGCTTGGTCAGCGACAGCAGCGCACTGCAAAGTTCCCTGCAAGCCGCCCAAAGCAAGTCCAGCGCAAGCAGCACCAGCAGTACGTCCAAGAAGGTTACCCGCTACATCAACCAATTGAACGCCGTGAACTCGCAACTGAACTCAGCGATTGCTACCTTGAGCACGCTGTCCAGTGACGTCAGCACCACCAACACGGATGCGACTGCCGCTCACTCAAATATTAGCAACTACGCCGAAGCCATCAAGGCCGTCAACACCAGCCTGAATGATTCGCGTAAGCAAGTCATCACCATGCAGAAGTCCTTAAACAAGATGTACCTGTACCTGAGTGGCCTGCAATCATCCGAAGCAGCCAAGGCATTGTACCTGTCCCCTACCCAAATCTCTAGCGGTGACTTCCAACAATCCTTGACCAACTTCACCGATGAAAAGGTCAAAGCCACTTACCTGACCATTACCTTGAAACACGCGCCCAACGCAAACGATACGGCCAAGACGTTGACCCAACTGAAACAAGTCGCTACCGCCCAATTACGCGGCACGATTATGGAAGGATCCACGTTGACCTTCGCCGGCCAACCAGCCACGACCGCCACGATTCAAAACCAGTACCAACACGACTTACCACGGGTCTTACTCCTGGTCTTCGGGATTACGTTATTACTCCTGATTATCTTCAGTCGGTCCATCTTGCAAGCCACTTACTGGTTCCTGACCTTCCTGGCCTCGACCGCTGCTAGTTACCAGTTGACCCACCTCTTGATGAAGTGGTTGACTGGCGATGGCGATTTCAACTGGCAAGTGCCACTGTTAGCCTTCGTACCCGTCACCGTATTGGCCGTCGTCGAATTGACCCAGTTAGCCTTGAGCTACCGGTTAAACGACGCCCCACTGCTCGACTGGTTACTCCCAGGCATTAACGAAGTCGGCCAAACCATGCGCCACTCCCTGTTCATCATCATTGCCGGGGTCTTGGGCCTGTTGGTCGCTGAATCACAAACGTTGACCGCTGTGACCTTGATTACCATCTTAACGGCAATCATCTTCAACCTGACGCTGCCAATCATGGCATCCTCCTTCGGGAAGTTGTCCGTGATCATCCCAGCGCAGAAGCCACATGAGTTCCACGCGCCACACCGCAAGAAGCGGCAAAAGCGGGCGGATCGGCCAATGAAGTCAGCCAAGTCTAGTAAGGCAGCTGCCAAGCCAACGACGACGCCTGACGATTCGAAGAAAGATTAACTAGTAATGTGAAAGCCACCGCCCCCAACAGGCCGGTGGCTTTTTTGGTTCAGCGATTGTGTCAATCCTCCGCCTCCGGCTTCCAGAGATTCCGCCTGCTGTGGGGAACGCCTCCAGCCCAAGAGCGGTCTTCCGGCTCGCTTTGAAGCCGCAAAAGACCTGCGTCTCCAAGGTCGTCCCATGCCCTAGGCTGGTAAAAAACACCAGCCAATGCCATCGACACAGCTGTCTCCATCTCTGGCTTCCTGCGGCTATACATGGACGCCCTCACTGAACAACGTGCATCTTTCAACACATCCCATGCATTGTTGAGACATCTATCAATCTCAGAATAACTTTATGTCTCTCTCCACCTGTATTTGCCTGAGAAGCGGTCCTCCGGCTCGGTTTGAAGCCCGGGAACCCACCGGTCTCCAAACACGTCCCACGCTGTAAGCTGAGAAAACACTCAGCTAACACCGTCGACACAGCTACCTCCATCTCTGTCCTCCTCCGGCTAACGTGGTATCCCAACCAGTACTTGGGGTGTTCATACCGCCCCTATTGTCCAGTCTACGTTCTCCAGGGGAAGTGTATGTGCATCTGCTGTTTTTCAAACAATTCCTAAAGATAAGTAACTTTATTTGATTTTTGTAACTTGTTCACCTATACTCGTCTTACAAAATAAAACGAATAAGGTTGGCAAAACTATGAAATTAACAAACAACACAATTATGATTACGGGTGGGACTTCTGGAATTGGCTTAGCCTTTGCGCTCCGGCTTTTGGACATGGGCAATCGCGTCATCGTTGTCGGCCGGAACCAGGCTAAAATTGATAATGTGCTCTCCCTGCACCCCGGGCTAGAAGCCATTCGGACCGACATTAGTCAGACCACCGATGTAACAGCGCTAACGAATCAGCTTGAACGGGATTACCCGGATTTAAATCTGATCATCAACTCCGCCGGTATCATGCGGCAGTATGACTTGTTTGACCCAGCAATTGAATTGACCGACCTCACGTCCGAGGTCACGACTAATTTGAACGGGATTATCTACGTGACGAAATCATTACTCCCCCTGCTCAGTCGGCAGCCTGAGGCCATGATCGTCAACATCAGTTCCCTGCTGTCGCTAGTATCCGCGGCCGACTCACCCGTCTACTCCGCGACAAAAGCAGGCATTCACATGTACACGGACGCCCTGCGCGAACAGGTCAAGGCCAACCACGTCAACATCCACATTGTTGAGCTCCTGCCACCCCTGGTAACGGGCACGAACCTAACCCAGCAATACGACAAGACCTTCCTGGACAAATTCGCCAGCTCCACCACCACGCAGTTGGTCAACGCGGGCATCAAGGGCATGCAGAAAAACAAGCCGCAAATCGATGCCGGTTTCACCAAATTCATGCGCCTGTCAATGCACCTGGTCCCCCGGCAAGTGACCCACATCTGGGGCCAACAAACCATGACTGCCTTCTTGAAGAAACACAAACTACTTCACGCTTAATATGAAAATAGTCCGTTCGACAACTACCAAAAATGGTTGTCGAACGGACTATTTATTTGCTTAAATCAATTCATACCACCAAGCTTAAACGCCCACCGCCAATCGTGAGCCGGAGGCAGCTGGGTACAGAGCGACCTGTGCCGATGGTGTTAGCCCGGGCGGGTTCCCCCGGACCTACAGCATGGGACGCGTTTGGAGACGGTGTCCTTCCGGCTTCAAACCGAGCTGGCGGACCGCCCCTCAGGCCGCAAGCGCTCTCCACAGGTGGCGGCATACCCAGAGGCCGTAGGCGTCCAGCACACACCATCTGCCCCAAACCAGTTTAAGCTTTGGCGGGACGGTGGAAGAGCCGAACCCCGGTGATGACCGTTGCCACCAAACAAATAGCCAGTGAGACCGTGAAAGCAACCCGCATCCCGTCGATAAAGATTTCCGGATGGGCTGGCAGGTAGGCCGTGACGTGGTGACCGGCGTAGTGGCCCATCGCTGAAAATAGAACAGTCGTGGCGATGGAGATGCCGATGATCATACCGAGTTCTCTGGCCAGGGCGTTGATGCCCCCGGCGATGCCCAGGTTTTGTACCGGCACGGAACTCATGACGATTGAGTTGTTGGGCGACATGAAGATACCGTTACCTAACCCCATCAGGCCGATGAAGAACATGAAGATCCACAGCGGCGTTTGAAGCGTCGCCAGCATGTAGCCGACCTGACTGATGGAAAGCAGGACCAGGCCGATAAACGTTAACAACTCGGGCCCAATTTTATCCGAGACGGCCCCGGCAATGGGCGCGACGATGACCTGCACGATGGGGAACGTCATCAGTGCGTATCCCGCGTAGTTGGCGGCCAATCCCCGAGCATTTTCCAAGTAGAACGGTGAGATCACGTTGAAGAAGAAGTTAGCCACGAAGATGAGGAAGGCACAGAGAATACTGATGCTGAAGCGTTTATTTGTAAATAATTTCAAGGCCAAAATCGGGTCGGCTACCCGCAGTTCGAGGCGGACAAAGACCACACTCGCCACGATGGCAACCACAAACAAGCCGAGAATCAGCGGTTGGGCAAAACCAATCTCTTGGCCCATAAAGACGCCGGCAAACAGACTGACCATAATGAAGGCAAATAGGCTACCACCCGTCTTGTCGATAGGCGTGTGGGTCACGGTCACGTCCTTGGGCAGGATGCGTTGGCCGATGAACCAGGCGATAATGCCGACCGGCACGTTGATCCAGAAGATGTAGCCCCAGTGGAGGTGCGCCAAAATCAGACCACCGATGCCGGGCCCCGCAATACTGCCCAGCGCGACGAACGAGCCAATCATCCCGAGTGCCCGGCCCCGTTCACTGAACGGAAAGACCTCGGTGATGATGCCGTTGTTGGTCGCCATGGTCATGGCCGCGCCAATCGCTTGAATCGCGCGGGCCACCAGTAGAAAGGTCAGCCCGGCACTGAAGCCACACAACAGTGACCCCAGGATAAACAGGACGGAACCCATTTTAAAGATGCGAATCTTGCCCCGGGTGTCGCCGAGCTTGCCAAAGATCAGTAGGAGCGCACAGATGACGATCAGGTAGATGGACACCACCCACTCCGCTTGGTTCATCGGGATGTGGAGGTCCTTGCTCATGACGGGTAAGGCAATGTTAACGATACTGCCATCCAGCGTCGACATGAAGGTAAAGAGGCAGACCGCGACGAGAATCCACCAGCGGTGTGCTTGAATCTGCGGGTCGTCCGCAAAGTTTTTCGATTGCATGTTCATTCTCCCTTATCTAAACGCGCGAGTCGGGCGGTAATCCAATCGGCCTGGGCCTGAGCGCGTAGCTGTTGTAATTGATTGACCTGAAGCGCATCGGCCACGTCGGTCGGCACCATTCGGGGTTGCGTCGTTAGGTAGTCGCGCACGCCTTGGAGGTTATCCAGTTGAAATTGCGTGAAACCTTGGAAATCCTGTAACACGGTCCGCTGGTCGGTCACGCTTAATAAATGTAAAAAATTGCACTTGATTTGAAAGACCAGCTGGGACTGCTTGTTGACGGTCACCGGTGTCAGGATCAGCGCTCGAAAATGGCGGCGACCCTGCGAGGTAAGGGTCGCCACTTTCTTGGGCCGCTGACTGGTTTCAACCGTGGTCAGGGTGATGTCCCCCGCCTGGCTGAGCCGCTCGAGTAAGGGGTACAGGACGCCGTAGCTGACGGTCTGTTCCTGCCCCACTACCGACTTGAGTGCCTGGCGTAGTTGATACCCCGCCATCTCTTGGTCCATGAGTTGACCGAGCACAAATAATTCGTACAAAGGGATCGCCTTCCTTTCCGTTGACCTAGTATAGTATATCTGGCCGATACATTCAACGGTGCTTTATGACAAAACTGTCACAAAACGTTTAACCACCTAAAAAGGCCCAAGGCAATCCGCCCTGGACCTACTTTCTGTAACAAAGTTGTGACATCTACTCGGCTTCGGCCCGCGTCATTTGCTGGGCTTCCGCGTTCGGTAAGAGCTTGTAAGTGATGGGTCCATCGCCGTCCGGCACTAGGGCCATCAGCGTTTGCTCGGCATCAAAGGCCCCCAAGTTAATGGCCAACTGGCCATCGACCTTGGCAAAGCCCTGTAACCCACTGGAAATGAAGCGGTGAATGTAGGACATTCGGTTTTGGCGGGCATCAGCCAGCTGGGCCGCCGCTGCTAGTGTGAACCCCTCATCCATGAAATACTTGATCAGTGACACCTTAATGAAGATCTTAAACGTGTAGACCCGGGCCTGCTGGCCGTCCGTCCGTTCCTGTGAACTGATTAGCCCCTTCTTCTCCCAATACCGGAGCTGCCGGGCGGAAACGTCCGTCATTGAAGCCAATTCCCCGATACGGAAAACTAACCGACGAACATCAAAGAAATGCCGGGCTTCGTTCGTAAATTGTGCCATGTGTCCTTCTCCTCCCCTTGACGCTTATGTAAACTAAGTTATCAATTATGTTAGATAATAGCAAATCCCGCACCCCAATTACAACTTTCTGGTTAAAAGTAATGTTTTGTTTAAGACATTTAACAGCCCTGCAACTGGCTTGTTACATGTTTGTCATATTACATTGGTATCCTTGTACTTGTAAAATTCATGAGGGGTGTTTATTAGGATGAAGAAATTTATTAAAACAATTGCAGCAAGCGCATTGGTTTTCGTTGGATTCTTTGCTTTTAACGCCGGTTCTACGACGTCCGCTTCAGCCGCTACTAAGAGCGACTTCACTTCTATCTATAAGGTTGCCAAGGCTCACTTAGGTGCTAGCTACGTTTATGGTGCCACTGGCCCAACTGCCTTTGATTGCTCTGGCTTCACCGGTTACATTTACAAGAAGGGTGCTAGCGTAACATTGCCACGGACCGCACAAGCCCAATACAATGCTTACAAGCACGTCAGCTACAAGAACATCAAGAAGGGTGATTTGGTCTTCTTTGGTGGTAGTGCCTACTCAATCTCCCACGTTGGGATGTACATTGGTAAAGGTAAGATGATCGATGCCCAAAACCGCGGTGTCGTTCGCGAAGCCGTTCATGCCCCATGGTGGCACGCTGTTGGTTACGCTCGAGTAACGACTGCTGATAACAGTAACGCTGCTTCTAGTGCAACTGATGCTGATTAATTTCTAAAACCTAACGTTCAGTAATCTCCTCATGAATTCACCTGAACGAACTAAATTCGACACGTTACGCGTTGTCAATTGGCCGGCGGTAACGTGTTTTTTGTTTGTAGTATTACTCCAATCTAGTGATATAATTAACCTATACAATATTGAAAGGAGAATTACATTATGCAAATTTCAGATTCTGCATTCAAGCAATTAGCAAACGATTATCTTGATAATTTTTCTACTCTGAAAGGAATTATCACAGATAAAGACTATAATAAAGATTTCGGATCTGATACAACTATCGTTGGGAACTTCCCAATTATCTGGTTTGGAGATCTAGCAAGATACTTTAATAACCCAGATAAAATAAAAATTGTCACAATGGGAATCAACCCCTCTAACGCGGAATTCAACCAGCCTTCATTTAAAGCACTTTCTGAAATTGATCTTTCTAAAACAGATTCCCAAGCAAAAATCGCAAAAATCGAAGATGCTATCTTCAATTCATTTAATACATATTTTAAAAAATCTAAACCGACAAAGTATTTTAGTAATCTGGAAACTGTACTAACAACAGTTTTCGCACCATTTCTGAAGACGCAATCCCTAAGCTTTCGCAGAAATCAGATTATTCAGATTGACACTTTCTCTGCATTAGCAACTTATCCGCTTTGGACTAAATTAGAAGAAGAAGTTCAATATATTTTGGCATTCGGAAATAAAACTTCTGATAAATTGCCATCCCTAAAATTAAAATTGCCAACCCATTCTGGACGTGAATTATCAGCCCGTCTTTACCATTTATTAGAACCAGATTTGACTATATACATGGGGAAGTATAAAAACTTCAAAAATGATGTTGAGCCCCAATTTATTAATGAATTTAAGAAGCCTGATGAAAAGATACTTAATCTTGTTGAACCTTCTAAAAAAGTGGCCATTACAATAATCAAGGAAACTAATAAAGTGGCTCATTGCATAGTTTTTATTCGCAATGGTCAGTCGCCTGTCATGTGGGCTAAATCTGCAAAAGACTTTTTATATGATGGCTCAAACATAGAAACTATCGCACAATTTTTAGCTGATGTTCAAATCAAGGAAGTTTAGTTTTCATGATTTTTCAACCTTTAGCCATATAAAAGTTCTACTAAAATTAGCTCTGTAAAATCTGAATCGGTTTTACAGAGCTAATTTTAGTATGTCACTAATAGATTCTATTCCCCAGTATACTGCACCGTCTGATGCTGGATACCAGCCTCTTCAAATGCGTCACCGATAGGTTCAAAGCCCAATTCTTTGTAGAAATCCATGGCCGTCAACTGGGCATCCAATTCGACGTGCGCCACGTCTGAGCGTTTGGCATCATGAATGATCTGCTTGATCAATTCCGCCGCGTAGCCATGCTTACGTTGATCAGCGACCGTGGCCACGCGTTGAATCTTCACGCGGTTCCCCGCCAGCATATCAATCCGTGCCGTCGTGACGGGTTCATCGTCCACGTACCCGACGTAATGCATCTTGTCTTCGTCGGTCCCGTCCAGTTCCACCTTAGGGTCAATCCCCTGTTCTTCAATGAACACGTCCTTACGCATTTGCAGGGCGTCTTGGTATACGGGGTTCAATTTACCCCAAGCCATTCTAATTTCCATCAAACCATCCATCCTCGCTTAATCTTTTTGGTTATAACTTAATACTTGAATGTCATCCGGCGTCAGCAGCAGCTTCGTGACACTCCCGTTCGCTGGCCGTTCGCTCAGGTCATACTTGCCCTGACCGTAGCGTTCCATCAGGCTCAGCAGCGTGTTGCCGTGGCTGACCATCAAGACGTTGTCGCCATCTTTCAAATCGGGGTTGTGGCGAATCAGGTTAAACGCTTGATCCACCCGCGCCCAGTACTCTTCGTTGTTTTCAGCTTGGCGGAATGGGTCGGCTTCCTTCAAGAAGTCCTTGGCCTTGCCAATCGAGTATTTCTCTTCAATCGCCTTAAACGTTGGCACCCCATGCGGCGCACCCGCTACGTACCAGGCCTGTGCCATGTCGGTGCCTTCGTAGTATCCGTAGAACTCTTCCCGGAAGAAGGACGCCGTCGTCAACTGAGCAGCCGGTGCCGAGTGGTTAGCGGCCAAAATGGCCTTGGCCGTCTGTTCGGCCCGCGTCGTGTCACTGCAGTAAGCCGCAGCGAATTGCACGTCCTGCAGGCGTTTACCAGCGTTTTCGGCGTCCGCGATCCCCGCCTCAGTCAATGGTGAGTTACTCCAGCCTTGGAGTTTATTGTAGATATTAAAATACGTTTGCCCATGACGGACCACGTACAGCGTGAGTTGTTTCGTCATAGCTAGTCACACCTTTCATTTAAAATCTATCTCTAGTGTACCAAAGATACTGCGGTAGCGGTTACAATTTCGCAGTCTGACTTAAAGTTTTCCTAAACTTGCCCCCAAAACAGCCACAGTCCCCCGAACTTTGGTAGGCTGGGTTGAACGCCATTGTAGTCGCCTCCGGGGCGGTGAAAATTGAGCCGGAACGCGGTGGGCGCCGTCTGGAGCCAAAAAACGGTCTCCAGACTTGCTTTGAGCCGACAGACCGCGTCTCAAAGATAGCAGTTCCCTAAGTGGTAAACCGCCAAGGGAACTCCCACGGCTGAGCTCATTTTCACCACCCCTGCGGCTGACACTGGTTCAACCCGCACCAACATCGACGGGCTTGTCCTTGTTGGGTGTTTTTCTGTGCCTTAGTCTGCTTATAGGTTAAGGATCACATGATTGGGACGCGTAGCAATTGCATCATGTAATTAATGGGACATATACAATAGAAGAAAAATGATTAAATAACTAGTCTATTCGTTCCCATTCACTAACCGTTTTACCCGTTACCATAACCTTGTTAGGCACTAGTTTCTACTATATTAGGTATCCCCGCACAACACACCATCCGCACATCTCATGAACCAAACAACGTTGCCGAGCCCCACTCGGTGTGCTGGAGCGGTTAGCCACCCTCCCTGTGTCGGTGGTCTTTGGTGAGCGATTTTCTCGCCTTAGACCACGGCCGAGTTGGGAGATTTACGGGTTTAGTAAGGCTCCCAACCGCCCTGAAGACCGCCTCCCAGGCTTCAGGTCTGCCCCCCACAGGAAGGGTGGCTAACCAGCGGAAGCATACCGGGTGGGGCACAACCCCAACACAAAGTAACCCCTAGTCCATCTACCATTAACTGCCGGGAAATCCGTCAGGTGAGCCGGAGGTGATCAGACAGAACCCCGTGTCGGTGGTTTCAGTCGAGTGTTCTTCTCGACTTAGACCACGGCCGAGCTTGTAGACTCACGGCTTTATTGTTATCTCTACATCTGATTTATACCTGCCCACAACACACCACCCCCACGTCTCATGCACCAAACAACGTTGCCGTGCCCCACTCGGTGTGCTGGAGCGGTTAGCCACCCTCCCTGTGTCGATGGTCTTTGGTGAGTGATTTTCTCGCCTTAGACCACGGCCGAGTTGGGAGACTTACGGTCCTAGTAAGGCTCCCAGCCGCCCTGAAGACCGCTTCCCAGGCTTCAGGGCTGCCCCACAGGGAGGGTGGCTAACCAGCGGAAGCACACCGAGTGGGGCACAACCCAAAGTTATATGGTAGAATGAGACTACTTTATCCGCACACGAAGGAGCGAACGCACCGTGGAACGTTTCAAAAAAATATGGGCCAGAACCGGGACTCGCATGGGCTTTGTCACCCTGCTGGTCGTCCTATTCTGGTTGAAGACTTTACTCGCCTATTTCGTCGACTTCAAGCTGGGACTCAGCGATCCGTTTCAATTCCTGATTCTCCTCCTGAATCCCCTGGCAACAACGATTCTGTTGTTCGGGTTGGCGTTATATTTCAAACGAGCGCGCTTCTTCTACCCGTTTATCTTTCTCATCGACATCCTCAACAGCCTGCTACTGTACATCAACGTCATCTACTTCCGTGAGTTCACGGACTTCATGACCGTCAGCACCATGCTGGGCTATTCCAAGGTCGACCAGGGGCTCTCCGGGAGCTCGCTGGCCCTGACCTCGCCGCACGACATTTTGTACTGGCTCGACCTCGTGCTCGTACTGGTGCTGATGGCCACGCGACGTATCTACCTTGACCCGCGGCCGTTAAACAAACGCGTCGGCCTCGCCGTCACCTCTAGCGCCCTCCTGTTGTTCACGGTCAACCTGACCCTGGGCGAAATGGACCGGCCGCAGCTGTTGACGCGGACCTTTGACCGGACCTACCTGGTGAAATACCTGGGGCTGGACGCCTTCACCGTTTACGATGGCATCAAGTCGCAGCACACTAGTGAACTGCGGTCGCACGCCAAGAAGTCTGAGCTCAGTGGCATTTTAAAATACGTGCACAAGAATTACGCGGCCCCCGACAAGAACCTATACGGCGTCGCCAAGGGTAAAAACGTCATCATCATTCACCTGGAAAGCTTCCAGCAATTTCTGATCAACAAGAAGGTCAACGGCCAAGAGGTCACGCCGTTCTTGAACAAACTCTACAAGAGCAAGGCGACCTACAGCTTCGACAACTTCTTCCATGAAGTCGGTCAAGGCAAGACGTCCGACGCCGAAACCATGTTGGAAACCGGGACGTACGGCCTGCCACAGGGGTCGCTATTTACCCAACTCGGAAACGACAACACCTTCCAGGCCGCGCCCGCCATTTTCGACCAGGCCGGCTACAGCACCGCGGTCTTCCACGGGAACGTGGCCAGCTTCTGGAACCGCAGCAATACCTACAAGAACCTGGGTTACCAGTACTTCTTCGATGCCAGTTACTACGACACCTCGGGCGATAAATCCCTGGGCTATGGCTTAAAGGATAAACTGTTATTCAACGATTCCGTGAAGTACCTCCAGCATCTCCAGCAGCCATTTTACGTGAAATACCTGACCGTCACCAACCACTTCCCGTTCACGCTGGACAGTGAAGATTCCAGCTTCAAGACGCCCAACACCGGTGACAAGACGGTCGATAACTACTTCAAGACCGCCCATTACCTCGATCAATCCATCAAGGAATTCTACGCCTACCTGCACAAATCCGGGCTGGATAAGAATTCACTGGTCATGATCTACGGGGACCACTACGGTATTTCTAACTCGTCGAACAAGAGCCTGGCGAAGTTGCTCGGGGTCAATCCGGATGACTGGAACGACTACGACAACGCTCAGCTTCAACGCGTGCCGCTGATGTTTAACATGCCCGGCTACAAGAAGGGGAAGGTCGAACACACCTATGGCGGCGAGGTCGACGTGTTGCCAACGCTGATGCACCTGATGGGTATGAATACCAAGAAGTACATTCAGTTCGGGACCGACCTGTTCTCCAAGGCGCACAACCCGGTCGTGGCGTTCCGTAACCGCGATTGGGTCAGCCCGGACTATACGTCCATCGACGGCACCGTTTACAGTAACAAAACGCAAGAGGAAATTCATCCTAACAAGACGCTGCAGGCTAAGCTAGACGCCATGCAGAAGCACGTCAACCAGGGATTGAACGACTCCGATTCGTTGAACCAAAAGAACCTCCTACGTTTCTTCCATCCGAAGGGCTTCACCGCCGTTGACCCGTCCGATTTCAACTATTCCGATGGGCTGGAAAAGGAAGAGAAGCTGGAAAAGAAGTTGGGCTTGAAGTCTACCAGCCTGTTCTCCCGTAACGGGGACAAGTCGACGCAGCCGTTCTATAAGACGGACGCGCCAGAGTTGGGGCACAAGACCACCGATTCCAACCGAATCAAGATCACCAACCAAGACGACACTAGCGGTAAGTAGCTCCTCACTCCGCCTACGAAATTTCAAGGAACTCCGCCTGTGGGGCACCCTTGGAAGCCTGAGAAACGGTCTTCCAAGGCGACTTGAAGCCACACCAAGAACGTGTGTCTTCAAGTACGACCCGTGCTCTAAGGCCGGAAACTTCCCGACCTAAGACCACCGACACAGGTCTGCGTTCCTTGAATTTCTCCGGCTCCGTGAGCAGTAACTACCACGCTAAGTCATCATGAATTGTGACCTTTCTGACTGAAAATTTAGCGATAAACAGAGACCTACTCGTTCAATCGTCATGATTGTTCAAGCAGGTTTTCTTTTTAGAGTCGTCTATCTTCCGTACTGTAAGGCCGGCAAATCACCGGCCAACACCACCGACACAGGGTTCCGCGCCTAACCGACTCCGGCTGGGATTGACCATGTACTTTCGGCTGGTTGGCTTGGTAGGTAGTCTGATTGGTTGTTATTCCATATGAAATTAATGTTTAACCAATAAAGAAGCCGTTCGAACAATCATCATGATTGTCAGAACGGCTTCTTTGCGTTTAGTGATTGGATAGAGCTTCATCTTTCTCGGAATCTTCTAACTGATGAATATGCTTGAACAAGTCAGAATTATTGGTGAAGGTCGTTGTTCGCCCCGCCTGACGTCAGCCAGAGCTTCATCAAGTTCATTTTTACTGTGATCTTCGGTTGATGGATTCATTAGAGGATGCCTCCGTTTATTGCGTGTTGGTGCAACCTTAACATCTAACAGTTCAATAAACCAGTAGAACCACTTTTAAGGTTAAATACAGTCCTTGGGAACAAATTAAGAAGCTGTCCGTTCAATCTTTACGATTGTCCGAGCAGCTTCTTTGCGTTTATGAAATTTTCTTCTATGGTTAGGGTAAGTAGTTGTGGCTAATCATCAATGTGTGGTGAAGTTACCATACTACTGATGTACTTCTAGCAGGCTGGGCCACCCACCACTATAAGGGAAGTAAAGCCACGTCCGGGCCACGGCACTTCGCGGTCCCACCCAATTTAATGGTCGGCACACCATCTCAGCCGTAAGGCAGCTGGGTGCAGAAGCCTGTGTCGGTTTAGTTTGTCGGCGTCTTTCGCCGGCTTACTAAATGGGACGCCTTAGAGACGCCGAACTCGGGCGGCTCTAAGCGCCTTGGAAGACCGCACCTCAGGTTTCCAAGGTCGCTCCACAGGCTGGAAAAACACCAAAAGTAAAGGGAGTAAAACCACGCCCGATCCACGGCACTTCGCGGTCCCACCCAATTTACTGGTCGGGCCACAACATCAGCCGTAAGGCAGCCAGTACGGAAGCCTGTGTCGATTTAGTTTGTCGGCGTCTTTCGCCGGCTTACTAAATGGGACGACTTAGAGACGCCGAATTCAGGCGGCTCTAAGCGCCTTGGAAGACCGCCTCTCAGGCTTCCAAGGTTGCCCCACAGGCTGGGAGTACTGACTGCCGTCGGCGGACATTTTCCTCCACCCTTACAGCAATTTAGAATCGAGCGAAGTGCTGTGGACCGGACCGTGGTGGTCGGGGAAGAAGCGGGTCATGATCGACCGCACCGCCACCGGCGCCTCACCATACCCCGTCGCAATCAGCGGCTGTTTGCCGGGATACATGACGCCGTCGCCAATCGCGTAGATGCCGTCCACACTGGTGGCCATGGTCGAGTCGACCGCAATCAAGCGTTGGCTCTCGGCCAGTTGGACGTCCCATTTGGCCAGCGCACTGTGGTCCGACGTGAAGCCGTAGCTGACAATCAGGTCATCCACGGTCGTGTGGACTGGGTCACCCGCCTGCCCCACTGGCTTTAGCGTGACATCCAAGCCGGCCGGCGTTTCCGCTAAGTCGCGAATCAGGTACGGCGTTTGGACGTGAACGCTGGACTGCTGTAACAGGTCGACCATGTGTGGCAAGCCACGGAACTGGGCGCGCCGATGAAGCAGCGTCACGGACTTGGCGACCGGTTCCAGCATCAGCGCCTGGTCGATGGCGGCGTCCCCACCCCCGGCAACCATGACGACCTTATCGCGAAAACGTTCGAGGTCGCGGACACTGTAGAAGAGGTGCTTGCCAGTCAGGTCGTCCGCTGTGGCCACGTTTAATTTCCGTGGCGCAAAGGCCCCGTTCCCAATGGCGACGATCACCGCTTTGCTCTGTGACGTGCCGGCTGGCGTGGTGATGGTGAACCCGTCTTCCATGGCCGTCACGTTGGTCACCGTCTCCCCCGTTTTCACGGTCAGGGGGAATTGGGCGTTTTGCTTTTGCTGGTTGGCAATCAGGTCGCGGCCACTCACGGCGGGGAGGCCGGCCACGTCTAAGATGGTTTTCTCGGGATACAGGGCGTTGACCTGCCCTCCCAGCTCGGCCAGGCTCTCGATGACCTGCGTCTTGGCATTGTTCATGCCGGCGTAAAAAGCCGCGAACATGCCGGCGGGGCCGCCCCCGATAATCGTGATATCAAATTGCTCAGTCATTTTATCAAAATCCTTTCTAAGGAGGTGGTCTCCGTGAAACACACGCGTGGACTCACCGTTTTACTCACAACACTCTTGGTTTTAGGCAGCTTCATCGGCTGGTGGAATCACCGCTGGACCGTGCTCAACAATCTGCGCGTGCCCCAGACGCGGACGGCCACCCTCTTTCTACCGGGGACCCACGGTGCCTGGCTTTCGCTACGTAGCATGGTCACCAGCCTGAACCGCCCGCACGTCGGGACGTTTGCCCTGACGGCGCGGGTCACCTGGAACGGCCACGTGACCTGGCAGCAACACCAGTCCGTTGGCCGCAACAATCCGCTCATCCCGGTTATTTTCAAAGATAACACGCATCCGCAGAAGCAGGCACGGCAATTGGCAACCGTTCTGACCCAACTACACCGGCGTTACGGGATTGACCGGGTCAATTTTGTCGGCCACTCCTCCGGCGGCACGATTGCCTACGACTACCTAAACGACCACGCGCCCGCCCCGGTGGCCGTCGCCCGCATCGTAATGGTGGGGGCCGACTTCCCGGAACGGACGCGCCTCGCTGACCGCTATTCAGAGTTGAAAATTTTAAATATTGCTGGCGTGATTGGCCGGACCGGTAACGACAGTGAGGTGCCGGCGAACACCGTGCCCCCCCTGCGGCGCCTGGTCGCTGGCCGCGTCGGTCAGTATCGCTTTGAAGCATTCACCGGGCCCGTTTGGGACACACAACACTCCCTGTTACACGAGAATCCGACGCTGGACGCCAAGCTGATGCGCTACCTCTATCCGCCGAGCTGATTGCCTGTCAAGATGCGTTGGCCCTGGAGCGTGCGCGCCTCCCGGAGACCGGCGTTGATCAGTACAAAGATAGCGACCCAGCCGATGGCGATAAGCATCCACTGCTGCAGATATAAAATGTCTAATAAGGCGAACGGCGCGTTCCAATCCCAGATGGCGTGGAGCGCGATGGCTAGGAGGTAGAACCGCAGAAATTTTGGCGCGACCATGCTGCTCCCGGTCACGGGTTGATGCCGTTCCTTGGCTAAGATAATAGCGGCACCCATGATGGCGGACCAAATCGTATGGGTCCCGATGGCTTGCCAGCTGCGCATCAGCAGTGTGACCAAGCCATACTGGCCGGTGTACCCGGCCGTTTCAAACACGGCAAACCCAGCACCGATGGCCGCGCCCACTAGTAGCCCGTTGAAAATATAGTTCAAACGGAAACGGTTCACGAAGTAGGCAATCACCAGCATCTTGGCAGTCTCTTCAATGAAGCCGACCACCAGAGCCGACTCCCACGACGTGCCGTTGCCGGATGGAATCAGGGAGTACAGAATCATGGTGGCAATTAAGGAAAGAATCCCACCGACTAAAAAGACGGTCATTAATTGGTACACGGAAATATTGCGGAACACATTAATTTCAAAAAACATGATCAATAGGGCAAAAGGTACCGTCAGTGAGCCGATGAAGATCATCCCCGGCACGGCGTTGTTGCTGCGAAAGACCAGGAACAGCATCGCTAACAGCACGAAGCTGGCCCCCAGTAACGCAAAGACCCGGGAGAACAACCAGGGCTTGACGGGTGCCGCCGACACGGCTTCCAGGGACGGTGTGGTTTCGCGGGTCCCAACAATGAACAGGGCCTCCGCATCATCAAGGGTGTGTGGCTTGAACACCTCCGAAAACATCTGAAACAGGTGAATCTCCACCACTTTATTCTCGCCGGTCCACTCGTTCATTTCCTTGGTGGCATCGTCTAGCAGATGGTTGTGGTACTCGAATTTTTTCCGATTTGGCTTGCTTGCTTCATTGGCCATGGCTGGCCCCCCTTTTTAGATTAACGTTAACCCAGAATTCGGTCGCAAATTAACCGATTTCAAAAAAAATTTACTAAAATTAGCGACCCGGTTCTCGGACTTAACGAAAAAGCCGGCACTAATTTTCAACGCACGTAAAACGCTTTACTCAAGCGCTTCCAGCGCCATCGACCGGCAGAAATCCCGGAATCAATGGCTGCCTTCTATCTTACCCTGAACCGTCAATTGCTTCAACTTGGTGACGGGGTGAGCTTGCTAAATGTAACCAGTTACATTATAGTTAAAGCAGGCGTTAAAGCTTAAATATTGACCAAAAGGGAGACACTCATATCATGGCAAAACGTAAAATGATTTTGGACTTGGATACTGGGATCGACGATTCTCTTGCAATCGCTTACGCATTAGGTGCACCTGATGTTGACTTAATCGGTATCGTCGGTTCATACGGCAACGTTGTCGTTGAAGAAGGCGGCAAGAACGCATTGAAGATTTTGGAATTGTTGGGTCACACCGACATCCCTGTATACTTAGGCGAAAGTCACTCTTCAACCTCTGACCACTTCGACCGGATGGAAGTTAGTGCAAACATTCACGGTCAAAACGGGATCGGTGAAGTTGAACTGCCAGAACCAACGCGTGCCATCGAAAAGGAATCCGGTGTTGATTTCTTAATCGAAGCTGCACACAAGTACGGCAAGGACCTGACGTTGGTACCAACTGGCCCAATGACCAACTTGGCTGCTGCCTTGAAGAAGGCCCCAGAAATCGCTAACGAAATCGGCAACATGACCTTCATGGGTGGTGCTTTGACCATGCCTGGGAACGTTACCCCATTTGCTGAAGCCAACATCAACCAAGATGCTGAAGCTGCTAACGCTGTTTTGACCAGCCCACTTCACTCTACCATGGTTGGCCTGGACGTCACGCTGCGGACCCTCTTAACCAAGAAGGAAACCAAGCAATGGCGTGAACTCGGCACCGTTGCTGGTGAAAAGTTTGCCGACATCGTTGACTACTACATCGAAGCTTACAAGCAATTCAACGACAACTTGGGTGGCTGTGCTTTGCATGACCCACTCGCCGTTGGGGTTGCCTTAGACCCTAGTTTCGTCACCACGATTGACTTGAACATGGTCGTTAACTACAACAAGGAAACTTACGGTCGGACTATCGGTGATGACAACCGTCTCAACGAACCTACCAACGTCAAGGTTTCCGTCATGGTTGACAAGGACCGTTACCTCAAGGTCTTCATGGACTACCTGACTACTTTATTCAAAAACAACAAATAAGTTTAACTGAAAACACTGGCTGCGGTCGGTGTTTTTTTGTTGGACGCAAAAATGAGCACGGCCCCCGTCTTGAGGACTCGTGCTCATTTTTAAAATCGCAATTAAGCCTTGTAGTTAAAGTTGTTGATCATGGTCTTAACCGCGTTGTTCGTGTATTCCGTGGCGTACTGTTGCTTCTGCGCTTCGGTCAGGGCATCGGTGTTGTTAAAGATGTCCGTGTATTGCTTCTGCATAGCTGGCTTCACGTACTTCTTAGCGTAAGTAGCGGCCGGACTCTTCTTAACCTTGCTGTAAGAATAAGTCTTGCCAGTGGCTGAGGCTAAGCGCCGGTTCAGCTTCGTGCCAGTCACCTTGGTACTGAACTTGGTGCTGGATTTCTTCGTCAGCTTGAACGTGTAAGTCTTCTTCGTCAGGGACGTGGTCGTCTTGTTGTCGGTCGTCTTAAATTCGATCAACTTGTACTTGGTCGTCAACGTCCGCTTGTTCTTGCTAAGCTTAATGGAGGTTGGCACACCATATTTGACGTTGGCACTCTTGCCGTTGAAGTCACCAAAAATCAGCAACGTCCCGGTCTTACCGTTAGACTTGTATGACTTAAAGTAAAAAGCCGTCTTTGACTTAGCGTTCTTGTAGTAACGCTTCGTGTCCGTGTTCGTAAAAGTTGCGGGCTTGGCCTTCGTGCTAGCACTAGCCGCGCTCGGTGCAGCGACACCACCCAGGGTCCCCGCTGCAAGTACTACTAATCCAAGTTTCACCATCAAACGTTTCATGACCAAAATCCTCCTTAAGATTAATCCTATACACCTTTTATACTGACAGTTTATCTGTTTAAATGCAAGCGCTACCGCTTCTAGCTTAGCAATTCCGGAAAGGTTTGTTCAAGGTACGCCGCAACCCCAGCGTTGTTGTTGTCTTTGGGCGTAATGTGGTTAGCGGCATCCTTGACGGCTGGTTGGCCATTCAACATGGCCACGCCATCCCCGGCGGCCTTGATCATGCCCAAGTCGTTCTCGGCATCCCCGAAGGTCATCAGGTTGCTGAAGTCCCAACCGAAGTGTGTCAACAATTGACCCAACCCCACGGCCTTATCCATGTCGGCGGCCAAGAATTCCAAAATCTTGGGTTGTGACCGCACGACGTGATACTGGTCGGTCAGCTCCGGAGTCAATTTGCTAACAACTTCATCCAGTGTGGCGGGGTCCGTTGCCATAACTGCCTTACTGAAGAGATGGTCGGGTAATTCTGCAAACGACGTCGGGGTAAAGGTCATCGGGGCCTTCAACATTTGTTGGTAAACCGATGGCGTTAAATCAGCGACGGGATAGACTTGATCAAAGTCCAAGACGTCCAAGGGGTAGTGATTGGCTGCCGCAAAGGCGTGCAATGGCTTGAAGTCCGTGCGACTCAACCCGCTTTGCGCCAAGGCTTCCTTGGTCGTGTTCTGAATCACCAGGGCCCCGTTGAAGGTAATCGTGTAATCCTCGGCCGTGGTCAGTCCCAGTTGTTCCAGGTAGCCCCAAATGGCGTTGATGGGCCGGCCGGTACACAGCACCACCTTGACGCCCGCCGTGTGTAATTGCCGCAGGGCTGCGGCGTTGGTTTCACTAATGGTCTTATCCGTGTTGAGTAACGTCTCGTCTAAATCGAGCGCAATCATCTTTATCATTCGTTGTTGGCCTCCGTAATTTTCCTTATGCCCCTAGTTTACACGTAACGGCTTGTGAAATAAACCATGATTAGGACAAAAGGTCCTGGCGAATGAGCGCAACGATTTGTTGATTCTCCGGCAAATCCGCGTGGTTGGCGTTCGCACCGGTCACGGTAATTTGCGTGAATCCCTTAACTTGATTTTGAAATAAATACTTGCCGCGGTTCACACTGTCAAACGGCACGATGCCATCCCCCGTGAAGGTCTTGCTCCCGGCAATCGAGTAGACGACCAGCTGCCGGGGCAACCGTTGCCGCCCCGCTTCCAGCGTCTTGAATAACGGTGTATCCACGGCGGCATCATCTTCCTCCAGGTTGAACGGCGTAGCAATCGTCATCAGCCGATTCGCTCGCACGGCCGATTGATCCAGGCTATTCTCCAGAAATAACGTCAGAACCAGGCCGCCGTTGGAATGACCCATTGCCGAGAAATGATTGAACTTATACGTCTTCTGCAAAGCATTAAAGGCCAACGCAAACCATTTCGCCTGCTTCAAAATATTCTGCGCCCCGTCGTGATGATTCTGAAAGCCAACCACGATGAACGGCCGCGTGTCCCCCGGTTGGATACGGCCGGTGTACACCAGTTGGCCCGTCGTCTTGACCTCGACCCGTAAGAGACTGTGGGTCGCGGGCGTTTCCCGGTTGAGTTCCTTGACCAGCGCATTGAACCGGTTCTGCGTCGCACTCGAGCCAGGCACCAGAAAGACGGGCGCCATCAGCGTTTGGTAATGACTGCGGACCTCGCTGCGTTGCTGCGACCGCCAGAGGAACCCCGGCAGACTCAGCAAGACCAAGAGGCCCAGCACCACGATAAAGCCGCGTTTAATTGCGTGGGTCATCATCGGCCACCTCCCCCGCTATCTGAGCTTGCGCCTGGACGTGCCATTTCACAAAGGGATAGTAGATGGCCGTGCTCAGCGCCAGATTCACGAGTCCCAGTACCAGCGCCGACCAGTTGCCGCCGGTCCCCAAGAACGCCAGGAAGGGCCCCGGTGTCCCAGTCAACAGCGGATACGCCACCGCGGGCACCCAGGCCAGGCGCAGGCACAGCCAGCTGACACTGATACAGACTAACGGTGCCAGGAGAAACGGAATGCCCAGCAACGGACTCAGCATCACCGGCAGGCCGACCATGATTGGTGCCCCGAAGTTCCCCAGGGTTGGGACCAGACTCAGCCACGCCACGGCGTGATGCCGCGTATGGCCGTGGACCAACAGGATGGCCAGCACCAGTCCCAGCAACATCCCCGTCCCGCCAAAGTTGGCGTAGACGTCAACGACGGTGTGCAGCGTCACGGGATGGGGCAACTGCCAGCCGGCATGGTTCAAGACGGCTTCCAAATTTTGCGCCGTCGCCACCGTTTGCCCGCTTGGTGTGATGGGCTCGAGCACCCCCAGCCACGCGTACAGGCTGGTCAACCCGCTGTACCCCAAGAGTCCTAGGATGAAATGCGGTAGCCGAAACGGCCACTGAATGGCGCTCACGAACGCCGCATTTAGACTGACCGTCTGGGTGGTCACCCACAGTAAGCCCAGCGCGGTGGTTCCCAGCAGCCAGCCACTCATCAGTAGAAACGGCCCCGTCAAGCCGGCCGTCTCGTGCTTGGTCAAGAGCCAACGATAGCTATTGCCCACGAGAAGACCAATCAGAATACCCATCAGGATGCCCTGTAGACCGAGGTTGGCCGACGCCCATTTGATGGGACGCAGGGCCAGGACTGACGGTCGACTGACGTTAAAGAATTTCAGACTGATCACGGCGGTCATGCCGGCCATCAGCCGATTGCTGGTCTGCCGCGTCACCGGCGCCACCGAATAAAAGCTCACGGCAAATGCCATCAGGATGGCCGCCAGTCCCAGGGTCCCCGCACTGATCAGCCGCAGGTACTGGCGCATGACTCTGAGCTGTAGCACCCAGGTCGCCACGTGGAGAGTCTGATAAAAGTACCCGGTCCGTTGCAGCCAGGCCTGGTCGACCAAATCTGCTAAACTGCCCAACAAAATAATGGGAAAAATCAGTCGCAACGCTTGGCGAATCGCCGCGACCTGCCGATTACGTTGACAGTTGACCTCCAACGCAATCAGTGCCGTCCCCAAACGGCTCGTTGTAATTTGCACGCCACTCACCCCCACTGCGGCCATTGTATGCCGGCAGTGGGTCATTTACCCCGACTGGACATTCGGTTAGAACGCGAGCAACTCAAACTAGCCAGCGCGCAATCTGGTTCAGGACGGCCCCCTCATCGTTGGTATCGGGCGTCTGCTGGCGACTCTCCCGTAAGACTTCCGGTGCCGCGTTGGCCACGGCAAATCCTTGCCCTACCAACTCGAGCATGGCGGCATCGTTGCCGGAGTCGCCAAAGGCTGCCATCTGCGCAGAGCCAATTTGCCAGGTGTCGCCCAAATACTGTAGGGCCGCGGCCTTATTGACACCCGGGAGCGTCACGTTCATGCCACCCAGGCCACTGCTGGTCGCCCGTAGACTCCCCACGAAGCGTTGGTTAAACGCGGCTACCTGGGGGGCAATGTCGGTTTTCAGCCAGGTCAAATCTAATTTCAAAATGCCATCGGTAACGGTCGTTAACTGATCCACGTGTGTCAGGCTGGGATAGAAGACCTGCGACTCCTTAAAGCGCTCGCTATCGGCCGGCAACTGCGTGTAGGCTTTCCTCCAGCCACAGGCAATCACGAAGCAGTCCGCCATCACGGGCGTTCGACTGATCCAGGTGACCGCCGCCTGCCACAACGTTGTTGGAATGGCGGCACACTTCAGCACCTGCCCGGTTGCCGTCGTGATCAACGCGCCATCCTCGACCACGTAGGTAATGGCCGCGCGATGCTTTAACGGTGCGAAGAGTTCCTGCGCATGGTCGAGCGGGTCCCCCGTGGCCACCACGAAACGGACCTGCCGTTGCGCCATCACCGTCAGCTGTGCCTCGAACCGGTGCGCATCGTAGCGCCCGTCGTTATCTAAAAATGTGCCGTCTAAGTCCGTCGCAATCAACCGTGGTGTCACGCCGCCCATCTCCCCTTCTGGTAAAGCTAACTTGCACCCATCATACCTGGCCGCCAGCCGCTGCGCAACGATGTTTGCTTATAAATTTCATGATATTAAACTAAAGGTTGAAAGTTAAATTGTACAGTAAAGGCCCGGCATGCCGGGCCTTTACTGTACAAAAATAGACATGGATTA
>NZ_RHNW01000014.1 GCF_003946045.1 Levilactobacillus mulengensis | reverse complement strand
TATACCGGGAAAGGCGGTTCATTTCACCATATGGTTACGAGGGTAAAGCGAAGCGGCACCCTCAGAGAGTTTTTTGTGCTGCAAGCAAAGTGACACGGACGTGACAGTAAGGAACGGGGATAACCAAGGGGGGGGGGAGCCAGGAGAGGGGTGGCCAAGCTGGGGGAGCGATTGGTGAAAAATGATCAAGCCATGTCAGTGACCAGAGGTGGGCCAACCTGGGCAGCTGTGTCGGTGGTCTTGGCTGGGCGGTTTTCCTAGCCTAGAGCACGGGACGACCTGGGAGACTGGTGGTTTGCCAGGCTTTCAGGCGAGGTGGAGGACCGTTTCTTGGCCGGAACCGTTCCCCACAGCAGAACAGGTTGCGCCCACCGCCGGGAACGGAAGCCAAGGCACAACCTCATTTTCACCAATTTGGGCAGGTGACAGGGGATGTTAAGAACCGCGCCCGAAAACGTTCCCGCCGCTTCCTCATAGGAATCGCAACCGTGAAATATTTTTGAAAGCAGACCGGACCCGTGGTACATCTAATCTTTGAACCCCCAAACGGTCAGTAGGGGTGGGTAACCTGGAGTGGTTTACTTTGACCGGGTAAATTTTTTGGTTTAAACTTTACCTTAGACACTGTAAAAATCTAGCCTCAAGGGACTAGATGAGGCGCTAGTCCGCCGCAAGCACGGCAACCAAATCACTAGTGGAGGGAATACTTATGTCAATGATCGAATTTCACAACGTGGAAAAGTACTACGGCGATTTTCACGCGCTGTATAACATCAATTTAACGATTGAAGCCGGGGAAACGGTTGTTTTGATCGGGCCTTCTGGTTCCGGGAAATCAACTTTGATTCGGACCGTCAATGGGCTGGAACAGATTCGCGATGGTCAATTGATCGTTAACGGCCAAGACTTGGCCAATCCAAAGACGGATATGAACCGGATTCGCAAGAACGTGGGGATGGTGTTCCAACACTTTAACCTCTACGCCAACAAGACGATTCTGGAAAACATCATGTTGTCACCACGAATCGTGTTACATCGGGGCGAAGAGGAAAACAAGAAGGTCGCCATGGAAATGCTCGACCGAGTTGGGTTAGCCGACCAAGCGCCTAAGATGCCATCCCAACTTTCTGGGGGGCAACAACAACGGATCGCCATTGCGCGGTCGTTAGCCATGAAGCCCAAGTGCCTCTTGTTTGACGAACCAACCAGTGCCTTGGACCCTGAAATGATCGACGATGTGCTGAACGTTATGAAGACCATCGCCCGCGACTCCAGTATGACGTCCTTGGTTGTGACCCACGAAATGGGCTTTGCCCGTGAAGTGGCCAACCGGGTGATTTTCATGGCTGACGGCCGCATTTTGGAAGATGACTCTAAGGAAACCTTCTTCGAGGGCCAGCCAACCAACGAACGGGCTCGCCAATTTTTAAGCAAGATTTTGACACACTAAAACGGGGAGGAAAGCTCACTATGAAAAAATTAATTCGCAGTTTGGGCCTGCTGTTCTCCCTGGTTGCCTTGACGGTCGTCGTGAGTGCGTGTGGCAGTAAGCCATTATCCGCACGGAACGTGTACAAGACCGACCAACAAACCAAGACGATTACTTGGGGAGTTAAGGCGGATACCCGGCTGTTCGGGTTGCTGGATACCAAAGACGGGAAGATCAAGGGGTTCGAAGTGGATTTGGCAACGGCACTGACCAAGCAAATGCTGGGCAAGGATGCCAAGGCCAAATTCATTCAAGTGACGAGTTCAACGCGGATGCCCATGTTAAAGAACGGAAACATCGACGCCATTATCGCCACCATGACCAACACGCCAGAGCGGCGCAAACAAGTCACCTTTTCCAATACCTACTTCTTTGCCGGGCAATCCCTGCTGGTCAAGAAGGGCAGTTCCATTAAAAACGTCAAAGATTTAAACAAACAAAAGGGCACGGTTCTCGGGGTCGTTGGTTCTGACTCCGTGGAAAACGTGGCCAAGGTCGCGCCTGACGCGAAGGTCTTACAATTGACCGACTACGCGCAAGCCATGACGGCATTGAAGTCCGGACAAGGCCAAGCGCTGACTACCGATAACGGTATTTTATATGGGATGTCGGTTCAAAACCCGGGTTATGAAGTCACCGGGGGAACGTTCGTGTCCGAGCCTTACGGGATCGCCATGGACAAGGGCCAGACGCCATTTAAAAACGCCACGAACCAGGCTTTGACCGAGTTACGGGCCAATGGCACTTATAACAAACTCCTGCACAAGTGGTTCCACAACGTGAAGGGCTTTGACTACAAGGAGGCGGCTAAAGAATGATTCATATCTTTGCAAATTACGGAGGCACCCTCCTGTATGGGTTAGGGCAGACGTTGCTATGCAGTGTGCTCGCCTTGATCTTCAGTTTGATTCTGGGAACGCTCTTCGCCTTACTAGAAGAATCACCAAGTAAGTTTGCCCGCGGCGTGGCCCGGGTCTACATCGAAATTTTCCGGAACATTCCGTTGCTGGTAATCACCATGTTCTTCTACGTGGTCTTTCCGCTGTACGTCGTCAAGATGAATGGGTTTACCGCCGGGACAATTGGGTTGACGCTCTACACGTCCGCCTTTATCGCTGAAACGGTGCGGGCTGGGATTCAGTCCGTTGACCCTGGCCAAATGGAAGGGGCCCGTGCCAACGGGTTATCCTTCTGGCAGGCGATGCGCTACATCATCTTGCCCCAAGCCTTTCGGTACGTCATTCCGCCACTGGGTAACCAGTTCGTGAACTTGGTCAAGAACTCCTCAACATTAGCCTTCGTGGGGGGCTTTGACCTGATGTACCAAGGGAACGTCATCGCGTCCAGCTCACTGGAAACCATTGCGGCTTACTCCGCGGTCGGGGTCCTCTACCTGGTCATCACGATGCCGATCAGTTACTACATGCGTTACTTAGAAAAACGGTTAGCTTAGGGGAGGAGAATAAATTATGTTACAAAACTTTATTGACGCCTACTCCCCAGATAACTTACGCTACCTGTTTGGTGGACTGGGAATCACGATTTTGGTTTCCGTGGTGTCCATCATTGGGAGTTTCATTATTGGCTCGATTCTTGGGATCATCCGCTACGTAAAAATTAAGTATTTTTCAGCAATCGTCGGGTTTATCATCGATATCATTCGAAATTTACCGTTGATTTTAATTCTGTTCTTTACCTACTTCGGGTTACCTAACCTGGGGGTCAAGCCAGAAATTATTCCAGCGGCCATTCTCGCCATGACCATCTTTGAATCCACCATGCTGGCAGAAATTGTCCGCTCCGGGATTCAAGCGGTCGACCCCGGCCAGATGGAAGGGGCCCGTGCGAACGGGTTAACCTACTGGCAAGGGCTGTGGCACATTGTCTTGCCGCAAGCCATGGTCAAAATGATTCCGGCCATCGTGAGTCAATTTATCTCACTGGTCAAGGACACGTCACTGGCAACGATCATTCTCTTGCCAGAAATGCTGTACCGGTCACAAATTATTTATGGGCAAAACACCAACTACATCATTCCGATGTTCGTGGCGATTGCTTTGATGTACTTTGTGGTCTGCTACTGCCTCTCCGTCCTCGCCCGTTACCTGGAAAAGCGCCAAGCTTAGTCTGGTTAAACTTGTGTTATTGATAGCGCCTCCGGGCTGGTGAAAATGGGCCGTGACGCTGTGGGCGCACGTCTGGAGCCGAAGGGCGGTCTCCAGACTTACTTTGAGCCGCTGAGAAACGCGTCTCAAAGATAGCAGTTGCCTAAGCGGGAAACCCGCTAAGGCAACTCCCACGGCTGAGCCCATTTTCACCAGTCCTGCGGCTGACACTGGTTTAGCCCGGACTTCGCTGGTCGTTTGTCCGGTTGGTTGTCGCCTGCGCTTGGTATTTGGTTGTTTGCGTTTGGATGATGGCTAATCGACACAGCTGGTCACCTTGGCTTGCCTCTGGTCACTACCACGACCGGCCCAGTTTTCCCAGCCCTGCGGCTGACACTGGTTTAGCCCGGACTTCGCTGGTCATTTGTCCGGTTGGCCGTTGCCTGTGCTTGGGTATTTGGTTGTGTGAATTTGTAAGATGGCCAAGACCATCGACACAGCCGGGCACCTTAGATCGCCTTTTGTCACTGCCACGACCGGCCCGGTTTTCCCAGCCCTGCGGCTGACACTTGTTTAGCCCGGGACTTCGCTGGTCGTTTGTCCGGTCGGTGTTGTTTTCATTTTGATTTTAATTGGAGCTCACTCACTTCAGTTCGTTGGAACTGGCGTGGGTGGGCTCTTTTCATTTATCCTAAACAAAAAGACATCCGCCTGACTATTTGTCGGGGGATGTCTTTGGTGTGTAAATTATTCGGTGACGACGTATTTCTTGAAGCGGTCGAAGTCGGCTTCTTGAAGTTCAACCTTCAGGGCCGTGCCTTCTGCTTCGTAGTTGGTGTCTAAGACGTTGGCGTGGTCGTTCATGTAGGCGACGACCTCACCGTCTGCGAATGGCACCAGGAAGTTGGCCGTTACGTAGTTGTGGAAGACCTTTTCCTTGATGGCCACAACCAAAGCATCGACGGACGCTTGGTCTTGGGCTGACAGGATGAGTTGGTCACCCACGCGGTTCGGGTAGTGGGCTTCCGTCAGGTCGGCCTTGTTGAAGACGGTGATCATTGGCACGTCGGTGACGCCGATGTCTTGCAGCGTCTGTTCCGTGGTGGCCATCATTGATTCCTTGTTTGGGTCAGCATAGTCAACGACCTGAATCAATAGGTCGGCGTTGGCGGCCTCGGCTAACGTGGAACGGAAGGCTTTGACCAGTTGGGTAGGGAGTTGGCTCACAAATCCAACGGTATCACTCAGTAGCATCTTCTTTTGGTCGGGGAAGGTTAGCTGACGGACGCTGGTATCCAGCGTGGCGAACAGCATGTTCTTCACGAAGACCTGTTTTTCTTCGCTCTTACCAAATTCACGAACCAGGGCGTTCATCAACGTGGACTTGCCGGCGTTGGTGTAACCGACCAGCGCAACGGAAGGGAGTTCATTTCGTTCCCGTTGTTGCCGTTGCGTGGCGGCCGCCTGGTTGATTTCCTTCAGTTCATGGTTGACGTGGTTGATCGACCGTTGAATGGTCCGCCGACTCATTTCAGTTTGCGATTCACCGGCACCACGGTTGGTGAACCCACCGCCGCCACCGCTACCCGTTTGTTGGTCCAGCCGTTGTGAAGCGCTGGTGTGCAAACGAGGGAGTTGGTATTGCAGCATGGCGAGCTGGACTTGGAGCTTGGCTTCACGGGATTGTGCCCGGTTAGCGAAGATTTCCAAAATTAAACCGGTCCGGTCCATGATGCGGGCCTTGGTACCAGCCTCCAGGTTCCGGATTTGGCTAGGGGACAGCTCATCGTTTACGACAATGGTATCGACACCATTGTCGGCAACAATCGTCGCTAATTCCTCAACCTTACCCGTGCCAAAGTAAGTCCCTGGATTTGGCTTTGGCAATGACTGCTGAACTTCTTCAGCGACCGTCATGTTGTTGGCCTCTACCAAGTTTTTCAGTTCAGTCATCGAGTAGCCGAACGTGGCTTGACCAGCGTTCAACCCAATCGTGATGACTGGTGTTCGTGGGGTTTCTTCCAAAAGATCACCCTCCTTTAAAGTCTATACGTTGAGTATAACATGTTCCTTTGCAAACACCGAAAAATTAAGCGTTGTTAGGCTTCCAACTGTCCCAAACTAGTGAAAATTGGGTGGCGGTTAGTTGTCCGTTCCCGGCGGTGGGCTCAAGCGGGCCTGCTATGGGGTCGGTCCCAGCCTGAGAAGCGGTCTGGGACCTCGACTTTGTGCCTGAAAGGCGGTCACAAAGGTCGTCCCGTGTTCTAAGCTGAGAAAATCGCTCAGCAAAGAACACCGACACAGCTGGCCGGCTTGGCCCACCTCTGGTCACTCACACTGACCATGTATTTTCACTGGATCGGAACCGTGGTAGAGGAACGTTGTCGGTAATTTTTCTAATGTGAATCTGCGGTAATTGTCTGGAAACGTTAAGACAACTTGTGGTGAAACTGGTGATGGCCCCCAACTCTAAAGACGGATAGAAATAAGACATCTTTGAGAATCAACCCCACAATCGTTGTTGCGTTGGCCGATGTTAGCCGGAGGGCTGGTGAAAATGGGCCAGTTGTGGAAGTGACCAGAGGCGAGCCAAGGTGCCCGGCTGTGTCGGTGGCCTTGGCTGGTGTCTTTTGCCAGCCTAGCCCACGGGACAATCTTTGAGACCGTTTCTCAGGCTCAAAGTTGAGGTGGAAGACCGGGCTGGGGTCTGGAACCGGCCCCATAGCAGGGTTCCTTGAGCTCGCCGGCGGGAACGGACGCGACCAGGTCCAGTTTTCACCAGCCTGGAGGCGATGACAAAGACCAACAGAAACTCTCAAAAATGAGAATTTGGTATTGATTCTCATTTGATTTTAATCTATAGTGGTCTTTATCAACAAAGTTGCTTCGGCATACTAACTTAGAGGGGTCGGATTTTATGAGAGTCAAGTCAGTCATTAAGCTAGGGACGGTCGCCGCGCTAACCACCATTGCGTTAGCCGCGTGTGGCTCATCTTCTAGCAGCAGTAGCCAAGCCAAGGATCAAACCTTGACCTGGATGGAAAGCTCCGCGTTACCAACCATGGACAGTTCGTTGGCAACCGACGTCGTTTCCGGTGAAACGCTGAACAACACAGGTGAGGGTCTGTTGAAGTTTGGCAAGAACAGTACCACGCATCCCGCCGTCGCCAAGAGCTACAGCAAGTCCAAGGACGGCAAGACCTACACGTTTAACCTCCGGAAATCCAACTGGAGCAACGGGGATAAAGTAACTGCCAAAGATTTCGTTTACGGCTGGCAACGCACAGTCAACCCGAAGACGGGGTCCCAATACGCCTACTTATACGCTGATGTGAAAAACGCCAACGCCATCATGAATGGCAAGAAGCCGGTTTCCACGCTGGGGATCAAGGCCATCGGGGACTACAAGGTCCAAGTGAGCTTGATTCATCCCGTCAGCTACTTCCCAACGTTGGTTGCCCAAACTGCCTTCTTCCCGCAGAATCAAAAGGCTGTAGAGAAGTACGGCAAGAAGTACGGCACCAACGCCCAAGACAACGTTTACAACGGGGCCTTTAAGCTGACTTACTGGACTGGGACGTCCGACAACTGGACGCTGACCAAGAACACAAAGTACTGGAACGCGAAGTCCGTTAAGCTCAAGCACATCAAATTTACCGCAGTTAAGGATCCGCAAACGGCTTTGAGTCAATACCAGAGCGGGAAGCTAGATGCCACTTACTTGAGTGGGCAACAGCCGAAAAATTACAAGACTGATAAAGAGTACCACGCACGGAACAGTTCCCGGGTCGCCTACCTGGAATTGAACCAGAGGAAAGACACGATGATGAAGAACCCGAAGGCCCGTCAAGCCTTGTCTCTCATCATCGACCGGAATCAATTTGTGAACAAGGTGCTGGATAACGGCTCCAAGGTCGCTACGGGAATCGTTACCAGTGGCCTGGCCATCCGCAATGGCAAGGACTTCGCCACTGAGGGGACAATTCCTGCCGCCACGGCACACAACGCTGCTAAGGCAAAGAAGTTGTGGAACCAAGCGCTGAAGGAAACTGGTCGAAAGAGCTACGCCTTGACCTTGATGGCCGATGACACGCCTGAAGGCAAGAGCACAACTGAATTTGTGCAAAGCCAATGGTCCAAGTTGCCTAACTTTAAGGTCACCAACGCAAACTTGCCATACAAGACGCGGTTAGCGCGTTCAGCTAGTGGCCAGTTCGATGCCGTGGTTACGCTGTGGGGGGCTGACTTCCCAGACCCAATCACCGACCTGTCCCTGTTCACGTCCGACAATTCCTACAACAACGGGAAATGGAAGAACAAGACCTACGACAAGCTGGTCAAGGAAGCCACGACGACCAACGCCAACAAGCCCGCTGCTCGGTGGCAAAATCTGATTGATGCCCAAAAGGTTCTGTTGAAGGACCAGGGGATCATTCCGGTTTACCAAAGCGGCAAGCCACAATTGGTTAAGTCAAAGGTTAAGGGCATCACTTACTTCCCAGTTAGTTCCAACTGGGACTTCAGCAAAGCTTACATCGCTAAGTAAGCTAGTTATGGATACCATTTCAATAGTGAAAATGTGAGGGTGTTTGGTAGATGTGAGTGACCAGAGGGGGGCCAAGCCGGCCAGCTGTGTCGATGGTCTAAGCTGAGCGACTTTCTCAGCTTAGAGCATGGGACAACCTTTGCGACCGCTTTTCAGGCGCAAAGTTGAGGTGGAAGCCCGTCTCTCAGGCTGGAACCGGCCCCATAGCCGGCCCGCTTGAGTCCACCGCCGGGAACGGACATGACCGACACAATCTCATTTCCCCGTCTTGACGGGATCGATGACACCTATCTTTCAAGAATTAAACAACTGATAATTTTTTCAGGACTGATTAGCCCCTAACTGGGCGTGTCAGTCCTGTTTTTGTATATGTAGGAATTTACCGGGGGTCGGGGCGTAAACGGTCGTGTGTGGACTCGGAGGGGGCTTCTAACCTATCTCTGCGTTATAACTACCTTAATTCTTTCAGTTGGCTACTCTTACGGAAAACTTAGAATGATTATTTTGGAAGAATGAATATTAGGATTCACCGACTTGGACGGGTAACTCAGTTAACTGGTAGCGGCACCATTTGCGACGGAATCCCGCCGGCGTGCGCTCCTGGAGATCTCATAAAAGGGTTTACTAACCCAATGTAACCGTAGCCATTGCCGTTATAACAGTCATTCAGCATCGTAACTTTATGCTGTTTTCCTGTATACGGTATACAGAAAACGAAAATTCCTCCCGATTTAAATGTGACATCAGATTTTAATTTTTTATTTTAAATGGCGGTGTAACAGCGTTTTGATAAATATTTTTAAATTAAATTAGCTTTTACCATTGATTTTAATTGTTTTCTAATATACAATTGCAATATCAAATTTGAGGTTGTCAATTTATTTATCAAACAACTAAGAGGGGTTGGATTATAAAATGAAAATCAATTCGGCAGTCAAACTCGGAACGGTCGCGACATTTGCCGCTGTGTTACTTGCAGCGTGTGGATCATCATCGAACAGTTCTAGCGAGGCTAGCAAGCAGACGTTAAACTGGATGGAAAATTCCGCCTTACCTTCAATGGATTCTTCTACCGCCACGGACGTTGTTTCTGGGGAAACGATGAACAACACCGGTGAAGGTCTTCTCCGGATCGGTAAGAACAGTTCTATTCACCCAGGGGTCGCTAAGAGCTACACCAAGTCCAAAGATGGTAAGACTTACACCTTCAACTTGCGTAAGTCTAACTGGAGTAACGGGGACAAGGTAACCGCTAAAGACTTCGTTTACGCTTGGCAACGGACCGTTGATCCTAAGACCGCTTCGCAATACGCTTACATGTACGCGCAGGTTAAGAACGCCAACGCTATCATGAACAAGAAGAAGCCAGTTTCTAGCTTAGGAATCAAGGCCGAAGGGAACTACAAGGTGGTTGTCACGTTAACGCAAGCCACTAGTTACTTCCCATCATTGGTTGCAAGTCCAATGTTCTTCCCACAAAATAAGTCAGTTGTTCAAAAGTACGGTAAGAAATACGCAACGAATGCCCAAGATAACGTCTACAACGGTCCATTTAAGTTAACTTACTGGACTGGTACGTCCGATAACTGGACATTAAGCAAAAACACTAAGTACTGGGACGCTAAGAATGTTAAACTAAAGAAGATCAACTTCAAGACGATGAAGGATCCCCAAACTTCTTTGAGTCAGTACCAAAGTGGCAAGCTTGATGCAACTTACTTGAGCGGTCAACAACCTAAGAACTACAAGAACGACAAGCAATACGTTGAACGTAAGAGTGCCTCAACCTTCTACATTGAATTGAACGAAAAGAAAGATTCAATGATGAAGAACAAGAAGGCTCGTCAAGCCTTATCACTGGCTATCAACCGGAACCAATTCGTCAACAAGGTCTTAGCTGATGGTTCGACTGCCGCAAAGGGCTTAGTTTCAACTGGTTTAGCTGAAAACAAGGGAACGGACTTCAACACCGCTGCTGCTGTTCCATCCGCAACTTCACAAGATCTGGCCAAGGCACAAAAGCTTTGGAAGCAAGCTTTGAAGGAAACGGGCCGTTCTAGCTACTCACTGACCTTAATGGCCGATGACACGCCAGCCGGTAAGAACAGTGCCGAATTTATCCAGAGTCAATGGGCTAAGTTGGATGGCTTAAAGGTTACCAACAGTAACTTACCATTCAAGACGCGTTTGAGCCGTTCACAAAATGGCCAATTCGATGCCGTTATCTCTGCTTGGGGTGCTGACTTCCCTGACCCAATTTCATTCCTGTCTCTGTTCACTTCTGGTAACTCTTACAACAACGGGAAATGGGCTTCCAAGGCTTACGACAAGTACGTTGCCGCAGCCACTGGTAAGGATGCCAACAACAACACTGCTCGTTGGAATGACATGGTTAACGCCCAAAAGACTATCTTAAATGACCAAGGTGTCATCCCCGTTTACCAACAAGGGAAAGCCCAACTGGTCAAGTCCGATGTCAAGGGATTGATTTACTTCCCAACCGGTGCTAACTGGGACTTCAGTCGCGCTTACATTGCTAAGTAAGCAACACGTTTAAATCAGTTATGACAGTCGGGTGAAGGCCCGACCAAATAAGCTTTATCGGGAAGTAAGGATTAACGCGAGTTGGTCCTTACTTTTCGATATTATTGCAATCATTCATCATCTTGTTGTTTTCGTGGAGTTCTTGTTAAGTTTAACGACTTAACGGTAACAAATAAGTCTACTGATTGAGAGGTAAACAAATGGCAAAGTATCTAGCAAAGCGGATCTTTTACCTGATCCTAACCTTATTCATCGTTATTACCTTGACGTTCTTCCTAATGAAGTTGTTACCCGGGACGCCACTGACTAACCAAGCTAAGTTGTCCAAGAGTCAGATTGCGCTGATCTACGAACAATATGGTTTGAATAAGCCAGTCTGGCAACAGTACCTGCTGTACCTAGCAGGGGCTGTGCGGGGTAACTTCGGAACGTCTTTCCAATTCAGCGACCAACCAGTGTCCTACTTGCTTTCAAGTCGGATCGGACCATCCTTGCAGATTGGGCTGCAAGCCATGATCTTAGGGGTCATCGTTGGAATCGTTGTCGGGGCCTTTGGGGCCATGCGGCAGAACTCGTGGGTTGATACCACGGCTACGGTTGTTTCTATCTTAGGGATTTCGATTCCCTCTTTCGTCTTAGCTGTTTTACTCCAATACTACTTGGGGTTGAAATTGGGCTGGTTCCCAATCGCCGAATGGGGTGGCTTTATCTATACGGTCTTGCCAACCCTAGCGTTGGGCGCGACGCCGCTAGCCGAGTCGGCGCGGTTCGTCCGAACCGAAATGGTCGATGTGCTCAGTTCGGATTACATTGAACTAGCCAAAGCGAAAGGGTTGAGTCGCACGGGGGTTATTTACCACCATGCGCTGCGGAACAGTTTGATTCCGTTGATTACGATCGTTGGACCGTTAGCTGTGAACATCATGACTGGATCCATGGTTGTGGAAAACATTTTCTCCATTCCTGGTATCGGGGAACAATTCGTTAAGTCCGTCTTGACGAACGATTACCCAACCATCATGGGCTTGACCATCATCTACTCATTCATGCTCTGTGTCGTTCTGTTGTTCACGGATATCTTATACGGTATCGTGGACCCACGGATCCGGATCACAGGAAAGGCTAACTAGGAGGTAAATAAATGGCAGATACAGTTAAACTCCCTGAAGATAGCTTTAAGCGAATCAATGCCGATGACCGGGCAGCGCTCGACAGTGAAAAAATTGCGGCGCCTTCGTTAACCTTCGCGCAAGATGCATGGCGGCGGTTGCGGAAGAACAAGGGTGCTTGGGTATCCTTGATTGTCTTAGCCATCGTGTTCATCATGGCCTTTGGGTCCCTGGTGGTCTCACCACATAACCCAAACGCCGTGAACCCGTCATACGCCAACTTGCCATCTAAGATTCCTGGCATTGGCATCAATGGGTTCAACGGGACGTTGGTTCAAGCGGGCCAACGAATCGACGCTTATAAGCAGGCTGGGGCTTCCAGCAAGTTTTACATCATGGGGACCGACTACTTAGGTCGGGACCTGTTCTCACGGGTTCTTTACGGGACTCGGATCTCCTTGATCATTGCGTTAGTGGCGACCCTCTTTGATTTAACGATTGGGGTGACCTACGGGATGTTCTCGGGGTGGAAAGGTGGCCGCATAGATACCATTATGCAGCGAATCATTGAAATCATCTTGTCCATCCCTAACCTAGTTGTGATTGTCCTGTTGATTTTGATTCTGAAACCTGGGATGACGTCAATCATCATTGCCATCGCGCTGACGTCGTGGACCAACATGGCCCGACTCGTCCGAGCGCAAACGATGGAGATAAAGGAACAAGAATACATTCTGGCGGCGAGAACGCTGGGTGAGCGACCGCTGAAGATAGCCTTCAAGCATCTTCTGCCAAACCTCTCCAGTGTGATCATCATTAACACGATGTTTACCATCCCTAACGCCATCTTCTTCGAAGCCACCTTGTCCTACATTGGGATTGGGATTTCCTCACCACAGGCTTCACTAGGGACGTTGTTGAACGATGGACAGAAGAACTTCCAGTTCTTACCTTATCAAATGTGGTGGCCAGCACTGGTCCTTTCCATCATCATGTTAGCCTTTAACCTTCTGGGTGATGGCTTACGGGATGCCTTTGATCCGCGGACGAAAGAGTAGGTGAACTAACGTCATGGAGAACGATAAAAACATTTTGGAAGTACGCAACCTGCAGGTTAATTTCAAAACTTACGCCGGTGACGTTAAGGCCATCCGGAACGTCAGTTTTGATCTGCGGAAGGGTGAAACCTTAGCCATCGTTGGGGAATCTGGTTCCGGTAAATCCGTAACCACCCGGACGATTATGGGCTTAAACGCCCGTAACGCCGACATCACCAGTGGCTCGATCCTGTACAAGGACCAAGACCTGTTGAAGAAGAGCGACAAGGAAATGGAACAATTCCGGGGACAAGATATCGCCGAAATTTTCCAAGACCCAATGACCTCGTTGGACCCAACCATGAAGATCGGTAAGCAAATCGCCGAACCGCTGATGGTCCACAAGGGTATGAAGAAAGAAAAAGCCTTGGCACAAGCCTTGGAAATGATGAAATTAGTTGGAATCACCGACGCAGAAAACCGGATCAATGATTATCCGCACCAATTCTCTGGTGGGATGCGGCAACGGATCGTGATTGCGATTGCCTTGATCAACTATCCAGAAATTCTGATTGCCGATGAACCAACGACTGCCTTGGACGTGACGATTCAGGCGCAAATTTTGAACCTGATGAAGGAACTGCAAGACAAGATTTCCACGTCAATCATCTTTATCACGCATGACTTGGGTGTCGTGGCCGGCATGGCCGACCGGGTCGCCGTTATGTATGCCGGGAAGATCGTGGAATACGGGACCGTCGATGAAATTTTCTACAACCCGAAGCATCCGTACACGTGGGGCCTCTTGAGCTCGATGCCAACGCTTGATTCGAGTGGGGATGAATTGCCATCGATTCCCGGGACGCCACCTGACTTACTCGATCCACCAACCGGGGATGCTTTCGCTGCCCGGAACGCGTACGCCCTGAAGATTGACACGGAACAAGAACCACCATTCTTTAAGGTTTCTGACACGCACTACGCGGCCACTTGGTTGCTCCATCCGGATGCACCAAAGGTCACGCCGCCAGCCCAAATCGTGGCACGGCAAAAGAAGTACGCTGAGATGCAACAGGCCTTGGTCGCCAAGCAACGGCCAAGTGTCCCAGTTGAAGAAGAGGAGGAACAGCAATAATGGATTACGAAAATGCCGAAAAAATCCTCGAGGTCAAGCACCTCAAGCAATACTTCAACGTGGGTAAGGCCGATGAGGTTCGCGCCGTCGATGATATCTCGTTTGATATCTATCGTGGTGAAACCTTTGGGCTAGTTGGTGAATCCGGTTCTGGGAAGACCACGACCGGACGGGCCATCATCCACTTGTACGAACCCACCTCTGGTGAAATCTTGTTTAACGGCAAGAACGTTGATAACTTTACTAGTAAAGATGACCAACGCGAATTCCGGCAAGACATGCAAATGATTTTCCAAGACCCGTACGCGTCCTTAAATCCACGGATGAAGGTCAAGGATATCGTGGCCGAAGGAATCGACATTAACCATTTGGCTAAGGACGATGCCGACCGGACCAAGCGGGTGGAAGACTTGCTGGAAACCGTGGGCCTGAACAAGGATCACTCCAGCCGGTACCCCCACGAATTCTCCGGTGGGCAACGGCAACGGATCGGGATTGCCCGGGCATTAGCCGTTGATCCTAAGTTCGTGATTGCCGATGAACCTATCTCAGCCTTGGATGTTTCCATCCAGGCCCAAGTGGTTAACCTGATGAAGAAGCTCCAGCGCGAACAGGGCTTAACGTACCTGTTCATCGCCCATGACCTCTCCATGGTGAAATACATTTCGGACCGGATCGGGGTTATGCACTACGGCCGGATGCTAGAAATCGCCGACTCTGACGAAATCTACGCCCACCCCTTGCATGACTACACCAAGAGTTTGCTGTCCGCTGTGCCTGTCCCTGACCCTGAGTTCGAACGGACCCGGGAAGAGATTGCGTACGACGGTAGCGGTGAGAACGATGGCAAGGAACGTCACCTGGTTGAAATCGCCCCCCGTCACTGGGTACGGGCTGCCGATGATGAAATTGACATGTATACCCAACGGGCCCACGAGGCTTCATTGATTCGCAAGTAAGTGTTTGGGCACCGCAGCTGTTTTCCTGGCTGCGGTGCTTTTTTCTTTGGGCTTGGGGTTTCGGGCTAGGCTTGGGATTGGTTTGGGGATTTAGGTCAAAGGCTTTTGGGTCAAGGACAGTGGGGGATGGCCGCCTGCGGCTTCCAGGGTTCCGCCTGCTGTGGGGACCGCTTCCGGCCTGAGGAGCGGTCCTCCAGCTCGCTTTTAAGCCACCAGAATCGGCGTCTCAAAAGTCGCCCCGTGATGTAAGGCCGGCAAGCCCACCCGCCCAACATCACCGACACAGCCGTCTCCACCCTGGCTTCCTCCGGCTCCTGGTTGTGCGTTGACCAGGTCGCTGGTTTGGCCCGAAGCCCGAAGCCCGAAGCCCGAAGCCCGAAGCCCGAAGCCCGAAGCCCGAAGCCCGAAGCCCAACTTAATTTGCTGACTTGGTACAAACCATTCACAGTTGGCTACACAGCTTATGTACTTGGAGGATGCAAAAAGGGCCAGCAACCGTGATTAGTTGCTGGCCATAGAGATGGAACGGTTTATTGAATTGTTTGTAAGTCGACTTACCGAGGGAATGGCGATAACTCTGTTACACTGGGAAATGCAGGAAGTTTTGTGAGCGGGGGCTGTCTTTTTCCTTCTGAGGTGAAGCGTATGGAAAAAATCCCAAAGAAAGGTTTCACAGTCTATGAGCGTGTTTCAAGCGCTGCCATTGATGTTGGTGTTTGCCACATTGATGATACTAATCGATCGTCACGATCGAAAGTAATCAAAAAAGCCGCCCAGTATAAGCTTTGACAGGCTAGGGCGACTCATCTGTCGTTACTGTCTCCGCTCTTGAAGCGGCTTGTAAGGTCGGTGTGCAACCACCGACCTTTTGTACGTCTACAATATAGCATATTCTCAGGAGAAAAGGGAATCTGTTGTTTGTAAAATACTCGGATGATGCGGTGAGCTAAATTGAAATTTACATATAAAATTATTTATAAGACAAATTACCTAGAGGATGGTGACCACTCTATTACACTAGACAATGCAGGAAGTTTTGTGAGCGGGGACTGTCTTTTCCTTCTGAGGTGAGGCACATGGAACAAATCCAAAGAAAGGTTTCGCAGTCCATGAGCGTGTTCCAAGCGCTGTCATTGATGTTGGCGTTTGCCACATTGATGATACTAATTGATCGTCATAACGATCGAAGATAATCAAAAAGCCGCCCTCTATAAGCTTTGATAGTTTAGGGCGACTCATCTGTCGTTACTGTCTCCGCTCTTGAAGCGGCTTGTAAAGTCGGTGTGCAACCACCGGCTTTTTGTATGCTTAAAATATAACATATTCTAGCTCGAATAACTATTCAAGCCACTCAAATTAGCGTGAAAACATAGAGAATTTAAACCCATTGTTGATTGTCATATAACGATCGGAAGTAATCAAAAAAGCCGCCCTCTAATTCTTTGACAGAGTAGGCGACTCATTTCTCGTTACTGTCTCCGCTCTTGAAGCGGCTTGTAAGGTCGGCGGTCCAACGCCGGCCTTTTTCTATGCTGACAATATAGCATATTCTAACCCAGACAACTACGACAATCACTTACAAGTTTCGTTATAAAAAGCCTACCGACAGAAAGGTTGTCAGTAGGCCAAGACGAAACTATTTAATCTTACCCTCAGAGTTGTTGTAGTCGTTCACCTTGTACTTGCCGTTCTTAACGGTAATCTTGGTGATACTCCCGTTATCAACCGGCACGGAGACGTCGATGTCCGAGTACTTGGAAACGATACTACGGATGGTCGTGCTGTGGGTGGCAATCAGGATACGGTCGCCGTCTTTGGCCGCGGCGATGGCGTGGTCCAAACCAGGTTGTACCCGAGCCCAGAACATCGCGTTGTCTTCAGCATCACCGAAGGGGTCTTGGGCGTGGAACATGTCCTTGGTCTTTTCAATCGTCAATTCCTTGATCATGGCGTTGAAGGAGTCCAAGCCAACCGGCGTGCCCAGCGTGTGCCAGGTGAGGCCGGTATCGAGGCCTTCGAAGTAGCCAAAGTTTTCTTCACGGAAGGCTGGTTCCGTTGTCAAAGCAACTGGGGTCTGGTTAGCGGCTAAAATGTTCTTGGCCGTGTTCTGGGCCCGCGTCGTGTCACTGGCATAGGCAGCGGCAAAAGGAATCTTCGCTAATCGCTCGCCGGCGCGTTTGGCATCGGCGATTCCCTTAGCGGTCAGCGGAGAGTCGGACCACCCTTGAATCCGGTGGTATTTGTTCAAATAAGTTTGGCCGTGACGCACCAAGTAAAGTTCAACTGTTGCCATCTCAATCTCTCCTATTCTTCAAAAAACTTCATCTTTGGTCTACTCGCATTGCCTCCGGGATGGTGAAAATAGGCCGTGACGCTGTGCCATGTCGTTCCCGGCGGTGGCCTCAAGGTATCCTGCTGTGGGGCCGGTTTCAGCCAAAAATCGGGCTTTCACCTCAACTTTGAGCCTGAGAAGCGGTCTCAAAGATTGTCCCATGCTCTAAATAGCGAAAACCACGCTATTAAGACCATCGACACAGCTGGAAACCTTGGTCCACCTCTGGTCACTGGGACTGTCTTCGCGGGCCAATTTTACCATCCTTGCAGCCGATAAGCGTGCAGACCATGGATAAGTTCAACTATTCGTTCAATGATGTCTACATTCAGCTAGTTCATAATACGATGCGTAAGTGATAACCAACTGAAAGACATAACCAATGGTGTGGGTGCCCACAATGTTAGCCGATAGGGCAGAAAAAATGGACTCAGCCGGGGGATTCTCTGTGTTCTTCAGAGAATGGCGACTTTGAAACTCATTTCTCAGAGGTTCAAAGCGAGCTGGAAGACCGTCTTTTGGCTTCCAGCGTCCTGCCCCCAGCGTTCCGGTCCATTTTTTCTGCCCGGCAAGGCGCTGGTAACGTCAGTTTGGACCCCACACAACTGGTTAACATCTTAACAGTTTTAGTTTAAAATGCCTAGTTCGCGCCGGATTTCACGAGCCGTTTCCGCATTGCTGGTGAAGATAATCCGGTCATTCAGCTTCAGCGTGGTACTTCCGGTTGGTCGGACAAAGTGACCGTCCCGGAAAATTTGACTGATGGTGATATCTTTAACAAATGGCAAACTGTGAATTTCCAGGCCGGTGTAGCGCCGGTTGTGGAGGGCCACTTCGTAGACGGCGGAAGTCGTTGACGTCAACAGGCGCAGGGTCGTTGGCGTTTCAATCAGGCTCCGGAGCATGGAGATGTTCACGTTCGGCGTGTTATAGACCTCAATGCCCAGGTCGGTCAGCTCGTCTTCGCGGGCGTCTAACACGTTGCGGTCCTCGAAGCGGGCGATGACCCGTTTGACCCCGTAGGCTTTGGCGGCCTTGGCCAGCTCATAGTTCTTGTTGGCATTGAAATGGCCCAGAACCACGATATCAGCATCGAAGGCGTCTTGCCCCTCCACGTAGTCACTTTCCAGTGAATCCAGCAGGTGGACGTTGACCTCGGAGTTATAAGTTTTGTAATTGTCAGGTTTGTCGGTGTACATACTGATGTCGTACCAGCTATCGGCCAGCTGTTGCGCCACGGGGACGGTCAGCAGGTTGGTCCCGATAAAGTGGACGGTCGACTTCTTCAGGTCTTCAGCCTCGGCAGAATAGCCGGTGTTAAAGAGCAGGGGACCCAGCACACAGGTCAAAATGGCGGCCAGTAAGAAGGCCCCAGACTGTTGCGAGGTGACGACCTTCATGGACTTGGCGACTTGCAAGACGGCCAGGACCATGGTGATGGTCGCCGCGGAAATGGCGGTTCCCGCAAAGGCATTGCCGCGTTTGAACCGCAGCCGCAAGATGAAGTAAACGGCGGCCTTGGCCAGCAGGTAGGCGGCAAAGAAGGCCGGAATCAGTAGCAACGTTGCCGGGTCTGCTAACAGTGTGCGCAGGTTGAGGTCGGCCCCACTCATCATGAAGAAGATGGGGATGAAGAACCCGTATCCGATGCCATCGAGCCGGACCATGGTGTTTTCCTGTGGTTGCAGGAGTTTCATCACGATGCCGGCCACGAAGGCCCCCAGGATACCCTCGGCCCCCACGGATTCGGCAATGACCACCAGACTAAAAATCAGGAAGAAAGCCAGCCGAATATCCAATTGGGTCGTGGACTTGTTGATGCTGTCAAAGAAGGTGAAGAACGGCTTGAACCGGCGGAAAAGCACCCCGGCTGCCAGGAAGACCAGCAGGAGCAGCCACAGGGATTTGCTATTGTCACCGAAGACGGACGCGTAAATCGTCAGGGAAAACAGCGGGATGATTTCACCCAACGCCGCAATCAACAGGACGGTCTGTCCGAACGGCTTACTTAGCAGTTCCTTTTCCTTCAGCGTGGCAATGACGATGCCCAAAGAAATCGTCATGAAGATAATGGCCGCCAGCCATGGGTCCTTGAACAGCCCGGTCCACTGGCAAATGAAGCCCAGTAACAGCGAGCTGACCATGATGGCCGCGTAGCTCGAGACGGCGAGAAAGACCGGCGAGTACTTGGGTGCGCTCCCGGCCGCCTTGGCCGCTAACGGGGTCTGCGGCACCTTGCGTCGGCTGAAGAGGCTAAAGTCAATTTCCATCCCACTGAGGAACAGGAGGAAAATGACCCCGGTGCTCGACAGTAAGGATAACGTTGAATTGCTGTGAACGATGTTGAGGACGCTAGGGCCCAACAGGATTCCCACCAAGATTTCCACCACAGCGGTCGGCAGCACGGTCAATTTGAATTTGGCCATGACCAGCGGCGTCACCAGGGCGGCGGTTAAAATAATTAACAAGGATACTTGATCCATCGTTTCATCCCCTCAAAAAAAGTTCCCCTACATTATACCAAAGTTCGCGTGAAGGAACTGGTTTGACGCCGGTCAGTTTACTTTCTTTATAGGCTGAACACGTGTAAAATGGAAAGTCGAATTATGTTTGATACGGGCAAAAAAATAGTCGTTGTTGGTGCCTCCGGACTGGTGAAAATAGGCCGTGACGCTGTGGGCGCACGCCCGTCACTGACATAGGTGGTGCTGGCGCTCCCGCCGGTGGATTCAAGCGGCCCTGCTATGGGGCCCGGTTCCAGCCTGAGGAGCGGGCTTTCACCCCGACTTTGAGCCCAAAAGTCGGTCTCAGAGGGCGGCCTAATTTCACCAGCCCTGCGGCGTCCACTAGTTTAGCCCGTAGTCATGCATATTTGATTAATGTTGTTGGTTTCATTGTTGACGTCGGTAGGTCGCCTTACTAATCATTCGGCCTAACTGTTAAGACAATGACTTATCTAGTAGCTTAGACTAAAATAGAGTTATGAAATAAAGTTGGCGCATGAAATAAGTTAGCTTAGCCACCACAATTACTATGTGAGTGGCGCCGGAGTCAGTTAGGTATGGAGTTCCCTGTGTCGGCGTTGTTAGACCGGTGGGTTGCCGGCCTTACAACGCGGGTCGTGTGGGGAGACTTGTGAATTTTGCAAGGCTCACCACCGCCTTTGAAGACCGACCTATGGCTTCAAAGGGTTGTCCCACAGGGGTGGAATACCTAACTGACGCAGGTAGAACGGACTGAAACACAGTTTTTTTTAATGAAAGTTGTTTACCCAGTTATTTGAGGAGGGATTGGCTTGCCAGATTCAATCAAGGCCCACGAGCAAGAACATTTAGACGCGGTGGTCGCAAAGATCAAGACCGCCGAAAAGGAAGCTAAGGAACGGATCGACGTAGCCGAGAGTGATGAGGCCGGGATCCGGAAGAACTTTGTCAATGATTTACGAATCAAAACGGATAGTTACGAAGGGATTTTGGAAACGGCGCTCTCCGTGCGGCAACAGCAACAAATGCTGGCCGAACGGCAGAATAGTTGGCAACACGCGACCACGGAACTGAGTACGCTCAAGCGCTTGGAACAGAAGGCTTACTTCGCGCGAATCGACTTTCAGGAAGGTCCTAAGGCCAAGGTAGAAACCATCTACATCGGCCTGGGATCCTTCTCCGACACGCCCGACCACTTTCTGATCTATGACTGGCGGGCCCCCATCTCCAGCATCTACTACGATGGCGAACTGGGAAACGTCAGCTACCAAACGCCGGATGGCGAGCAGACCGTGGACGTCAAGCTAAAGCGCCAATTTCAAATTGAAGACGGCACCATTGTCACCCTGTACGACACGGATCAGACGGTCACCGACCAGATGCTCCTGTCGGCCTTGAGTGAGCACTCCGACACCAAGATGAAGAGCATCGTCACCACCATTCAAAAGGAACAAAACCAAATCATTCGGGACACCGGCTCCGACCTGTTATTCGTGCAGGGGGCCGCGGGTTCCGGGAAGACGGCCGCCATTTTACAGCGGGTCGCGTTCCTGCTGTACCGTTATCGCGGGCATTTAACCGCTGGACAGGTCATGCTCTTCTCGCCTAACCAATTATTTAACGATTACATCGACCAGGTGCTCCCAGAATTAGGTGAGCACAACATGGTCCAAATGACGTATTACCAGTACGCTGGCCGTCGTTTGCCAAAAATTGAAGTGGAAACGTTGGCCCAACGCTTTGACGAAACCAACACGCCCGCGCAAAAGAAAATCAATCAGATGAAGGGGAGCCTGGCGTTCTTTGATGCCGTGACCGGTTACGCCGATCATTTGGAAGCCAAGGATATGGTCTTCCGCAACATCAAGTTCCAGGGCGACGTCTTCATCCCGAAGGAAAAGATTCAGGAAATCTACTACAGCTTCAACCGCAACTACCACCTGGGTAACCGGCTCCAGGCCACCAAGGAAGCCTTGATTCGGATCCTCAATCGCCGCATCACTAGCGAAATGAAGACCAAGTGGGTTGAAGATACGATTCAAGACTTGAGTAAGGAACAGTTGGATTCTCTGTACGGGGATGACCCGCGGGAGTTCGATTCCTCCGAAAAGGAAATGCAATTCCTGTCACGTAAGGTGGTCATGAAGGCCTTTGAACCCATTCGGAAGGCCATCGTGCGGGCGCGCTTCCTGAGTATCAACAACCAGTACGTCCACATGCTCCGCGACATGCCGCACCGCATCGACCTGAGCGACTACCAAGTCACCGTGGCCGACTGGAACGCCAGCGTCGAGGAATCCGTGGCCAAGCTGCGTGACCACCGGATGCAACTGGTCGACACCACACCGTACCTGTACCTGTACGATAAGATGACCGGGAAGTCCGGTGAACGCGACATGCGCTACGTTTTCATGGATGAAATTCAGGACTACAACGCCTTTCAACTGGCGTTCCTGAAGTTCAGCTTCCCCCGCGCGCGTTTTACCATGCTGGGAGATCTCAACCAGGCTATCTTCACCAAGGAAAATAGCCGGACGCTGTTACAGGAGCTGAGCACCATGTTTGACCCCGACAAGACGCGCGTCGTTCAACTGACGCAGTCCTACCGGTCAACGCAACAGGTCACCGACTTCACCAAGCACATTTTGAAAAATGGGGAGGCCGTGACTGCCTTTGCCCGTGAAGGGGAGCTGCCAACCATGACGGTGGCGGCCGACGAGGAAGCTGGCCTGCAAAAGGTCATCGCCCAAATCAAGCAAAATGAAGAAGAGGACGAGACCACGGCCATCATCGGCAAGGACTTGGCGGACTGTCGTGACCTGACGGAACGCTTGAAGGCGGCCGGTGTGGCGGTAACGTTGATCCAATCCGAAAACCAACGGCTCGCACCGGGGACCATCGTGGTGCCATCGTTCCTGGCGAAGGGGTTGGAATTTGACGGCGTCATCGTGTGGCAGGCCTCGGCCAGTCGTTACGATGCGGATGACGAACGGCAATTGCTGTACACCATCTGCTCACGGGCCATGCACCGCCTGAGCCTGATTGCGGTCGGTGAACTGTCACCGCTGTTGAGCGACGTGCCAGCGGATGAGTACGAAATGGTTTAAGGTTTTTAAACTAAGAAATGAAACGCATCCTCTACTAGCCTTCGGGTCGGTGGGGGATGTTTTTGTATCCGCCCATGCCACAACTGAATCCGCTATCAATCTAGTGAAATCATGCCCGGTAACCAGCGTATCTGCGGTATAATAGGATTTAATTGTTTGACCTGTTGTGCACAGAAAGCAAGCAGTGCCAAGGCTTGTAAACTTAGTAGCCTAGACACTTGTGCGGGTTCAATTCAACGTATGGTCGGTCTTGGAGCCGGAGGGCGTTAGGCTTGCCAGCGCCTGTGTCGGTGGTGTTAGACCGGTGATTTTCCGACCTTACAGCACGGGACGCGTTTGAGACACGTGACTTTCGTGGCTCAAACCGAACCCGAAGACCGCTCTTTGGCTTCGGGTGGGCCCCACAGGCCGGTTGGCCTAAACGCCCGCAGGCGGAAAGACCCAGCACAACAGTTTATTTTAACCAAAGTAGAGGTGTCTCCATGAGTGATCCCATCAATTACAATGCGTTTACCCGCGCCCAGTGGCGGGCCTTTTCCGATGACGCAACGCTCCCACTGACGCAGGAAAGTCTGCGGCAGATCAAGGCGTTTAACGACCGGATTTCCCTGCAAGACGTTCAGGACGTGTACATTCCGTTGGTGCATTTATTACACTTGGAATTTAACCACTACCGCCAATTACAAAAAGACAAAGCGGCTTTTCTCCAGCAAAAGCCACGGCGGGTCCCATTTATCATCGGAATTGCCGGCAGTGTGGCCGTGGGTAAGAGTACGGCGGCGCGCTTGCTGGAAGTGTTGCTCAATCACTATTTTGAGGGGCAACGGATTCAGCTGATTACGACTGACGGCTTTTTATACAGTAATGAGGAATTAAAAAAGCGCAACCTGATGGCGCGCAAGGGCTTTCCGGAAAGCTATGATATGGCGTCATTGATTCAGTTTTTAAACGACGTCAAGGCGGGGCAGGAGCTGATCAAGGCCCCCGTGTATTCCCACAAGGTGTATGACATCGTGCCGGATCAGTTTGAGTACATCGTGCACCCGGACGTTTTGATTGTTGAAGGGATTAATACCCTGCAGTTACCGACCAATGAGCAGATTTATGTCAGCGACTTCACCGACTTTTCGTTGTACGTCGATGCTGATCCGACGCTGATTGAGAGCTGGTTCTTGGAACGGTTTGAGTTGTTATTGCAAACGGCCTTTCAGGATCCAACCAACTATTACTATCCTTATACGACGGTCAGTCACGAAGAAGCCATCGCGAAGGGCAAGCAGGTTTGGCGCGATATTGATTTAAAAAATTTAACGGAATACATTTTACCTACGCGAAATCGAGCGGACATGATTCTGCATAAATCCTTCCATCACCGCATCGACCGCCTGTTGTTGCGGAAGTACTAGGAGGCGGCGCAATGTTACGAGACGCCACGATTGTGGACGCGGACGCTGTGGCCATGTTGGTGCTCCACGAGGTAGAACGCCGCCAGCTCAGACGCCTGCGTCGCGTGACTAAGGAACAGTTATCACAAATGTTATTTGTCGGCTACCACCAGCCTGATTTTCGCTACGGGTATCCGCAGGCCAGAGTTTATCAAAATCAGGGCGTGGCGGTCGGCGTGGCTTACGGTTATCCCGCCGCAACTGAGCGGGCGCTGGATAATCAATGGGCGACGTTGTTTGAACGGCAACAGTTGACGGTGCCCCAACAGCTCGTGGTGACGCCGCGGGCCTTGCCGGACGAGTGGTACCTGGATCTGTTGACGGTTCGCAACCGCTCCAAGGGCAAGACCTACCAGCAGAAATGGTTTGACGAGTGGCTGCTGGGCGATGCCATCCATCGCGCCCGGCGGAGTGATTTGCCGGCGATGGGGATGGACGTGCGGCCGGGGAGTTCGCTGGCGGGGTTGGCGGCGGAGTTCGGCTTCGTCGCCACACAACGCCGCCATCTAGACCGCCAAACTTACTATCATTTGCGGTTGAAACTCGGGTAGAATTCGCCTTCGGGCTGGTGAAAACTGGCCCGTGACGCTGTGGGCGAACGCCCGAAGCCTGAGAAGCGGTCTTCGGCCTTACTTTGAGCCGAAAATCGCGTCTCAAAGATATCAGTTGCCTAAGCGGTAAACCGCTAAGGCAACTCCCACGGCTGAGCCCATTTTCACCAGCCCTGCGGCTGACACGGGTTTGAACCGCAGATAGCGAGTTGATGGTTCTGCTGGTGTGCTGTTTGGCTAATTGTTATTGAAAATAGGTAATGGACATGAACAGTGTTGAATCTGGTTGGGTTTGACCCGTTATAAATGGATGTGTCAACGTTAGTGACCAGAGGCAGGCCAAGATGCTCAGCTGTGTCGGTGGTCTTGGCAAGGGTATTTTCCTTGCCTAGAGCACGGGACGACCTTGGAAACTCGCGAACTTTAGCGAGGTTTCAAGGCGAGGCGGAAGACCGGTCTTTGGCTGGAACCGTTCCCCACAGCAGGGCGTCTTGAGCCTGCCGCCGGGAACGGACTTGCGCACCATTTTAACGTGGGGCTGTCAGCCGCAGGTGGCGACCAAGCAAATTTTCCATCACCGGGTGAAGCGATTGTGGTGGATTTACATTGACCCGCGTTTCAGAAATCGGTATGATATAACCAATGTTTAAAAAGAAGAAAGGGTGAATGGCTTGGCAAACGTTGATATGTCCAAATTCGATAAAATTATCGTCTTGGACTTCGGAAGTCAATACAATCAATTGATTACGCGCCGGATTCGTGACATGGGCGTTTACTCTGAACTGAAGGCCCACACCATGAGTGCGGCTGAAATCAAGGCTTGGGGCCCTAAGGGAATTATTTTCTCAGGGGGACCTAACAGTGTGTACGATAGCAGTGCCTTTAACGTTGACCCAGAGATCTTCAAGTTAGGGATTCCTATCTTGGGTATCTGTTACGGGATGCAACTGATGGCCCACAGCCTGGCTGGCGGGAAAGTTGAATCCGCTGATAACCGGGAATACGGGCGGGCTGACATCACGGTATTAAGTGACGATGCCAAACTGTTCAAGGACACGCCAAAGACGCAGACGGTCTGGATGAGTCACGGTGACTTAGTGACCCAGGTGCCTGATGGCTTTGAACGCGTGGCAACGAGCGAAAACTGCCCAATTTCTGCCATGCAAAACGTTGACCGCAACTTCTACGGGATTCAATTCCACGCGGAAGTTCGGAACACGGAATATGGTAACGACATCTTGAAGCACTTCGCTTTTGATGTCTGTGGCGCAGAATCTAACTGGTCTATGGACGATTTCATTGACCTGCAAATCGAACACATTCGCGAGACGGTCGGCGACAAGCGCGTCTTGTTGGGCCTGTCCGGTGGGGTCGATTCCTCCGTGGTCGGCGTGCTCTTGCACAAGGCTATTGGGACGCAACTGACCAGCATCTTCGTGGATCACGGTCTGTTGCGGAAGGGTGAAGCTGAGCAAGTGATGGCGAGTCTGGAAGGGAAGTTTGGTCTGAACATCGTTAAAGTCGATGCCCAAGACCGTTTCCTGAGCAAGTTGGCTGGTGTTACTGAACCCGAAAAGAAACGTAAGATTATTGGGAATGAATTCATCCAAGTCTTTAACGACGAAGCCCAAAAGCTCGACGGTATCGATTTCTTGGCCCAAGGCACGTTGTACACCGACGTGATTGAAAGTGGGACGGACACGGCGCAAACCATCAAGTCTCACCATAACGTGGGTGGGTTGCCGGAAGACATGCACTTCCAGCTGATTGAACCCCTGCGTTCCTTGTTCAAGGATGAAGCCCGTGAGTTGGGTGAAAAATTAGGGATGCCAAGCGACCTCGTTTGGCGTCAGCCGTTCCCTGGTCCCGGTTTAGGGATTCGGGTTCTGGGTGAAATCACGCCAGAAAAGTTACAAATCGTTCGCGATAGTGACTTGATTCTGCGTGAGGAAATCAAGAAGGCCGGCCTCGACCGTGATATTTGGCAATACTTTACCGTCTTACCAAACATCAAGAGTGTCGGCGTCATGGGCGATGGCCGGACCTACGACTATGCTGTGGGTATCCGGGCCGTCACGTCCATCGATGGGATGACCGCGGACTTCGCGCGCATTCCATGGGATGTCTTACAGGAGATTTCCGTCCGCATCGTAAACGAAGTGGATCACGTCAACCGTATCCTGTATGATGTTACGAGCAAGCCGCCTTCGACAATCGAGTGGGAGTAGGCTTTACTTCCATTCAGCCGGACTGTAACGGCGTAAATATACGATGATTTAAAAGAAGCAGCTAACCTTTTGTTGGGGTTGGCTGCTTTTTTTAGTGGTGGACAAGAACTTACGGGTATTGGGGTATAAAATTGTTTTTCACAGAGAGTCGGTTCACGCACACAAGTAGATTTATCGGACGCAACCCATTGAGACCAGTTAGGCTCTCGATGGGTTTTTAGTAGCCCTAGGATGCTGTGGCAACATCGACCGTGTAACCGCAAAAAAATGATGATACGATTCGATAAAGGTTTATTACCTACATAAAATTGTCCGTTTTTCCCACTTAAATACGGCTAAACTATAAAAATTCAAGCACCCATGAACCACCTGTAGAGCTAAACGTAACGGGGGCTCACTTGACGTTGCAACAATATTTGGCAACAATAATGTTTTAGGGGATTGAACGTCACTCACAAACTGCCTATAATGGATAGTAATAACAAGGGTAACGACTATATTTGACATCACATTACCTGAGCTTGGTCATGTTAAGAGGGGGACCAATCATGAGGGATTATGAACGTAAAACACATTACAAAATGTACAAATCACATAGAGGCTGGCTAGTTGCTGGTATCACTGTTACCAGTATGGCAGTGGGAATCGTCGCTGGACCACAGGCCAGTCAGACCGCACAGGCTGCCGATAATACGCCAACTACTACGGCAACCATTTCCGGTCAGTCAGCGACAAGTGGCGCACAGGCCAAACTATCAGCTGCGACAACGACGGACAAGTCGACTGGTAATGATAATGGTGATAAGACACCAACACCAGTCGCACCACAGAAGCCAGTAGTTGGGTCTGCGCCCGTCCAGCCAGCGACGGACAAGTCGACTGGTAGTGATAATGGTGATAAGACACCAACACCAGTCGCACCGCAGAAGCCAGTTGTCGAGTCTGCGCCCGTCCAGCCAGCTGACGGTGGCACGCCGGCTAATGATGGTATTGTTGCGCCAAAGGAGCCTTCATCTAATCAAACGACACCGGCACCAGGTGAAAAGCCGACTGCCAGAACTGCCGTGACGACCGCTGCGCCCTTTAAGACCGGGATTTCTGTGCAGGATACCGATGATTTAACCAACAAGGTGGCTGCCACACCAGCCTTTAACATCAGCAAGACTGATCAGTTGCAATATACTTATAACCATGTGGATTCTGCCGGGCATAACACAGACTTGAGAGTTGTGGATGGCTATGATGCTAGTCATCAAGTACAGGGAGCTGGCACTTGGTTGGGTGAGACGTATGCGAACCAGATTGCCCAGGATGCTAAAGGAATTGATCCAGTTACGTCGGCTAAGTACGGGACCCAACTCATGTACATCGATGAATGGCTGCCAGACTATGGACTTCAATACTTTCTCTGGCAGAATAACTATGCCAAGACGTATGCCACGATTGCTGACTTTCGCAACAACTTCTCGAAGGCTGAGTTGGCAACGCTTACGTCCATTTATTCGAACGATAATTTACAAGCCGCAGCCGGCAATCAACCGACGACTTACTATCAGAGTATTATGGCCATGCAGACACTTGAAGGCCTACAAAATGCGGTCAACCTGCAGGTATTAGATATTTCACCGAACTTGTTGGTCAGTTTAGAAGCTTACGGGACTGGTGAAAAGAATAGCAACCTCTGGGACATTCGGGCGTTAAGTGGCCTGAAGAACCTACGTGAGGTTCAGTTACCAACGGCTTCCATCAATGATATCTCAGCACTAGGAAATCACGACAAGTTGACCGATGTCAGCTTGTTCGATAACCAGATCACGGATATTTCACCACTGGCGACGGATAAGAATCTCTTGATTTCAAAGGCTAGCCTGTTTCAGCAGCATGTGCTGTTAGCCCCGATTAAAGTCAGCAATAAGTTGGCTAAAGGGGCCAATTCAACTGATGCAGGAATGCTGACCTACACGACGCCATCCTTTATCATCAAGGACCTGACTGCCAGCAACCTGCCAATTCAGGGCTTTGATAATGCCAGTGATCTGTTATATCCTTCCCTGTACCCGTCTAGTTCTGATGCCGGTAATCTGAACAGTAACACGTTGACCTGGTATAACTTATTAAATAGTACTGATTCCACGTACGGTAGTCTGTCCACCACCTGGAGTGATACCAACAGTAACTTCGCTGGTTACATCATTCAGCCGTATGAATTGGCTGCCAACGTCAGCGATTTAAACGTTAATATTCAGCTACTACAAGCTAACGATCAGCAGTTGAACTTGGCGCCAGCTACCCTGATTTCTGGGGATATTGGGTCGAGTGTGGACGTCCAACAGAATGCAACCGTCCAGACGTTATTGAATCAACAGTTGTCTAAGGGCTACACGTTCTCCGGGCTGATTTTGGATGGCACGGGCCTGTATTCCGACTACGCGGCAAAGAACGGCAAGGCCAATGCGCAAACGTCTTGGGCCACCACTTTAGGTGACGAGTCCAAAAACTGGACGATTCTATTTTACAAGGGCGTCATGCCCTGGACGGTGTCAGTTGGTTACGGTGTGAAGGATGCCAATGGCAATTACACACCAATCACGAATGCAGACGGCACGGCCGTGACCGCCAACTACAAGGGAACGTCGGCTGACAAACTAGCTTTGACCGATTATGAAAGAGACTTTGACGACTATGTTTACACCGGTGCTGAAACGAGTGCTGATGGTCAAACCTGGACTGATATTAGCCAGGCGGCTGATATTCCTTACGTCAACGACATTCAAGCGGTCCGGATGGTTTACGCCCAGGCTAAGAAGGCCACGGTGACCATCAAGGACGCTACCACGGGTAAGACGCTCCAGGTGTTGGATGCGACGACCAATCCTGAACTGAAGGGAGCCATTGGGTCCACCAGTTCTTTTGATTCCAACACGGTGATTGCGCCTGAACTGGCCAAGGGATACACGGTGGTCAGTGATACCACGAAAAACGCTGACGGTACCAGTGCCATTGTTTTCGCCAAGGATGCTACGGCTAACTTGGATTACACGATCACATTAGCACATGCGTTTAAGACCGTTGAGCAGGCCGTTCACGAACAGATCACGTATCAAGATAAGCAACAAAAGACAGTTGCTGCGCCAGTAACTAAGACGGTGAACTTTGCTACGGTGACGGACCAAGTCACCCAAGACGCCGTCACCTACAGTAAATTAGATGCTACAGCGACGCCCGAATTAGACGTCACTGGTAAACCTACTGACGCTAGCTGGGTGGTTTACCAAGCGGGTAGTGATTTGGCATTCGCTGCGGTGAAAAACCCAAGTGTACCTGGGATGCACGTTGTTTCGACGACTGACCCGGCCAATGTTTTGACACAAACGGTAGCCCAGCCAGTAACACCGACCACCGGCGATTTGAGTTTTGTCGTCACCTATGACGCTAATCCAACATCCGGTGGCGGTGACAATGGCAACAACGGTGGCGGAACCGTTACGCCACCAGTGACGCCAACTACACCAACTCCCGGCGATAATGGTGGCGCCGCCGCGGCTGTGGTCACGCCTAAGAAACCAACGAAACCGACAAAACCGACAAAACCCAACCAGGGTGGCCAAGCGGTTGTCGTGAATAAGAAGACGATTCGCGGAGCTGGTCATCAGGCTGGTGGGACGGTCACTGCCGGTGGTCAAGGGGCAAAGGTTCAGGCCTTGACAGCGCCAGTAGAGAAGACAGCGTCAGTAGCGAAAACGGCTACAGCGACGACGGACTTAAAAGCGGCTCAGTTACCACAGACTAACGAACAGCAGCTTAACGGGTTAGCCGTCATCGGGTTAGCGCTGTTAGGTGCTTTGACTAGCGTTGTGGGCTGGAAGAAACGTCGCTTCTAATCTTAGGGAGTAGGCTTTACTTCCAGTCAGCCGGTATGTAACGGCGTAAGTAAATGAGACATTTCAAATAAGGCATCTGCTTTTATTGTGGGTGCCTTTTGTGTACGCTTAACGTGATTACTGAATTTAAAAATGGAAAGGATGATTAACAATGATAGTTATGGGAGAACATAGCCGTGCAACTTATGGGGGAGTTTTAGACTTGCTTGATGGGATAGAGTCTGAGTGGAATCCAAATCAGGACCAAGCACCTGCAGATACTAATGCTTCGAAGAGAATTTTTGAAGTTGAAGAGGGAAAAGAAGACAGCCTGGTACGAAAGGGTAAGCTAATTCGTAATGGGAAGCAAATAAGACATCGACGAGATTGGCTAATTCTTGCTGATATTTATAACAATGGCGAGTATACGCAAGGATTTCACCTTCGCAATTATATTGAATTTAAGTTGCATGACGGAGCAACGAGGAGTGATGGCCTCTATGACGGTCGAATAAGAAATGCCGCGCTATACTTCTATATTCGAGAGGTTGTCTATGGGGATAGTAAAGAAAAAGGTAACTTCGAGAACGAGGTCCAAAAAGTTATTAATCATTACGAATTAGTGAATGAAGATAATCAGGATGTTCGAGTGAATAACTTTAGACGAATTTTATAATCAAGTTAGCCACTTAGAGTTTAGGACAAATAAATACACCAAGGTAGCTGGAAGCTTTTTTATCGGTGTTTAACAATGAATTTTTTAGTGCGGATAAAGTTAAATAGTGCTATGGTTAATTTAATTAATAAATACAAAAAGGAGAATGGTGGGAAGATGCACAAACTAGCGGCAACACTGATGATAGTGACGGCACTTAGCTTTGGGAGTAGTGTGGTGACAACGACTACGGCGAATGCCAGTACCTGGCACAAAGGGACACCCAAAGTTTTACGCGGTGTCTGGAAGTATAGCCCTTCAGGCAAGTGGAAAGATGATGTTGGGCCTATGTTTAAGCTGACGAAGACGACGATGAAGACGTATGGTCGCGGCAGCATTCAGGGGAAAGCGTCATATAAAGCGTTGGGCCACCATAAGTATCAGGTGAAAACAAAGGCTAAAGGGAAGTTACCACCACTGAATTTCAAATTTCAATACGTCAGTAAGCATAAAATGCGCGTAGTGGGGTACAGTCAGCTTTACAAGCGGTAAGTAAACACATAGATGAAAGCGCTTTACTAAAACTGAGGAGTGAAGGTTAACATGAAGAGACAATTATTATTTTCAGGACTGGCCGTTATGGCGGGTCTGACTTTAGGGAGTATCGCGTTGCCAGGCACCACGGCTGAAGCCAAAATTCACTACACAACAACGCCCAAATCGTTTAGAGGGACCTGGGTGAACTTTTCAAAAGATGACATCAACGGCACCATGTATCGCTATCGTTCAACGGCAAAGATAACCAAGTACGTGTACAACTATAAATATGTCGTTAATGGGCGGACAATCTCAAAGGTTAACTGGTCGGGAAAGAAAAAGTCACATTTTTATAATCATAGTGATCTTAGCGTTAAAAAAGGAAAAAACGGGCGTTGGCGGATTTCTCAGTATGGCATGAAAAATAACATCTTCAATACGACCTACAAGCGAGTTAAGCACAATGGGAAACAGGCCTTAGTCAGTCTTGATCATTACGGAGATGGTACACCACTGAATCTTTACTACTACAAGAAGTAAGTTCTGAGGAGAATCAAGCGAATGAATAAACGGGTAAAGTTAGTTATTGCCGGATTGATGGCGCTCAGTTTTGGCATTGTCTCCGTGACCACAGTCTCTTCGCCAGCTTTGGCAAAGACCAAGGCAGCTAAGGTGATTAGCCACCAAAAATTAGCGAAGACAAAGTTCCATCCTAATGGCGGAAGTCTATATACCTCAACCAAGCTGACGAAGAAGTCGCCTAAGACGTTCAAGGCAGTGAAGACAACGTTCTACGCGACGAAGTCAGTCAAGGTGAAGAAGGCTAATAGTAAGCGGGCAACCTATTACTATGTTAAAAACAAGAAGGGCAATATTAACGGTTGGATTTGGAAAGGCTATCTAAACAAGACCAAGAACCTGGCACAACGGGCCTCTGACATTCGGCGTTTTAAGGCGACTTACAAATATGTTGATAATCCCAAGGATGACGGCTACCAATTGTACCGTGACTCGTTGAGCGGCATGACTTTAGCTCATGCTTATAATGACAGTATCTATGTTGAGAAAGCTGGTATTCCCTCAATTCTGGAGGCAACCTATAGTACGTCGAACGCCAAAACGCTGCGAGGATGTCAGGCAACCTATAAAATTTTCAAAGGTCGGTTCAGCGCTAAGATTAACGCAAAACTAGCGAAGCAATGGAAAAAGGTCTTAAAGGATTCTGCTGCGGTGAAACGCCAACCCGACGTGGGTGACGTTACCGATCAGATGTACGACTCGACTTTGAAATTCACGAATACATTAGGCAATGCTATCCATGGCTTGGATAAGTAAGCGGCAACAGTCACCAAATTTAGTAAGGGAGCGATAGATATTATGAAATCTAAATTGATTTTTTCAACAATGGCAGTAGCGGCTGGTCTAGCCTTAGGCGGTGTTGCGACCCCGAACACGACGGCCGAGGCGAAGATTCACTACACAACGATGCCCAAATCATTCAGAGGGACTTGGGTGTGCGTTGATGATGAAGATTCCGCCAACATTCACACGCTTAAGATCTCGAAGTACGTTTACGACTACAAGTCTAATTATCATGGCAAGAAAGAAACGCTGGCTAAATGGTCCGGCAAGAAAAAATCACATTACTACAATCACAGTGACCTTAGCGTCAAGAAGGGCAAGCACGCGGAAACTTGGCGAATCAGTTGGTATCGCATGAACAGTTTGTTTGCCGAAACGATTAAGAAAGAGAACCATAAGGGAAAGACAGCCCTAGTCTTCCTCGACCGTTTTGGTGATGGCACGCCGCAGCGAACTTATTTCTACAAGAAGTAGACTAGCCTCAGTTGGTCGTCGTCAATTCAAAAATTGGCGGCGACTTTTTAGATAGATTAGTTACCTCCTCAACCCCAATACAGTCCATAAATGCGTCAACTGCCATGCCCAAATTAAATGTCCAATCACGTATTTTTGGAATCTTTGCCGGGGATGGTCACAGATAGACTAAAAGGGTGTATAACTAAGTTAGAATGTTGTTTATGAAACGGGGGAATGACTAATGGGACAATCAGTTGTTATATACTTTTCAAATACTGGAACAACGCAGGCTATCGCCGAACAAATTGCGGTGACGACAGACTCTAAGCTCATTGGAATTCATGCCAAGGTAGACCATCCGGAGGCCGACCTGGACTGGGAAGATCCAGTCAATCAGAGCTACCATGAGATGCATGCGCAAAAGGTCCGGCCAGCCATTGAGGCAATTGATCCGGCACCGATTGCGGCGGCCGACGTCATCTATCTGGGCTTCCCACTCTGGTGGGCGACCGTTCCCGGAGAAATCAATACGTTACTCGACAGCTTGGATTTGACCGGCAAAGAGGTTCATCCTTTCTGCACGTCTGGGTCCACATCAATCACCGAGGCGGTCAGCCAGTTGCGGGAAAACTATCCACACATTGACTGGCACGCGGGCCGGCGTTTCGCCACCAGTCTGACGGCGGACGAGATTCGGGATTGGGCAGCGGAAGACTAACCAAGTTGAATACGTCAATGGTTGTCGTCTTTTTGACTAAGCAGTAAATACCCACAAATTGTGCGCCACAACACTGGTAATCGCGAGGCTCACCGTGCTATTCTGGGATTGTACCGAATACATAGTGGAGGAGCGATTCAGATGACGTTCAAACAATTTGGGGTTTCTTTATTAACACTGGTGGTTCTAGCACCGGTGATGACCGTACCCGCCAGCGCTAAGGTTAAGGTGATTCCCAAGGCCATGCGGGGCACCTGGGTAACGAAGCCGCAGTACAATAAGAAACGGCATATCAAGAAGAATATGTGGCTGCCGAGCATGAAGTTAGTGGTTTACAAAAAGACTGCCAAGTGGCAGATGAGGGGTTACTTGCCTTCAGATACGGGTTATGATCATAAAATCCATAAGATCAACGCCTTTCAGTACAGTAAGGATGTTGTCACGCTGCACGGGGATGCGCTGTTTACGAAATGGAATTTCTTAAGTCGTCGGGGTAAGAAACTCGATTTCGGCCAGCAGCGTGGTGGCGACATTTTCATGACGCGAGCTAAATAAGGATACCAACACAATCCCCAATCGGATTGTGTTTTTTTGCCAAGAAATGGTCGTATAATAAAGACAGAGAGAAATCCAACCACAGGAGGATTTTACATGTCAAAACAAGTGATTATCTACTTTTCTAATACTGGACACACCGCTGCCGTGGCCCAAAAGATTGCGGCCGTGACGGGTGCGCAGCTCATTCAACTGCAGGCCGAACAACCCTATACGGCGGCCGACCTCGATTACAAGAACCCGACCAGTCGGACCTCGCTGGAGACCCATGATGAGACGTCGCGGCCAGCCATCGTGGTGCCGGACAAGACGCTGATTGCCAACGCCGACACGATTTACCTGGGCTCGCCCATCTGGTGGGGGCAGGTGCCCCACGTCATCAACACCTTGCTGGAGACCGGCTTCTTCCGCTGCAAGGACGTCCGGCAGTTCTGCACCTCTGGCGAGACACCTATCGCCAAGTCGACGGCCAAGCTGACCACGGACTATCCCGCCATCAATTGGGGACCCAGCCAGCGTTTCACCAGTGCCATCACCGGCACGGCGGTCGAGGACTGGATCAAACGGGGGAATCGGTAATCTCGTCGCGTGATTCGTGGCGCCCCGCAAACAATTGTCGTATAATGGGTTTATTCTAAGAATTTAAGGAGAAAACTATGGCAGAATCCACACATTTTTATGCACTGTTTCAACCCACGCATTACAACGTTTACCTTGATATCAACCGTGCGACCAAGCTGATCTCTGGGACGTCCACCATTACCGGTGACGCCAAAGAGACGAGCATCGCCATTCACCAGAAATACATGACCATCAGCGCCGTTAAAGCCGATGGTAAGGACGTGCCATTTACCTTTGATGACGAATCCGAAGGCATCCACATCGACTTGGGCAAGACCGGCGAGACCACGGTGGCCATTGACTTCACCGCACCATTGACCGACAGCATGATGGGCATTTACCCATCCTACTACGAGTTGAATGGGGAGAAGAAGCAATTGATCGGGACGCAGTTTGAAACGACCGCTGCCCGCCAAGCCTTCCCGTGTGTCGACGAACCCGAAGCGAAGGCCACGTTTGACCTGGCTATCAAGTTTGACGAACACGATGGCGAAACCATCATCAGCAACATGCCCGAAGTTAAGACGGTTGACGGTGTTCACTATTTTGACACCACGGTCCGCATGTCTTCTTACCTGATTGCCTTTGCTTTCGGGGACATGCAGAGCAAGCTGACGACCACCAAGAGTGGCGTCAAGGTCGGTGTTTTTGCCACCAAGGCGCATCAAGCAAAGGAACTCGACTTTGCCTTAGACATTGCCAAGCGCTCGATTGAATTCTACGAAGACTTCTACCAAACGCCATACCCACTGCCACATTCCTGGCAACTGGCCTTACCCGACTTCTCAGCCGGCGCCATGGAGAACTGGGGCCTGGTCACGTACCGGGAAGCCTACTTACTGTTAGATCCCGACAACACCTCATTTGAAACCAAGCAACGCGTGGCCACGGTTATCGCCCACGAATTGGCGCACCAATGGTTCGGTGACCTGGTAACCATGAAGTGGTGGGATGACCTCTGGTTGAACGAAAGTTTTGCCAACATGATGGAATACGTGGCCGTCAACGCCATCGAACCCGACTGGCACATCTGGGAATCCTTCCAAACGGGTGAAGCCCCAATGGCGCTCCAACGGGATGCCACGGACGGTGTCCAATCCGTTCACGTGCAGGTTGAAGACCCCGCCGAAATCGACGCGCTGTTTGACAGTGCCATCGTCTACGCCAAGGGTGCCCGGATGCTGGTCATGGTTCGCGCCTTGATCGGTGACGACGCCTTACGTGCCGGCTTGAAGAACTACTTTGCGACGCACCACTACGGCAACGCTACCGGGGCTGACCTCTGGGCCGCTCTGGGGGCCGCTTCCGGCATGGACGTTGGTGCCATCATGACTTCTTGGCTCGAACAACCCGGTTACCCCGTTGTTTCCGCCGCAGTGGTCGATGGCAAATTGACCATTCACCAACAACAATTCTTCGTGGGTGAGGGCAAGGACGCCGGCCGTCAATGGCAAGTGCCATTGAACAGCAACTACGACGCTGCCCCAGCCATTTTCGCCGACACCGATGCCACGTTAGGCGATTACGCGGCGTTGCGTCAGGCCAGCGGCGAACCCTTCCGTTTGAACGTCGGGAACAACTCCCACTTCATCGTGAAGTACGACGCGACCTTGTTGCAAGACATCCTGGACAACTTAGAGTCCCTGGACGCCATCACGCAGTTACAATTGCTGCAAGACCTGCGTTTGCTCGCGGAAGGTCGGCAAATTTCTTACGCGGACATCGTGCCATTACTGCCACGGTTCGCTAAGAGCCACTCCGCTGTGGTCAACGACGTGCTGTACGGCGTTGCCAACAACCTGCGGAAGTTCGTGACCCCTGGTTCGACCGAAGAAGCTCAGTTACGGGCCTTATTTGGCAAATTGAGTGCGCCACAGGCTGACCGGTTAGGGTGGTTACCACAAGCTGGTGAATCCAACGACGACCAATTGACGCGGCCAACGATTTTAAACGCTGCGCTGTACGCCAAGGAACCAGCTACGTTACAGGCCGCTCACGCCATCTTTACGGCGAACCAGGACAAGTTGGCTAGCTTGCCAGCTGCCGTGCGGGTCTACATTTTGGCGAACGAGGTGGAAAACTTCGGGAACGCCGACCTGTTTACTCAATTGTTGAACGACTACCGGAAGTCCAGCGACGCCAGCTACAAGGCCGACATCGCTGCGGCCTTGCCAACCACGCCGGACGCCGACTTGATCAAGCAATTGATCGACGCGTTCGAAGATGCCGACACCATCAAGCCACAAGACTTACGGGCTTGGTACCGTGGCGTGTTAGCCCACAAGGGGCAACAGGCGGCATGGGATTGGTTACGGAACGACTGGCAATGGCTTGAAGACACGGTCGGTGGCGACATGGAATTCACCACCTACATCACCGTGACGACGGGTGTCTTCCACACGCCAGAACGGTTGGCTGAGTTCAAGGCCTTCTTCGAACCTAAGATCAACACCCCAGGCTTAACCCGGGAAATTAAGATGGATACCAAGGTCATCGAGAGTCGCGTTGACCTGGTCGAAGCCGAAAAGGACGCCGTGAACGCTGCGGTTGCCAAGACGGTAAAGTAACCTTTTAAGTGAATGAAACGGAAGCCCTCATCAGTAATGGTGGGGGCTTTTTTCTGTGGCCGTCGAAGGTGAAACGGGCTTATGGTATACTACATTAAGTTATTGATAGTCTCGATTAAGTTGAGAGAAAATGCATAAGAAGATTGTGTCCAAATCAGGCTAGTTTGCGTGACCAGAGGTGGAAGACCGCCCCTCAGTCTGGAACCGGTCCCCACAGCAGGGAACGGTGAATCCACCGCCGGGAACGACATAACTAGTTTGATTTGCACAACAATTGTGGAAGAAGGACGTGGCGTGAGAGAACTCGTCGATTATTTTCAATCTATTCGGATCCGGGGGATGGGCTGGCTGTTGCTGGTCTGCTTGTATTTATTTGCGAACCAACCGATGCTAATTTTGGTGTACATCTACCTGGCCGCGATGATGATTCTGCGGACCTGGTTGGCGCAGTTCCCTCGATTAGCTAAATGGGGACTGACGGTGGCTTACGGTCTCTTAATGGTATTGCAGATTATCTTCGTTTCGGTCGTGGTCTTTCCGGACCGTGGCTGGTCAATCGTGTACTTCCCTGAAAAAATCATCGGGGTCATCATTGTGTTGTTACCGCTGTGGGTCGAACGTTTCGTGACGACCAACAATCAGGTGGCTTTTTACCTGCCAACGGTCGAAGAGGCCGCCACGGTCAGCTTCGATGAGTTGCGGCAGAGTGCGGACAAATTGAGCGACCTGATGAACGATGCGACGGCCGCCAAGGACAAGGTGTCCGTTGACCACTTGAAGACGATACTGGCGGACCTGCCGCGTCACAGTTCCGTGCGGTACATCAACCATGGGACACTGACGGACGATTATTTTGCGGCGGCCACTGCGACGCTAGCAGATGAGCATTTGTACCTGGCCGTGTCCAATACCGGGAGTGCCGCCAGTGAAATGATCTCGGTGGTCACGCGCAAACAGTTCAATCACGTGTCACTGGCCTTTGACCGCGACCTGGCCACGATTATTTCGTACAATGGTGGGGACAACGTCTATCCGCCGGGGATGAACGCGGAAACGCTGGAGTTTTTCCACCAGAAGCAGGGCGCGTCGCTCTTGGTCTACAGTTTGCCGGTGACGCGGGAACAGAAGCAGTTCGTGATTGACAAGATTGCGGAAATCAACCGGGAAGGCAGTGCCTACAACATGGTGGGCCTGGTTTCCAAGCACTCGGCGAAGCCCAACATCCTCTTCTGTTCGCAGTTCGTCTACAAGATGCTCAAGCTGGCGGGTGTCGCCTACTTCGATAAGCGAGATGGCGAGGTCAAACCCACGGACTTTATCGAACAAGATTACTATAAGAAATTGGCGTTTGCGTATGAGTTGAAATTCTAACTGACACCAGCGCCTAAGTAAAAAAGGGACAGAATCGTTTTTGCCTGCAATGGCTCGCGGGTTAAAACGATTCTGTCCCTTTTTTGCGGGTGTTCGCTAGTTATTTCGGTAGGGGCCAGGTATACTTGCAAGAATCGATTGAAATAGAGAAAGAGCCTGGAAAATTTCCAGACTCTCAATCAACGCAATTAGTCGTTTAAGTTGTAACGTAACTTCATGTGTTCGGAACCAAAGGTCACCATGTCGCCCAATAACTTGGTTTGACGGGTGAATGATTCGTTGGACAATTTTTCGTTAGCGTCTTTCAAAATCTTGACGTCGGCTCCGTTAACGATTGCGGCATCCGTATCGTTTTGAATCTTACGGTAGGCACCCATGGCGTCTAAGGCAAAGGTGTTCCGGAAGTCTTCGTACAGGTCGAAGTCCGTGTCACCTAAGAGGGCCGTGGTGCAGCTCAACCAGTACATGTGGTTCATGTTGAAGGTGCCATCAGCGTCCTTGTAGGCAGCTGGGGTGTCGTCAACGTTGGCGTAGAAAGGTACGACCGTGTTGAATGTGTTAGCACCAAAGGCTAACCAGTGAATCCCGGCAATGCTGTCAGGCACGTTGTTCCGAATCTGCAGGATGTGGACGTCGTGGTTCCGGTTGATTCCGATTGGGCGGAACTTCGTCTTGTCACTTTCAGAGCCGTCGCCGTAAACATCATATTTGGTGTTTTGGAAATGAGAGCTCAGAACGTACTTGACGTCTTCAATAGAGATCTTCCGGTTGGCGTGGCAAATGAATGGCAGGTCTTGACCTTGGGGATCCTGTTCAACGTCTGGGGTGAAGTACTTTTGACCGAACCAAGCACGGGGGTTGTTGTAAACCGTGTCCTTGTCAGTCGCACTCCCAAAGATGTGACGGAGGTTAACGCCATCGAAGTCGGGGTTCAAGTTGTAAGTGGCAATCATGTCAGCCAGGTCGTCTGAAGCCAGCGTGTCATCGGCGTTGAAATCAAAGTCGTCAATGTTCATCCGGTTAGGGGCAACCACGTAGGCGTCATCTGGAATCCGCTTAGCAGCCCAGTGATGACCACCGATGGTCTCTAACCACCAAATTTCGTTGTTATCGGAGAAGGCGATACCGTTGGGTTCGTAGGTCCCAAATTCCTTCAGGAGGGCACCCAAACGTTTAACCCCTTCCTTGGCACTGTGGATATATGGCAGAACTAAGGTGACCAGGTCTTCTTCACCGATCCCGCCGGCAACGTAAGGGTCGATACCCAAGACGCGGGAGTTCGTGGTGATGGTTTCAGTGGCTGACATGGCAACGTTATCGCTGTTGATGCCGGCTGCTGGCCAGATACCGTTGGTCAGAATTGAGTTAGGAATTGACGTGTAACGTAAGGGGTTATCGGGCAGCTTGATTTGCACACCACTGATAACGGCTTGGTAATCCCGGGGTTGGTCGGCGGGGTTAACCACGACAAATTTTTCAGGATCGAGGGCTTCGTGACCATCGTCGTTTCGTGAAATGATGGTTGAGCCGTCGATTGAGGCCTTTTTCCCAACTAAAATAGTGGTACATGAACCTTTAATTCGTTTTTCCATAAATGCAGCACTCCTTTTAACCCATATTATATCATTGTCGTCAGGGTGAAGAGAAGTGGTTCGGCAATTCCGACCGGCTATTTTTCAGCTGTTCGCGGGTGGTCGGCGGCGGTGTCGTCATCCTTGGGCGTTGCGCACGTAAGAGGTCTTTGAGCTCCTGGTTTTGTTGCTCGATGGTGGCTAGGCGTTTGGCAACCTGTTGATACTCGGAGTCACGCCCGCGGTTGGCAAAATAGGTGGTGATCGTACTGGTCAATGCCCCGATAAAGCCAATGCCCACTAGCATCAATAGGGTGGCCGCACATTTGCCGACGACCGTGTGCGGGGCCACGTCACCATAGCCGACCGTGGTCGTAGTCGCAATTGCCCACCAGAGGGCCTCACCCCAGGAAACGTGCTCGGCGTAGGAATACAGGGTGGCCGCCAGAATCAGAATGGCAGTACAGGCCCAGAGGAGGTAGACGAAGCCGTTCGTCTTTAGGAAGCCCTTTAGGATATGACGGAGCTTGCCGATGAAACCCACGAGCCGGACGAAACGAAAGAGCCGGACCAGTCGAAAGAGTCGCGTGATCCGGGCCAGCCGAAAGAAGCTGAAGATGGTACTGAGGGGGATGATGGCCAGGAGGTCAAAGATGTTGTGGCGGAAGAAAACCCATTTATGGGGCGCCCGCCACAGCCGAACGAGATAATCCAGCGTAAAGAAGGCCAGGATTCCGTCATCCAGCAGGGACCACGGCCAGCGGGTGATGCCAATGACCCCGGAGAAATCAAAGACAGCCAGACCAATCGAAATCAAGGCCAGGCCCACGACGATTAAGTTGTAGAATTTTTTAACGGTCGTCAATGTCATCACTCCCCACAGTCATTTGTCCCTAGTATTAAGGTTAGTATGACACGTTTAGCCGAATAATGAGTGTGGGGGTGACTGGTATTGACGGTGGGCTTACTTGGCACACGTTTCGGCCAGATTGTAGGCATGGATCAGTAGGACGACAAAAAGAGCCTAGGACAGGTCCTAGGCGCAAACGTGATACATAGATTTAAAAAGATTAGGCCGTAGCGGCAACCCGTGCAGGCATCATGGCTGGTAAGAGCGCATCGATCATGCCCTGAGTGGCCGTTGGAAAGGCGAAAATCATTTTGCTAAGATCCGGCGCGGTCAGTCGTTGGTCAATGATCAGGGCCAAGACGTTGACGATGTCTGGGGCGTTCATGCCATAGACCGAAACACCCACCAATTGGTTAGCGCTATTAAGTACAGCTGTCAGTTCGCCATCGGTTTCGTTCTGATAGGCGAAGGCAAAGAATTTGCTGTAGGGGATGGTCTGAACGTGATAACGTTCCGGATTAATAGCCACATCTTCAGTGGTCACGCCGATTTGAGCCAACCGTGGCAGCGTGAAGAGCACGTTGGGGATGGCGGGGTAAACGATGGGGTCCGAATTACCTAAAATTTGACCGGCGATGTAATTGGATTCGAAGACCGCCGTGGCCGTAATCTTGGGTTGGTCCTTGTCTAGGACGTCGCCGCTGGCGTAAATATTGTCGCCGTTCGCTCGCAAGTGGGCATCGACTTCGATGCCGCGTGCGCTGGAGTAGATGCCGGCGTTTTCCAAGCCCAGCCGAGTGACATTGGCTTCCCACCCGGTGGCGTCGATCACGTACTGGGTGTCGATGCTCTTGCCGCTAGCCGTGGTGACCCGGTAGCCATCGGTGGTGACGTCAACGGATAAGGCCGATTCATTGAAGTAGCAGGTGGCACCGGCCTCTTCTAAGTGGGCCACTAACTTATCAACGTGCACAGCATTAAAGCCGCGAGCAGCCCGGTCGCCGTGTTCAATGAGGGTGACCTGACTCCCGAGAGCCAGTGCTAAAGAAGCCAATTCTAGCGAGAGGTTCCCGGCACCAATAAGGGTGAGATGACTAGGTAACTTCGGAAGACTGAGGAATTCTCGACTGTCATGCAGAAATTCATTGCCCACGATGGCGAGGCGTTTAGGTTTTTGCCCAGTGCCAATCACAATGTTGTCGGCCTTGATGATTGCCTTACCAACTTGGATGAGGTGGTTGCCCATCAGGATACCCCGACCATTGATGACGTCGATGCCCAGCTTGGTGAAAAGGGCGGTCATCTGGTCTGGAAGGGAATCAATCACCTGGTGTTTGTACGCCATGAACTGTTCCCAGTTGACGTTGGTCGTGCTCTGAACCCCGACGTTAGCGGATTGGTGAAGTTTAGCAATCAGTTCTGAAGGTCCATCCAATAAAATTTTGGCATCACAGCCATAGTTGGTGCAGGTACCGGCAACCAAATCCTTTTCGATAATAACGACGGATTTTCCGGCTTGTTTCAAGGTGACAGCGGCGTGCCAATTGGCGTGACCGCTACCGATAAACGCGACATCATAGCGTGACATTGACTAAATAACCTCTTTCTATTTTTGGTCGTGAACGATTAGTTTGGGGGCAAAGAACGCTAATTTAGCAGTCTTTGCAGTTTCTCGATGAGTGCATGGTTCATCTGTAACGCGGCATTGTACTGAGCGGGTTCAATGTTTTGGGCATCCACACAGATTCGAATCGCGTCAAAGATGGCTGGCTTAGATGTTCGCCCGTGTTCCGTCAGGCTGATGATCAACTGACGCCGGTCATCGACCTGGGGGGTTCGCGTGAGCCAGCCGTTGTATTCCATCCGCCTAAGCAGTGGGGTCAGCGTATTGCTGCCAAAATCTAGGCGGTCACCTAGATCATGCAGGGGCTGCCGATCATTTTCCCACAGACTCAATAGAACGAGATACTGGGGATACGTCAGGGAAAACGGCTGAAGCGCTTGTTGATAGAGTTTAACCAGCAAGCGGCTAGCGTGGTAAGTTGAGAAACAAAGTTGATTGGCTAGAGTTAAGTCATCCTGCACAGTATCCTCGCCTCCAATTAAGTTGTGTACGATATACTATACTATAAGCACATTTGTCTCACCTGTCAACTATCTTCGGGCTAGATTGTGAAAATTACGAGATAATTAAGACCGTTGTAACCGCCACCGAATCGCGGCTAAATAGGATTGTGGGATAAATGAAAAAATATTGAATAAATTTTTCCACTAAAAGGCTAACTTGCACTATTTACGTAAAATGGCTAAAAACGGGCTAACCCGCTAGGTGGACCGAAGTTTGGTTCTGTCAGTCTAACGACCAGGGGAGTATTGCGGGCGAACCTAGCGTATAATGGAGCCTAGAGTTAATTCGTAGAAATTAGAAACAAGCATAAGGAGTAGACATGATGGAGTTAGCGGCAGCACAAAAGGTTTTAAAAACAGTCTTCGGCTACGATGAGTTCCGGCCGGGGCAAAAGGCCGTCATCGAACACGTGATGGCTGGCGATAATAGTTTGGCCATCATGCCGACCGGGGGTGGGAAGTCTCTGTGTTATCAAATCCCCGCCATGTTGTTTGATGGCATTACCGTGGTCGTGTCCCCCCTGATTTCTTTAATGAAGGATCAGGTCGATGCGTTAAACGATAGCGGAATCCCCGCCACGTTTATTAACAGTTCGTTGGACTGGCCCGATATTCAAGAACGTTTGAACGCCCTACACAACGGCGTCTTTAAATTACTCTACATTGCCCCCGAACGGTTGGATTCGGCGGCGTTTATTCAGGCGCTGTCAAGTTTGCCAATTGATCTGCTAGCGGTCGATGAGGCCCACTGTATTTCCCAATGGGGGCATGACTTCCGGCCCAGCTACCTGGCGTTGAGCACGGCGATTGAACAATTGCCAACGCATCCCCAGGTCTTAGCCCTGACGGCCACAGCCACGGAACAGGTAGCCACCGACATTCGTCAACAACTGCGCATCGATGCGGCTAATGAGGTCAACACCGGGTTTGCCCGGGACAATTTGAATTTGACCGTGGTCAAGGATCAGGATACGGACCGGTACATTTTAGACTACTTAAAGGTCAACCAGGGTGAGGCCGGTATCATTTACGCCAGTACCCGAAAGGAAGTCGACCGGGTCACCAAGCTCTTACAACGTCACCACATTGACGTGGCTCCATACCATGCGGGGCTGGACGAAGATGTGCGGCGGCAGAATCAGGAAGACTTTCTCTATGATCGGGTCCAGGTGATGGTCGCCACCAATGCCTTTGGGATGGGTATCGACAAGAGTAACGTGCGGTTCGTGATTCATGCGCAGGTGCCAGGAACTCTTGAAGCCTACTACCAAGAAGCCGGTCGGGCCGGTCGGGATGGGTTGCCCAGTGAAGCCATTTTGCTCTACCGGGCCTCGGACCTCCAGATTCAACGGTTCTTTATTGATCAATCCGAAATGGACGAGGAGCACCGCCAACGCTCGTATCGCAAGCTCCAGGTAATGAACCGCTACGCCAACACGCAGGGATGCCTGCAGCAGTTTATTCTGCATTACTTTGGGGAAGAGTCCGAACCCTGTGGGCGCTGCAGCAACTGTCTCGATGACCGCGAAGCCCAAGACGTCACCACGGATGCCCAGAAAATTCTGTCCTGCGTTATTCGGTTACGGTCACGCTACGGCAAGGCCGTGGTGGCACAGGTACTGACCGGCGCGCACAATCAGCGGGTTCGCGAGAATCATTTAGACGAAGTCACCACCTACGGCATCATGCAGGGGCAACGACAAAAGGCCGTTGGGGAGCTGATTGACTTTCTGACGGCGGCCGGCTACCTGGCAAGCGTTGGGGGCCAGTACCCCACGTTAAAGGTGACGGCCGAGGGTGGTGCCGTCTTGAAGGGCGACGAACAGGTCTTCCGGAAGATGGCCCGGCAGGTCAAACGCCTGGCCCCAGAGGACGATGAACTCTTTGGTCAACTGCGCGCCTTACGTCGTGAATTGGCCGAAGCCATTGGCAAGCCACCATTTGTCATTTTCTCGGATAAGACGCTCCACGCCATCTGTGAAGCCCTGCCGACCGATGACCAGAGCTTCCTCGACGTTAAGGGTGTCGGTCAGAGCAAGCTGGATAAGTACGGCGAAGAGTTCATGGCAATCATTCGCGAATACGTGGCGACAGAACGAGCAAAATCATCAAAAGAAGCCTAATGCCTAAAGCCAAGCGGCCAACGATTAACGGGATTTTCCCGCCATCGTTGACCGTTTTTGGCGACATAAAAGAGCAAGACGTCTCGCTTTGTTCACGCTATCAACTATGGTAATCTAGAAGTCTGTCAGTTACTTAGTCAATCGACGGGAGGTCGCCATGTCTAATCCAGACTTTATTGAAATTGTGAATGATCGGGAGAATAACTTGAAGAACGTGAGTCTCAAGATTCCCAAGAACAAACTAACCGTGTTTACCGGGGTATCCGGGTCGGGGAAGTCTTCCATCGTCTTCGACACCATTGCTCAGGAGGCAGGGCGGCAACTGAATAGTACATATGATAGTTTCACCCGGCTGTACCTGCCACACTATCACCGACCGGACGTGGATGAGGTGCATAATCTGTCGACGGCCATCGTGATCGACCAGAAGCCCTTGGGCGGCAATGCCCGCTCGACGTTGGGAACGGTCAGTGACATCAACGCGCTCTTGCGGATTCTCTTTTCACGGTTCGGTCGCCCCCAGTATGGGCACGCCAGTAACGCCTTTTCCTTCAATGATCCGGCGGGGATGTGTCCGGACTGTGAGGGAATTGGCAAGACCTACGTGTTGAATCGCGAGGCGGCCTTGGACGTTACGAAATCCCTGAACGAGGGGGCCATCCAGCTACCCGGGTACGGGGCAACTAGCTTTTACTTTCAAATGATTGCGAACAGCGGGTACTTCGACCTCGATAAGCCGGTTCAAGATTTCACCTCGGCCGAAATGGACCAGCTGATGAACGGTGAGAAGCCCTTAACGGTCGATTACCGGGGAGCACAGATGAACGTGACGTTTGAGGGCATCGAGCGTCTCTTCTATCGACAAAATCTAAAGACCAGCACGGGCATCAGCGAGGGTGCGCGCAAGAAAATTGAAAAGTTTGCGACCATGCAGACGTGCCCAACCTGTCATGGCCAACGTTACCGACCAGAGGTTTTAGCCGCCAAGGTCAATGGGTTTAATATTTTTGAGCTGACGGACCTTCAGTTGGACCAGTTGCTGATCACACTAGCGACGTTTACGGACGAGCGGATGCAGGGACTGATCACCAGCATTCGCGAGCGGGTTCAAAGCCTGGTCGACGTCGGCTTAGACTATCTCAGCCTGACACGAGAGACCACCACGTTATCCGGTGGGGAATCGCAGCGGGTGAAGACGGTCAAGTATTTGGCCAATAGTCTGACGAACCTGTTGTACATCCTTGATGAACCCAGCACGGGACTGCATCCCCGCGATGTTCACCGGCTCAATGACTTGCTCTGCCGCCTGCGAGATAACGGCAACACGGTGCTCGTGGTTGAACACGACCCGGACGTCATCAAGGTGGCCGATTACGTGGTCGACGTCGGACCGCACGCCGGGATTCATGGGGGTGAGATCACCTTCACCGGAACCTATCCGGAACTACTCAAGGCAGATACCCTGACCAGTCGTTTTTTGAGTCAAACGTTGCCAATTAATTCCAATCCACGGCAGCCAACGACCTTTCTGACCAGCCAACCCAGTCGCCGGCATAATCTAAAGGATGCCGTTTTGCGGGTACCGACCGGGCTATTTACCGTCGTGACCGGGGTGGCGGGCTCTGGGAAGAGTACGCTGGTCGAGCAGGCTTTTGCCCACGACCAGCCGGACGCCATTCAAATCGACCAGCGGCCGTTACACGCTAACAGTCGCTCCAATCCGGCGACCTACATCGGCGTGATGAATGATATTCGCAAACTGTTAGCCACAGCCAATGACGTGAGTGATAGTCTGTTCAGTTATAACTCCAAGGGTGCTTGTCCCCAGTGTGGTGGCAAGGGTGTTGTGGAACTGAACTTGTCATTTATGGAAAATGCGACGGTGACCTGTTCGCTGTGCCACGGCGGGCGCTTTGATCCGCAGGTGTTGACCTATACCTATCAGGGCAAGAACATCGTTGAAATTTTGGCCATGACGGTTGAGGAGGCGGTGACCTTCTTTGCCGGTACCAAAGTGGTGAATAAGTTGACCCACGTGACCAATGTCGGCCTGGATTACCTGGCACTTGGTCAGCCCCTGAACACCTTGTCCGGTGGGGAGGGTCAGCGGTTGAAGATTGCCAAGGAACTCAACAAGCGTGGGAATCTCTACATTTTGGATGAGCCGACTACCGGCCTGCATCCCTCAGACATTAAGGTGATGATTCAGATTATTAATCGCCTGGTGGATAAGGGCAATACGGTACTGGTTATTGAACACAACCTAGACATCATGCGCAGTGCGGACTGGTTGATTGATATCGGTCCGGACGGCGGGAACAAGGGTGGCGAGGTCCTGTACGAAGGTCCCGTTAGCGGCATCCACCAGGCTGAACGCTCGGTGACGGCTCAGTATTTGTAAGGATGAAAAGGGATCGACTTTCCGTTTCCGGCGGTGAATTCAAGCTGCTCTGCTGTGGGGCCGGTTCCAGCCGGAGAAGGTTCAGTAAGAACGCAAATATGTATCAAAAAAATAAAAGAAAACCAAAAGATTCGCGTCCGCGCAAAGTTGCGGATGCGAATCTTTTTTGCTAGTCGCTCATTTAATAAGACAGGTTTAGTTAGCAACCTGAATTCGGAACATGTTCCAGGAAAGGGGTTGGAGCGTGGTTTGCAAGGTGTTGTCGGTCAGGGTGACGTGGTCGTTAGGTTCGATGGCCATGACCTGATCTTCGTTGGTTTGTTTGATGTCGTAGCCGGCAAATTGGGTGGCCTCAATCACGGATTGCGCGGTGAATCCTCGCAGTTCAGTGCTAAAGTCCATAGCATCTTCACCCTTGTTTTCGGCAAAGACCATGACTTCGTGGTGTTCCGGATTGTAGACGGCTAGGCTGTCAAGGTACGGCACGTCGGTAAAGTCCTTACTGTCGTAGGCGTCCGCCGTTTGCTTAGGGGTGAGCGCGATACCGCGACCGTACTTGGATACCTGCATGAACGGGAAGAAGATGGACTGCAGCCAGATGCCGGTGTCATCGGTCATGATGGGCGCAATCACGTTGACCAATTGGGCCAGACAGGCAATTTTTACCCGGTCGGCATGCTTCAGCAGCGTGATCAACATGGTCCCGACCATTAGGGCATCCTCAAAATTGTAGTGGTCTTCCAACAAATGGGGCGCTTGTTGCCAAGGTGCGGTCTCATCATCTTGTTTGTGGGAGTGGTACCAAACGTTCCATTCGTCCAGAGCCAGATTGAGTGTCTTGTCGCTATGTTTACGGGCCTTGACGGCGTCACATACGGCAACGATGCCACTGATAAACTCATCGAAGTCGACGGATTTGGCCAAGAAATTGTGGAGGTCGTTTTCCTCATTATCGTAGTAACGGTGCAGGGAGAGGTATTGCACGTCGTCGTAGGTGTGGTCGAGGACGGTTTCTTCCCAGCTGCCAAATGTCGCCATTTCCCGGGTCGAACTTCCGCTGACGACTAGGTCTAGGTCGGGGTCAACCAGCCGCATGACCTTGGCCGTTTCGTGGGCCAATTTGCCATATTCTTCAGCGTCCTTGTGACCAATCTGCCAGTCGCCATCCATTTCGTTACCCAGGCACCAGGTCTTGATGTTGAAGGGTTCTTCGGCGCCGTTTTGTTTCCGCAGATCACTCCAGTAGGTGCCACCGGGGTAGTTACAGTATTCAACCAGGTTGCGGGCGGCGTCGATGCCACGGCTCCCCAGGTTAACGGCCATGTCGGGTCGCGTGCCGGTCTGTTTCGTCCAGTTCATGAATTCGTGAAGGCCAAACTGGTTGGTCTCAATACTCCGCCAAGCCAGATCCAACCGAGTTGGTCGTTGGTCTTTCGGCCCAATGCCATCTTCCCAGTTGTAGCCAGAAACAAAGTTCCCACCGGGGTATCGAATCAGGTCGATATTGAGGTCCTTAACGGCTTTGACCACATCCTGCCGAAAGCCATTGGCATCGGACAGGGGATTGTCCGGGTTATAAAGCCCATCGTAGACGCCGCGGCCCAGGTGCTCAATCAGAGCACTAAAGACACGGTCATCGATTTTAGAAATCTGATTGGTGGGGTCGACGATTAATTTTCCTTGCATGGAAGTTTTCCTCCTAATTAGGTATGTGTCAGTTATAGGTGAATAGGGTATGTGTTTACGCGTGATAGACGTCTACAGGAGTGCAGACGTCTATCACAGTTCTACAGAATGCCCGTTGATTAGTGATAAAGCGCGAATAGGGGCTACGCGGATGTAAGCCGCAGGACTGGTGAAAATGGACCACGTTGGTGGATGTTAGTGACCAGAGGCGGGCCAAAGTGACCAGCTGTGTCGATGGACTAAGTAGCGTGTTTTTCGCTACTTAGTCCATGGGACAACCTTTGAGACCGATCTTTGGCTCAAAGTTGAGGTGGGAGCCCGGTCCTCAGGCGGAAACCGGCCCCACAGCAGGGCACTTTGAGCTCGCCGGCGGGAACGGACAGCCCCGCGTCCCGGCCCATTTTAACCAGCCCGGAGGCGCAGACAACATCCGCGAAAACCCCAAAGAAAAGAGGGGCGGCCGCGATTGGCCTCCCCTCCATTTCAAATCTAATTACTTAAGCGTTGACGGTCATTCTTGACTAGTCGTCGCCGTTTCAGTTTTAGCGTCGTCAGGTGCTTCAACTTCACCAGCTTGGACAGGGTCTTCCTTCTTCAACATGAAGGCAGCGAACAAGGTAATGAAGAAGACAACGACACCCATGATAACGTAAGTGTGTTGGTAACCAATCTTGTCGTACATGCTCCCAGCAACCGTTGAGAAGATGAAGACGGAAATCTGTTTAGCGAAGTTCGACGCGAGGGCGTAAACCGTGGCGTACAAACGAATATCGAAGGCACCAGCGATGTACTTCATAATAGAAGTTAACAGCAATGGCATTTCCAGACCAGCCAACAGACGGAAGCCGACGATCCAAATCCAGTTAGGGGATAAAGCAGACCCTAAGATCCGGATACAAGTCAGGAACCCGTAGATGATCAACCCATTCCGAGAACCAATCTTGTTGATGATCCAAGGCATTGGGAACATTAAGCAGAATTCAATGGCCGTTTGGGCGGAACTCATGTAAGAGTAAACCAAGGTCCCTTGAGCAGCCGTGTCAAAGAAAGTCTTGAAGAAGATGATAAATTGTTGGTCAAAGACATCGAACAAGGCAGAAGCACCCATGTAGAAGATAGCCAAAACCCAAAGGTTCTTGATCTTGAACACGGAAAGAACCGTCTTCATGTCCAGAGAGTCGGAAGTATCACCGGCAGCGGAGGCATTGTCCATATCAACTTTGTCAGAGAAAATCAGTAAACCAGTTAAAATAATAGCAGCAATGGTACATGCCCAGAAGATTGAGTTTGGCTTCCAGAGGAATACCCGGCCGGCAACTAATGAAGCAACAACCCCGGCAACAGAACCCCCAACCCGAGAGTGGGCGTATTCGAAACCGTTGGCTAAACTAGCACGTTGAACGTATTGTTCAATAACGGAAACACCACCGTTTAAGATGAAACTGAGGAAAGTCCCAGTCACAATGGCAACTAATACCGTGTTAATGTGCAGCAGTGGCATGAAGGCCCATTGGAAGTAAGGCCCGATGAAGATCCCGACGATAGAAATCGTTAAGATCAAAGTCTTCTTGAAGAGTAACTTATCGGAAACAACCCCAAAGACTGGTTGGAAGATCAAGGAAATCCCGGCCATCATGGAGAAAATCATCCCGGATTCAGTCCCGTTTAAGTGAGCAACTTGTTCCAACCAAAGGGTTAAATACCCGTTGACAACAGCCCAGATAAAGAAGTAACTAAAGTGAGAGAATGGGAACCCCCAGAAATGTTTTGATTCAGTTTTTGCATTATCCATTTTTTATTTCGCCCCTATTTGTAATTGTATGGAACTGGCTTGCCAAAGTTTGGTGTGCCATCATCATTCCAAGTGAACGGCTGAACCATCGTGTGACGGTTTGGATCATACAGTGGGTCGCCCTTGATGTCGGTGTAGTTCCGGCAATGGTAAACTAAGATATCGGTTTTATCATCTTCGGCAACCGTGAAGGAGTTGTGACCTGGGCCAAATTGGTGAATTGGCATGTTGCTTTGGAAAACAGGCGTCTTGGACTTGGTCCAGTTGGCGGCGTCCAGCAAATCAGTATCTTCAGGAACACTCAGCATGCCCATGGCATAGTTTTCGTCGGTCGCGCTGGCGGAGTAGGTGAGGAAGAACCGACCGTTACGGTGTAACACGGCAGGACCTTCGTTGACCCAGAAAATCTTCGTTTCCCAGTCGTATTCAGGCTTCGTCAGCATCACTGGCTTGCTCTTCAGCGTCCAAGGATTTTCCATTTCAGCGATGTAGATGTTGGAGTTCCCTTTGATTGCGGGATCCTTTTGGGCCCAAACGTAGTACAACTTGTCTTGGGCTTCAAAGACCGTAGCATCTAAAGCGAAGGTATCCATTGGCGTTTCAACCCGGCCATGTTCGATCCAGTCGGATTCGTCACGCATGGGATCTGGATTGTCGCATTCAATACAGTACATCCGGTGTTGGAACATCCCGTTGTGGTCGAATTCCTTGGTATGGGAAGCGGCGAAGTAGATGAACCATTTACCATCAATGTAGTGTAATTCGGGTGCCCAGATCAATTGGCTCATGGCACCGCTACCATCTGGGTGTTTACGCCAGATAGTCCGGGGTGCAGCGTTGGCCAACCCGTTTAAGGTTTTTGCCCGGCGAATTTCAATTAAGTTGTAGGCAGGAACGGAAGCAGTGAAGTAGTAGTAACCATCAGTGTGCTTGTAGATGTAAGGATCTGCCCGTTGAACAATGAGTGGGTTGATGTAATCCTGTGCTTGTACCATATTAAATCAATCTCTCCTTTGGCTGAATAATTTGTAAGGACTTAAAATTGCTATTTCCAAATAAATCCTAATAAATAAGTACATATGAAATATACAACCGGATGAAAACGCTGTCAACCACTTTTGTTAATCTTTCTACAAAAAAGTTTGTTTTTCGTGGCTGGATTAACTATAATATTAAATGTTAGCGGATACATTGCCGATTAGTTTTGATTTACTTAACCTAATGGTAAATATTAAAGAGCAAAAAACTTTGTGAAGAGGAGCGCATTACGATGCAATTAGACTTAACAGAAACATCTTTACCGGTCTACGAGGCCTTGGCAAGTCCCGTCCGATTGAAAATCATTCAATTGTTGTCCGGTCAACCGATGAGTGTGCAGGATTTAGCTGGTCATTTGGATTTAAGCAGTGCCATCGTCACCAAACACCTGCGCAAGCTGGAGACGGCCGGGCTGATTGCCAGCAAGCGGGTTGGTCACCAGAAGATTTCTTCCTTACATGTCGACACGATTGAGGTCAAGTTCCCTCAGGCCATTTATCCAGACTTCAAGGTTCACCAGACCACCATCCCGGTTGGCCACTACACGGAGTACTCCGTGCAGCCGTCGTGTGGGTTGGCCGGTCCTGATGGCTACATTGGCAAGGTGGACAATCCCAAGTTCTTCATGTTTCCCGAGCGGATGAATGCCGGGATGATCTGGTTCAACGATGGGTATGTCGAGTACCGCACGCCTAACTTCCTCCAACGGGGGGAGCACCTGGAGATGCTCGACCTGTCCGTCGAGTTGGGCTCGGAATTTCCGTTCTCCAACAATACCTGGCCGTCCGACATTACGTTTTCCATTAATGGTAAGGAAATTGGCACGTGGCGGAGTCCCGGCGACTTTTCCGATATCCGTGGGAAGTATACGCCCGACTGGGTGCCGGACAACGTTAACCAGTATGGGATTCTCAAAATCTTGCGGGTCACGGACCACGGCACCTATCTGGATGGGCAACCCTTCACCGATGTTTGTTTGGATGATTTACCAACGGATCAGGAGACCTGGACCATTCGTTTCGAGGTTAAAAAAGATGCTAAAAAGTCCGGTGGCTGTACTATTTTCGGTCAGGGATTTGGCAACCATGATCAGAATATTGCGTTGTCTGCCTTCTATAGTTAATTGTCTAATGAATTCCGATTATTATGATATTTATTTGAAACGGCCGCCGAAAACCGGTAGAATAAGTGCATTGATGAGGTGCTAACATGGAAAATAAATATCAGAAAGTCAAAGATGGCTTAAAAGAAGATATCATCTCGGGCAAATATCAGGTGGATGAAAAGCTACCGACGGAGTCCGAGCTAATGAAACAATACGCGGTGAGCCGCTACACGGTGCGCCGGGCCGTGGGGGATCTGGAAAGTGATCACTTCATTTACCGGATTCAAGGGGGCGGTATGTTCGTCCAGGACTGGCATAAGGATTGGTCAACGCCAACCGATACCAAGTTGATTGGCGTCATCACCACCCATATCGCGGACTACATATTCCCGAATATCATTTCTGGCATCGACCAGGTGTTGTCCAAGGCCGGTTACTCAATCTTGATCAGTAACACGCATAACATGCACGATAAGGAGCGCAAGAGCCTCATCAACATGTTGGACAGCAAGGTGGCTGGGCTGATTATCGAACCCACCCAGAGTGCCTTGCCCAATCCCAACGAGGATCTTTATCAGGAAATCAAGGATGATGAGTTGCCGACGTTGTTCATCAACGCGCACTATCCCAAGCTGGACTTTCCCTACGTGGATACCGATGACCTGACCGCCGAGCAGAACATGATGCGCTACCTGTTTGAGCTGGGCCATAAGAGTATCCTGGGAATCTTCCAGGTGGATGATATCCAAGGGGTCTATCGGATGAACGGATTTGTCCGGGCCTACCAGGAGCATCCCGAGTATTCCTATATGAGTAACATCATCATGTACCAATCGGGGGAATCATCCGAGAAAATCTACGAGCGTATCAACGGCTACCTGCAGCAAACGGAGGCGCCAACCGCCATCGTCTGCTACAACGACCAGCTGGCGATTCATGTGATCGACTACTTGAAGTCTAACGGCGTCCGGGTCCCGGAAGATATTTCGGTCACGGGCTTTGATAACTATCAAATTGGGGAATACTTCACGCCGTCCCTGACGACCATGAATCACGAGAAGGAACGTATGGGGGCCGATGCGGCCAACGCCATGATCAAACTGCTGAACCATGATCAGGTGGAGAATATCACGTACCAACCAGAAATTGTGAAGCGTCATTCAGCGATTAAGCTGCCGGACGGGGAATAGTCGTCTGGTTTGATCAATAATGAGTATGAGCGAGCGAACTTGGTGAAACTGCCGGGTTCGCTTTTTTGTGGCCAAAATGGATTCGGCAAATTAAGGAACGCATGCCGTGAATTGTCAGAGACGACCGCGAATTGGAATGATTACTTATCCGGATAAGTACATAATCCAGGAAACAACCAATCTTTTGGACGTCGGTCTTGGCGAAAATAGGGCAGTTTCACCCAGTTATCTTCCATTTTATGGACGATAATCTTGCTGTAATTTCAGCCTAGCAAGAATTATAGACACCTAAACCCCTTGATACGATTGAATTAGGCGAATAATCCGTACAAATATAATTTGTTCTTGATTTATGCGAATAAAAATTGTACAATTCTTGTGTTGAGTCATAAGTTACAGAATTAACTAGCCAACAGCGCTAGGGAGGTTAATCGCATGAGTGCGGAGAATATTATTCAGGATGTTGAAAGCGGTAACATCTCGTTGGGGATCGAACTGGGTTCCACGCGGATCAAGGCCGTCTTAGTCACTCCCGACTTTAAAACGATTGCTTCGGGCAGTTACGTTTGGGAAAACGAGTTGAAGAAGGGCGTTTGGACGTATTCCTTGGAAAACGTTTGGGCCGGGATTCAAGCCAGTTACCAAGAAATGGCTGCGGAAGTACAAACGAAGTATCACGTTCCGTTGACCAAAATCGGGTCAATCGGGGTCAGTGCCATGATGCACGGGTACATGGCCTTTAATGAAGACGATGAGCTACTGGTGCCATTCCGCACTTGGCGGAACAACATCACGGCGCAGGCCGCCGATGAGCTGACGGATTTATTCGACTTTAACGTGCCACAACGTTGGAGTATCGCTCATTTGTACCAAGCTATCCTCAACCAGGAGGACCACGTCAAGGACGTGACGTTCTTCACGACGTTGGCCGGCTACGTACACTGGCAACTCTCTGGTGAACGGGTCATTGGAATCGGGGATGCCTCCGGGATGTTCCCAATCGACAGTTACACCAAAGATTATGATGAAAAATTATTAGAAAAATTCAGAGACGTTAAGTCCGTGCGGCAGTACCACTGGGATATCAAGGAAATCTTGCCCAAGGTGCTCTTAGCGGGTCAACCGGCCGGTAACTTAACGACCGATGGCGCCAAGTTATTGGATCCGAATGGCAACCTGACCGCCGGTAGCGTGATGGCACCGCCTGAAGGGGATGCTGGGACCGGGATGGTTGGTACCAACGCCGTTCGCGAACGGACCGGGAACATTTCCGCGGGGACGTCAGCCTTCTCCATGGTGGTCTTGGACCAACCCATGAAGGCCGTTCACCGCGACATCGACTTGGTCACAACCCCAACTGGTCTGCCAGTTGCCATGGTCCACACCAACAACTGTTCTTCCGATATCAACGCTTGGGTCAACCTGTTTAAGGAATTTGCCCAAACGATTGGGGTTGACTTGAAGCCCGACGAATTGTACGGGGCGTTATTTAACAAGTCAACGGAGGGCGATGCCAACGCCGGGGGCCTGTTGAACTACAGTTACCTCTCCGGTGAAAACATCACCAAGATGACAGCTGGCCGGCCACTGTTTGTCCGGACACCGAACAGCAACTTCACCTTGGCCAACTTCGTGAAGACGCAGTTGTACGCTGCATTTGCCCCATTGAAGATTGGCATGGACATCCTGGCTAACGAGGAACACATTCATTTGGATTCCTTGATTGCTCAGGGTGGCCTGTTCCGGACGCCTAAGGTGGGGCAACAGGTCTTAGCCGACTCGTTGAACACGCCAATCACCGTCACCAGTAATGCCGGCGAGGGTGGTCCTTGGGGGATGGCAGTCCTTGGCTTCTACGTCACGGACAAGGATACCAACGAAACGTTGGAGGACTTCCTGGACAACAAGGTCTTTGCCAATCCCGACAGCACCACGGTCGACCCTGACCCAGCTGGTGTGCAAGGCTCGAATGAATTTATCGCCGGTTACAAGGCCGCCTTACCCGTTGAAGGCAAGGCCGTCGACTTACTGGACGATTAAGCACTGATAGTTAAGGAGAAAGAATATGCTTGAAGATTTAAAACAAGAAGTTTACGAAGCCAACATGCGTTTGCCAAAACTGGGCCTGGTCTCATTCACTTGGGGCAACGTTTCCGGGATTGACCGCGAAAAGGGCCTATACGTCATCAAGCCTTCCGGTGTCGCATACGACGACTTGAAGCCAGAAGACATGGTTGTTGTGAGTGTCGCCGATGGCAAGGTCGTTGAAGGGGACATGAACCCTTCCAGTGACACGCCAACCCACACGTACCTGTACAACCATTTTCCAAATATCGGTGGGATCGTGCACACCCATTCACCTTGGGCCGTTTCCTTTGCCGCTGCTAAGATGGATATTCCAGCCATGAACACGACGCACGCCGACACCTTCTACGGTGACGTGCCGGCCGCCGATGCCTTGACTAAGGAAGAAATCGAAGAAGACTACGAAGGCAACACGGGGAAGACCATCGTGAAGACCTTTAACGAACGGGGTATCGACTACGAAGCCGTTCCCGCTGCGTTAGTTAGCCAACACGGTCCCTTCGCTTGGGGCCCAACCCCGGACAAGGCCGTTTACAACGCCAAGGTGCTCGAAGTGGTTGCCGAAGAAGACTACCACACGGCCCAGTTGACGCGGGCTAACCGTGAGTTGCCACAGTACTTGCTGGATAAGCACTATCTTCGCAAGCACGGCGCCAACGCCTACTACGGCCAAAACAACGCCAAGTCCAAGGAACATGCTGCTCGCGAGTAATATCCTTACCTGGATGCCTCGCCAAGTAGGTACGCCATCCCATGAGGCACGGCCGAAGCCAAAGAGCGGTCTTCGGCCTTGGGTCCAAGCCTCACAAAGGCGTGAGGCTTGACCCCATCCAGTGATGTAAGCCCGGAAGAACGCCGGCCTAACATCACTACCACGGGATTCTGTACCTACTTGGCTTCGGCGGCAACGATATGACGACGCGGAGTGACTGTCGTTCATTGAACAGTCATTGTCATAGTCAGTCGCACGCTCAGCTTCTTCTGGGGTATCGTGAGTTTTCACCGTCTCGGAGGCGGCCAGCTTAACCTGTCAAACGAAACTTAAAGATAAAAAATTAAAAGGAGTGTCATTATTATGTTATCAGTTCCAGATTATGAATTTTGGTTTGTTACCGGTTCCCAACACCTGTATGGTGAAGAACAATTGAAGTCCGTTGCCAAGGATGCCCAAGACATCGCCGACAAGTTGAACGCTAGCGGCAAGTTGCCTTACAAGGTGGTCTTCAAGGATGTCATGACGACCGCTGAAAGTATCACGAACTTCATGAAGGAAGTTAACTACAACGACAAGGTTGCCGGTGTGATCACTTGGATGCACACGTTCTCCCCAGCCAAGAACTGGATCCGTGGGACGGAATTATTACAAAAGCCATTGCTGCACTTGGCTACCCAATACCTGAACAACATTCCTTACGCCGACATCGATTTTGATTACATGAACTTGAACCAAAGTGCCCATGGTGACCGCGAATACGCCTACATCAACGCCCGTTTACAAAAGAACAACAAGATTGTTTACGGCTACTGGGGTGACGACGACGTGCAAGAACAAATTGCGCGTTGGGAAGACGTTGCCGTCGCTTACAACGAAAGCTTCAAGGTTAAGGTTGCGCGCTTTGGCGATACCATGCGTAACGTTGCCGTTACTGAAGGTGACAAGGTTGAAGCACAGATCAAGATGGGCTGGACTGTCGACTACTACGGTATCGGTGATTTAGTTGAAGAAATCAGCAAGGTTGCTGACGCTGACATCGACAAGGAATACGCCGACCTCGAATCTCGTTACGAAATGGTTCAAGGCGATAACGATGCTGACAAATACACCCACTCTGTTCGCGTCCAATTGAAGCAATACCTGGGAATCAAGAGTTTCTTGGAAAAGGGCGGTTACACGGCCTTCACCACGAACTTCGAAGACCTCTGGGGGATGGAACAACTTCCTGGTTTAGCCGCACAATTGTTGATTCGTGATGGTTATGGCTTCGGTGCTGAAGGTGACTGGAAGACCGCTGCCTTGGGCCGGGTTATGAAGATTATGTCCCACAACGACCGGACGGCCTTCATGGAAGACTACACGTTGGATCTGCGGAAGGGCCACGAAGCCATCCTCGGTTCTCACATGCTGGAAGTTGACCCTTCAATCGCTTCCGACAAGCCACGCGTTGAAGTTCACCCATTGGACATCGGTGGTAAGGCTGACCCTGCTCGTTTGGTCTTCACTGGTTCCGAAGGTGACGCCATTGACGTCACTGTTGCGGACTTCCGTGACGGCTTCAAGATGATCAGTTACGCCGTAGACGCGAACAAGCCAGAAGCTGAAACGCCTAAGTTGCCAGTTGCTAAGCAACTCTGGACGCCAAAGGTTGGCTTGAAGACCGGTGCCCTGGAATGGATGAAGGCCGGTGGTGGTCACCACACCATGCTTTCCTTCTCCTTGACGGAAGAACAAATGGAAGACTACGCTACCATGGTTGGCATGACCAAGGCTTTCATTAAGTAAAGTTGATTGAAAAGGAGTGGCCGCTCGCCGGTAAGGCGGACGGCCACTTTTCTTATCGCTTGTTCTTTGCGCTCCCGGCGGCAAGCCTTGCTCCCGCTGCTGTGGGGACCGACTGCGGCCTGAGGGGCGGTCCTCTGTCTCGCCTTGAAACCTCGCTGAGAAGCGCGAGTTTCCAAGGTCGTCCCATGCCCTAGGTCGGGAAAGAACCCCGACCAATGCCATCGACACAGCTGCGTCCGCAAGGTTGCCTCTGGTCGCTCACAAACGTTAAGAAAAGTGGCCAGGGTGGGGTGTGTAAGGGATTGTGCGTTGTCGGCGGCATGGATTAGTAATTTTACGGTTCTGAGCAATGCTGTTTCTAACAAGTATCGCGACACCTACAAGTAAAATGCGTGAGCATCAACAGAATAAATAAGGTCATCTCAAAATAACAAACAAGTCATTGACAATAAGAAGAATGACACGGTAACGGGCTAAACAAGTGTTAGCCGCAGGGCTGGTGAAAATGGGCCAGTCGTGGTAGTGACCAGAGGTGAGCCAAGCCGACCAGCTGTGTCGGTGGTCTTGGCTGAAGTTTTTTTTCAGCCTAGTCCACGGGACAACCTTTGCGACCGGTTTTTAGGCGCAAAGTTGAGGTGGAAGCCCGTTCCTTGGCTGGAACCGGCCCCACAGCAGGGCGGCTTGAGCTCACCGCCGGGAACGGACGCGACGAGGCCCATTTTCACCAGTCCGGAGGCGAAATAAACACTCGTTTAACCCGGAACCGGGAAAATGGAGGAATTATGGCTAAAAGTGAAAAACAAAAAATGATCACCGGTGAACTCTTCAACGTCTACGACCCAGAGCTAGTCGCTGAACGCGGCGTGGCTCGCGACCAGGTCGAAGCCTTGAATGCGTTAGGTGAATCGGACCCGGCTGCCAGTGAGCAACGGGTGAAGGCCTTATTTGGTGCGACGGGTGCGGGCGTTGAAGTTCACGCTACGTTCCGGTGTGACTACGGGTATAACATCTATGTGGGTGATGATTTCTTTGCCAACTATGACTGCACGATTTTAGATGTGGCGCCGGTCCGAATCGGCAAGCACTGCCTGCTGGGGCCCAAAGTTCAGATCTATTCGGTGAACCATCCGGCCGACCCCAAGCTTCGGCGTAATGGGGCCATGGGCATTGGCAAGCCCGTCACGTTGGGCGATGATGTCTGGGTCGGCGGTGGGGCCATCATTTGCCCTGGCGTGACCCTCGGGAATAACGTCATCGTGGCGGCCGGTGCGGTCGTGACTAAATCATTTGGCGACAACGTGGTCCTCGGCGGTAATCCAGCGCGCGTGATTAAAAATTTAAAGTAGGCTTGTACCATAAAACACAATTTTCGTAGGTAAAGACGCGAAGATTGTGCTTTTCTTTAGGTGCTTTTAGATAAATGCGCTTACATATAGAATTTAAAATAAAAGAAAACGGTTTACACAAAAGCTATATTTACTGATTTTCAAGGGGTGCATGAGAGAACACTAGTTATTGCACCTATTTGTTTGATAAGTCGGGTGTCGTTGAAATCAAAATACATTTCTGGCCGTCTATCCGACAAGTTGTGCCATCGCATGAGTTAACCGATATTCAAACTGCCGCTACCAATGAAGCAACGTTCGCATAAAATACCTCCTTTATTTGAGTTTGTACTCTGTTAGGTGGGCAGAATTATATGAGAACATACTAGGTGAGTGACGGAAAGCGTATATAATTAAATTTGTAACCGATTTCATAATAGACTTTTCAAACTATTCCAGTGGTGCTATACTCAATAGTGTCGAAAGACATAATAGTTTTCTCTTTTATACCCTAATTTGAGAGGAACTTAAAGTAAGGAAATGGTCATTCAGGTGATCATTTTCCGTGCAGCTCTGACCCCCACAAGTTAACTTGCGGGGGTCATCTGTTTATATAATTTTATTGGAGGCGCTCTTTAATGGGATACATTTTAGGCTTGGATATTGGTATTACCTCGATTGGTTACGCGGTTTTAGCGACTGATGCAACAGGAGTTCCTTACAAGATTCTGTGCTTAAACACAGTTATTTTTTCAAAGCCTGAGAACCCCAAAAACGGAGCGTCTCTAGCAACAGATACACGAAAACATCGTGGTAGTAGAAGGAACAATCGCCGGAGCAAATTCCGAAAGTTGCGAGTTAGACAATTATTTCTTCGGGAAGGTTTAGTTAATAAGTCTTTTATTTCTAAATTCTTATCTCAAAAGGCTCCCCACCAAGACATCTGGAAATTGCGGAGGCTAGCTTTGACCGAACCAATCAGTAATGAACAGGTCTTTGAGGTTTTGTATTATTTTGCTGGGCATAGAGGTTTTAAATCAAACCGGCGGTCAGAGCTTAAGGTAGTGGGATCTAAAGATTCAAAGGATAAGGAAGATAAGAAGGTTCTTTCGAATATTAACGAAAATAAGAAGAGAATTAGTGATTTTGAGTCATTGGGAACAATGATGGCTGATCTTCCTGAATTCCAGTTAAGAAAACATAATAAAGATTATCAAGAAGAGGCCACTATCTATCCGCTTCGAAAATGGTTGGTTGCTGAAGTTAATAAGATTATTACTAAGCAAAGGGAACTAGGCAATGCTCAACTTACCTCGGACTTTTCCAAATCCTATTTATCGATTTTTGAATCTCAGCGTGATTTTGATGAGGGTCCCGCGAGCCCTAGTCGTTTCGGCGGAAATCTAATTGAACGAATGGTTGGTATTGATTCCCTGGATCCCAATGAAAAACGTGCTGCTAAGCTGACAAATACTTTTTTCAGATTTAAACTTCTTTCTGACTTAAATAATTTGCAAATCCGTTATGCAATTGGTCAGTCTTATCTTCCATTAACAGTGGATCAGCGGCAGGTTATTTTGAAGGCTACCAACCTAAAATCTCTAACTTTTGCTCAAATTCGAAAAAAGTTGTCACTTGATGAAAAAGCCCGTTTTAATTTAGTGACTTATGATCTTAAAAAGACTTTTGGGAGCGTAGAAAAGAACAAGTATTTCTTTAAGAAAAACGGATTGGCTACTATTAATGAGCTCGTAGCAGATTCAGAACTTGTTGATCAAATTGGGACGGCTCTTTCATACTTTAAAGGGGATGCCAAGCGAAAGACGGAACTAACAAGGTTGGGTCTTAATGAAAATCAAATTGATCAATTGTTGCCATTGCAGGCCAAAGGATTTGGTCACCTTTCATTGAAGACAATGAAGGCAATTCTGCCGTACCTTGAGCAAGGAATGATCTACAATGATGCTGCTGACAAGGCCGGTTACGATTTCAAAAATAACAAGGTTGATCGACAATATCTCCGTAACAACATCAAAAATCCAGTAGTCAGCCGTGCAATTGCTAAAACATTAAAGGTAGTTAAAGCGGTCATTAATCGATATGGCAATCCAGACGCTATTCATCTTGAATTAACTCGTGAGATTAAACATAATTTTAAAGAGCGTTCTGAGATTAAAAAGCAACAAGATAGTAATGCAAGCAAGAACAATATTGTGGCCGGAAAGCTTGAAGAAAATGGTATTCCAGTAAATGGAATAAATATAACTAAGCAAAAGCTCTATGACGAACAACATGGTATAGATCTCTACACTGGGCGACCTATTAATTCGGAGAATCTTTTTTCAGATAATAGTTTTCAAGTTGACCACATCGTTGCCTATTCTAAAAGCTTTAATGACAGTTTCACGAATAAAGTTGTGACGGCTACACATTGCAATCAGGCAAAAGCTAATCAAACTCCGTTGGAATACTTGGGAACTAGTGAAACAGCTGCTGACGAATTTAGAACCCGTGTATTGGCAAACATTAAGAACCCTCGTAAACGGCAGAACCTGCTAAAGGAACATTTTACTGAGGAAGATCGGCGAGCTTGGAAGTCTAGAAACATTAATGATACTGGCTATATTAATCGTGTGCTGGGCCAATATTTCCGCCAGAACATCTCATTTTCTGGCGTTTTCAAAAGTCCGGTCGTAACTATCAATGGTGCGACTACCGCCTATATTCGAAAGCGCTACGGCATTTCTAAGAATCGGCAAGCTTCAGATTTGCACCACGCTGTAGATGCTGTTGTGTTAGGTTGTATTACGCCCAAATTTATCAGGCAGTTAACGGAGTATAGTGAGGAACAAGAAACTAAGCATAGCAAGCAGTTTTGGCAGATTGAACGAGATAAAAAATTTAGTGGCGCAACAGCCAGTGAATATCAAAATCGTATTAAGATGTTTCCACAACCATGGCTGGATTTCCGTGATGAACTTCTTGACCGGTTATCTAGTGACCCGGCCAAATTAATGTTTGGACATCATTGGGAACATTATTCTGAAGAAGAGATCAATAAGTTAAAGCCTGCTATGGTTATTCGAACTTCAAACCATAGAGTTACTGGGCCCGCACATGAAGAAAAAATATATTCCAGCAAGATTTATGCTGACACTGGAATGGGGCAAATTCGGGTGCCGATTAACTCATTGAAGTACGACGAGAAGAATGACGCAATCAAAGGCTATGCTTTAGAAGCTGACGGGAGTAACCAGGTGATTTATGAAGCTTTGAAAGAAAGACTGAAATCATTTGCAAATTTTAAGGCGAACAAAGCTGAGAAAAAATCGGCAAGTTCAACTAATAGTAAAGGATCAGAGCCTTTTCCCGCTAACAAGCTTGAAGTAATGATTGGTAATCAAAAACAGATTGTTTCTCATGTAAAAATATCGAAGCCTATTACATTGCCAGTGAAGGTTGGAAATGGTACAGGCCTCGCTCTAAATGGAAGTATGCTTCGTGTTGATATTTTTAGAAGACATCAGGACAACCAATTAGTTGGTGTGCCGGTTTATGTCTCCGATTCAGTAAAACATTCTTTACCAAATAGGGCTGTTTGGGGTTCTAGTTATTCGACATGGTATGAGATTCAACCTAGTGATAAGTTTATCCTGTCAATTGCCATTAATGATCTCATCGAAGTTCATAGCAGTGATCCATTGAAGCTGACTAATAACGTAACTCATGAGGATATTCGGTCCACCAAATTATTATGTTACTTTGTGAGCACCAAATAACTGACCGTATTGAAATGTAGATAAAAAGGGAAAGGGCGTCCTCGATTTTTGAGGACGCCCTT
>NZ_RHNW01000013.1 GCF_003946045.1 Levilactobacillus mulengensis | reverse complement strand
TATACCGGGAAAGGCGGTTCATTTCACCATATGGTTACGAGGGTAAAGCGAAGCGGCACCCTCAGAGAGTTTTTTGTGCTTTCAGGTGGATAGTCCCCCTCACCCCAAAAGCTAATAGTTGCGACGATTGTGCCAACCACGAAACTATCCTGTACACGAGATTGCCCCGGCATTAATGATTATAACAAGCTAAATAGACTATGACCTACACATCAAAATGACTAACTACACCGTCCAGAAAATAGGCAATACTGGCAGCCATTATCAGCAACATCCCCATCATCACAGATTAACCCACAACCGAAATCAGTATTAGCCGAACTAGTAAAAATGTGACTGAGCAGTCAGTGTTAGTGACCAGAGGCGGATCAAAGTCCCCCGCTGTGTCGGTGGTCTTGGCTGGCGTCTTTTTTCCAGCCTAGCCCACGGGACGACCTTTGAGACCGCTTTTTGGCTCAAAGTCGAGGTGGAAGCCCGTTTCGCAGGCTGGAACCGACCCCATAGCCGGGGACTTTGAATCCGCCGTCGGGAACGATATGATGCCCACAGCGTCACAGCCCATTTTCACCAAGGCAACAAATCTTCATCATCCACCAACCCCAACCTCCATCTCACCAGTAAGGACTAACGGTCTAAACCGGTGTTAGCCGCAGGGCTGGTGAAAATGGGCTCAGCCGTGGGAGTTGCCTTAGCGGTTTACCGCTTAGGCAACTGCTATCTTTGAGACGTGCATTTCGGCTCAAAGTAAGCCTGAAGACCGATTCCCAGGCTTCAGGCGGCGCCCACAGCGTCACGGCCCATTTTCACCAGCCCGGAGGCGCAGACAAGGACCAGTTGAAACAGTTATTCTTGATATAGCAGGAAGAGGGCCCGCAAATCGGCCGCCGACAATGATTCGTGCTGCTGATCCAGCGGATACATGATCGACTGGCGACTCTCGCTGTGCGCCAATCCCAGCGCATGCCCAATCTCATGAATCGCCACGGACACGCGAATTCTAAGTTCCGGGTGCGCTAGGTTGAGCCCCGCCTTGGCCCGGTTCACGGTGAATGCTTGCCACCCGCCACGGTGCTTCACGGTCGGGCCGCCCTCTCCCAATTCAACGAAATTCCCCGCCTGCTTGGACGTGTCCCGTTGATAGGTGAAAAAGGTCATCCCATTTTGTCGTTTGCTCGGCATCCCCGGCACTAAGCGGACCAGCCCCGTCCGATTAAACACCCCCACGGCTTCCTCGAAAACCGGTCGGATATTGGCCGTCACGTGCCGGTCAAAGTGATAATAATACGTGGGCGCCAGCGGATACGTCGCGGCCACCAGACTCAACGGCGTTTGCGCGTGCTGGGAACTGGGGAGTGGGCCCTCCATCTGATTGACTAACCGATCCAACCGACTGATGGACCTGATGTGGGGCGCCAAGGCTCCCGGCCACACGACACACATCAGGCTCACCAACACCCCGACCCACAGTAACCGCCACTTTAGCATGGTTGTTGCCTCCTTAATTTTCTGTAACTCTTAGTGTAAGCAGCTCGGTGCCTACTGACGAGCGTTTTGCAAATCGAGACGCAGAAAATAACGGCCGACCAATTAAAATTGACCAGCCTCACCAAAATCAAGCGACTAATCACTGTACTGACAGGGCTGTCAGGTGCTCCAACGTTTTAGTCCTGTAAACGCGCAATTGGTGGGTGTCCACTTTTATCTCCGTTAATTGCTCATGACAAGATGCATACAAAGTAAAAAAAGTCCCACCACCAAATAAATGGTCGTGAGACTACTAAATGTACAAAATTGACTTGATAACAAAAGTGTCAACCAATTGCGGGCTAAAGGTACGCCGCAGGGATGGTGAAAATGGGCTAGCGTGGCCAGTGTCAGTGACCAGAGGCGAATCAAAGTCCCCCGCTGTGTCGGTGGTCTTGGCTGGCGTTTTGTGCCAGCCTAGTCCACGGGACGACCTTTGAGACCGGTTATCAGGCTCAAAGTCGAGGTGGAAGCCCGCTTCACAGGCTGGAACTGACCCCATAGCCGGGGACTTTGAATCCGCCGTCGGGAACGATCAAGCATGCCACAGCGGTTCAGTCCATTTTCACCAGTCCGGAGGCATGCCCGTAGCCTTCAGCCATTAGGCTTTCTGGTAAAGGTGCCGCAGCGTCTTCAAATCACCCGCCGACAAATGCGTCGTCCCTTGGTCGATCGGATACATGACCGAGTTGTGACTGTGACTGTGATCCAAGCCGACCGCGTGACCGATCTCGTGAATGGCGACCGAGAGACGCACGCTTTGCGGATATTTCAGATTCATCCCCGCGCGCGCATGGTTGGCCGTGTACCCCTGAAAACCAGTGACTTCCTCGATTTCCGGGCCCCCTTTGCCCAGTTCCAAGTACGTGCTCTGATCCTCCGGCATCTCCTTACTGTAGGCAAAGAAGGCAATCTCGTTCTGATGCGCAGTGGCATCCCCCGCCACTAGATTCACGATGCCCGTTTCGTTATAGACGGCAACGGCCTGTTCAAAGGTCCGCACCATCTTATCCGGAACTTCAGTGCCAAAGCGGTAATAATAGGTCTTACTTAACGTTTGCGGCTTAACAATTGATTCAACGGGTGTGGCACGCTTAGACTCCTCGCGCCCCACCATGGGCAACTGAACGCCCAGCCGACTAGTGGCCTGAGCAACTGTGATCTCTGACATCGCAACAAATTTAGGAAATTTTCCCCAGACACTAACTAGCATGACGCTCCCCAAGAGTAAAACTGCTAGTAGGCCCCAAAGCTTCCGCATATTCTCGCTCCTATCCAACTGACTAGTGCCAGTCTACCGAGAAACACGAAACACCGCCACCAATCCAGACCAAGATAGTCGGAATCCAAGACTTTCTTAAACTATTGACGGGGATACATTAGGTTTCTAATCTATTTTTCATTATGTAAACGGTGTTATTAAAGAATTTATAACCAGCTGTATTAAATTTCTCTAATTTGATTCACACCAAAAGCCCACAACAAGCCATCTTGCCGTGGGCCTTTTCACATGCGATTCATTTCTTAAAATTCTACTAAGTTATCCTGGGCGGTGACCAGCAATCCTATGATTTCGAGATGATGCTGCTGTTTGAACGCCGCAAATGCCCGTTCGCCCATGGCCACCGCCGTCGTTGCCAACGTATCGGCCACAATCAGGCTAGGCGCCAACACGGTGGCTTGGTTCAGACTGGGGTCACCCTCCTGACACTGAATGGGGCCACCAATCGCGCTACCACCCCGCATCGAGGTCGCCATTGCCCCATTTTTAACGCGATAACGCTTGATGACGTGGCTCATGTCGCTCGGAGACTCGACCCCCACGTTCCAAACAAACTTGCTGCGCGCGGTCACACCCATCTGCACGTCACCTCCGCCGTTGATTGCCGCCGCGACCAGGCTTTGATCCTGCAATAGCGGCCGGAGATACGTTTCGAATGCCTGGAAGAGCATCCAGCCTTTTAAGAGACCACGTGGATCAAATGTCCCCGTATAAAAGGGATCAAAGGCATTGCCGGTGTCCGTCTGCGCCTTGAGGGCCAGCTGGTAAACCGCCTGCAGTTCCGGACTGAAGGCGGACGGGGCCAATTCGCCGCGCTGAAACTGACAAAGTTCCGAGTCCGTGCGGTCAAGTGAAAAGCACAGATTCAATCGCATAAAGTACCGGGAAAGATTCATGATCAACTGTCGAAACGTCGACTCGGATAGGTCGCCTAACCGGGGCATGACCAACCGAACATCGATTGGCGCCGTCCCCGTGTCAATTTGAATGGTTAATAATTTGCTCACTTGGCCCGCCCCCCATTCGTATACAACAGCGTGACGGGCACCCGATCATTAATCACCGCAGTCGCCGATGACTTCGCTTCCCTGAGCAGCGTCACCCCATCCACTAAAACGGCCACCACCAGCAAACCAGTTAACACCCCACGTAAAAACCGTTTCATGTGTGTCACCTCACTCTTTATTTCGAGTATACCCACAAATGTCCCGTACTCGTCGTGGAAACCTCGGGTAGGTTAAGTGACCGGCAAAAGCGCGCTGTGATACAAAAAAATAGCCCGGAAAAACTCCCAGACTACCTGTGATTCACACTATTTAACCAGCTATTAGCCTAAAACTACCTGCTGAATCGTCTTTAAGACGCCATCACGTTCATTATCGATGGTCGTCACGTGTTGCGCCGCCGCTTGAATCGTGGTGTCGGCATTTGCCATCGCAAAACCGCTCCCGGCAAATTGTAACAACGGTACATCGTTCACGCCGTCGCCAAAGGCCATGATGTTGGCTGCCGTGAGTCCCTGTTGCTGCGCCAACCATTGAATCGCCGGCAGCTTACCCACGTTGGCCGCCACGATGTCGATCACCCCGTAACCACTGTCATGGGCGTGTAACCGGCCGTCAAAATAGGTATTGAGTCGGTCAACCAATTCGGCTGCCTGGTCCGGCGCCGTCGACACACTAATTTTCTTGATTCGATCATCCACGGTCGCTAAGCTCTCCACCTGTTGTAAATTGTCATAGTAGGCTTCGGCCGCGTCAATCAGCTGTTGTGGGGCCCCGAGTTCCGTGTAGGATGCCCGTTCCCCGGTCAGAATCACGTAGGTGTGCCGCAGAAAGTCCTGATGCCGATCCACACTGACAAACTGCTCAACGTCCGCCGCCGCCAAACTACCATCAAAAATTTGTTGACCATCCTGATAGATAGACGCCCCATTTTCAGCGACCATAATCAAGTTAGGGACTAAACTGTCCGCAAAGAGGTCCCGCAGATGGGCGTACTCATTGCCTGAAGCCAAGACCAAGGTAATCTGCCGTGCGCGCAACGCGGCCAGCACCTCGCGCATCAGCGGCCGATTGTAACTCTGGTCAGCATGTAACAGCGTGCCATTCAGGTCCGTTGCGATTAATTTAATTGCCAAAATTTCACTCCTCAAAAATAACTGTGTGCAGTCATTATACGCGTCCACCCGGGTAAAACACAAAAGGAAATCCGAATCGTTTGACCTGAACCACAGCGAGAGATTTTGACAGTCACCACGGCCGCCTGATTCGACTACCTAGCCTGCTGTTGATTTTGACTCGCCAACAAAACCAAAGCCGTGAGAAAACTTAATCCGGAAATCGCCGTAATAATGAGCAACTGCGTCACGTAGCTCGTTATAAAGGGGTGCAGCCCACTGGTCAGCGCCACCACAACCGAAATGCCGACCGACTGGCCAAACTGATGAACCGTGTTGACCACTCCGGAAGCGGCACCGGCAATTTCAGAATCGGTATTTGCTACCCCCTCGACCGTTAGTGGACTCAACACCAGGCCCTGACCGACCCCAAAGATCACCATCGGTAGCGCAAAGGCAATCCAATAACCCCGATTCAGCCCCAAAATGACCGTGAGCGAAACACCCAAAGTAACCAACACGACGGCAATCACAATCAACCGTGCATTGCCTATCTTACTTGATAGCCGTGACACCTGAAGTGCCCCAAAGAATTGTGGAATCGTCACGGGCAGGAAGGCTAACCCGGTCAGTAACGGTGAAAAACCATAGATATGTTGTAACGCTTGCGTGGTGACAAAGAAATAAGCAAACGCGGCCCCGATAAAGAAGAAGCGGGCAACGTAGGCACTGTTCCGTCGTCGGTCAGAAAATAACCGTAACGGCATAATGGGATTCCTGACTGTCCCCTCGGCATAGACGAACGCCCCCAGCGCAATCACGGCAACAACTAATGCCAACCGCTGATGCACCGTCCCATCAATGCTGTAGACTAGGGCCGACAACCCTAACACCGATAAAATAGTCCCGACGATGTCCAGACGAGTTGTTCGCTGACTTTCACGGCTCTTCACGAAAAATAATGTCAGTACAAACATCAGCACCCCCACTGGAACGTTTAAAAAGAAGCCGACTCGCCAGGAAAAGGCACTCGTGATTACGCCACCTAGCACCATCCCAAAGCTTGCACCAATTCCCGCGGTCGTTCCATAGGCGGCAATGGCCCGCGACCGCATCTTCCCCCGATAATTATCCAGGAGCAGTGCTAACGTGGTCGGTGCCAGAATAGCCGAACCAACGCCTTGAAACGCCCGCATGGCAATAATCATCGGACCAGTCGTCGCTAAGCCGACCATTAACGAGCCAACCGAAAACAGCAGTAAGCCACTCAAAAACACGCGTTTGCGCCCGTACACATCACCAATCCGTCCCCCAAACAATTGGAAACCGCCAAAGGTCAAGGTATAGGCACTGCTGACCCACGCCAACGTCTGCGAATCCAAATGCAGGTCCGTCGCAATCCTCACGGTACTCGTGAACACAATTGAATTATCCAAGAGAATCATAAAATAGCTTAACAAAATAATCGGTAAAACAATCCCAAATCTTTCTTTACTCCGTGTCATAGCAACCCTCATCTTCACTTAAAATGGTCTCATTCCAACCGGGCCCAACCGACAACCGTCGCTAAAGTCCAATTCGTTTTCCTTGAGGTGAATGATTCTATCATAGCGAGCCTTAGCTGGTTTGAAAATTACCAGATAGGCATGCTAGTATACGTAGCTTGTATACTAAAGGTGCCATGTCCGACACGACAACATCTCTCCGTTTTCGAGAGTGGCAAAAAAATGCCTGGGATAAAGCTCCCCAGACGTTTGAAATTCGCCATATCTTAGCCAAAAGATCAGCCTGTTTCACGATTTTTAGACACAAAAAAACTCCCAGAAGCCGCGGACTTCGTGGGAGTTTCTCTAAACTAATAAAAATTAGTTGTTTGCGTTCTTAACCGCAACGACCTGACGGCCATCGTAGAAACCGCAACTTGGGCAAACCATGTGTGACTTACGTAATTCACCACAGTTAGGGCAAGCAGTTAAATTAGGCGTGGTTAACTTGATGTGACCACGACGCATAGCTTTTTTCGTCTTAGACGTTTTCCGTGCTGGTACAGCCAAAGAAAACACCTCCTTTAAATAAATTATATCCACTAGTGAAAAAATTTTTAAGGCTTACAAAGGCGATTATTGATCATCCTGATCAGGGAAGAAATCTTTTAACTTTGCAAGACGTGGATCAACTGATTGATTTTCCTTCTCCACCTTAGCCAGGTCAGCCTCGGAAACGACTTCCCAGTCGTCACCCGTTGGCATCTGTTCACCCTGCTTTTCAGCGTCAGAAAGAATGTGCATCGGAATCTGTAAAATAATGTTATCCCCGATGGCTTTATCGAAATCGATTTCGTCATCCTTAACCACCATCACAACGTCGGTCTTCTCAAACCGTTGCGTTGCGGCGGGGTCGGAAACATAAAATTCCGTCATGTTGAAGTCAACGGGTAGGTCAACCGGTGCTAAAGACCGGCTGGATGGGACCGTTAAGTCCGCCGTAACCCGTGCATCAACGACAACGTCTCCATCCACAACGGACACAATGCCCTTGGCGTGGACGGGACTTAAATCTAGAACATCATCGCTAAAACGTTCCATCAAGTCCGCCTTCAAATCCAGCGTCTCGTCGAACGGTAGCGGATCGTTCCGGTGATTCTTGCGGAGCTCGGTCAACGACCATTTCATCGCAATCCCTCCAATGCAACGTGATAAATTATACCTGTCAAAAAATAAGATGTCAAGGTAATTTCCTTGATAGTCATTTAGAATCCGCTTTTTTTACCGGAATTCGACCATAATCCTGGTCAATCCCGGTCATCAGGGTGCGGACAGCCCCCAGCCGGTCGTCTAAAGCGCCCGGACCCTGTTGCCAATCCCGGTCAGCTCGGCTAACCAGGGGCAACGTGACCTGCTTCTTGATCTGATGCAGATACCGCTGACCCTGTACCGAGTAGCCCAGTACCCGCAGGTATTGCGGTTGGACCGTCATTTCGGCTGGCTTAGCCTGCAATAAGATGTAGGCCGACTGGCGTTGCAGGCGCGTGTAGGTGTACCGCTTGGTCTTCACCGCGTGCATAAACGCCGCAAAGTCCGGACTCGTCAGTGCCGCCCGCTTCAAGCGATACTCGACACCCTCGGTAATCTGGTAACACTGCCGCAGGTCCGCTACGTCTCCACTCACCAGCTGATAACGCAGTGCCGGCCAGAAGTCGGTCCAACTGGTCAGCTGAGCGCGTTTGAGCAGTTCCAGGGTCGTTGGCGGGACAACCGGTTCCACCGCCGTCCAGTCGCCTGTCAGGGCCGCTGAGCGGATGGCTGTGGCGCTGGCGTAAGCCGCGCCAGCATCAATAGCTACATCATTATGCTGACTGCCACGGCGGGCCAACGGCAGGAGCGTTAACGGCTGTCCCTGTCGTTGGTTAGCCAGCGCATAGAAGAAACCCAGGATATCATTGGCCGCGTTCAGGGTAATCCCCGTTTGCTCCCGCAGATACCCCTGAAAGAGTGAGGCATAGGTCTGGTCAAAGCGTTTGAACGTCGTCGGGTCCGTGGGTAAATGCGCCATCAGGCGGGCATAATCCATGTCTGGGTGCTCGGTGCCAAAGGCCAGCCAGTGACACTTTAGCGCGGCCAACAGGCGAACGCCCCCCGCCGCAAATAGATGCGCCGGTTGTAGGGCCGTAGCGCTTGGCAGTTCCACCACCAGGTCCACGCCCCCGTCTAAGGCCGCCTGCGTACGCTGCCACTTGTCCATCAGGGCCGGTTCGCCCCGTTGGACCCAGTTGCCGCTCATCGCCGCTACGACCACGTCTGCCCCCGTTTGGGCCTTCGCCTGGGCAATCTGGTAGGCATGCCCATTATGAAATGGATTATATTCCGCAATGATTCCCACTGCCTGTAACACCATGACTAAGCCTCCCGCGTCACCTCAAAGAACCAACGCGTGGTGTCAGAGGTGGGTTCACTGTTCCCGAAGTCTGCGCTGACCCGCTTGACCGTCAACCCAGCTTTGGCCAAAGCCTGCTGGTAATCAGGTAATTCATAGGTCCGCTCGTGATGAAGCTCGGTCACCTTCCGATACTCCCCGGTCGCTTCATTCTTGGTGAAGAAGGCCAGGTCGTGTTCGGCAGCGTGCTCTTCGTCCTCGATGCCATAGCTGGTCCAGACGAAGGCCCGGGTCTCATCGACGTAATTATACATGTAGCCTGGGTAGACGTCATCCGTTTGGTGCGGGGTAATCACATCAAACAGGAATTGACCGCCCACAACCAAGTGGTCATGCACCTGGGTAAACGCCTGCGTCACGGCGTCCAAGTCCGTTAAATAACAGAAGGAATCCGCAAAACACGTCACCGTTTGGTACTGGCCAATCTCACTGAGGTCCAGCATGTTGCCCGCCATCAAAGGCAGGCTGACATCGGCCTCACCGGCGTGCTTGGCAGCCAATGCCAGCATGTCCTCACTGAGGTCCAGTCCACTGACCTGGTAGCCCTGTTGCGCCAATAGGACGCCTAATCGGCCGCTCCCACAAGCAAGGTCTAAGAGTTCCCCACTCGTTGGGGCTACCCGTTCAGCGACAAAATCCAGCCATTGGTCGTACATGGCTGGATCAAATAATTCGTCGTAAAGCTCCGCAAAGGATTGATAGATCATGCTTCAACCCATTGACCCAGATCAACTTCTGGGGCGTCTGACCAGAGCTTTTCTAAGTTGTAGTGACTCCGTTGTTCCTTTTGGAAAACGTGCACAACCACGTCGCCTAAGTCAATCAGGATCCAGTCGGCGTTGTTCCGACCTTCAACATCCTTGACGGTCACGTCGTTGGCGCCCATTTGATCAATGATCTCATCGGCAATGGCTTGGACCTGCCGGCTGGAGTTGGCTTCCATAATCAGGAAGTAGTCCGCCATCAGACTCACCTTGTTCATATCTAAGGCAGTCATGTCCTCTGCCCGCTTGTTTTCAGCAGCCTTAACCGCAATTTCTAAAATTTGTTTGCTTTCCATGCATTTTCTCCTCTCAAACGTTCGGATAACGTGGCACCCACGCATTGTAGGTGTCGATGGACTTGGGGTAGACCGTTTTCCCGTTTTCTACCAAATATGCCAGGGTGTGCTTTGCCTGAAAGGCCACCGCCTTGGCCAAGTTCTTATCCGCTAATTGCCGTGCATCGTCGACCCCGGGAAAATCTCTAGCCGGTTCAATGTAATCGGCCGTATAGATGATCTGCTCCAGTGGTGACATGTAAATGGCCCCAGTGGTATGGTGCCGCACGGCATTTAAAATGTCTTCGTCATAGATACCCAATTCGTGCTTGATCAGCTCGGCACCAACCACCCCATGCCAAATCGCATTGCCATAATCCAGCAAGATGGGATTCAGGTGGTACTGCTTGATGGCCGCAATAAAGTCCTCATCGGGTCGTTGTTTGGCGTAATCGTGGACCAGACCAGCAATACTGGCCTTTTCCACATCAACGTCGTTCATTTGGGCCAAGGCAATGGCCGTTTGTTCCACCCGCTGAACGTGTTTAAAGCGTTTCGGTTTGAGCTGTTTCTCGATTTTCGCCAGCAACTCATCACGAGTGCCTGCGAAAAGATGTTCCGTGTAGGTTAGTTCAGTCACGATATAATAAATGCTCCTTTATATAGAGATCGACCATGGTCGGCACCAGGTAGCGCACGGATTGCCCGCGGCGAACCTGTTCCCGCACCATCGTTGAACTAATGCCGATTTGAGGAACGTCGACCCACAAGACGGGGTACGGCGACTCGCGGTTAAATCCCTGACGACAGACGCCCACGAACTGAACCAGTTTCGTCAGTTCATCGATTCGGTACCACTTGGGTAAGTAAGCGACCATGTCGCCCCCAATAATAAAGTAATACTGATTCTCCGGATGGGCTTGCGTCAGCTGGACCATGGTGTCGTAGGTATAGCTCCGACCACCCCGTTCAACCTCGGTCAACTCTAAGTCAAACCGGGGATTGTCCTTGATGGCCGCCTGCACCATGGCGACCCGATCTTTCGCCGGAATCGTCAGCTTACGGTCCACGTGGGGCGGCTCAGCATCGGGCATGAATAACACTTTATCCAGCCCCAGTTGGGTTGCCACTTGATCCGCAATCACCAGGTGTCCGAGATGGGGCGGGTTAAACGTTCCCCCCAGAATCCCGATGCGCCGTTTCTTAGCCGTCGCCGCCATCTCAGTAGCGACCTGCGTACTCGTTCGTTCTAGGATTTTTACCACGACTGCCAGACCTCCCTACATGTTTTCCACGATTGGTGAAATCTTTTGGTTTTCTTCTTCAGTAGCGACCCGGTACAAGACCAGGACCCGGCCGATGGTTTGGACCACTTGAATGTCCGTGTTGTCTTCGATGAAGGCCTTAGTCTCCTCAACCGACACGTCGGCACTCTGTTGTAAATTGATCTTGATCAGTTCCCGGTTTTCCAGGGCGCCGGTCAGTTGTTCCAACCAAGCCTGGGTCAAGCCGTTCTTCCCCACTGAAAAAAGTGGGCGCATAGCGTGGGCGTGAGCCCGTAAGTAGCGTTTTTGTTTCCCTCGTAGCAAATTGTCGTCCTCCATATTTTTAAATCATCGCGCGGCGAATCAAGACGCCGACGCCAGCGGGTGCCCAACCGGTCACGTTAATGCCGGCAGGTACCGTAATCCAACCGAGGCCTTCAAAGACCAGATCACTCTTCACCGTGGTCTTAAATTCATGGGCAACCAGTGGTGGGAAGTCATCTTTATTGTCCGCGTGTGGTGGGGTTAAGAGCTCACCCAATTGGCGCGCATAAAAGTCATCGGCATTCTCCAGCTTCGTGCGGTGAATGTATAAGTTATTTTCAAAGTAGGCCGTGAACCCGTTCTTCGGGCCCTTGGTGTAGTCAAACCGCGCAATTCCGCCTAAGAACAACGTTTGTTGGTCATTCAGCTGATAGTTCTTCGGTTTGATTGGCTTTTGTGGCGTCACGATCTTGAGGTCTTTGCCATCCAAGAAGTGCGCCATCTGTTGGTTTTGAATGATACCGGGGGTGTCAACCAGCACGTGTTCGTCGTCCAGGGGCAATTCAATCTTATCCAGCGTGGTGCCAGGGAACCGTGACGTGGTGATCAAGTCTTGAACCCCGGTGTTTTGCCGAATAATTTGGTTGATCAACGTTGATTTCCCCACGTTGGTGACCCCAACCACGTACACGTCGCGGTCGCCACGGTACTTGTTGATCAGTTGCAGTAACCCATCAACGGATTGGTTGGTCTTGGCACTTAACAGGGTCACATCGATTGGCCGTAAGCCCTCTTCGTTAGCCCGTTGCCGCAACCAGTCGCGTAACTTGCTCCGCTTCAGTGAGCGGGGTAACAGGTCTTCCTTGTTGCCGACCAGTAAGACGGGGTTGCTCCCGACGAACCGGTGCAGACCAGGAATCACACTACCGTTAAAGTCGAAGATATCCACAACGTAAACAATTAAAGCGTTAGCGTCTTGAATTTGCGTTAAAAGGTTTAAGAAATCATCGTCCGTCAGACCGACAGGCACGATTTCGTTGTAGTGCCGTAACCGGAAACACCGTTGGCAATAGACTTCTTCCTTCTCAATCCCTTTATCTAACGCCGATTGGGGGGTGTACCCCGGCGCCGTCTTGTCCGTTGTCTGAACCACCGCGCCACAGCCAATGCAGTGCAACGGTTCACCATCGATTAATACCGGTTCAATGTGCTTTTCGTTCATTAAGATCCTCCTGCCAAGTTAATTCTGGGTAGTTGTGGTGCAAGCGCCACATAACTACCTTTTCCAATAACCGATTACCCTTCGTGATCCAGGCATCCGATTTCAAAATGGGTTTGACTAAGACACTCCGGACGCCGCTATGGTGCGCCGCCCAGATGTCCGTCAACAATTGATCCCCCACCATGACCACCTCATCGCGACGTAAATGCCAGCGACGAAGTGCCCGATTCAACCCCAGGGCGAATGGTTTCAGTGCCCGGTGAATGTAGGGTAAATTAAACGGTGCCACGGCACGGTCCACCCGCGCGCGACTGTTGTTCGACACCACAATGACCTGAATCCCGGCCAACTCTAGCAAATTGAGCCAGTGATGCAGTTCGGGTGTCCCATCCGGATTATTCCACGCAATCAGCGTATTGTCCAGGTCGGTCAAGACCACCTTGATGCCGTTAGCCCGTAAATCCGCCGGCGTTAAATCATATATGTTCGTAACCATCCACGTGGGTTTGAATCCAGAAACCATGCGGGTGACTGCCCCCCTTCGTTCGTTTGCCAGTAATGGCATGTCTAGCTTTTTATTATACGCAATTTTCACCAATTTTACCACCATCAAGGGCTGTCGATGGCGGCTAATAAAAAAGACCTCGCTTGAACAGCGAAGTCCTTTGAAATGACTGAATTAAGCAGCCAAAGCTTCTTTAGCTTGGTCAGCTAAAGCTGTGAATGCAGCAGCATCGTTCACTGCTAAATCAGCTAACATCTTACGGTTAACGTCGATGTTGGCTAACTTCAAACCGTGCATCAACTTGCTGTAGCTCAGACCGTTCATCCGGGCTGCGGCGTTGATCCGGGCAATCCAAAGCTTCCGGAAGTTACGCTTAGTGGCTTTACGGTCACGGAAGGCGTATTGACGGCCCTTCATGACTTGGTCCTTAGCTACCTTAAATAAACGGTGCTTTGAACCACGGTAACCCTTAGCTAACTTTAAAACCTTCTTGCGACGTGCGCGTGAAACAGTACCGCCTTTAACTCGTGGCATAATCTTTTCCTCCTAAATCAATTCAAACATTATGTCGACATTTCGTCGACCCGAAAATATGTGACCAGCTTACTGATTACTTTTGCAGTAATTGACGGTAAGTGTTGATAGTCGTTTCGTTCATCATCCGGGTACCACGAAGGTTCCGGCGTTGCTTCTTGGTCTTACCGTGGAAACGGTGAGATGTGTATGCATTGGCACTCTTGATACCGCCCTTGGCAGTTACTTTGAAACGCTTAGCTGCGGCGCGGTTAGTCTTCATCTTTGGCATAATACGAAATATCCTCCTTAAATCGGTAGCTGGGCTACCCAATCAATTACTTATTCTCTGCGATGGGCGAAAGCATTAAGAACATGCTCCGACCGTCCATCTTAGGCCGTTGTTCAACCGTGGCGACATCAGAAGTTTCCTGAGCCATCCGGTTGAGCACCTCACGACCAATGTCTTTATGAGTAATAGCCCGGCCCTTAAACCGAATTGACACCCGAACTTTTTCACCCTTAGCCAAGAACTTTTTAGCGTTCTTCAGCTTGGTGTTAAAGTCGTTGGTATCAATGGTAGGACTTAACCGTACTTCTTTGACACTGACCACTTTTTGCTTTTTACGAGCTTCGCGTTGCTTTTTTTGCAACTCGAAACGGTATTTCCCGTAGTCCATGATGCGGGCTACTGGTGGCTTAGCTTTCGGTGCAACCAAAACTAAATCGAGGTTTGCGTCTTCGGCGATCTGTAAAGCATCGTGTTTGGACTTAATACCCAATTGTTCACCATCATCGGCAATCAATCGAACTTCGCGTGCGCGAATACCCTCGTTGACAATCGTGTCGTTTGCTATGGTAATCCACCTCCAAATTAATCTCGAGAACTGCAGAAATCTCACTCACAAAAAATGCGGGAACCTTTGATCACAATCAAACGGCTCCCGCATGAAATCCAATCAAAAGATTGAACTAACGTGCATATCCAGCCCAGCAGCGTAAGCCACAGGGCGAGAAGCGGAAGCCTCTGCTTAATTTCTCAACTTAACCATCATACCAGCTACCCGGTTACCTGTCAACGGGTCTTCCCCATTTTTTCAGACAACCGGCAGAAATATCACTGAGACGGTCTAACTCGCTAATCCGCCGAATTGGCCCCGGTGCCCAGAACCTGGTCGCTGTGATCCAACCGATTAATCACGAAGGTTAACACCACAATCAGAAAGCCAATCACGTAAACCCAGTGCAACCCATTATACAGGATGTGCCGCAGGGCTGGCAACAACTTTTCCGGTAGCTGGCTCGCCGTCTGGGGATTGATCAGTCGGTTCATCATGGCCATGCTGGTCCCGGCATAGCGCGCCAGTCCCCGTTGCATCCCCGTATTCAGGATAATGCCAAAGACGGAGACCATCAGTGTCTGGCCAATCGTCCGGCCCAGCGTGTTAAATGAGGTCGCCACCCCCACGTTTTCGGCTGAAACCAACCGCTGGGACGTCAGGGTCGTCGTGGTCATCGCAATCCCAAAGCCGAAGCCGTTGATGGCCGTAATAATGAAGAACCAGCCGAATGACGCCTGCAGTGGCAGTAAGGCCAACGCCAGGCCAGCCACCAAAATAAACGACAGACTGAAGTACAGAATTCGCCGCGGCGTCCAGCGGGCCAGAAAGTAGCTGGTCGCAAAGGCGCCGATGACCCACATCAACGAGTTAGGCGTCAGGGCTAGTCCTGCGACCGAAGCGGAACCCCCGTGAATCCCCTGACCCCAGGTGGGAACGTAGACGGTCAAGGCCATCAGGTAGCCATTGATCAGCGCCGCAATGGCATTTTGGACAATGAAGGGGCGATTCTTAAAGAGTTCCAGCGAAATAATCGGGTCGACCGCACGCCGTTCGCGACGAATAAATAGCAGCAGGCTAACAGCGCTGACCACCAGTCCGGCTACGAAGACGCCCCAGTGAATCGGTTGGCTACTGAGCACCTGAAAGCTCAGCATCAACGTGAGCAGACACAGCATTAGCCAGAAACTTCCCAGGTAGTCGATGCTGGCCGCGTGCTGGCGCTTGGGTTCGTGTAAGTATAATTGAAATAAGAGCATGGTCAACAACCCAATGGGCACGTTAATGAAGAAAATCCAGTGCCAGCTGAGTTTATCAATGATGATGCCACCCAGTAAGGGCGCCAGTACCGCTGCAATTCCCCAGGCGGAGTTGGTGATGCCCAAAATTTTGGCCCGCTTTTCCAGCGAATAGATATCGGCAATGATGGTCATGGACACCGGCAGTAAGGCCCCGGCCCCAATTCCCTGAATGGCGCGCCAGAAAATCAGCACCGGCATCGTCTGGGACAAGCCACTCATGGCCGACCCCACGATAAACACGGCTAACCCGAACTGCATGACGGGTTTACGACCAATCACATCGGCCAGTTTGCCATAAATGGGGGTCACCATGGCCGTCGCCAATAAGTAAATCGAAAAGACCCAGTTCATTAGGGCCACCCCATGTAGGCTTCCCACAATGGTTGGCAGCGCCGTCGACACAATGGTCCCCTCCACCGCGCTCACGAACGTCGCCACGTAAATGGCAATCGTAACGGCCAGCACGTTGGTCTTTGACTGTGACATCCCAAACATCTTCCTTCTAAAGCGCAAGTTCTACAGTCAGCGCTAGCAATTCACTAACCGGCTGACGTTTAACCCGCTTAAATTTTAGTCTACCACTCTAGCTAGCTTCTCGACAGGCATCGTTTTGCCTACACATCGCAACCCAAACAAAAACGGGACCGTCATTAGCGACGACCCCGTTCCTTCTATTCTCTGGTTGTTGACCAGAAACGTTTAAATTTAGTTTTCTTCGCGACTGTATGAAGCAATGTCGCTGAGGATTTCCTTGACGAAGGCGTCACTGCTCATGGACTTACTGTCGTCTTCCCCGTACTTCCGGACAGAGACAGTGCCATTAGCCATTTCGTCTTCACCAACAACCAACGTGTATGGAATCTTGTGCGTTTGGGCATCCCGAATCAGGTAACCCATCTTTTCACCACGCTTGTCGACGTTGACCCGCACATCAGCGGCCTTTAATTCAGCAGCTAACTTGTCAGCGTAAGCACCATGCTTTTCTTCGGAAACAGGAATGATGGTCACTTGCTTAGGCGCCAACCAGGTTGGGAAAGCACCCTTGTAGATTTCAGTCAGGTAAGCGGTGAACCGTTCCATGGTTGAAACCAAGCCACGGTGAATCATGACTGGACGGTGTTCCTCACCATCGGCACCGACGTAGTGTAAGTCGAAGCGTTCTGGCAACATGAAGTCCAATTGGATGGTTGAGAGCGTCTCTTCGTTCCCCAGGGCCGTCTTAGTTTGGACGTCCAACTTAGGACCGTAGAAGGCAGCTTCCCCTTCAGCTTCAACGTAAGGTAAGCCAAGGTCATCCATGGCCCCCTTCAACATCTTTTGCGCGTTGTTCCACATTTCATCGTCATCGAAGTACTTTTCCGTGTTCTTAGGGTCACGGTAGCTCAGACGGAACGTGTAATCCTTGATGTCAAAGTCTTTGTAAACCTTGACCATCAAGTCCAGGATGCTCTTGAATTCATCTTGGATTTGTTCTGGGGCAACGAACGTGTGACCATCGTTCAAGGTCATTTCACGAACCCGTTGCAGACCACTCAGGGCACCGGACTTTTCGTAACGGTGCATCATCCCTAATTCAGCGATCCGTAATGGTAACTCACGGTAAGAACGGATGTGGTGGTTGTAAATTTGAATATGGCTTGGGCAGTTCATTGGCCGTAATTCAAGTTGTTCGCCATCACCCATGTCCATTGGTGGGAACATATCTTCACGGTAGTGGGCCCAGTGACCAGATTGCTTGTAGAGATCCAGGTTGGCCAGAACTGGCGTGTAAACGTGTTGGTAACCGTTGGCAACTTCCTTGTCGATGATGTAACGTTCGATGGTCCGACGAATCGTGGCACCATTTGGCATCCAGTATGGTAAACCGGCGCCGACCTTAGGATCAACGAAGAACAAGTCCAGTTGGTTCCCAATGACACGGTGGTCACGTTCGCGGGCTTCTTGGCGCTTAGTCAAATCAGCATCTAAGTCAGCTTGCTTGTAGAAGGCCGTCCCGTAAATCCGTTGAAGCATTGGGTTTGAGGACTTACCTTGCCAGTAAGCACCGGCAACGGAGAGCAACTTGAACTTCTTCACGTCACCCGTGTTGGCTAATTGGGCACCGTCGCTGAGGACTTGGTAGTCACCAATCTTCAGGAAGGAAACGGCGTCGCCATCAACGGCATTGATCAATTCAGTGGTGTAAGGGTCATCCTTGGCAGTGGCTAAGGCATCGGCCTTGCTCAAAGAAATCCGTTCGATGTCTGACTTGTCGCTAACTAACTTTTCAACGATCACAGACAAAGCGTCCAGTTCATCAACGCTCACTTGTTGGTCGTCCTTGTCAGTGTCCACGAAGAACCCGTCTTCATCGGCGCTCACTTCACCCAAACGAATGGCTGGGAATTGCTTCTTCAACGCGATCCGAACTAAGGCAGCGGTCGTGTTCCGCAGAACGCTCAAGCCTTCGTCGCTGTCCTTGGTCACGATTTCGATAGCACCGTCGCCTGACAATGGGGTCAAGTAGTCGACCAACTTGCCGTTTAACTTACCGGCAACGGCCTTCTTAGCTAAGCTGATAGAAATGGATTTCGCAACGTCAGCGGGCGTCGTGCCTTCTGGGAAGTCCTTAGACTTGCCATCGGGGAATTTGATTGAAATATCTGCCATAATGATGATCTCCCTTATTGAAATTTGGGTAAATTACGCAAAAAGTCCCCAGCACCTGCAATAGGCACTGGGGACGTCAATAACGTGGTTCCACCCGATATTTTTCACGAGACTGGTCCCGTGAACTCTAATCGTCGATAACGGAACGGACCGGCCGAAAATTTCCTTTCGACAGCTTGTGGAAAGCGGTAATGCTAGTGGTCGCTAAGTCGGCTTCCAAGCAAGGCCAACTCTTCCTGTGAACGATCCCACCAACACCATGTCTTTCGTCATAGCTCTTTGGTTTCAAAGACTATTAAACACTTGCCAGCGAAAGTTGTCAAGGACCTACGCAAAAAAAGAGTGCGTCAAACTAAAAAGGCAAGGCCACCGCCCTACCTTCCAAAAAATATTTATTGTGGTCGCCGGTTCACACCGACCATCGTGATTTCTCGTGCCAGGAAGCGAATCCGTTGCATCAACCGTTGCGCCTTCAAGGGTTCGTCATCCCCACGCGTGGAGATGCGCAAGTGTTCCTTCTCCAACTGTTCCATCGAGAAGTTGGAGCTAAAGAACGTCGGTAACTCTTCTTGCATCCGGTACTCCAAAATGACGCCGAGTACATCGTCGCGCACCCAAGCAGACATGGCATCTGCCCCGATGTCATCGATCATTAAGACCGGTGACTTCTTGAGCGCGTCTAGTTTTTCCGCGACGCCGTTTTTGGCAATCGCGTTCTTCATTTCCACCGCAAAACTGGGGAAGTGAACTAACGTGGTGGAGAAGCCATCCGTCGCGAGTTGATTGGCAATGGCCGCCAGCAAGTAGGTCTTGCCTACGCCAAAGCTTCCCTGCAGGTACAGGGCCTGGTGCCGCCGGTTGGGACTGGCTTCGTAGGCGTCGACAAAATCTAGCGCCGCCATCAAAGCCTCGGCTCGGTCGGAATCCTGATCAAAGTTTTTAAAGTCCGCCTCACGAATACTCTTGGGCATGGCAATCGACTTCACCCGTTGTCGCAATTGCTGTTGGGCTTGTTTCTCCTGGGTCGCCTTGGTTGGCACGTAGGCCACGTCGATCAGGTGATTGGACACGATGAGCTGGGGTTCATACCCCGCCGCAAAGGTCGTGCCCCCATTGGCTAACTTTTCCCGTTCACTGACAAATTCATAGAGTTTGGCCGCCGAACGGGTCATCACGTCTTCCGCCAACTCCTCCTTGTGGGCCTGGTAAAAGGCCGTCACGGTTGGGTCGTCGTAGACTTTAGCCATCAGTTGTCGGTAGTTGTCGTTTAAATGGCGCTGATTCATCAGATGCTGCATAGTTTTACTTAAATCTTCCATCGGTTAATCCTCCTTCCCATCCGCGGTGCGTTCCTGAAGCCGCGCAATGCGCTCTTGTAATTTCTGTTGTTGGGCTGGTGACAGCTTGGCCTGGGTCGTCTGTGATTGGGCTGCGGCTGGTTTCTTGGCCCAGTCCGGTAGCGTCTCCTTGACCGTCGGCTGGCGGTTACGCGACTGCCGCGGCTTGCTGGCTGCCTGTTGGTGCTCGCGAATCTCCTTGATAGCCGCCTGGGGTGTTTGAATTTTCTTCATGCTCCAGTCGTTGGCGATTGAATCCATCAGGGCCTTGGACAGCGTCGGCTTGTCCGAATCCACCAGCATGTGATAAATCAAGACGTTTAACACTGACTGGGGGAACAGCTGGCGGCTAACCTGGTCGCGAATGATCCGCTGCTCGCCGTCAGTGATATAGCCCCCCCGTTTCTGCTTGATGGCCTGCAAGAAGACTGCGGGCACCGTGGTATTGGCCACCTTGATCAAGGCCTGCTCGGCGGAGCTCAGGTGCTGAGCTGTTGATGCCTGGGCCAGTTCCGCGGCAGAGGGCGCCTGTTCGCTAGCCGCTGGTTGAGCCCGGTGCTGTTGCCCAAAGCTCTGGGCAATCACGCGCTTGAACTGTTCGGGGTCAAATTGATTCGTTGCCAAATCCGTTGCTTCACCCACGTACCGGGCCATGGTGACCTCATCCAGGCCGTACGTCGCGTGCTCCGTCAACAGTAGCTGGCGTTGGCTCCGTAAGGCCCGGGTGTCAATGAATGAGTGCTCTAAGATATCGCCTAATAGTTTAAAATCAAAATCATCATGACTGCTGTTTTTCAGGGCTGGTGCGCTGGTGTCGACGGGCAGCTCATCCCGTGTCGCCGTGATAGCCGCTGGGAGTTGCTTGAGTTCCTGCCCATCCACGTGAAAAACGTCCAAAAAGTTCTTGGTAATATCCACCTCATCCGCAGAATCGGTGGCCTGCGGCGTGTTGTGGGTGACCAGGGACCGGTAGACCTCCTCACCGACCACGCCCAGCAACTGAACGCTCAACAGATCATCGCGAAAGAAGTCTGCCGGCTGAAGTGGCGCGCGCAGTTCATAGACAAAGCTGGTCAACTCGTTAGCCGTCTTCACCTTAGTCGTCAGTAAACCCGCGGCCTCCAGGCGTAACCGGGCCTCATAGAAGTGCGCCAGGTCCATCCCCAGCAGCCCCAACAAGGTGGCGTGACGGGTGTACGTCGCCCGTTCGGGGAGCCAAAAAAGGGCCGAGTATAGCCCCGCGGCACTCGGTCCAATGATTGGCTGATAAAGCTGGGTCAACGTCTGCCAACTTTGATCCGTCAAGCGGTCCGCTAGCCGCACCAGGAATCCCGTTCGCGGTTTTAATTGATGCCAGGAATCCTCCATGCGTTATTTCCCCTCACTTTGCCCCTGGTCCCCTGAATCTGGGTCAGAGTCCTGTTGGGCCTTTTGCTTATCCTTATCGAGCATGTCCTTCAACTCGTTAAAGAACACCCCGGTATCCTTGAATTGTCGGTAAACACTGGCAAAACGGATATAAGCGATTTCATCCACATCCACGAGCCGGTTCATCACGTATTCTCCAATCAATTGACTGGAAATTTCGTTGACCCCCAGCGCGCGAATTTTATTTTCAACTTCATCCACGATGCTGGTCATCACGTCCATCCCCACTGGTCGTTTCTCAGCGGAGCGGATGATACCTCGTAGAATTTTCTCCCGGTTAAATTCCTCCCGGGTCCCGTTTTTCTTAATTACCAACAGCGGCGTCACTTCAACGCGCTCAAACGTCGTGAACCGAAAACCACAGTTCTCGCACTCACGACGCCGACGAATCACGCGGCCGTCGTCGGTGGGCCGACTGTCGACGACCCGCGATCCATTATGATGACAGTGTGGACACTGCATTATTGGTCACCTCGTTCTAAATGGTTACTCTTGCCAAATTTATTGGCGTCAAGCCATTTTACCACTTGTTGACGCGTTTGGGCAATCGTGCCCCCGTTATCAATGACCACCGTGGCTTGCGCAATCTTCCGGTCGATGGGCCATTGCCGGTCCATCCGCGCCTGGGCATCGGCCGCCGATAGTCCATCGCGGGCCATTAACCGTTGCCGCTGGGTCGTGACGTCGGTCGCCACGACCATCACGTGATCGACCAGGTGAATCAGGTAGCCGACCTCAAAGAAAGTGGGCGCATCGATGATAACCACGGGCACCTGCCGCGCTTGATAGTCCGCCAGTTGCCGCTGAAGTTCGGCTTTGATCAGTGGCGTGGTAATGGCCTCGAGGCGGGCCAGTTCTTCCGGATGGGTAAACACCAACTGGCCCAGCTTTTTTCGGTCCAGTCCGTCTGCGGTCAGGTAGTCTGCCCCAAAGGTCGTGCCAATCTGCGCGAGACCGGTCGATCCCGGTGCGACCACCTGACGGGCGATGATATCGGCATCGATCACGGGCAGGTCGGCCGCTCGTAACCAGGCGCTCACAGTTGATTTACCGGTCGCAATGCCCCCGGTCAGCCCCCAGATTTCAGTCATCGGTCAACGCCTCCAGTGCTTCTAAGGGAACGGGCTGACAGTGCGGACAATAGTGCGTGCCACGCTGGGCAACCTTAATCTTCACAATTTCCGTGCCACACCGCTCACAGGGTTCCCCCTCACGCCCGTAGACGTGCAGGTGATTTTGAAACTGTCCCGTCTCGCCAAAGGCCGTTGAGAAGGAATGCACGGTCGTCCCGTGGCCCTTGATGGCCTGCGCCAGTTCATCAATGATGTTGCGACGCAGCGTGGCTAGCTGGTCAGTGCTTAACTCATCGGCTGGCGTCAACGGATTGATTTTCGACAGCCACAGGACCTCATCCACGTAGATATTGCCCAGCCCAGCAATTTTAGACTGATCCAACAGGAAGGGCTTGACCACCTTGTGAGATTTGCCAAAAATCTGTTGCATGTAAGCCAACGTCAAGGCCTCATCCGTGGGTTCCGGTCCCAGTTTACCCAGAGATGGCAAGGCTGTTGCCTCGTCTCCGGTTGGGACTAACTGCATCCGGCCAAACTTACGGGTATCGTTGTACCGCAGCTCCCTGCCATCCGTCAGATAGAAAATGACGTGGGTGTGCTTGATCACAGGACTCCCCTGGGGTTGGACATCGTATTTCCCTTCCATCCGCAGGTGTGACACCATGGTCAGCTCACCACTGAATCGAAACAACAGGTACTTGCCCCGCCGGTCGATGCGCTCAATTTTTCTGCCAATCAATTCCGCGGTAAAGACTTCCGCGTCGGGGGTGACCATCTTGCGGTAGAACACATCGACATGGTCGATAGTTGCCCCCGCTACTAGGCTGGTCAGCCCGCGCCGAACCGTTTCAACTTCAGGTAATTCTGGCATAACCGTCTCTCCTTTTGCCGCTACTTGGCGTTATACCAAGTCGGTCCGAAATGACTTTCCACCTTCAACGGAATCTCGAGGTCAACGGCGGAATCCATGACACTTGGGACCAATTTTTCTAGCGTTTCAATCTCATCGGCTGGTGCCTCAAAGATCAGTTCATCGTGCACTTGTAAGAGCATCGTGGCCTGCAAGTCCTTGACCGCGTCCTCCATCCGAATCATGGCGATCTTAATGATATCCGCCGCGCTCCCCTGGATTGGCGTGTTCATCGCCGTCCGTTCAGCGAAGGACCGTTGATTAAAGTTGCGGGAATTAATGTCTGGCAAGTACCGCCGACGATGGGCAATCGTTTCCACGAATCCCTGTTCCTTGGCCTGTTGCACCATACGGTCCATGTAGGCCTTAACGCCTGGATATTCTTCAAAATAGGTGTCGATAAAGTTCTTGGCTTGCTTCCGGGTGATACCAATGTTTTGCGACAAGCCAAAGTCACTGATGCCGTAAACAATGCCGAAGTTGACCGCCTTGGCCTGACGTCGGATGTTTGGCGTGACCTCTTCGTCGGGTCCCATCTTAAAGATTCGCCGTGCGGTTGCCGCGTGAATGTCTTCACCCTCACGGAAGGCTTCCTGCATGTTGGCGTCATGACTCATGTGCGCCAGGACCCGCAGTTCAATTTGTGAGTAGTCAGATGAGAAGATCTGCCAACCCGGATGCCGGGGAACAAAGGCCTTCCGAATTGCGCGACCCTCTTCGTTTCGGACCGGAATGTTTTGTAGGTTCGGGTCCACGGAGGACAGCCGCCCGGTCTGCGTCAACGTCTGCAGGTAACGGGTGTGGACCTTGTGGTCGTCGGGATGAATCACCTTGAGCAGGCCTTCGACGTAGGTCGACTGGATCTTAGAAATCTTGCGATATTTCAAAATATTCTCCGCAATTGGCGCTTCTGCGGCGAGCTTCTCCAGGACCCCGACCGCCGTCGAGTATCCCGTCTTGGTCTTTTTAATCGGTGGCAGGCCCATCTTTTCAAACAGAATGTGGCCCAGTTGCTTAGGTGAACCGATGTTAAATTCTTCACCGGCCTCGTTGTAAATAGTCTGTTCGATTTCAGCGAGTTGTTCGGTAAACTTGCTGCCCATGGCCTCAAGTTCACTGGCTTCAACCGTGATTCCGGCAATTTCCATGCGGGCTAGGACAAAGGCCATTGGCAGTTCAATCTCGCGATAGAGTTGCGTCTGTTCGTTGGTGTCCAAGTCCTTAATCAGTTCGGGACGGAGGTTCTCGATAGCCCGCGCCTTGCGCGCCAGGTGGGAGAAAAAGTCCACGTCATCGGCTGGAATGGCTTCCTTGGCACCCTTACCGTAGACGTCCTCATCCGTTGCCACCTGGTGATAGCCGTGTTCCATGGCCACGCGCCCCAGGTCGTTGCTGTTGTCATAGGTGTTCAACAGGTATGAGGCAATCAACAGGTCACAGTCGACCCCGGCCAGTGTGATGTTCAACCGGTTCAAGGCCACGTAGGTCCGCTTGGCATCAAAGACCTGCTTCGCCACGTCTGCGGACTCCAGTATCCCCTTGAGTGGTGCCTGTTGCAGGAGGCTCACGTCACGACTAACGTACCAGTGATCCTCGTGGCCAATCACAAAGCCCGCCATTTCGGCCAAATGGTAGTTGTCACCCAGCATTTCCAGGTAAAATTCACAGCCATCGGTAAAGGTTGGCAAGGTGTTCAGGTTGTCGGCCTTCAGTACGGTGAAATCAATGTCCTTCAGACCAGGGGTTGCCGTTGGGGTCTCCCCATCAATCTGCATCTTGCTCAAAAATTGGTTAAAGTTCATCCGTTGATAGAATTCGACCAATTTTTCTTGGTCATCGCCCTCATAGACCAGGTTTTCTACCTGCTTTTCAACGGGCGCATCCCGCAGAATCGTCGCCAATTTCTTAGATAGCAAGGCTTCTTCATGGTCGGCAACCAAGTGTTCCTTTAACTTTTTAGCGGTGATTTCGTCAATATGGTCATAAAGATTCTCAATGCTGCCATACTTACCAATCAGGTCAACGGCGCGCTTAGGCCCCACGCCGGTCACCCCAGGATAATTGTCGGAGTTGTCCCCTTGTAACCCTTTAATATCAATGATTTGTTCGGGCGTCACGCCCATTTTTTCTTTCACATAGGCGGGGGTGTAGTGCTCAATGTCACTGACCCCTTTTCTAGAAATGGAGACCGTGGTGTGGTCATCGGCCAGCTGGGTCAAATCGCGGTCCCCGGTCACGATGGTCGTGGTAAAGCCGTTGTCCTCGGCCTGCTTGGCCAGAGTCCCGATGATGTCATCGGCTTCGTAGTCGGGCAACTCGTAAGTCTGAATGCCCCGCGCAGCCAACAATTCCTTCACATAGGGAAATTGTTCGGAAAGTTCCGGCACCGTCTTGGCCCGGCCGCCCTTGTAATCGTCATACATTCTGGTCCGAAATGTCTTCTTGCCGGCATCAAACGCCACTAACGCGTGGGTTGGTTTGACCGTGTCCAGCATGGTTTCCAACATCGTATTGAACCCGTAAATGGCGTTGGTGTGCAGGCCTTCGCTGTTGGTGAACTTGCCTAAAGCCGTGTACAACGCGAAGAAGGCCTTAAACGTGACACTGTTACCATCAATTAATAATAATCGTTTTTCCGCCATGTTACGCTCCTTTCGAGCAACGGTCAGCCGCGCTCGAGTATTCTGTGTCTATTTTACCAAACATTAGGGCAAACCCGAAACGAAATCTAGCGAAACTGGTTGGCCGGAGACGATTACTTTTAGACGAACTGAATTCTGAATCAAGTGATCGGCTATCCATCTCTGAGCTAACCAAAATCAACCTGATAGACTGGTGATTTTCCAGGCTTTTAGGCGAGACGGAAGACCGCTTCTCAGGCTGGAGTCGTTCCCCATAAAGAATTGCAAAAATTCACCTCAACGCAACCACGGAACAAGTGAAAATGCGTGCGCCATGTCAGTGACCAGAGGCGGGCCAAGCTGGCCAGCTGTGTCGGTGCCCTTAGCTGAGTGGGCTTCTCAGGTTAAGGCACGGGACGACCTGAGAGACTGGTGATCTTCCAGTCTTTCAGGCGAGACGGAAGACCGCTTCTCAGGCTGGAGTCGTTCCCCATAGCAGGCCGGCTTGAGCCCGCCGCCGGGAACGAAATGCCACCACCCCATTTTCACGACAAAAAAGCACTGGCTGAATTTGCCAGTGCTCCCGTCAGTAACCTTAGTCGTTGTTCCCACCAAAGATACCGAAGATTTGTAAGAGTTGTAAGAATAAGTTAACGAAGTCCAAGTACAGTTGTAAAGCCCCGTTGACGGCTAGCCCAGTCGTAGAGACTTGGTCACCGTATTGCAGGTACATCTTTTGCATCCGTTGCGTATCCCAAGCGGTTAAGACCGCGAAGATGATCACGGCAACAAAGGAGAAGATCAAGGAAGCCAGTGGCAAACGTAAAAACATGTTCACCACCATTGCCACGATCAACCCAATCAAAGCACCCGTTGCCTGTGTCCCAATCTTGGTTAAGTCGCGCTTGGTAAAGGCTCCGATACCCGCCATGGTAATGAAGATAGCGGAACTAGAAACGAAGGCGGCGGTCATGGTTGCCTGTGTATAGACCAGTGCGTACAAGGAAATCACACCACCCGTAACGACTGCGTAAACGAACAACCCAACTAAGGCAACAGTCGGCCGTTTCATGGATTGCCCACTAATCACGAATGGTAAGATGAACCACACAATGAGTGGAATCCACAGACTGCCACCACGCAAGTTGCTGAGTTGTGAAGCCATGGGGGTCATCATGAATGCCGTCACAGCAGAGACCAACACGGCCGCACCCATCCAGCCAAACATTTTAGTCATGAAGCTGTTGAGGCCGACCTCAGTGTTCACCGTCGTCCGGGGTTGCTGATCATAGTTGTTCATTGAAACGCTCCTTCTTTTTTCAAATCAATTCCCGGCTTAGTCCGCCACCATTGGCCGGCTAGTTGCGGGTTATTAGAATACATTTTACCAAATCTAATAGTAAACACAAGTAATGTGTTCAGATTTTAAAAGATGGCACGCTAATGACTCCTTGCTACTTGATTGGTGACTGACCGGCACCACCCTCGTTGTCCGCCTCGCCACTTGCCCAGACTTTGTTGGCGTAAACCGCGTTAAAGAGCAAGGCAATTTGTAAGGCCACCTGTGAGAGGTTGGCGCCCAGCGTCCCGACGTTGGTGGCGCCCGTCATGATCTGGAAGGTTAAGATTCCCCAGTAGGCGACGTTGACCACGTTAACCACGATCCACAACGACCAATTTTCTTTGAACTTCAGGATGTAAAGCAATTGCGCAATCAAACTCACCACAAAGTTCACGGAATCAAAGTAAGGTAATTGCCCGTGTAATAAGGACAGGACCAACCAGCCAGCGGCCCAGGCCACAAAGGCCGCCGCAAAGATCCAGTTCCGCGTTGATTTCTTAAATGACCGTGTGGCCTCGTCATGGCCCCACATGTACCAGCCGATGGGTTGCGAAATAACATAAATAATATCCATAGCAAACGACCCATACGCGTGGCTGATCCAGGCGACGTACGTCATGGCGACACATTGAATGAACCCAAAGATAAATGAAATCTTGCGGCCCTTCATCCCGTAGACCAGGCACAAGACGCCCCCGACTCCGGAAATCATTCCGATAATACTATCGGGAACGATCACGTAGACCACGACTTGTAACAAAAGCAAAATTGACACGTAAATCATTTCAAACTTTTTCCAGTTGGTAAACAACTGGTTGTACCACCAATTGTGTTGCGTTGCTGTATTCACTTGCATTCTCTCCCCAAAATAAATTGGACTCCCCTGAGCCCTTAATTTATTAGAATACAGGTTCTCAAGTGAAGTGCAACTCATTTCTAACTAATGGGTTAAGCCCATTCACCGCCTGTCCCATCAGTATTTCGACGACCCATCCATTTCAACTGGAATTTGTTTACAGTTTCCCGTGCGCCATAATTCTGGCAATAAAAAAGACGCCGGTCAGCGTCAATTCGTCAACCAGCGTCCCATAAATTTAGTTGTTTTTAAGTGATAAATGACTCAGTAATTCTTCGTAAGACCGTTCGTACTTTTGTACATCCCCGGCACCCATGAAGACCACAACCGCGTCATGGAAGTCCAGTAATGGTGACATGTTGTCGACGGTTAAGATTTCGCCGCCCTTAACGATCTTGGCAGCTAAGTCCTTACTGGAGACCGCACCGGCAGTTTCCCGAGCAGAGCTGAAGATGTTGGTCAAGAAGACCTTGTCGGCCAAGTTAAGGCTCTTAGCGAAGTCATCCATCAAGGCAATCGTCCGGCTAAACGTATGTGGCTGGAAGACCGCAATGATTTCCTTGTCCGGATACTTTTGCCGAGCAGCATCCAATGTGGCTTTGATTTCGGATGGATGGTGCGCGTAGTCATCAATGATGGTCATGTCAGCTAACTTACGTTCCGTGAACCGACGCTTAACCCCCTTGAAGTCGGCCAATTCATGCTTGATTTCATCCATGTTGACCTTTTCAAAGTAGGAAACGGCAATGACAGCCAGGCTGTTCAGCACGTTGTGTTCGCCGTACAGGTGAATTTCAAAGTTGCCTAAGAATTCATCGCCATGGTAAACGTCAAAGTTCGAGCCCGTCGTTGAGCGCTTGATGTTCTTGGCTTGGAAGTCATCGCGGTCGCTAGTCCCGTAGTAGTAGACTGGCACGTCCGTCTTTAATTTCCGCAGCTCAGGGTCATCGCCCCAGGCAAAGATGCCCTTCTTGACCTGGTTAGCCCAGGTTTCAAAGGCGCTGTAAACATCGTCGATACCCGTGTAATAGTCGGGGTGATCGAAGTCAATGTTCGTCATGATGGCGTAGTCTGGCTTGGTGGCCAGGAAGTGACGCCGGTATTCATCGGCTTCGTAAACGAAGAAGCGGGCGTTAGGCGTCCCCTTCCCAGTCCCATCACCAATTAAGAAAGAGGTTGGGGCCACACCGCTTAACACGTGTGACAACAGACCAGTCGTACTGGTCTTCCCGTGGGCACCGGCAACACCAATGCTGGTATAGCCTTCGATTAAGTGACCTAAGAATTCATGGTACCGGTAGACGGGTAAGCCCATCTCCCGGGCCTTTTTAATTTCAGGATGATCATCCGTGAAGGAGTTCCCGGCAATAACCGTCAACCCTTCGTGAATGTTAGCTTCATCAAACGCCATGACGTCGATGCCAGCCTGTTCCAGACCGCGTTGCGTAAACGTGTACTGGGTAATATCTGAACCTTGAACCTTAAAGCCCTTATCGTGCAAAATCAGAGCGAGGGCACTCATCCCTGATCCCTTAATCCCAACAAAGTGGTAAACCGTTGCGTTATCCATTAAATGATCCTCTTTTCTACTCTTTCGGCAAGGCTCCGACACCCCTCACCGGCCGAGTGACTCTCTATTCATTTTAGCATATCCCCCCACCCCTTAAAAGAAGTCGGCGGAGAAAGACGGTGAGGCCTGTTCAAGCTAAGATGAAAATGGTGCACCCTGGTCGTGTGGTTCCGGCAGGTCCTTACCCAAGTCTTCTGGTGTCAGGTAAACTTCACGCGGCTTAGAGCCGTGTTGTGGTGAAACGTAGTGGTGTTGCTCGAGGTCGTCAATCAAATTGGCAGCGCGGTTGTAGCCAATGGAGAAGACCCGTTGAAGCTTAGACGTTGAAACCGATTTTTCTTGCGCAATATATTCAAGCACTTTCGGCAACAACTCATCTTGGTTCTCCTCGGCCGTTTCGCGTTGGAGCAAGCCCTTGGGTTCAAAGGCGTAGTGTGGTTGACCCTGAGTCCGCACGAAGTCAGTGACCCCGTCGACTTCGGATTCCACGAAGGCCCCTTGCAGCCGCATCGGCTGACTGGCCCCGTTGCCCAAGTACAGCATATCCCCGCGACCCAGCAGGTTTTCGGCGCCGGCCGTGTCCAGGATGGTCCGCGAGTCAATCTGACTGGAGACCATGAAGGCAATCCGGGTCGGAATGTTGTTCTTGATGGTCCCCGTGACAATGTCCACGCTCGGCCGTTGCGTAGCGACCAGCAAATGAATCCCGGCAGCTCGGGCCTTTTGGGTGATCCGCACGATGTAATCTTGGACTTCGCTGGCGGCCATCATCATCAGGTCGGCCAATTCATCAATAATAATCACAATATATGGCATCTTCAGGCTCGGTTCGTCGTTGGCATCGGCGCGGTCGTTAAACTGCTCGATGTTGCGGACGCCCGCCGCGGCCAGCTTCTCGTACCGCTCGTCCATTTCCGTGACGACCCACTTGAGGGCTGCCGCAGCGGCCTTGGGGTCGGAAATGACTGGTGATAACAGGTGTGGCAACGCGTCGTATGGCGCCATTTCCACGGCCTTCGGGTCAATCAGCAACAGTTTGACCTGTGCCGGTGTGGCCTTGTACAGGATGGACAGCAACAGGGAGTTGATGAACACACTCTTCCCGGAGCCGGTCGCCCCAGCAATCAGGCCATGCGGCATCTTCCGCAGGTCGGTCACTTGTGGCTTCCCGAAGAGGTCGACCCCGAGGGCTACCGTTAATGGTGACTCACTATTCTTAAAAGCAGCTGAATTTAAAATTTCTGATAACATGACTGGGCGTGACTTCACGTTCGGAATTTCAATGCCGACCGTGGTCTTCCCTGGGATTGGCGCTTCGATTCGAATATCCTTAGCGGCCAAGGCCAATTTCAAATCATCGTTCAAGTTCGTAATCTTGTTGACCTTGACGCCCAGTGCTAGGCTAATCTGGAACTGCGTCACGGTGGGCCCGACCGTCCAGTCGGTCACGTGGGCATCCACATGAAAGGCACTCAACGTGGCGTCTAAAACCTCGGCCTGGTGTTCGATCCACTCATCCAAGGCCTCTTCATCGGGCACCACTGGCTTGGGCAAAAGCGAGAGGTCTGGGAAATGATAACCGCGTTTTGGTGTGGCTTCCTCTGCCGGTGCAGGCGTCGCTACGGGCCGGTCAAAGAGGGCCAGGTTGCGTTGGTCATTCCCCTCCTCTTGCATGATATCGCCTAAGGAGTGGCCCAACCCGCGCGTCGGCTTAGCCTTAGCCTTGATGACCGGCTTGGCTGGCTGTGGCGCGGTGTTGGCGGTCGAGTCAGTTTCAGCCGGATCCGCCGTGTCTTCGACATCCCCAGGATTGGTCATAGAATCCGTTTCTGATCTCATAACCGACTGATTTGACTCCGGCGTAGTTGACGCTTCAGATTCCGGTGCCTCGGCCCGCCGTAAAAGCTCCGTGACTTCGGCTGGTTGGGTCGTGGTCGGTTCCTCTGTGGCCGCTGACGTTGGCTCCGTTGCCGTTGAAGACACAGCGGTCTCCTCGACTGGCGTGGCCGGTTCATCCTCATCAGCTGACGGCTCAGTAGGTTCTGTCGTCTCGGTGGCGTTAGCGTCAGTAGCATCTTGTTGGTCCACCGATGCCGCATTGGCAACCGTTTCGGCGTCAATGGTGCTGGCATCAGCCGCCTCCCCTACCGGCGCGGGCTGATTGTCCACGGGTAAATAGGCCTGACTGGTGGCACTGTCGGTTGGCTGTTCCGGATAGAAAATTTCGGTTGGGGCGGGTTCAACGACCGCTGTCGATTCAGCTGGCTTCGAATCACCCGCTGCCATTGTCACGTCCGCTGACTCGGTTTCACTGGTCATTTGATCAGTTGTCGACACAGCGGCTGGTTCACCAGCCACCGTGGTTGCTTCCGCAGCATCAACGGTTTCATTATTATTGTTGTTATCAGCGACCGACTCTGACGCTACGTCAGATATGTCTGAGGTCTCAGTCTCCGGGTCGTCCGCCGTTGCTTGTGGCTCATCGGCTACTGGCGTCTCAGCCGAATCTGACGAGTCAGTGCTACCGGTTCCCCCATCTGGGGCCTCACTGGCAACAGGCGTTGCTTCATCAACGGTCGTCTCTACGGCAGGTGCCGTGGCTTCGTCAGTTGATGTCGTTTCGTCTTCACTAGCCGCCACTGACTCGGTTGGTTCAGCGCTCGGTCCAGCGACACTAGTTGTGACCGACTCAGCCTGAACGACCGGTGTGGCCGCCGGTTGTTGCACGACAACGTCTGCCGCTGACCGGACCGTAACAGCCTGACTGCTAGCCGTTGCCGCGCTATCTGGCGTGAAGACGACCGTTGGGGCCGCCTGACTCGTCGACGTATCCGTGGCCGGCGCATTGAGAGCGGCTTCATCCGCCGCCGTGCCGTACAGCAGAAAACTGGCATCGTCCTTGTGAAAACTAGCGATTAACCGCTGATAACGTTTGCGCAAAACGGCCGGTTGCCACACCCGTGACCGTTGCTTGGGAATCTGCGTGACCGCAAACGGCCGGTAGTTCGCGCTAGCCGCCGCAGCTGCCGCTTCCGGTGTCGTGGCACTGGTTGTCGGCGCCGGTGTTGGTTTGGTCGCCGTTGGCCGGCTGGGCTGTTTGGTTTCATGTAACACGGCCTGGGCAGCACTCTGCGCGGCCGTTTTCCGTTTTTCCTCGCGCTGTTGGCGGAGGCGTAACCGGTCATTGCGTTCTTTACGAAGCCGGACCTGTCGTTCAGACCGTTCATCCGTGGTATCATCCATTTGTTCAGGGGTCGGTTCTACCGGAAATTTTCGATAAAATGCCGGTCCATCATAGTGCTCCATGTGTTTCTTCCTCCTTGACGAGCGGACCCGTCGAAATTAATGACTCCTGGGAGGAGACGCCGCCAACCTAGCGGCCACTTAACTCATTCCCTGAATCTCTCTTTTTAGTTTCATAAAATCCATAATTGTTAGTCTCCCCTATTGTACACAAAAAAGCAGGTTACCGACAAGGGTTCACCTGCTTTGTAATAATCTTCTTAATCTTTAAAGATGGTTTGGCCCCGTTCGAAGTCAAATGGTTCCCCAACAACGTAATCATCGGGTAAAATCAAAGCGCCTGGTTTTTGTGGTGCATTGGCCAAGCCTAATTCGCGACCGGAACAGATCATCCCGTTGCTGGCAACACCCCGCAGCTCACCCGGCCAAATAATCAGACCGTTGGGCATCATAGCGCCAACCTTAGCAACGACGACCTTAATATCCGCCTGCATGTTCGGTGACCCACTCACGATTTGGAGTGATTCATCGTTGTCAACCACCGTTTCCGTGACCAGTAAGTGGTCGGAATCGGGGTGTGGCGTGGCCGTCTTAACGTAGCCCACGATGAAGCGTGAAGCGGTTTCGGCAACCAGTTCGCCGGCAAAACCAGCGGCTTCCAGGGCAGTGTTCAAAGCCGCAACGTCTTCGACGGACAGGTCGATTTGACCATTACCACTGATCTCGGGTAAGATGCTCGAAATTTCTAAGAAGTTGTAGCCTAACGTTTTTTCAGTTGCGGCGTCGTAGATCCGAGCAATGTTATCCCGCACCGTGTGGGCTTGGGTCTCAACATCCTGCGCAACAACAACAATCAAAGTATCCCCTAATTCTTGGGGATTGTAACTAGCAATTAACATGTTTGAATCCTTTCCAACGGGTTTTAGTTGGCGTTGGTCGTCAAAGAATTAATAAATTCTTCTACCTCTGCTTTAGTTTTACGATCTTTGTTTACCAAACGGCCAATTTCTTTGCCATCTTCGTAAGCGATGAAACTAGGAATGCCAAAGACATTGAGTTCGATCGCCAAATCAATGTTTTCATCACGGTCGACCGCGACAAATTTGTAGTCAGAATATTCGGCTTCGATTTCTGGCATGGCTGGCTTGATGAACGCGCAGTCGGGGCACCAAGTAGCGGAGAAGAATAACATCGTCTTGCCGTCCTTCACAACGTCTTGCAATTCAGCCGCAGTCATCTTGGGTAATTGTTCCATGAATAAGCACTCCTTTTAGGTTAGTTTTGAAAGTTAACAAGAACCATTATAGCATGACTGGCAAAATATACACGGGTTTTGTTTGAGCGCGACCCATGCGGACGACAAATTCAGACGGCGTTCCAAGCTGTGCCGGCCAACACCATGAACCTAGCAAGCGTCCGAGCCGGCTCCTCGCACCGCCTCAACGTGACCGTTAATCGGCTAAAGACGTGGTAAATTCTACCCAGATTCTCCCACTCTGGTGCTAGAACCCAGCGCCTGCACAACCGACCTGTAAGCGTCACCCGAATTTTTCCATAATTTCTGCCTTTTTACGGGAACTTCCATTCAATCATTGCTATACTAGGGGCAGAAGCGATGGGATATTGCGTTACCTGGTGACAATGACTGTGAAGCATGATGATGTGCAACTAAAACCTGTCATCTGGCAATGCCGGTCGCAACACAACATGTATCAGGGCCAAGTCAGTATTGGCCGACAGGATGGCGAAAATAGGCCTTAGTCAATCAGTGATTAGTGACCAGAGGCGGAGCAAGGCGACCAGCTGTGTCGAGGTTCTTAGGCGAGTGTTCTTCTCACCTTAGAACCTGGGACGCCCTTTGAGACCCGAACTTAGGGCTCAAAGGCGAGGTGGCAGACCGCTTCTCAGGCTGGAACCGTTCCCCACAGCAGGGCACCTTGCTCCGCCGCCGGGAACGAACAAGCCACAGCGTCCCGGCCTATTTTCCCCATCCCGGAGGCACTTCTCCACTATCGTATCTGACTTGCCCATAATTTTAATGATGTAGGAGGCGGTAGTATGACTGCTAAAAACGGACAATTGTATCAACTAAGTCTCACCGGTGTGCTCGGCGGCTTAATGGGCGTTTTCGTCACGCGTTTCTTCGGCGCCAACCGGCTCAATCCAGATGACATTCTGGAACAGGTCAAACGCCAATTCCGGCAAGAATCACCCATCGAGGGTGCCTGGATTGAAAAGCACGCGGTTCCCTTTCAAAAATTCGCGGTAAAGTCCCGCGTTTACTATGGCGGCATTAACCGCTATGAAGACGACCAGCTGGTTCAGTACCAGTTCGTGGCCGATGCCGAAACCGGGAGTGTCTTAGACATTCACCGGCTGTAATCTTAACCCGAATAAACCTTGGCGTTGACTATTTTCTTTAGCTAGCGCTTTTTTACTACTCAAATTAAAAAGGACGAAAACCAGTTTGCGGTTTTCGTCCTCTTTGTTTGTCTAAAAGTTAATCCGTTGGCAAGGTCTTCAAACTCTTGGCTTGGTTGTGAATATCGGTCCGCACAATCAGGACGTCACAGACGGCGTTGGCGACCACGTAACTCGCCGTGGACCCCATCAACATCCGTTCGACCACGTTGACCCCGGTCGCACCGAGCATGATCAAGTCGGCCTGATATTCCTTAGGCAACGTCTTGGCCAAATCCACCTTCGCGTGCCCATAGAACACGGAGGTCACGACTTCTTTCACACCGGCTTCCTGGGCCTTACGCCGATATTTATCAACGGTAGCTTCCAGATCCTGACGGGCTTCGTCCATCACCTGTTGATCAACGTACCCGAAACCAACTTGGGTATCGGTTCCCAAACCCACGTAATCCCCGCCACTCATAATCGTGACGATAATCAGTTCAGCCTGGTTCCGCACGGCAACGGCAATCGCTTTGTCAATTGCCCGTCGTGCCTGCCGGGAACCGTCGACCCCCACTAAAATACGCTTGTATTCTGCGGCCATTTCTCTCACTCCTTCGCCAAATTCGGTGGCTTACTTGGTCAGCTCGTAAATGGCCTGACCATAAATGGCCATCGCCTTTAACAGGTCGGCCTTGGGTTGAAATTCATCGGCTTGATGCATCGTGTCAGCCGTGCCGGGGAATAAGGCCCCGAAGGCCACGCCACGCTTCATCAGCCGGCCGTACGTGCCGCCACCCACAACTTCGGGTTGGGCATCCATATCGCCGGTCTGTTGCCGGTAAACGTCCATCAACGTGGCCACGATTGGGTCACTTGGATCAACGTAATGTGGTACCATTTCGCGGCCCTGCTTGAGTTCAACGTTCATGTCAGCGGTTGCCTTGGCTAAGCCAGTCTGAATGTCTGCCGCACCGGTACCAGTTGGGTAACGGAAGTTGGTGTTGATCAAGGCCGCCTTGTTGGCCGTAAAGGTTTGAACCCCCACGTTCATGGTCAGGTCACCCATGACCTTGTCCGTGTAAGCGATGCCCAACTTGTTTGCCCGTGAATCATCATGCAACTGGTTGGCTAACAGGCCTAAGAAATCGGCTGCGTCGGCGCCAAAGTTCAAACCGTTCAGGAAGGTGGCCAGGTAAGTCCCGGCATTGATGCCGTTCTTCGGTTCCATCCCATGAGCGGCCTTCCCAATCACGTGGAAATGCACGCCGTCGGCTTCAACGGTGGCTTCACCCGTAATGGGAGCGTTAGCCAGGAAACTGTTAAAGTCAGCGACAACTTGGTCGCCATTGGCAACCTGCGCAATAGCTTCGGCATCCCGTGGCACCATGTTTTCCCGCAAGCCAGCGTCGAATTCTTGTAGGAAATCCGCGTCGCCGTTGGTCCCGGCAAAGGTCGTGGTGAAGGTCACATTCCCCTTTTCACCGTTGATCAGGGGAAATTCAGCGTCGGGTGAGAAGCCCAGCGTTGGGGCTGGTTCGAGGTCGAGGTAGTGGTTCATCCCCGTCCAGTCGCTTTCTTCGTCGGTCCCAATGATGAAGCGAATCTTCATCTTAGGTAAGATGCCTTGGTCCTTCAACATTTTCAAGCCATAGTAGGCGGCTAGTGAAGGCCCCTTGTCGTCGGAGGTTCCCCGACCGTACAGGTTGCCGTCCTTTTCCGTCAAGGTGAAGGCATCGGTGTGCCACCCCTTACCAGCTGGCATCACGTCAGCGTGACCGAGGATGGCTAAGGTGTCATTCCCTTCGCCAAATTCGACGTAGCCGACTAAATTGTCTAAATTTTTCGTTTTAAATCCATCGCGTTGTGCTAAGCCTAAAAATGCAATCAAAGCCTTAGCCGGACCGGGACCCAGTGGGTACTCATCGGTGGCCTGTGAATCATCACGAGCACTATCGATACCGACCAACGTTGTCAGGTCTGCCAGGTAGTCCTCTTGGTACTGTTCAGATAGCTTTTGCCAATCAATTGCCATGATTGGACCTCCTTCATTTTATTGGACTTAACGTCCGGATCACTGCTGTGGATGAGTTAAAAATAACGCTGTCAATTTGCGTGGCCCAATCAGCCGAAAAAAGAGACTGCTAATTGCCGCAATGTTCATTCAGTGACCTACCGTCAATTCTAGCATACCGCCCCGCAATTGTAAGCCGATTTCATTGCGGAAATTTGTTATTCACTCGGTGAAGTAGCTGAGCGCTGTTCCGGTTGATTTGACACGTGCGCCTACGACCGGCCGTGCTATACTAAAATGGTGAACGAGGAGGCCCACTCATATGGAAACTTTAACCGATAAAATTTTAACCGAAACGATTCGCCAGCGCCCGGCGGACAGCTACAAGGGTACCTACGGCCGCATCACCCTGATTGGCGGCAACCGCAACTTTGGCGGTGCCATCCTAATGGCGAGCGCCGCAGCCGTGTACGCCGGTGCTGGGCTGGTCACGACCATCACCGACGCCAGCAATCAGGGCAGCCTGCACGCGCGACTCCCTGAGGCCATGTTCGCGGACATCACGGACTTTGCCCAAACACAATCGCTGATCAAGGGCACCGATGTGGTGGTCATTGGCCCCGGCCTCGGGACTGACAACCAGGCGCAGGCCGTGCTGGCCAATGTCTTCAGTGCCGTGATGCCCGAGCAGACGTTGGTCATTGACGGATCAGCCATCACGTTAGTCGCCCAAGACCATCTGTCGTTGCCGCAAGCCCACCTGATTTTCACGCCCCATCAAATGGAATGGCAACGACTCAGTGGCATCGCCATCGCGGACCAAACGGCAGTCGCCAATCGGGCAGCCGTGGATCAGTTACACGCCACGGTCGTGGTCAAGTCCCACCGGACTGAAATTTACACGGCGGACCAAACCTACGTCAATCCACTCGGTACCCCCGCCCAAGCGACCGGTGGCATGGGCGACACGCTCGCGGGGATGATCGGCGGCTTCGTGGCGCAATTCCATCCCACGGACCCGGCCGTTTGTGCCGCGGTCTACAGCCACAGTGCCATCGCTGAAGAGCTGGCACAGACGCAGTACGTGGTGTTGCCCAGCCAGATTGCGGCGGCCCTCCCCACGTTTATGAAACAACACGAAGCTAAATAACTTACACCATAAAATTAGCGTAATGACGGTTAGTTGAGACTTCCGTTCCCGGCGGCGGGCTCAAAGTGCCCTGCTGTGGGGCCGGTTCCAGACTGAGGGGCGGTCTTCCACCTCGACTTTGCGCCTGAGAAACGGTCGCAAAGGTCGTCCCATGGTCTTAGCTGAGAAAATCACTCAGCTAAGACCATCGACACAGCTGGTCGCTTTGGCCCGCCTCTGGTCACTGACGTAATATCGTTAATTATCAATAGTCTGATAGGTTACGTTGCTTTGTCCAGTCAACACTAAACTAGTCCATCAACAATCCATTCTCTGTATCAAGTAACACTAACCTCAAAACCAAATGCATACAGAAAAGGACTGATCAGCCTTCCCTCAGGGAATCACTGATCAGTCCTATTTTTGTCATTTTTAAGTCTAATTCTGTGTCGCAATCTTTTCCAACGAGCCCACCGCATCAATTTCCTCGGCGAAGAGTCCGCGGTACGTGCCGACTGGTAGATCCACCGGCAACGCTAAGGGACCGAGTGCCGTGCGGCTGACGGGGCCGTTCACGCCCGGCAAGGCGGTCAACGCCGCAATCCCTGCCGGCACATCGCTGGTTACCAGCGTCAGCGTCACATTCTGGTGCACCTGGTCCACGCTTGAGGTGACCTGCTTGAATGCCGCATTCGTTGTCAGTGTCGGCACCGTTGTCCCGCTCAAACTAACCTGTAGCGTGCTGTCCCAGTTCTGCGCCGTCACGTCGGCTAAGAAGTGCTCATCGTCACTGGCCACGACCAATCCCACCGCTTCCTTAGGCAAATCTGCCAAGGCTTTGAGTGACCGTTGCTGGTCTAACGCGTTGAGCAGGCTACCTAAACTCCGTTGACTGGTCGGCTCCAGATTCAAAACGAATCCCACCGGCTTATTAAACGCCAGATACTGGGGTTGCCGGCCCGTGACCGCTAGCCCATCGACGCGGACTTGGTCGGTCGCCACCACGTTTTCACGGGGCGAGTCCACCACAAAGTCGTTGACGGTGACTCGGCCCTGCCGCAGCAACCGGAAAATCTGACCCGGGGTGCCCTGACGATGTTCCGTTAAGTAACGTTCAATGTTCATCGCACTTTGCCTCCTCTAACGAATGTGCAACCGCCGCCGCAGCCCAGCAATTCGTGGGCCCAAAATGGAATCCGCTAATCGGGTTCGCAGAACGACGTACACGTAAAAATAACCGGCCACGATAACCGCGACCATCACAATCAAGAAGTTCATGACCCGGCCCTGACTGCCGCTGAAGGCCCCGACCCAGGCCACGAAGCGGGCTAAAATGTAGGTCCCAATCGAGGTCAACAGAATCCCGTTCGTCTTCTTGGCAATGTGGGCAAAGTTAATCCCAAATTGGACATCGAGTGAATGGATAATCAGGTAACAGGTCACGGTGAAACCAATCCCGGTCGCAATCAGTGGTCCAAAGGCCCCAAAGAAGTAAACCAGTGGCCACTGGACAATAAATTTCACGACGGTCCCGACTAGGAAGTACCGGACCGCGCGTTTATTTTGCGAAATCCCCTGCATCAGCGCGGAAACCACCGTGTACAGGCCTAGTAAAATCGACAAGTAAGACGAGAAGGCCAGGATGGAGGCGGCCAATGCGGCGTGTGACCGGCCATAAAAGACCAGGTTCAACGGACCAGCAATGGCGGCCATCCCCAACGCACTGGGAATCATGACGAATTCAAACATCAAAAACGCGTTGGATAGTTGCGCAGAAATTTCAGACTTATTCCCCCGCGTATACGACTCGGACAGTAACGGCACGACCGTCACGGCCAAGGCCGACGCGAGTGAAATGGTAATCATAATTAATTTGTTGGCGTTAACCCCGAACAACGCGAATAAGTCATTCAGGTGGGCATCCGTGTAGGTACCGGCCATGTGCATGATGGGCGCAAAGGTGTACTGGTCAATCAATTGGAAGATGGTAATGCCGGCCCCTAAAACGATAAACGGCACGGCTTGCGCAATGATTTCCTTATATAATTGATTGGCAGGGACCACTAACTCATTGTTACTGTTAGCTACTAAGTCGCGGAAATAATGCCGCCGACGCCAGTAGTAGACGCCCAGAATCAGCAGGCCACCCAGGGCCCCGATGGCCGCCGCAAAGGTGGATTGCGACACGGCCGTGACCCAGTTTCCATTCAAGACCCGCATGATAATGAAGGCCGTGATCAGCATGTAGGCGACCCGAACCAGCTGTTCCACGAATTGGGAAATCGCTGACGGCGCCATTTGCTGGAAGCCTTGGAAATACCCGCGCGTCAAACTCATCGTGGGGATGATCAGGATGGCCCAGGCCAGTGAGTGCAGGACGGGCACCAGGTGCGCATCGCCCCCGGTAAAGAGCGGCGCCCCCAAGTACATCAGCAGCGCGATGGAGATCCCGGTGACAATCGCAATTTCCAGCCCCCGTTTGTACAACCGGACACTAATGCCGTATTCATTTAAGGCATTGTAATGGGCCACCTGCTTGGCAATCGCCGAAGGTACCCCCGCAATCGCCGCAATCAGGAAGAAGCTATAGATGTTATAACCCTTCCCATAGAGCGCGTTACCCTGTAGATAAAATGCACCGAACCAGATATTCCAGGGAATAATGTACACGGCGCCGAGAATCCGAGAAAAAATACTCCCGGCCGTCATCCACGCCGACCCGGCAACCATCTGGTCTTGCGCACTTCCTTGGTTTCCGGTTTGATTTGACCTTGCCGCCATTTGACACCCTACTTTCAATTTCTAAAATTTCAAAATTCATCGTTTGTCCCGACCCGAAAATGGCCGAGCTAATCAAACAAACATTATACCATAGGATTTCCCTGGTAAATATCAGGTTTCGGTAAAGATTTCGGGATTATTGGCAGTTTCTCAGCATCTTGCTTACCGGATGCCACTAACAGTGGTATGCTTGAATTAGTCGAGAAACAGTAATTATTCAAGGAGGAATGCCAACATGACGCAGGCAACAGCTGGTTCCAGCGCAGCACCGAAGATGCAGATGTCACCAGAACGAGCAAAACAGGTCGTAACGATGACCAAGAGTATTCGGGCCCACTTCCCAGAGTTAGCATCGATTCCAGATGCCCAGTTAATTTATTCCACGTGGCGCAGCTTTAAGCGTATTGATCAGACGAATGATAGTGATTATCAAACAATGGCCAACGTCTTCTTCCACGAATTCGACCGGCATTTATTAAACTATCAACTCTCTAAGAGCGGCCAAGAAGCCGTTGTCAGTCATCGGTTCTTTGCTATTTTAACTGAAATCCTTTAGCGTTTGTTTCTCCCCTGTTAGCCAATTGGCCGACGGGGTTTATTTTTTTACGCTGGTGAAAATGGGTGCTCTGGCTTGCCGTTCCCGGCGGCGAGCTCAAAGTGCCCTGCTGTGGGGTCGGTTCCAGCCTGAAGGACGGGCTTCCACCTCAACTTTGCGCCTGAGAAACGGTCGCAAAGTTTGTCCCATGCTCTAAATAGAGAAAATCACTCTATTAAGACCATCGACACAGCTGGTCACTTTGGCCCGCCTCTAGTCACTCACATCGACCAGCCATTTTCACTAGCGTGTCCTCATAAACTTACCTTCGGCAGCCAATATTACATAACTAATAGTCCACTACCAAGTAGTCATCTGGACGTCCCTCCGTCTAAATTTGAATACTGAAATTACAACACTGAAGCCGCCTTATCGCCTGCTAAGTCAGTCTTTCAGAGGATTATCCGTTTCCAAATGCGGTATACTTATCCTGTGAATGACTTAGTGTGGCGACTTTTTTGTTACACTGAGAATGAGTGATAAGTGAGGCGATTTGTTTGCGTTATTTAGCATTGTTAGGCAGTCACGAACGCCAAGGCATCACCGCCGGCTATTTGCAGGCTGTTTTAGATGCCCTGCCCGCTTCGGCCGAGGTGGAGACCGTGTTTCTTCGGGACTACGACATTTACCCGGACACCAAGGCACAGGCCTGCCCGGCGTTGGATGAAATTGAAGCCAAGATGGCGGCCAGTGACTTCTGGATTGTTTGCGCACCAACCTATTGGGGCGGCATGTCCGGCGTGATGAAGCAGTTCTTTGACTGCATGCGATTCCGTTTAGTCAAAATGAATTCCGTGGCCGACACGTTACCCGGCAAATATAAGGATAAACATTACTTAAGCATGACCACCTGTTTCATCAGCTCCACGGAGAACTTCTTCACCGGCATCACCGACCAGACCTTCGTCACGATTGACCGCATCTTAACCGGAGCCGGTCTGATCAAGGTCGGCGAATTTGTCGGCACCGGAACGTGGGGGACCCACGCGCCCCGACCCGAAAAAATTGCCGAGTGTCAGCACTGGGGCAAGAAAATCGCTGACCGGCCACGAAAGGATGATAACACGTTGAAACGCTACATACTTTTATTCTTTATGATTGCCATCATGGCGCTGATCACCATGGGCCTGCAAGCCTGGTGGTTCGGGGTCTTTGCGGCTGGTAAATTCTGGCTGACGTACGCAACGTTTGTGGTGATTTTCTACGTGCTGCTGGCTAGCATCCTGCACTTCTTCACCTTCGTCCGTCACCGCCGGCGTTAAGCCAGTTCTAGTGCGTCTTACCGGACGACAAAAATGGACCGGAACGCGGTGGGCAGGACGCTAGAAGCCAAAGAGCGGTCTTCTAGCTTGTTTTGAGCCACAGAATCATGTCTCAAAATCACCAATTAAAGAAGCGGCTAGCCGCTTTTTTAATTCCCACAGCTGAGTCCATTTTTGCCGTCCTCACGGCTTAGACTGGCTTAACCCCGGCATTTCCCTTGTTTTTATCCTTTCCGTTTTAGGGGAAACACCTAACACTACTATTTAAACAACTTCCAAACAGTAGTGTTAGGTAAGCAATCCACGGGTTAAACCAATATTAGCCGCAGGGCTGGTGAAAATTGGGCCAGTCGTGGGAGTGACCAGAGGCGAGCCAAGGTGCCCGGCTGTGTCGGTGACCTTGGCTGGAGTTATTTTCCAGCCTAGTTCACGGGACAACCTTTGAGACCGCACCTCAGGCTCAAAGTTGAGGTGGAAGCCCGCCCTTCGGCTGGAACCGACCCCACAGTAGGGCTCCTTGAGCGCGCCGCCGGGAACGGACGCGACCAGGCCCAGTTTTCACCAGCCTGGAGGCGAATAAAATTGTTCAACACTAAAAGGGTGATGACTGAGCCGGTTGGCTGGGTCATCACCCTTTTTGCTAGTCCTCATAATGTGCCTGAATCGTGGGACTGGCCACCAACTTGCCAACGACCGTCAGCGATTTAATGGCTCTAAACAGGTTATCTTCCTGGCGAATCTGTGACAGGTCCAGCCGCCCGACGATGAACAGTTGACTGGCACCCTTCCGCCGCAGACGGTCGTTGATGTCCTCGTCGGTGTACGTATAATTGCCGACCAGGGTTTCCAACGTGCGGCCGTGAAATGTTTCCGCATTGACCGTTTGAATGATAGCCCGGTTGGCCTTTAATTCCTCTTTGATGGCCCGCTGGATGAATTCTGTGCGTGAGTGCACGATCCCCTGGTCAATCAGCAAATCAATTTGAGCCAGCTCCGTGGCCGACAATGTCATAAACACTCTCTTTGAATCTTGCATCATCGCTGTGCCTCCCCCAATTTTTAGGCATCCGTTTTCAAATAAGCATCCTCCAACGTCTCGGCGTCGGTCTCGGCCATTAACTCGGCCGGACTGCCACTAAACGCGATGCACTGGCCCGCCAAAACCAAGACGTGAACGTTTTCCGTTGGCAGATTGCGGAACTGGTGCGTCGTCATGATGACGGTCTTGCCCCGCGCGACCAGCTGCTTAATCTGGTCAATAACCGCGACGGCCACCTTCACGTCCAGTCCGCTCTCGGGTTCATCGAACAGATATAAATCGCGTTCCAGCTGACAAACACCCGCCAACAAGACCAACTGCCGCTGACCGCCCGACAGGTCTTTTAATCGCGTTTGCGCAATCACCTGAAGATTCGCAGGTAACTGGTCGACTTGAAAATTCTCTGATGGTCGATCCAGATCCGCCATCATTTTAATCGTCTCAAAAACCGTGGCGGTCCCGGTGAACGGTGCGCCCTGCATGTGATAAGCGATGCGCTGCATGGCTGGGAAGCCGGTGAATGGTAAGTGTCGTTGCTCGCTGACTCCGGAAATCAAGTCGAGGAGCGTCGTCTTGCCCACGCCGTTCACGCCTAAGAGAATATTGAGCTTCCCCGGTTCAAATGTCGCCGTTAAATGGTCAAATAGTTGGCGACCATCGGGTAACTGGTACGAAAAACTTTCAATTTGCATGGTGCGCCTCCTAATAGCGACTGGTGTACGACTGTAGCTTCATGTGCCGGACGGGGTAGAAACCCACGGCCAAGTAGAACAGGGCAACGACGCCCAACACGCCCAGCATCATCCCGGTCGCCGGCCCCATCAAATTAAACAGCATCCCGTACGCCACAATCATGTAACTGCAGGGATTCAGGGCCGTCAACACGATGCCCAACGCCGAATCCGGATTAAACGGCAGATTGATCAGGAGCATTCCCAGGAAAATGTACCCCATCATCATGAGCGACACCACGTTGAGCTTGATTGGCAGCATCAAGATAAAGTTCGTGAAGCCCGCCACAATCGGAATCAACAGGAAATTCAGCAAGAAACCGCCCACCATCAAGGGAGCTAGACTCAGTGAGGCCGGATTTAACAGCAGCACGATGATGTCAAACACCACGATTTCAACCTGAATAAATACAATCTGGACCAGCAAATTACTGTAGAAAATCAACCGCTTGTCCCCGGCGATAATCGTAAACATTTTTAGAAAATTGCTCTCTCGCATCCCAATCAGCCCGAACTGAAACCCGTTCAGCACGCCAACCAGGACGATGTAGGCCCAGTACCCCAGTAATTGATACGCCACGTTGTGTAGGCCAAATGGATGGCCACCGGAACTAACGGTCGCAATCACAAAGTAAATCGTGGGCGCAACCAACGTGTAAAAAAGAATCGCCTTCTCGTCCCAAGTCTGCCGCAACTCAAAGCGACTAAGAATCTTCAATCTTCGCCACATTCCGAATCCCTCCTCACTGTCACCAACGCCGTCAAACAAAAAGATCCGCATTGATGACCCTCATTATCCACATCAAACCTACCATGCCAAACAAAAAGTGCCAGCCACCTTCGATTAGGAAAGTGACTGACACTTAAGTTTTCAAGTAGATTGTGATTAACCTAGTTATATTGGGCTCATTTCATAACGCTGAAACCAATCCAACGCGCACCAAGTAACTTCAACACACAGTCCTAGCCGAAGGCGGTCAGGTACAGAACCCCCTGTGTCGGTATTCTTAGGCCGGCGACTTTCCGGTCTTAGAATACGGGACGTGTTGTAAGACGCATTCTTCGCGGCTTACAACCGAGACCGAAGACCGCTCTGTGGCTTCGGTCGGTCCCCATAGGGGGTGGCGTACCTGACCGCCGAGGCGGCAAGGACAGGAGTTGCCTTAGTTGGCGACGATGTTGACGAGCTTGCCTGGGACGACGATGACCTTCCGAACCGTCTTGCCATCCGTGTGAGCCTTAACCGTCTCATCAGCCAAAGCTTGGGCTTCGATGTCGTCCTTAGCAGCGTCCTTGGCCACCTTCAAGTGGGCCCGGACCTTACCGTTGACCTGAACGACCATTTCGACCACGTCTTCAACCAATTGCTTGGCATCGTACGTTGGCCACTTGGCGTAGGAAATCGTGTCGTCGTGACCCATCAATGCCCAAAGTTCTTCGGCAATGTGGGGAACGATTGGCGAAATCATCTTGACGAAACCTTCCATGTAGATCAATGGCAGGCTGTCGGCCTTGTAGGCTTCGTTGACGAAGACCATCAATTGAGAAATGGCTACGTTGAAACGCATAGCCTCGAGGTCTTCACTCACCGTCTTAACGGTTTGGTTGTAGATCTTATCCAACGTACCATCGTTGATCATCGTGACCCGGTCACGCAGATGGTTGTTATCATCGATCAACAGACGCCAAACGCGGTCGAGCCAACGCTTGGAACCGTTGATACCTTCCGTACTCCATGGCTTGGAAGCTTCTAATGGCCCCATGAACATTTCGTACAGACGCAGGGTGTCGGCCCCAACCTTGTCGACGATTTCGTCGGGGTTGATGACGTTACCCTTGGACTTGGACATCTTTTCGTGGTTGGTCCCGAGGATCATCCCTTGGTTAACCAGCTTTTGGAAAGGTTCCTTGGTTGGCACGACACCGAGGTCGTACAGGAACTTGTGCCAGAACCGCGCGTACAGCAAATGCAGTACGGCGTGCTCGGCCCCACCAATGTAGAGGTCGACTGGCATCCAGTATTTCAGCTTCTCAGGATCAGCAATGGCCTGGTCGTTGTGTGGATCGATGTAACGCAAGAAGTACCATGAACTCCCCGCCCATTGTGGCATGGTGTTGGTTTCACGTTTCCCTTTACGTCCGTTTTCATCCACGACGTTCACCCAGTCATCCAGGTTAGCCAATGGACTTTCACCGGTCCCAGAAGGTTCGAGTTGCTTAGCTGCGGGCAGCTTCAATGGCAATTCGTCTTCCGGAACCAACGTGGTCTCGCCATCTTCCCAATGAATCACGGGAATCGGTTCACCCCAGTAACGTTGACGGGAGAAGATCCAGTCTCGCAGACGGAAGTTGACCTTCTTGTGGCCAGCCTTGTGTTCCTCCAGCCAGTCAATGGCCGCAGCGATGGCGTCCTTCTTGTTCAAACCGTCCAGGAAGTCGGAGTTGATATGCTTGCCATCGCCCGTGTAGGCAGCGGCTTGCACGTCGGTATCGTCATCCCCCGCAATCACTTGCACGATTGGCAGGTTGAATTTTTGAGCAAATTCGTTGTCCCGGTCGTCATGCGCAGGCACGGCCATGATGGCCCCAGTCCCGTAGGAAGACAACACGTAATCCCCAATCCAGATTGGTAATTTCTCACCGCTCATTGGGTTAATTCCATAGGCCCCAGTGAAGACCCCGGTCTTGTCCTTGTTCAAATCAGTCCGTTCCAGGTCAGACTTGCTGTCAATGGCCTGTTGGTAAGCCTTAACTTCGTCGGCATGTTCCGGTGTCGTGATTTTTTCAACCAAGGCATGTTCTGGTGCTAAGACCATGTAGGTCGCGCCAAACAAGGTGTCAGGACGCGTCGTGTAGACTTCGACCTTGGTATCTTCCTGCCCAGCAACGGGGAAGAAGACGCTGGCCCCTTCGGAACGGCCAATCCAGTTACGTTGCATTTCCTTGATGCTGTCCGGCCAGTCCAGGTCGTCCAAGTCATCCAGCAAACGGTCAGCGTAGGCCGTGATCTTCAGCACCCATTGCCGCATTGGCACGCGGTAAACGGGATAGCCACCCCGTTCCGTCTTCCCATCGACAACTTCTTCGTTGGCCACAACAGTGCCACCCATGAAATCAGGCGCCCAGTTGACCATGATCTTGTCTTCGTAAGCCAGACCCTTTTTGTACATTTGTTCAAAGATCCACTGCGTCCACTTGTAGAAGGATTCATCAGTCGTGTTGACCTCGCGGCTCCAGTCGTAAGAGAACCCAAGTGAGCGGATTTGTCGTTTGAAATTCTTGATGTTGTGTGCGGTGAAGTCCTTGGGGTTGTGCCCCGTCTTCAAGGCGTATTGTTCAGCGGGCAGACCGAAAGCGTCCCAGCCCATTGGGTGCAAGACGTTGAAGCCCTGCATCCGCTTCAAGCGGGCCATGATGTCGGTTGCCGTGTAACCTTCGGGATGACCCACGTGGAGTCCTTGACCTGAAGGGTATGGGAACATATCCATCACGTAATACTTCGGTTTGCTTTGATTGTCAGAGGTCTTAAATGTTTCATTGACCCGCCAGTAATGTTGCCATTTGCGTTCAATTATTTGGTGTTCGTATGCCAAATCGTTCGCTCCCTTTCTCAATTTCAACGTCGAGCCACAAAAAAAGCCCCCAGAAGCCCAAAATTCAGCTTCTGTAGGGCGTGTCAGCGCGGTACCACCTACATTTCCCCGGTCTTGTACCGAGGCTCATTAACGGCTGATAACGTCGCCAAACGCCCACTTTGCAGCGGAGAAGACTCCGAGACAAGTTCGTTCGACCGGGTAACGGATTCACAGCGACCATCCGCTTGCTGAATACCCCGTCAAACTACTACTTCTCATCAACGTCTTTGCTTAATCAGATTGTTTTCATCTTAGCAAACCCCTTCGCGAAAAGCAAGGGCCAGCCCGGCATTTCCGCGAATAATTCCATTCTGTTCTGTGTCCTAAAACAGTGCCTCCGGGCCGGTGAAAATGGGCCGGGACGCTGTGGGCGAACGGCGGAAGCCACAGGGCGGTCTTCCGCCTTACTTTGAGCCGCTGTCGCGTCTCAAAGATATCAATTACCTAAGCGGCTAGGATCGCCGCTAAGGTAATTCCCACGGCTGAGTCCATTTTCACCGGCCCTGCGGCGTACACTAGTTTGGAGCGTCAGAACCACGTTTCACTTTCTTTAAGTTTATTAGACTCATTCACCCCTTAACAATTTCAACTACCTATCTCCGCCCTTATTTCATCCCCAGTATATTTGAGTCCCAGTCTATATTAATTTTTCAATAGGCAATCAACTCAGCCGCTTATTCGTGACCCCCCTGTGCTATACTAAAATTATTATCAGAAGAACTGGCCACACCTTCGCATCAACATTAGTCAGTTCTTACGTCATGATTACATTTCACAGGAGGTCTCCTTTTTTGACGACCATTTCACAAACCCGCTGGCGCTTTACCTGGGCCGCGGGAATTCTCTTTTTAATTGACCTTTTCGGCGTTATCTTCCAGCAATCGTGGCTCAAGGCGTTTGACCAGCTGATTATCGGTTGGATTCGACAGCCCTTACCCACCGGCTTGACGCACGCCATTATCTGGATCACCCACTCCGGTAATCCCAAGCCCGTAACCTGGGTCACGCTACTACTACTTGCCGCCTTAGTGATCCTCCGACGTTATCGGGGCGCGCTGTTTTTGGCAGTCAACGTCCTAATCTGGGCGGGGATCGGCAACAGCGTGATTAAACATCTGGTCCAACGGCCGCGGCCCACGGTTGACCGCCTCGTCAGTGCCAGCTCCTACAGCTTTCCCAGCGGCCACTCCATTACGGCCATGCTCCTGTGGGGTTCGCTGATTGTTTTACTGGGCTGGTCGTTGCGCCAGCATAAAAATTCGCGCTGGGTGGTGACCCTCCTACTGAGTATCTGGATCGTCATCATTGGCCTGACGCGAATCTACGTGGGCGTGCACTACCCGACCGACGTGATTGGCGGCTGGTCGCTCGGTTTTGTCCTCCTGACTTTGACCCAATGGTACTTAACCCGTTATGGAGATGCTTTATAAATGAACTTACCAAATGCCTTAACTTATAGTCATACACTTTTAACTGAAATCGTTGGTCCCGGCATGACCGTGGTTGACGCCACCGTTGGTCAGGGCCACGACACCCTCTTTCTCGCCAACTTAGTCGGTAAGACCGGTCGCGTCATCGGCTTTGACATTCAACAGGCCGCCCTCGACGCGACCCAGCAGCAATTAACCTTGACTGGCCTCGGCGCTCAGGTCGAGCTCCACGCGACCGGCCACGAACACGTCGGTGAGTTCCTAACGCCCGATGAACCCGTCACGGCGGCCGTGTTTAACCTGGGCTACCTGCCCGGTGGTGACAAATCCGTCATCACCCGACCGGAAACCACGTTGGCCGCGGTGAAAACGTTGCTACCCCACCTGCCTCGTGGCGGCCGCATCATCCTGGTCGTCTACGCCGGTCACCCCGGTGGCCCCACAGAACGCCAGGCCGTGGTGGACTTCTGCCAGGCACTGCCGCAAAAGGCGTATCAGGTCCTGCAATATGGTTTTATCAATCAAATTCACACCCCACCGTTCCTGCTCGCGATTGAACGACGGTAAGCAAAAACGTTAGCCACTATCCCCACCGGGACATTGGCTAACGCTTTTTCGTTTCAGCTATTTATTTTTCGGTGTGAAATCGCTTGGTCAATTTATCCTGGCTGGCCTGCAACAGCTGCTGCGGGTCGACGCCGTACTGACTGGCGACCATCAACACCTGATCCAAGACGTCCGCCAGCTCTTCTTGCAAATTGGCTTCCCAAACGGCCGCCGACTTGTGCGCCTCGCCGGGATGGTCGCGCCCAATCTCAATGGCGCGAACCGCCCGCGCCAGTTCACCGACCTCTTCCGTCAAGAAATTCAAATGGATGAAGGGCGAGTAATCATACCAATTCCGTTGCTTGTAAAAGTCCACTAACCACCGTTGATGTTCATCAATCTCCATGTGACGACCTCCCTGTCTGCCGTGAAAATTTGTCGCTCCTCTAACAGTACCATATTGCTTGGCCCCGACAACCCACCACGTCTTACAAATTTAGTTATACCAAGTGGCGGTGGCTTTACGCAAAAACGAGCCTGGAGTTTCCCCCCCCAGACTCGTTTGTCCCACGCTTATTTTTTCTGCAACGACTTCCGTTTCGGGCTGACCCAGGTTCCCGAGCCAAAGCCCAAAATCGTTTTCAAGGCGGGGATGAACGTCATCACGACCGTAATCGGGTTGACCATCCAGTAAAACAGCATGTACAGCGGTGCAAACAGGATGTACTTGAGCTTGATACCGTGGTGGTCCAACAGTAATGCCGCCAATAGCTGCATAAAGCCGGCGAAAATTTCAAAGGTCACGAAGATAAATGAAATCACGATTCCGTGGATGACCCGCTCGTAGTTGCCGGTAAACAGGAACATCGCCATCGTTGCCAGAAATGACAGCGAGGTCAGCGTGAAGAAAAACGACCACAGAATGGAGAGCGTGGAGTCCACGAACATGGAAATCTGGTAGCGGTGCTGAATCGGATGAAAGACAAATTTCTTAATATTGGTCAGCCAGACCTCGGTGCCCCCCTGCGCCCAGCGTTTCCGCTGCTTGTAGAGATCCCGAATCGTTTCCGGCACGTTCATATGGAAGATCACGTTCGGGGCGAACCGCGGTACGGCACCAATCATCTGGTGGTCCCAGGCGATACTGATATCCTCCGTGGCCCGGTTCTGCCGAAAGCCCCCGACGTCGATCAGAAAGTCCTTCTTATACAGGGTGTTGGCCCCACTGTAGGCGTACATCGAGTCGTTAATGGCCGTCTGACTACGCTTGATGACCCCGACGATACTGGTAAATTCCACCGTCTGCGACTTGCCCAACAGGCTGGAGCGGTTCTGCACGTCCATATTGGCGGTCACGGCGGAGGTGTTCATGTCCCGGTCGCGCATGAAAAAGTTCATATACTTCATCAGCGCGTCGGGCTCGGGAATCGTGTCGGCATCGTCGCTCAGAATGTACTCACCCTTGGCAAAGTACATGCCGATGTTAAAGGCGTGGGCCTTACCCTTATTTTTCAAAATTTCAACGGTCCGCAGCCGCGGATATTTTTCCTGCAAACGGCTAATAATAGCTCCGGTATCGTCGCTGGAGCCATCGTTCATCACCAGCACCTCAAAATTGTCATAGTTCAGCTGGTCAAACAGGTACGTGATGGTTTCTTCAATCATGACCTCTTCGTCATGCGCCGGAATCATAATGGTGATCATGGGCTGCTGATCCACCGGAATATTTTCCCAGTCGTAGTCGCGCTTATTAGTCTTAAAAAAGCGGTACGACAGCGCGCCCGCAAACCAAAAGAACGACCCCACGACCGGATACAGGCAGAGAATCAGTAGAAAAATGTTCAGCAAGGTCTGCCCCAGTGTCGCTTTTAAAATGCTATCAATAAAGACGTTAAACATGGGACCTCCTAGTCATCCAAATCATTTAGATCATGTTTCTCGTACAGGTCGTGAATCTGATCCGTATCGAGATTTTGCTCGGGTTTGACCTGGTAGGTCCGAACGTTGTGGCGAAATTCTTCGTCGCCAAACCGCTCGTCCATGAATTTTTCCAGGGCCGTCTCCCGCTTCTTTTGATTGATGGGGTTAAACGTCGGCCACTGCTCCACGACCCGGTCACGTTTACGGTTTTGAATGATCGTCATCCCCACGGCAAACAGCCAGACCATCACGAAGGCAAACAACAGGATGATCCCAATAAACTTGATTTCAAAGATTCCTTCGTTGTACGACCACAGGTGAGGAATCTTCGGGTCATACGCGGCCCAAAAGGACGTGACCGTAATCACCACGGGCACGATGACGCAGATCCAGCCAAAGATGGCGACCAGCGTTTGCCAAATTTTCAGGCCCCAGTGGCCCTTTTCAAAATAAGCGTCGGTATACAATTGCTGCTTCACTTTGGCGCTATCGTTCTCACTTGTTGCTGACTTTTTGGTCATCCATTGCCTCCTGTGGGTTCGCCGGCCGCCCAAAGCGGTACCCCTGCCGGACCCGAATCCTTAACTGTTCTGCGAGCTGCTCGTCCGCCTCGTCTTCCACCCCCATCAAAATCAATTGAATGTGATTTTCCTGGGACAACCGGTTCCAATATTGCAAATTCAAATCCAACCATACGGAAGGATCTTCCTTTCTGAAGCTCCGCATGGAACACTTGAGCGAATCGACCTGTGGCAAGAGCCACTTCACGTTCTTTAGGTTTTCCAGGCTGGACCCGACGTTATCCACGTCAAAGCGCATGCCATACGCCCGCCCATCCCGAATCCGCTTGAGAAATAACCGCCGATTCAGGCGTCCTTCTTGGCCGTTAGCCGTATACTCGACCGCCAAATTCATCGGCGTGATTTTTGAAATGGCCCAGCGCACAAAGTAATGGAAGTCTGGGCTTAAAATTTGATCGTACTCCAGGTTGATCGACAAGGTGATGTCTTCGCGGGGCAAGGCCTTGAAGGTATCCTCCAATAAAAAGATAACCCGTTGTAAGGGTAATGAATCCAACTTTTGGGGCAACGACCAAGACCCATCGTTGTTGTGCTGTCGCAGCAGACACTCGTACCCGGTGGTCTGACCGCGGAAGTCGACCTGCTTTTGAATGAAGTACCGTAACTCTATTTCCTGATTTTCCAAATAGTTATTCGAATTTTTCCGCGAATACCAAAAATAAATTGCCACCGTGACCACTAAAATCACGGCCGCAACCAGGGTGATCCACAGTAAAACCGACTCTAATTGGGCTAACGACATGCTTTTCGTCCTCACTTTTTGAACCATTCTTAGGCCGTTACGCTTCTGCGCAACGGCCGTCGAAAATGACTACTCGTTTGACTCTGGTGGCGCCTCTCCCCGTCTTTGCGACCGGTAAACGTGCATTTCCAGAGACAGTATCATCACTAATTGCATATTTTGTGGGGCCGAATTCAAGCTCTTTGCCAGAATATGTAACGTCCTGTTAACAATGGATAGTAATAACGGATTATCGACTAATGGATACAAAAAAGCCACCGCCACAAACGCATTCGCGTGTGGTGGTGGCTGCTCGTTGGCCTCGCAGTACCAGGGGTTAACTCGTTTTACCCAAGTGTTTGGGCTTAACCAGTAAACTGTTTTTTCCGTTAGACATTTTGTCCACAAATTTAGTCGATAGGCTATTCAATTAAATCGTTATTCGGTCAAATGCTGTGGTACCGGCTTCTTGTATGTAGCATAATTAACGTCCCACGATTAATTGCTACCTACAATCGACAAACTTTGACCGCTATTTTACTTCGTTGCCGGCACCACCGGATGAACCAGGTCATCGGCAACCAGCCGTTCCGCAATCTGAACCGTATTCCAAGCGGCCCCCTTTAAGAGGTTATCGGACACGACCCACAGGTTGAAAGCCCCCGGATTTTCCAGGTCGGGCCGGATCCGCCCAACGTAGGTGTCGCGCGTCCCGGTCGCGTTGACGGGTTGCGGATAGACTTGATGGGCTGGGTCATCCTGTAACACGGCGCCCGGTGCGTCCGCAATGGCCTGCCGTAATTGGTCGACCGTGGCGGTGGGGTCCCCGGTATCGATCCAAATGGATTCCCCGTGACTGATGGGGACGGGAACCCGGACACAGGTGGCCGTGACCTTGATTTCACTGGCATCCATGTCCCCCAGCATGATCTTCTTCGTTTCGTGAATCATCTTCCACTCTTCATGGGAGTACAGGTTATCCTCCAGCACGTCAATCTGTGGCAACAGATTAAAGGCCAATGGATAATGCTTTTGATCGCCCTTCGTTGGGAAAATGTCCGCGTGCATCTGCTTGCCATCCAGGAAGTCCTGGGCCTCAGTGTACAGCTCATTCAAGGCCGACTGTCCGGCACCGGATGCGGCTTGGTAGGTGGAAACGATGATCTGCTTCAACCCAATGGCCTGGCGAATGGGTTCTAGGGCGACCATCATTTGAATCGTCGAGCAATTTGGGTTGGCAATGATGCCTTGGTGTTGATACAACGCCGATTCGTTCACTTCCGGCACGACCAGCGGAATCTCTGGCACCATCCGAAAGGCACTGGTATTGTCCACGCAGACTGCTCCGCGCTTCACGGCTTCCGGTAGAAATTTCTTCGAGACACTGCCACCGGCCGAGGCCAAAACCAGGTCGACCCCGTCAAATGCAGCGGGCGTGGCTTCTTCAACCGTGACGTCCTGTTCTCTAAATTGTAAGACCTTTCCTGCCGAGCGCGAAGACGCCAATAATTTCACGTTCTTCACCGGAATCGTAGACTGTTCTAACTGTTGAATCAAGCGGGTTCCCACGGCGCCCGTGGCCCCTAAAATTGCAACGACAAATCCTTCACTCATACCCGTTCATCCCTTAATTTTTAATTCAGTTTGCATCTTTTCCGTAAATACCGTCAACCGCGCCATGGCTTCTTGTAGATCCGCCATCGATGACGCGTAGGACAGGCGCACGTAGCCCTCACCACCAGCACCAAACGCACTGCCGGGGGTCACGCCTACCTTGGCTTCTTCGGCCAGTCTCGTCGCAAACGCCACAGAACTCAACCCGAAACTAGCCGGAATCTTAGCAAACGCGTAAAACGCACCGGCCGGCAATGCCGTTTCGTATCCCAGAGCATTTAACTTGGGCACGATGTAGTCACGCCGTTGTTGGTACACCTGCCGCATGTCCTTGGCATCATCGACGCCGTTGGTCAACGCCTCCAACGCCGCATACTGGGCTGGATTCGACGGACTAGTGACCGCAAAACCATGTAGCTTGCTGGCGTTCACCACAAAGTCCTTGGGCCCGACAAAGTAGCCGATTCGATAGCCGGTCATCGCATGGGACTTGGATAGCCCATTGATCAGAATTGTTTGTTCCGGCAACAACTCGGCCATTGAGGTATGCGGCTGACCATAGGTTAATTCCGCATAAATTTCATCGGTTAAGACATACATGGCGTTTTGTTTGATGACGTCCGCCAACTCTTGCAGCTGATCGCGGCTGTACTCGAATCCGGTGGGGTTGCCAGGAAAGTTCAGGACCAACGCCTTCACGTTAGCGGCACCTTCCCGGTCGAGAACGGCCTGCAAATGTTTGCCGGTCAATCGGAACCCATCGGCCGTGGTATCCACCTGAACGGGAATGCCACCGAAAATTTCAATGACCGGCCAATACAGGGCAAAGGTCGGGGTGGCCACCAGAATTTTGTCCCCGGGGTTGATTAAACTACCCAGTGCCGCGAAAATGGCCTCGGTCGCCCCCACGGTCACCACGATTTCAGACGCTGCGTCGTAGCTAACGTGAAACCGTTGTTGCAGGTAGTCGCTGATGGCCACCCGCAGTTCCATGATGCCCCGCTGATCGGAGTAATGGGATTGATTCTCCCGAATGCTCTGAATGGCGGCTGCCTTCACGTGTTCGGGCACGTTGAAGTCGGGTTCCCCCAGTGTCAGCTTAATAATTCCCGGAATCTGCGCAAATTTCTGCGCAAAGAACCGAATCTGAGAAACGCCCATTGGCGCAAGTGTTTGGTTAACAATTGATTTTAGTTTCGAATCCAGTAGCGGCAAATTGGTCACCTCTCCTAACCTTTATGTTTAAAATTGTTTTACTGGCCGTTCCCGGCGGTGGGCTCAAGACGCCCTGCTGTGGGGAACGCTTCCAGCCTGAGAATCGGTCTTCCAGCTCGGGCATCTTGGCCCACCTCTGGTCACTCACATTTGTGCGTGGCAACCATACTGGTGTAGTCGCTCAATTTCCTGTGGTGGCTGCGATTGACGGGTTATGGCTGACACACTTTTCCTTATCTCTACAGTATTTCTGATGGTCATAAACACGTCCACCGATTGCAGGGCGTCATCCGACAACAACCCCAAACACAATTGACGTAGTCCCCCTCCAGAACCCACGACACGGTCACCGGCAAATCTGTTTTAAACCAGCGTCAGCCGCAGGGCCGGTGAAAATGGGCCACGTTGGTGGATACTAGTGACCAGCTGTGTCGATGGCCTTAGTAGCACGACTTTCGCTACTTAGCCCATGGGACAACCTTTGAAATTGATCTTTGGCTCAAAGTTGAGGTGGGGGCCCGGTCCTCAGGCGGAAACTGGCCCCACAGCAGGGAACGGCCAGCCACCGCTTCACGACCCCAGCTTCACCAGTCTGGAGACGCTGAGACCCGCCCATAACCCGCGTCATGGTCACCGGCAAATCTGCTTTAAACCAGTGTCAGCCGCAGGGCCGGTGAAAATGGGCTCAGCCGTGGGAGTTGTCTTAGCGGTTTACCGCTTAGACAACTGCTATCTTTGAGACTCGCTTCCCAGAGGCTCAAAGTAAGTCTGGAGACCGCCCTTCGGCTTCAGACGTGCGCCCACAGCGTCCCGGCCCAGTTTTCACCAGCCCGGAGGCACCATCAACGACAAGTTTAAAGAATATTTTCCAGGCCGATGACCAGGTTCTGACGGTGCATGACCGCGTCGATAGCGATGCGCACGCCGGTCATAAACGATGCCCGGTCCGTCGTGCTCTGCTTGATGGTCAAGGTCTCACCGGCCCCACCAAAGATAACCTCCTCGTCTGCGATAAAGCCCGGCAGCCGCACGGCGTGGATCTTAATCCCGTGGTAATCGCCACCGCGCGCACCCATGGGGTCCTGTTCCTGCGGATTGGTCGCTTCATCATGCCCCTGTTGTTCGTAGATCAGTTTGGCCGTGTTGCGCGCGGTCCCGGACGGTGCGTCCAGCTTATCCGCATGGTGGTATTCCATGATTTCAGCGTGGTCAAAATAGGCCGCGGCCTCCTTAGCAAATTTCATCATCAGAACGGCGGAGACCCCGAAGTTGGCGGCAATGATGCCCCCTAAGCCCTTCGTATCGGCCGCCCGTTGGAGCGCTACCTGCTGGTCCTCGGTCATGCCGCTGGTCCCAATCACTGGTCGGATGCCGTGATCAATCGCAAATTTAGCATTGGCGTAGACGCCACTTGGCAGGCTAAAGTCGATCCAAATGTCAGCCGCTGGTAACTGGGCGAGGTCGTTGGCGACCACCACCGTTGGAGCTAACCGATACGTTGCGGGCGTCAGGTCGGTCACGTGGGGGTTGTACACGCCCACGAGGTTTAAATCGGCCGCCTGCGCAATCATGGCGAGGGTCTTTTGTCCCATCGAGCCGTTGAATCCGGCAACAATTACTGAAATCACGCTTGGGCCTCCTTGGTGCCGAGGGCTGCATAGAGCGCCGACTTTTCCTCAGCGTTGAGTGGCAGAATTGGTAACCGACACGTTCCGACCTCGTAACCCTGGTCGTTTAATACGGCCTTGACCGGTGACGGTGACGGGTACATGAACAGGGCCGCCATCTTGGGCGTCAACTGCCGTTGTAAGGCCCCGGCGGCCTGGACGTTGCCGGCTGCCAGGTCGTCTAACATTTCGCGAATCTGGTCGCCGTAGACGTGGGACGCCACGGAGATCACCCCGTTGCCCCCGACCGCCGTGGCAAATAAGGCCTGGGCATCCTCGCCGCTATAGACCAGGAAGTCTGCCGGTGTGTGTTCGACGATGTACTCGAAATCAGCCATCGTATTGCACTGCTTGACGCCGCCAATGTTGGGGTACTGGGCCAAGTCGACGACGGTTTCCTTGGTCATCAAGACCCCGGTTCGGCCCGGAATGTTGTAGATCATTACGGGAAGTGGCGACGCGTCGGCTACCGTTTGAAAATGCGCGCGCATCCCCCGCTGGTTCGGCTTGTTGTAGTATGGCACCACGACCAGCGCCATGTCGATGCCGGGCACCTGACCCAGCTTCTGGACGAAGTCGACGGTCTCTTGCGTGTTGTTACTGCCGGCACCAGCGATAACGGGCACCCGGCCACCGACCATCTTGCCAAAGCGCGTATAGAGCTCTAATTTTTCCGCTTCGCTCAGCGTAGGCGTTTCCCCAGTGGTCCCGCCAATGACGAAGCCCTTGGTCCCAGTCGCCAGCAGGTGATTGGTCAATTTCTCCAAAGCAACGTAGTTAATGGCGCTCCCATCGGCGGTAAACGGCGTGATGATTGCCGTGAGTAAATCTGCATTTTCAAACATTCTCAATCTCTCCTTCAATGAGCCATTCTGTCAGTTAAGAAGCCCCGCATGGCGGTCACGCCCTTGATGATGGCGCCCTCGTGGGGATTAAAATTAGCGGCGTGAAGCGCGCCCGGACTGTCGACCCCCAACCAGAACATGGTGCCGGGAATCTGATTCAACAAGTAGCCAAAGTCCTCGCCGGTCATGGCTGGCGGGGTCTCCTGAAAGTCCACGTCGGCGGCCCGTTGCATGTACTGGATGAAGTTGGCCGTTAATTGCGGGTCATTTTCCACGGGGTAGTAGCCGCCCTGATTAAACGCCACGTCGATCTGCGCATTGTAGGTCTGGGCAACGCCGGCAGCAATCTCACTCACGCGCTGCCGAATAAAGAGGATCATGTCCTGGGTCAGCCCACGAATCGTGCCTTCCAGCCGCGCCTCTCCCGCAATCACGTTGCGAATCGACCCCGCGGTCATTTTGCCAAAGGTCACCACGCCACATGCGGTGGGATCAATGTTACGGGCAACGATCGTTTGAATCTGGGTAATGAAGCTGGCTGCAATCACGACCGCATCGTTGGCCCGGTGGGGAAAGGCCGCGTGGCCGCTGGTGCCATGAATCGTCACGTTGACCTCGCTGGTCCCGGCAAATAACGTGCCGAGGCGACAGCCAATCGTGCCGGTGGGCAGGTCGGCGTTGTCATGTAAGCCGTAGAATTCATCGATGTGCCACGCCCCGGTGAACAGCCCCAGGTCATACGCCTGCTTCCCACCACTCTCGCTCTCTTCGGCGGGTTGGAAGAAGAAAATCAGGTTATCTTGCGGTTGATTCTCGGCAAAGTAGCTGAGGAGGCCCAGTGCCACGGTCATATGAATGTCGTGACCACAGGCGTGCATCACGCCCGAATGGGTCGAATGAAACGGACAACTGGCCGTCTCGTCGACGGGCAAGGCATCGATGTCGGCTCGGTAGCCAATCGTGCGTTGCGGCTGACTTCCCGCGACCTTGACCAGCAAGGCCGTTGGGAGCTCGCTGGGTTCGCGCACCGTCAACCAAGTCGCTGGCAGCTGCTCGACCACCGCTTTCAAATAGGCGTGCGTGGCCGTTTCGTGAAGCGCCAGCTCCGGTATCTGGTGAAGGTGGCGACGAATCTGAATGAGTTCCGCTTCCGTTAGCATGATTTACAACTCCCTCAAGGTTTCTTCGATATGGGTCTTGTCGGTCGTCTGTTGGTCTTTGATTTTGATCACGCGCGCCGGTACACCAGCGACCACGGCATTCGGCGCAACGTCCTTGGTGACCACGGCACCGGCGCCGACCACGGCATTGTCACCGACCTGCACGCCTTCTAAAACGACCGCGTTAGCGCCGACCGTGACGTTGTTTCCGATGCGGACGGGCGTCGCGGACGCGGGTTCCACCACGCCGGCTAGTACGGCATTCGCTCCGATGTGGGCGTTGGTTCCTACCGTGGCGCGGCCGCCAAGCACGGCGCCCATGTCGATCATGGTGCCGGCCCCAATCTCTGCACCGATATTGATGATGGCCCCCATCATGACGACCGCGTGATCACCAATCGTGACCTGATCACGGATGATCGCCCCCGGCTCAATGCGGGCGTTGGTCGTGGCCGTATCCAGTAATGGCACGGCCGAGTTACGGGCGGTCACCTCGAGGTGGTACGTTTCTTCCGACCGGCCAACCAAGAGTGGCGCCACGTCACGATAATCCCCAATTAACAGGGTAAACTCGGGAGCGGCAAAGCGTTGCACGCTGTCAGGAACCTTATCGGCTGGAATATTTTCTTGCACGTAAGCTTTCACGGGCGTTACCTTTTCGGCGGTGCCAATGTAGGTGATAATTTCTTCAGCAGTCATCTTTTTCATCAATTTTCCTCCTATATAATAAGCACCCGGTGCCAGCCGAGTTTGCGCTGGCCGATTCTCTCATTTTTAAAATTCAGCCGTTCTCATCCGCATGTCCGTTTTATAAATAACTTTCATCTAATCGTGTCAGATCCGCGTAAGTCTCGCGGCGAACCACGACCTTGGCCTGGCCATTTTCAACGAAGACGACCGCGGGCCGCGGGTTGCGGTTATAGTTGGACGCCATCGAGTAGCCGTAAGCGCCGGTATCCAGCATGGCAATCAAATCGCCGGGTTCCGTGCGGGGCAGCTTGGCTTGGTCAACCAGAATGTCGCCGGACTCACAATACTTTCCGGCCAGATGGACGGTTTCCTGTTGCGGGGCGTTGAGCTTGTTGGCCACCACCGCCTCGTATTGCGCCTGGTACAGCGCCGGTCGAATGTTATCGCCCATTCCCCCATCAACACTCAGATAGGAGGTCAGGTTGGGAATGTCCTTGCGTGACCCGACCGTGTACAGATTGTAGCCGGCGGGACCCACGATGGACCGGCCCGGTTCGATCCAAATCTCGGGAAGGTCCAGGTTAGCTTCCGCCGCATTGGCCTTCAGGGTGGCCGCAATGTGTTGAATGAAGACGTCCGGCCCAATGGCTTCGTCGGCGGCCGTGTAGGTAATGCCAAAACCACCGCCGAGGTTCAGGATTTGCGGTACGAAGTCGAAATCATCGCGCCACTCGGCGGCAATGCTGACCAACTTTTGGACCAACATTTCAAAGCCGGCGACCCCAAAGATCTGTGAACCGATGTGGGCGTGAATCCCGATCAGGTGCATCTGCGGCACCGCCAGGACTTCCTGCAGGGCCCGGGTGGCTTGCCCGGAGGCGACGTCGAAGCCAAATTTGCTATCGACCTGACCGGTTTGCGTGTAGCGGTGGGTATGGGCGGAGATGCCCGGTGTCAGCCGCAACATCACGTTGACGCTGGCTCCCTTGACCGCGAGGACTTCCTTGAGCAACTGAATTTCGTGGAAGTTGTCTAGGATGATGACGCCAACGCCGTGGTCCACTGCCATGGTCAGCTCGGCCACCGACTTGTTATTGCCGTGGAAGCTAAGGCGTTCGGCCGGGAAGCCGGCTTGTAACGCGGTGTACAGCTCGCCGCCGGAGACAACATCGGCGTGGAGGCCCTCTTCCTTAATGACCTGATACATGGCCACGGTCGCGAAGGCCTTGCTGGCATAACTAATTTGATAACGAAGCCCGCTCTGGTCAAAGCTTTCCCGGAAGTCCTGAATCTGTTGGCGAATGTTGCCGACATCGTAAACCACTAGTGGCGTGCCGAAGTCTCGTGCGAGTTGCGTGGCATCCACCCCACCTAACAACAGATGTCCTTGTTCATTGGCTTGTAAATCACGACTAATCATCTCTCAACCACCCTTTCGTTACGGGACAAAAAAAGGATCTCTTTGCTTACAAACAAAGAGATCCCAGAAATTTGCATTCTGCATCGTATTCGTCGTAAGCGCCCCGTAGCAGACATTTTTGCTACGACAGTCCGCGTCTTATTCAAACCACGTCCCAGCTAATCAGCCGCTGAATCGACTGACGCTTCGGCAACCGCCCCTTTCCACAAGTTCCTGGTCCATTCAGGGACTCCCTTGCGTACTGATGTTGGTTGCAACCTCTTATTTGATGTTGCTATTAGATTAAAGCAATTCTCATAATCCGTCAAGCCTTCTGACACAAATTCACAATGTTTTCTAACTTTACGAACTGGATTCAGAAAGTTTCGCTTGATTTAATCCGGAAAACTGCTAAAGTTGCCATTAAAAATAAATGTGAGTTTCAAACTAACTTTGAGGTGATTTTTGTGAAAGTCGTTAAGTTTGGTGGTAGTTCACTGGCCACCGGCGAACAATTTGATAAGGTCGTTAACATTATTCGCGCGGACCCAGAGCGTCAGGTCATCGTGACCTCGGCTCCTGGCAAACGGGATAAAGCGGACGTCAAAGTGACGGATCTGCTGATTCAATATGCCCAGCAGGTCCTGGCCCAACAGGACTTTTCAACCACGGTGGCCCAGATTACGACCCGCTACCGGGAAATCAGTGACCACTTTGAGCTACCGGCCGCAACGCTCCAAACCATCACCCACAAGCTGGGCGCTTTAGCCACCACAACTTTTACGGACGATGACCACCTGATGGCGGCTTTCAAAGCCCACGGTGAATTGCTCAACGCCATTTTACTGGCGGATGTGTTGAATGAACAAGGCATCCCCGCCAAATTTTTAGACCCCCGCGCAGCCGGTTTTCTGGTCGATGGGGAACCCAATAACGCGGACGTTTTAGATGAAACTTATCTTAATTTAAGTCATCTTTCACTAAGTGCCACCCGCATCGTCTTCCCCGGTTTCTTCGGCTACAGTCCCAGCGGCGACATCTACACCTTCACTCGTGGCGGTTCCGACATCACGGGCGCCATTTTGAGTCGCGGTCTCAAGGCCGACCTCTATGAAAATTTCACGGACGTCGACGCCATCTACACCGTCGATAACCATATCGTGCCGCACCCGGCCGTCATCTCCAAGATGTCCTACCGGGAAATGCGTGAACTGTCCTACGCCGGTTTCTCTGTCTTCCAAGATGAGGCCATTATCCCGGCCGTCCAGGGCCAGGTTCCGGTCAATGTTAAAAATACCAACAACCCCACGGCGCCGGGCACGCTGATTGTGCCGGAACAATTTCTCTTCAATCCCGCTAATCCGATTACCGGGATTGCCTGTTCCGACCGGTTCTCTGCGTTGTACCTGCACCGCTACCTGTTGAACAAGGAGGTCGGCTTCACCCTGAAGCTGCTCGAAATTTTCCAGCAGTATGGTATTTCCTATGAACATATGCCATCCGGAATCGACGACCTCACGATTATCTTCGACCAAAGTAAATTGGATTCGGCGACCATCAAGGCCCTTTGCCATGATATTCGTGAAACATTAAAACCCGATTACTTGGAGTGGATCGACGATTACGCCATCATCATGGTCGTCGGCGAGGGGATTGCCCACACCGTCGACACCATGGGCAAGGTGATCGATTCTCTGACCCAGCACGGCATCGCCATTCAAATGATCAACCAGGGTGCCTCACGCATCTCCATCATGATCGGCACCCAGCGCAAGGACGCGGCCGCCGCGGTCCATCACATCTATGACACCTTTTTCGTAAAAAGTGAGGTATAAATCAATGACAACTTTAATCAAGGCCCACGGGTCCGAAAATCAATTCTTCTTGCTCGACCAAACCACCCTCACCACGCCCCTAACTGATGCGGAGCTGACACAACTGGCCATTCGCCTCTGTTCGCCCGTCACCGGCGTCGACAACGGTGCGGACGGGCTCCTGGTCATCAGCGACATCCCGGAACCGGACTGTGCCGGCCAGATGCGCGTCATCAATGCTGATGGCAGCGAAGCCAAGATGTGTGGTAACGGCCTGCGAACCGTAAGCCGGTATTTAGCAGAAAAGACGGGTCAGACAGCCTTCAAGGTCGCCACCCTGGAAGCCAATTTGCCAGTCCACCAAGCGCCCAGTCTAGCCGAAAATGTCCCGGCCTTCAGCGTTCAAATTGCGCCGATTTCCTTGGCGGCGGCCGACCTACCGTTCCATTATCAGGACTTAACCACCATGGTCGATGAACCCGTACCGGAATTCATCCCCGGCCAAACGTTCACGGCCATTGCCGTGCCAAACCCACACCTGATTAGTTTCGTGGACCACATTGACGCCGCGCAACTCGGCAAGCTGGGTGAACGCCTAAACGCGGCAAACCCCTACTTCACGGAGGGCGTCAACGTGAGCTTCGCTGAGATTCGGGGCACCAATACCCTCTTCGTCCAAACGTACGAACGTGGCGTCGGCTTCACGAACGCCTGTGGTACGGGCATGTCCGCCACCAGTTTGGCCTTTGCCCAGCTCCACCCCGACCAATTTGACGCGCAACAGGACATCACCGTCTTCAATCCCGGTGGTCTGGTCAAGACGCACGTCACGCTGGCCCAGTCGGCAGCAGCCAGCCAGATTCAGTTGATTGGCAACGCCACCTTCACGGCCACCCTCACCATCGCCGAGGCCGACCTCCACCAGGCCAACTTACAAAACGTGACGCTCACGCCCACGGGAGAAGAAGCCGCCTACCAGGAATTTGTGGCGGCGGTCACGGCATAAAGTAAATTGTTAGACAAAATGAGCCTGGGACAGAACCCCAGACTCATTTTTTACGCAAATAAAAAGACGAAACACCGTTAACCAGTGTCTCGCCTAATTTTAATCAGTTAAAAAGTGAAATCTTGTGAGCTCCAAGGCAGAATTTTCCATGATCAATTGACCATGTTCCGCCAAGACATCAGGAGCGACCTTGGTTCGATCCGCGTACTCGCACGCCACGGCCAATTCGTCCTTGATGGACTCTGGTGAGGTCTCATTCGTGAAGAAGACCAGTTCCAAATAGAAGTCGCCACTGTACCGGTAAAGGTTCGTGGCCGCATTTTCTAAATGCAACACCCGTGCCAGACTAATCATATCTTCAAAGGAGTGTAGCTTAACCACGCGGGTCGCCGTTGGTTGACCCTTGTCGCTTAAGTAGTCCTCGATATCATTGGAGTCATTGGCAGTCGCAGACTTAAACCCAGAGAAGAAATCCTTCTGGTCGTCCGTCGCTGACAGGTGTTCCTTAATTTGATCCGATACTTGATCGGGGTGAGCACTATCGACACTCGCGTCGCCTTGATTATCATCGATGGTCGCGTCGTCTTCGTCCACATTCTTACTGATAAACAACTCCAGACCATTACGGTTCGGTAGTACCTGGAAGGTTACCGCTTCGTTGTCTTGAAATTGGTGATCAACGTCGACCTCTTCCAAAATGCTGTAAAAGAAGCCTTCGATTTGCTTGTGATTACCGAGCAGATCCAGGACGGTGATCCCCCGTTCGCTGAGATCATCATTGCCGATAACCACCCGAATCGTGTTCTCATTGATTCGTTCCGATTCCATGAATAACACCCCTTTCTCGTGGGTTTGGGTATTGTCCTTGATTCTAATTCTAGTCATTTTTGCCGGCTTGTAAAGTCATCATACCAAAAAACCGGACTGCAAGTAACATTTTCTCACAAATCCGGTCAGATGCAACTAATTAAGCTTCATTTACGCCATTTACTAGTCGTTGGGCCCGCTTGAGCTCAAGTGCCCGAACTTGTCTTGGCAGAAACCGGCGAATTTCTTCTTCGTTGAAACCAACCTGCAGACGTTTCTCATCGACCATGATTGGCCGCCGCAGAATGCCAGGATGGGCCTGAATCAATTGGTAAAGCTCACGTAAAGGTAGATCGTCCAGATCGACGGTCAATTCCTGGTAAACCCGCGAGCGCTTGGACACAATTTCTTCGGTGCCATCCTCGGTCAACCGCAAGATTGATTTAATCTGTGCAATCGTCAAGGGCTCGGAGAAGATATTCTGTTCGCGGTACGCGATACCGTGTTCTTCAAACCAAAGACGGGCTTTGCGACAAGAGGTACAACTGGGTGAGGTGTAGAGCGTAACTGTCATAATCTTTTCCTCCTTAACGGTCTATAAAAGTTTTAATAGCTTCATTATACAGACTTTTACAAAAAAGGAAAGACCTTTTTGAAAATAACTTTATTAACAATTTTATACTAGTTGTCTACTAAATGGCTAATACGTGTTCAAATACCACAGTTGTGTCGATTAATCAATTGAGGACTATTTATTTTTATCGAATAAAAATCATTAGATATTATAAATGGAACCTGCTGAGACAACGCTAACTTTGGTGGTCCCCCCAGCAGCCGCCTGTGCTTCGGCTGCCAATTGCTGGAGATCCCCCGTCTGTGGCAAATGCGTCAACAAGAGTCGTTTAACCACCGCCTGCCGAGCCAAATCGCCTGCCTGAGTGGACGTCAAGTGCCAAGCCGTTCCCTGATGGTCGGCGAAAAAGTTGGTGTCTGCCAATAAAACATCCACGCCGGTTGCCCACTCCGCCAGTCCGTCAAAGGCAGCCGTGTCCGCCGTGAAGGCCAGCGTGGCCCCCGTAGCTGTCTCCGTGATGCGTGGGGCGTACGCCGGTACTGGATGATGCGTGGGTAAGAAATCAATCGTAAAGGGCCCTAAATGGAGCGTTTCAGCCGGGTTATAGGCCTGACCAACCGTGGCATTGGGCCAGGTAAGACTACCGAAGTTCAGCGGATCCGCCGTGTGCCCATAAATTGGCAAAACGGGTTCGGCCCGGGGACCCTGCTTCAACTGCCAGAGGTACTGTAACACACCCACATCAGCCGTGTGGTCGTGATGGTAATGCGTCAATAACACGGCGTTCAACTGTAAGGGATCCAAGACCTTCTCCAAGGCAATCAACGCCCCGCTTCCGCAATCCAACAACAAGTTAAATTCGCCGCTGGTCAGTAAATAACTGCTGGTTCCCACACCGTTGTGGGGATACCCACCGTAACACCCTAGAACTGTTAATTTCATCCAATCATCCTCTCATACGAATCATCGCGTTGCACCAACGCTACTTATTTCTAGTTTAGCGCGCTGACCGCAGAGTGTAAACGTTTCGCTTTTGTTCAGAAGAACCTTATAATAAAGGTAACAAACCAGTCAGGAGGGATGAGCATGCTTCATCAAGTATCAGCAACTTTTGGGAGTCGGGATATGTTAGATGGTATCATTGCGCAAAATCCAGACCGTCAGTTGGTTTTAATGGCTGATTCCGGTGGCGACGAGGGCTTACAGCTAGTCGACGTCTCCGGCCAACCTAGTGTGTTTAAGAGCAATCTGGACTATCAGGTTCAGCTCCATCAAGGAAGTCAGCAGTGGCAAGGGTTCTTTAATTTTAACTACTTCACCCTGGACCCGGATGCTGCCAAGGTCTTCAACGCCAAGGCTAACCGCTTTGCCAGCAACGGTTTACCGAGCGGCATGACAGCATTCTACGTCTTGACGAAGCAAAAGAGTGCCAACGAGTACGTCCTACTGACCATTTGGGCCGACAGTCAGGCCTACTCTCTCTGGCGCCACTCACCGGCCTTCGCGCCATTTGACGTGTACAGTACCAGCGCCAACCATTTCCACGCCGCATCGTATCAACAAGTAAAGGCGGAAAAGGATCAGCATTAGCCATTATCAGGATAAACAACCTAACGCACCATGGGCCAATTAGCATGGTCTGACGGTGCGTTATTTTTTGCGTTACAATAGGACTATTCTGTTTCAGAAAGGCAGCGATTATTTGACCCTCTCAGCATCTAACGCAGCGACGGACAAGATTTCGCCGTTGCTGCCCCTCACCACCGAACAGGCCGAGCTGGTCGAACGGGTATTCACCTTCACCACGACGCACGTAACTGGTGAGGGTCCAGCTATGTTCACCATCTATGGCGACGCCGGTACAGGAAAAAGTGTTGTCTTAGCGCACCTCTTCGCGGCCATTCAAGCAGCCGCCCGGACCGACGCAACCAGCCCACTGGCTGACACCGAAAATTATTTCCTCGTCAATCATCCGGAAATTCTCAAAGTCTACCGGGAAATTGCTGGACAGCAACCCCACCTGTTCAAAAAGGACTTCCAACGACCCACGACGTTAATCAATCAGATTAGCCAGGGAAAGAAGCACGCGGACGTCCTAGTCATCGACGAGGCCCATCTCCTTCTCTCACAGGCGGACCACTACAACAATTTTTACGGCAACAATCAGTTAACTGCCCTAATGGCTACGGCCAAGGTCATCATTTTAGTCTTTGACGAGACCCAGGTCCTACGACTAAAGAGTTTCTGGACGGAACGCCGCCTAGAAACTCTCCTGGCCCCTTATCCGCATGAGACGATCCGCCTAACGCACCAATTCCGTATGCAGGCAAGTGACGCACTGATTTCATGGATCAATGACTTCACCCATCAGCGGCTAAGACCCTTACCCACTTCCGCCGGCAAACATTACGATTTACGCGTCTTCACGGACGCCGAGCAGATGCGCCAAGCCATTGTCCAGCGAAACCAAGCCGTGGGGCTCTCACGTATCGTCTCGACATCTGGCTACCCGTCAACTCTAGATGGTGGCAAGCATTATATTACGGAAGGCAAGTTTCACCTCCCCTGGGACCAGTACAACTATACCAGTACGCCCTGGGCGGAGTTACCGCAGACCATCAATGAAGTGGGCTCTATCTATACCTGTCAGGGCTTTGACCTGAACTACGTAGGCGTGATTCTCGGTCCACCGGTCAAGCTGGACGACCACAATCACTTGGTCATCGACCTGGACCAGTATACAGACGTGGAAGCCTTTAAACACCGAGCAGACTTAACGGACCCTCATGAGTTAACTCTGATTAAGCAGCAATTAGTCCTTAACTCCATCAACGTCTTAATGAAGCGTGGCGTACAGGGACTCTACATCTACGCCCATGACCCACGCTTGCGGGACTACCTCGCTACTAACGACTAATACGAACAAAGGGACTCACCAACGCGCAGGCCAATGCCTACAACGCTGGTGAGTCCCTTTGGGTTAACAGGTCAAGTTGTCATCTAGATATCAAAAAAGCCTTCCCCAACAAGGAAGACTTTAACTGACGGTCCGTACGAGACTCGAACTCGTGATCTCCTCCGTGACAGGGAGGCGTCCTAACCAACTAGACCAACGAACCAACAATTGCGGGAGCAGGGTTTGAACCTGCGACCTTCGGGTTATGAGCCCGACGAGCTACCAGACTGCTCCATCCCGCGATAATATTAAATTGTGAAAATGACCCGTACGGGATTCGAACCCATGTTACCGCCGTGAAAGGGCGGTGTCTTAAACCACTTGACCAACGGGTCATAACTAAACGGAGAAGGAGAGATTCGAACTCTCGCGCCGCTTCCGCGACCTATACCCTTAGCAGGGGCACCTCTTCAGCCACTTGAGTACTTCTCCATAATGGGCCTAAATGGACTCGAACCATCGACCTCACGCTTATCAGGCGTGCGCTCTAAACCAGCTGAGCTATAGGCCCATATAAAGCGGGTAACGAGAATCGAACTCGCGACAACAGCTTGGAAGGCTGTGGTTTTACCACTAAACTATACCCGCAATATGGTGAGATATAATCAATGGCGCGGGACGGAATCGAACCGCCGACACATGGAGCTTCAATCCATTGCTCTACCGACTGAGCTACCGAGCCATTAAACCATTTAGAAATTATGGATACCGTATTCGGGCGACCAAACACGGTAACGGTCCGTACGAGACTCGAACTCGTGATCTCCTCCGTGACAGGGAGGCGTCCTAACCAACTAGACCAACGAACCAATTGCGGGAGCAGGGTTTGAACCTGCGACCTTCGGGTTATGAGCCCGACGAGCTACCAGACTGCTCCATCCCGCGATAATATTAAGGTAAAAGGAGGATGAGAGATTCGAACTCTCGCGTGATTTTACTCACCTGACGGTTTTCAAGACCGTTCCCTTCAGCCAGACTTGGGTAATCCTCCATAATAAAACACCATACAAGTGCCCTCTGGTGATGGACCTTGTAGGACTCGAACCTACGACCGAACGGTTATGAGCCGTTTGCTCTAACCAACTGAGCTAAAGGTCCAGTTCAAGTCTTAATCGCGGCGGGGGGGATCGAACCCTCGACCTCTCGGGTATGAACCGAACGCTCTAGCCAGCTGAGCTACACCGCGAAGTGTTAAATAAAATATATTTATTTAATCGGGAAGACAGGATTCGAACCTGCGACCCCCTGGTCCCAAACCAGGTGCTCTACCAAGCTGAGCTACTTCCCGTTAAAATGCACCCAGTAGGAGTCGAACCTACAACCTTCTGATTCGTAGTCAGACACTCTATCCAATTGCGCTATGGGTGCAAAATATCTAATTGTGATGCTTAATACCTCTCGGTATTAAGCGGAAGACGGGATTCGAACCCGCGACCCCCACCATGGCAAGGTGATGTTCTACCACTGAACTACTTCCGCAAAATTAATGCCGACTAGAAGATTCGAACTTCCGACCCCCTGTTTACAAGACAGGTGCTCTACCAACTGAGCTAAGTCGGCATAGTCAGTATCATTGTGTATCTAATTTACTCACCGCCCGAAGGCGAATGAGCCGTGACAGGCTCGAACTGTCGACCCTCTGATTAAAAGTCAGATGCTCTACCAACTGAGCTAACGGCTCATATATGGAGGATACAGGGCTCGAACCTGTGACCCTCTGCTTGTAAGGCAGACGCTCTCCCAACTGAGCTAATCCTCCAAA
>NZ_RHNW01000012.1 GCF_003946045.1 Levilactobacillus mulengensis | reverse complement strand
CTAGTATACTAGAATTTTTTCGCTGATTCGAGCGTTATGGTTTAGTGCGCTCAAATATTCTTTTATTTCATATAAAAGCGACCCCACCGGCACAAAATGCCAGTGAGGTCGCTTTCGTGAGTGGACCAACGCCCCTCACTTTTTACGGCTTATTTCCGTAACCGTTCGATGTCTCGAACGATCATTAATTCTTCATCGGTTGGGATCAAGAGCGTCTTGATCTTAGAACCGGCAACACTCAAGTCGCGTTCAACGCCACGAATGTTGTTCTTTTCTGGGTCAACGCCAATGCCGAAGTAGCTTAACTTGTCAGCCACTTCTTGACGAATCATGATATCGTTTTCACCAACACCGGCCGTGAAGACGATGGCGTCAGCACCACCCAATTCAGCCAGGTAAGACCCAACGTAGCGAATGATCCGGTTGATGAACATGTCCCGGGCCAACTTCGCACGTGGGTTCTTAGCTTGAACCTTTTCCAGGTCACGCATATCAGCGGAAACACCAGAAACCCCGATCAAACCAGACTTCTTGTTCAAGATGTTGATCATATCGTTTGGCTTGTCGATGTTCAGCTTTTCCATCAGGTAAGCCACTAAGGACGCATCGATATCCCCAGAACGGGTCGCCATTTCGATACCGGCCAGCGGCGTGAAGCCCATGGACGTATCAAAGGACTTGCCATCCTTGATAGCGGTGATCGAACCACCGGCACCCAGGTGCATGGTGATCAGCTTCAAGTCCTTCAATGGCTTGCCTAACATGGCAGCGGCCCGGCCAGCAACGTAACGGTGGCTAGTCCCGTGGGCACCATACTTACGGGCACCATACTTTTCGTAGTATTCGTAAGGGATGGCGTACATGTAGTTTTCTTGAGGCATGGAGGTGTGGAAGGACGTATCAAATACGGCCACACTCAAGACGTTAGGCAAGATTTTCTTGAAGGCTTCGATGCCCAAAGCAGCGGCTGGGTTGTGCAGTGGGGCATATTCGGACAAGTCCTTGATTTTTTGTAAGACCTCGTCATCAATAATGGCGGAGTCCTTGAATTCTTGACCCCCGGCAACGACCCGGTGACCGATCCCAGTGATTTCGTTGAAGTCGGTGATGATCTTCAAGTCAGTCAATTGGTTCAACATCAATTGGATAGCGGCACTGTGGTCGTCCACGTCTTCATGCGTTTCGTACTTTTGGCCGTCACCGTACTTGATTTCAACTAAAGAGTTGCCCAAACCGATTCGTTCGATGGCCCCTTCAGCGATAACTGATTCTGCAGGCATTTCGAACAGCTTGAACTTTAAAGTTGAACTGCCGGCATTAATTGCTAATGATTTTCCCATGTGGTATTTCTCCTTTTATTTGCGATCCGTCAGTAGGTTCTGTTCTTCCCACTGCACGATCTCTGCAACAAACTTTTGGAACGCTGATTGATTCTTAAATGAAGGGAATTCCCCCAACATGACTTGTTCAACTTGCTTGGCGCCCGCACCCGGCTTCTGTAAGATCAGAATGGCCTTTTGTGCGTTGGCGTTCGCAAATAACTCACTTGGCAGATTCAACAACCCCTGCAAATAAGCGTTGTTTGGCAACCACTTCAACAGGTTCTGTGCCTGTTCACTCTGGAAGAGTTGTGAAGGCACCAGAAAGACTCCGATACCGCCGGGCGTCAACTGATTCATGGCTTGCTCCAACAACAAATGATGCACATAGGTGTGCCCTTTTTGCGCCGCTGTCTTGAAGTTGACTGCGTTGTCATCAACCGGGTAATACCCAATTGGTAAGTCAGCCACAATCAAGTCACTAGCTGGAACCAATAACCGTTCCAAGGCATCCTGGTGAACCAGTTCCACCGGAATGCGTTGCAGGTCACTGGACGTTTGGGCAATCGCTAACATAGTGTCATCGTTATCGATCCCGTACGCATCAATTTTACCAGCAACGACCGCTTTTAACTGTGAAATCACCGCAGTTAACAAGTTCCCTGTCCCTACCGTTAGGTCCAGTAATGACAGGTGGGTCTTCCCCTTCTCTAACCGGGTAACCAAATAGCCCATGATGTAGGCAATGGTATCAGGCGTTAACTGATGATTGGCTTGGACTTCATCGACACGAATGGCTTTCAGCATTGCTAACTGCACTGCTCGCCGGACCGTTTCCGAATCAAAGCTTTGCCAATCGGCCTGCTGGTACAAGTCAGTTAATTGGGCGACGGCCTTTTGATCTGGCCGATCGTCTTCAACTTGAACTTGTCCGTTGAGGAGGTTATCCCCCGTCTCAACGAACGCATCTAAATAAGATGTGCTTAGTGCTGCTTGTAAGGTCGTCGTGGACTCATCCAGTACCTTAAAGAGCGCTTCGGTCTGTTCTTGTGACAGCACGCTTCGCCTCCTTGTGAATTTTCCATGACACATTGTATCCGCTATCTATACTACCGATTTTTTACCCTTTATTCAAGCAATCTTTGCGGTGAATCCGCTTTGGCCGGCTGGTGACGCCGGGCTGGACCCGCTTTTTTCACGAGCTGTCGGGTCTGGTGCACAATCTTTTGGGTCGACTGATTATAGTCGCGAACCAGCTGGTTGGTCGTCTCCCGGCGGGCCGCTAACCCAACGCCCACGACGCTCAACAGTAGGCTGACACTGGCCAGGAAGAAGAGTGCCCAAAGCGTCAGGAACCCGTGGTGCCGCGCAAATCGACGAGTGTGGTCTGCCAAGGCAATCCCTCCTGTTTGAGCTGTAGCCGAACAACGCCCTTGCCCAGATTCTGCCAGTGAATGGCTGTGACCTGGCGAAGCAAGGGATCGTACCCGCGAAACCGGGCGTTGGTCAGCTTCAAGACTTGCTTACGGTCAACTGATAGTCTCACTGGCTTATCGGCCTGCCGCTGGTCGTAAATGGTGAGGACATCATCGTCAGCCGCTGCGAACCGGTAGCGGCCCGGCTGTTCGAGGAGCTGGACTACCTGATACCAAGCCACTGGATCATGCCGGAGTGGCCGCAAGAATGTTTGCTCCGTACCCGTCACCAGGACAAACATCCCCGCCGCAATCGCCAACGCCACGACCGTTTCAATTAAGGTGAAACCCGCGCGGGGCCTCATTGCTGATTCAGCCAGTCTTGTAAGGCCCGGTCGTGGGCCCGGCGCGCCGTCTCTAGCCTAACCTGCCGTTGCTGCTCTAAATGATGAGTGGTCCGTAAGAAATCCGTGGTCAGGGTCACCGCCAAACACACCACCGCTAAGGCCAACAAGGCATCAGGCAGGACCCACCCGTGGTGACCGACGCGTTGCCGTGGTTTCCACATAAAAAATCGCTCCTCCCAATTGAAACGTTTGATAAATCCAGTTATGGCTGGCCGTACTGTACCATTCCATTCGTAATGCCGTCGACGTCCCGGAAGGCCGAATGGTCCAAGCCGTGTCTGGATCGCGCAGTTGTAGAGTTGGTGGAATCCTCAGCCGCCCTAGGACCTGATGACCCTTGACGGTGCTGAGCGTTACCAGGCGTTGCGCTGAAGTCACCCGAATGCTCACCACTTCACGGCGATGGATGGCGACTTGCCGGCCCGCCGTCCACATCCGTTGCCAGGAAGGCCAGAAGGCCCGTTCCGCCAACAGCCGTTGGTGCCGCTGCCCCTGAAACGTGACCAGTACCGTGAGTCCGGACACGATGACCAGCACAATCAGCATTTCGTATAGGGTAAAGCCCCTACTTCTGGGCATTCTGGGCAACAGCCTGGTCCCCTTTAATTTGGATGCGTTCCTGTTCGGCGCGTTCAACCTGTTGGACGGTCAGGTATTTACCGGCCCGGAGCATCTCATAAGTTACATGGGGTTGCTGAGCGTCCTTGACCGGGTGATCATCCAGGTAGGCTGTGACCTGGCCCTGAACGACCGTGGTCATGGCATTGCCGTGGATCTGATTGGCGCGCTGCCGCTGATTATTCAGGTTAGGCAAAATAATTAAGATCAATAAGGAAATAATGAAGAGCACGATGGTCATTTCTACCAGCGTAAAGCCGTGCCGCACGTTAGTCATTGTAGACCCCCTGTAAGTTTTGATACATCGGTAACAAGAGATTCAGATAGGCGCCAACGATCAGGATGGCCACGACACCCAGTAGAATCGGTTGGACCAAAGCCAAGCCCCGTTCCGTTCGGCGCACCAGTTCCCGGTACTGAAGCGTACTGAACGCCCGGAGTTCCCGGGCCAATTGCGCATTGGTGCTCCCCTTTTGTAGAAAGACCAACACCTGCGCTGGGATAAACGGCTGCTCCTTCAACCAGCCAACGGGCGATTGCCCACCGGCTAGCTGGTGTTCCAGCCGGTGGGCCAGCTGATGGAGCAAGGCTCGTTCCGGCAGGTGTTGGAGCACCGCTATCATTTGTTTGATGCTCAGGCCACTCTGCACCAGCTGACCGAGGTTTGCCGTTAAATAGTAGGCATAGTAGGTCCGACAGATGCCGCCGATAAATGGCACCCGCAAGTACAGGCTTGCCAAGCGCAGACTCGGTTGGCGCATCCACCACCGTCCGGCACTGACTAGTGCTAGGACCAAGATGAGGCCACCACCCAACCAACCGTACTGTTGCCAGCCAATGGGGAGGGCTTTGGTCGGCGCCAGGCCCTGTTGCAGCTGGGGAAGAATCCCCACCTGTAGCGTCAGAAACAAGCCGGCCATGCTGACAAACAGGCCCAGCGGATACGCCAATAATTGGCGGAGTCGTTGCCGCTGGGTCGCCATCAACCGTAAAAGCTCGGCCGCCTCCCGCAACGCCGGTGCTAGCTCACCGTATGTCGTCGTCACTTGCAACTGAAAGTAGACGTTGGGCTGCAGGTATGGTGCTAACAGGGGCACCAGGTCGGCCCCTGTTAGTAGGGCTTGCTCGAGCGTTGCCAAGCTTGCCGGAAACTCCCCACCAACCGTCCGTAAAAAGGTCACGGCCTGTTTCAGTGAAAAGCCACTCGCAAGTTGGTCGGCGAGCAATTGACAGAAACGCGCCTGGGTCACTAGCGACCACCTAGCCCGCCCGAAATTTAGCCGCCGTAGCCGGGGTAATAAGTTGGGTTGCTGCTGCATCTTCAAGGGCTTCTCGCCACCTTTCTGTTGGGGTCGTGGTTGCCTGCCACAGAGCAGATCCGGTCACAATATCCAGGAGAACGGCTGGGGTGCCATCCTGCTTAGGAATCAGTCGTTGATAGCATGCCGCCGTCAATACCTGCCGAAGCTGGTTCGGCGCAATCCCCAAGTCCGCCAGCCGGCCAACGGTCCCGACCGCTGTTTGGGCGTGCACCGTGCTCAAGACTAAATGCCCACTCAGCGCCGCGCGAACCGCCGCCTGGGCCGTCTGTTGGTCACGAATCTCCCCAATAATAAAAGCGTCAGGTCGATGCCGTAAGCCCACCTTGATCAGTGCATCGTAACTCATCCCCGCTGGTTCATTGACCTGTAGCTGAATAAACCGCGGCTCTTTGATTTCCACCGGGTCCTCCACGGTCAGCACGACGGCGGACTGGGCTAAGCCGCTCGCCGTCGTATACATGGTCGTGGTCTTCCCCGCCCCGGTTGGCCCAGCAAACAATAGTAATCCCCGCTGCTGGGCCAAGGTCACGAGTTGTCCCTGTTGCGGCGGCACTAAATAAGCCGTTCGGGTGGCCGCATAGGGGTAGATGACCCGAATCACCAGAGACTCCTGATTGGCATAGTCCCCCACGGTTGAAAAACGTAGCTCGACCTGCACGGGTCCCGGCCAGGTCAGTGCCCCGACCTGGGGCCGTCGCCGTTCACTAACGGCCATGTTAGCGTGAAATTTAAAATACGTCATGATCTGCATCCCTACTGCCAATGTCACCGTTTGCCACACCACGAGTTCCAGCGCCTGTCGTAACCGAATCTGATACCCCGTTTCGTGGGGTAAGACGTAAATATCACTGGCATGTTGGGTTACCGCTGCGGCAATGAGTTTTTGAATTAGGTCCTCTATCAAGTTGTGCCACCTCCAAGTCCTTTTAAGTTAACTCCGTAATCGACCGCCAAATATTTTTTATTTTTGAAAAAAATGCAAAAAAAATAACGCCCACCGAAGTGAACGTTATTTCTAAAAAATCTATTCAACACTTTCAGGCAAAACAGCTGCTTCGTAAATATCAGAAACATCGTCGTTGTCTTCGAGTTCTTCAATCAAACCTTGGTATTGCGGAGCCTTAGCTTCTGGTACTTCGGTCGTGTTTTGTGGGAACATCCGCACTTCAGCGGTGTCCAGCTTGTAACCCTTGGCCTGTAATGCATCACGGGCACTAATCTCACTTTGTGGATCGGTAAAGATCTTGAACTCGTCGTCCGTGGTCTGCATGTCATCTGCCCCGGCGTCTAAAGCATCCATCAACATCGTGTCTTCATCCGTGTCCAAGCCATCACGTAAGATGACAATGTAACCCTTACGATCAAACATGTATGAAACGGAACCGGCTGCACCCAATGCACCACCATGGTGCGTGAAGGCAGAACGAACAGCCGCAGCCGTCCGGTTCTTGTTATCCGTTAAGGCAGCAACCATGATTGCTGTCCCGGCTGGACCGTAGCCTTCGTAGGTGATTTCTTCGAACTTAGCGCCACCAACACCAGAGGCCTTATCTAAAGCCCGCTTGATGTTGTCTTTAGGCATGTTAGCTGCCCGCGCTTTGTCCATTTCCAAACGAAGTTGAGGGTTACCGTCGGGATCAGGACCACCTGCTTTTGCAGCTTGGTACAAATCACGTGAGATTTTTTGGAAGATTTTTCCACGTTTTGCATCCTGAGCATTTTTCCGGCCCTGGATGTTATGCCATTTAGAATGTCCTGACATCGTAACTCCTCTTTTCTAAAGTTTTATATATCCGTATAAAACAGACACTGTTCATATTAGCACTTACTCCGCTTTCATTCAATTGGCAAGCTCACTATTTATCTATACAACAAAAAATGTATAAACGTCATCGTCTTTTCCCTTTAAAACAGTGTTTTCATAATTCATAAAAGAATAGATTGTGTATAAAACCACCTTTTTCAAAATAATTCTTGTATAAATAATCGAGTCCTGCTATACTCGTTAGCAACATCAAAAAATATTGAGGAGCCTTTATATGAAGAAGAGATTGGTATTATTCTTTGCTCTGCTGTTGGCGCTGGTCACCGGCTTCACCACCCTAACCACGACGGCGAACGCTGCCACCGACAACTCACTGACAAAGATTGAGAAAAAGGGGACGCTGGTCATGGGGACCTCGCCTGATTATCCACCTTATGAATTCCAGGCAACCGTTCACGGCAAGACTAAGATTGTCGGCATGGACGTTGCCGTCGGCCAAAAGATTGCTAAGGACATGGGCGTCAAGCTCGTCGTAAAGTCGATGTCGTTTGATTCCTTATTAGTCGCCCTGCAAACGGGGAAAGTCGACATGGTTATCTCCGGGATGAACCCTACACCCGCTCGGCGGAAAAACGTGGCCTTCACCCACACCTACTACCAAGGTGGGTACAGCATCGTCATCAACAAGAGTGACAAGGGAATCTATAAGAACAAAGATTCCTTCGTTGGCAAGACCATTGGGGCCCAGACCGGGTCGACCATGTACAACGAATCCAAGAAGCAGACCAGTGGCACGACCGTCAAAGGGATGACCTCCGTGTCCGATTTGATTCTGGCGCTGCAAAGCCACAAGATCCAAGGGGTCGCCATGGAAAAGCCTTCTGCGCAAGCCTACGTGGCCAATAACAAGGAACTCGCCGCCATCCCCAGTGACTTTAATTTAAGTGCTTCGGATACCAGCGCTTCCGTTGCCTTTGCCAAGGGCTCCACGGCTTTAGTCAACAAAGCCAACAAGTCCGTTGATCAAATTAAAAAGCAGAACCTCGTCAACAAGACTTACCTGCCCGCCGCTGGGAAATACTTAAAGACCAACACGGTTAACACTAGCATGTTCCACTACTGGAAAGCCTTCCTGACTGGGATCGAATACACCTTGATTATCACCGTCTGCTCCGTTTTCTTCGGGTTTATCTTAGGGGTCCTCTTATCCCTAGCACGGATGGCCCGGGGCGGCGTCTTGAAGACGGCCCTACGGTGGTTAGCCACGGCCTATGTTGAATTTATCCGGGGCACGCCAATGATGGTCCAAGTCATGTTCGTTTACTTTGGTTTAGGACTCATCGTTAACCTGCCCGCCTTAACTTCCGGGATCATCGCCATCTCCTTGAACTCTGGGGCTTACGTGGCCGAATACATCCGTGGGGGGATCAACTCCGTGGACAACGGTCAAACGGAAGCTGCTCGTAGCCTGGGGATGTCTAGCGGCGCTACCTTGCGCTACGTCGTCTTACCACAAGCCTTAAAGAACATCTGGCCATCACTGGGGAACGAATTTATCACCCTGATCAAGGACAGTTCCATCGTCTCCATCATTGGGGTCTCCGAACTGATCTTCCAAAGCAACATTGTGCGTTCTGACACTTACCGGGGGGTTGCCCCAATCGCCGTCATCATGGTGCTCTACTTCATCCTGACGTTCACGGCTTCTCGGATTCTGAACTACTTCGAAAGGAGAATGCAACATGACTAAACCAATTATTGAGGTTAAAGATCTCGCCAAGAACTTTGGCAAAAACCAAGTCTTAAAGGATATCACGGAACAAGTCACCCCTGGCCAAGTCATCGTCGTCATTGGCCCTTCAGGTAGTGGGAAATCAACCTTCCTGCGGTGCTTGAACCTGCTGGAAACACCCACTTCTGGTGAGGTCGACTTCGCCGGTGAAAACCTGACGACCCTGGATACCAAGCGGGTTAACGAGTTACGGGAACAAATGGGAATGGTTTTTCAAAGCTTCAACCTCTTCCCGAACATGACCGTGCTCGAAAACATCAAGCTGGCCCCGATGAAGGTCAAGCACATGGACGACGCCACGGCGACTAAGCGGGCCCACGAGCTCCTCAAGCAGGTCAACTTAGACGACCACGCCGACGCCTTCCCTGCCAGCCTTTCCGGTGGCCAAGCACAACGGGTCGCCATCGCGCGGTCCCTGGCCATGGATCCCAAGGTCATGCTGTTCGATGAACCAACCTCTGCCTTGGATCCCGAAATGGTCGGTGAAGTGTTGAGCGTTATGCAACAGCTAGCCGAACAAGGGATGACGATGGTCGTGGTCACCCATGAAATGGGCTTTGCCAAGTCTGTCGCCGATCGTGTCTGGTTCATGGCCGATGGCTTCATTCAAGAAAACAGTACCCCGGACGACTTCTTCAGTAATCCACAAACGGAACGGGCACAAGACTTCTTATCCAAGATTCTGATGTAAATAACCGTTTAAAAATGCTCGTCGACAAGGTGCCGGCGAGCATTTTTTCTGCCTGATTTTAATTTTCACAAAACAAGTCAAAGAGGACCGCCCACGATTTCGTACATCGGGGCCGGTCCTCTTTTTCGTGAGCTAGTTTGTCATCTGGCATTCACAGTATTTATTCATGACGCCGTTTCTGCAATCCTGCAAGGCCAAGTCCACCTAACAAGACGCCTAAGGCTGCCCACCAGGTTGTCGGGGCCTCGTTGGTCTGTGGCAACGTTGTCTTCGTGACGGGTGCGACAACCGGCTGTGCGGCCACCTTCTTAGCGCTTGTTGCCGTGACGGTTGACGTAATCAAAGCGCCATCCCCACCATGGTGCAGGGTCCCCGTTGCTGGGTCACCCGTAATCGCGGCGCCAACGCCGCCATTGTAGCGTTCAAGCGTCTTTTGCGCACTCTTTTTAGCCTGCACGTTGAGGGTTGCGCCAGCCCCCTTCTTACGAACTCCTTGGTCACTAATGACCTTGTGCACATCGTTAGGATCAGTCGGGTCGGTCGGCTTAGCTGGATCAACGGGCTTAACGGGATCAGTGGGGTCGGTCGGATCAGTCGGATCGGTTGGGTCCGTGACATCCGGGTTGCCCCCGTTACCAGGATCCGTCGTCCCACCACCGCCGCCTGTGGTTGGGGCAACGACGTGGAGAGTCACCGTCTTGGTCAATTCACCGTAATGCAGTGTCACAGTGTAGTCACCGACCTTGGTCGGGTCCGCATCCCCCATATCCAGGGTCAGCTCACTATCGGCGACCGGTACGGCATTGGTATCCGTTGCCGCGGCCTTAAAGTCAGCGAGTGTCGGGGCGGTGCCATTGACCTGCATGGTGTAGTCACTCCCGGTCAACGTTGCCGCCACCGGGGTGATGGTCAATTTGCCAAGGGTGACGTTGGCGGCCGTGTAATTTGCATCCAACTGACTGGTATCCAACAGGTAGGCGTAATCGCCGGCCGTTTCACCGGGCACCCGCGTCACCTGCAGACCAGAAGTCGTCATCGCATTGCCCTGGCTATCGGTCACCGTAAACGCAGGCGTTGGATCAGCGGTGCCGGCATCCTTAGTCGCGCTGGCCACATTGACCGTCAGCGGTGCCGCCACAATAGTCAACGTCGCGTCGGTCCCGTTATCGATCCAGTCATAGTAGTCACTGGCAGGCGCTTCCGCCTGAACCCGCGCAATGGCGTCCGGGTCAAGGCTGACCTGGTACGTCCCCACGTTTGGCAGCGAGGCCGCCGTCAGGGCGGAGGTCTTGCCGTTAAATTTAGACGTGCTGGTCGATCCGGATGGCGTGACGATTAAATCGCCGCTCTTCAGGGTGTAAACGAACCCATCGGACAACGTTAACGTGTACTGCGAGGCGTCAAAGACGGGCGCCTTGCCGGTATACGTGACGGTAGCGTTACCGGACAGACTGTAGCTGGCTTCCCGTTTGATGACGGTCACCTGAGCCGTCGCAGAATCAACCCCATCGTAACTGTAGGTCACGTCGTAGATACCCGCGTTTTGCGTCATTTGATCTGTCGCAACCGGATTTCCCTTAGCATCGGTAATCGTAACTGCCAAGTTGGCCGGGTCAATTTTGTCGCCGTTAGTCATCACGGCACTGACCACGTTGTCCGTCGGTTGCCAGCCATCGCCGTACCACACCGTCGAGTTGGCCACTTGAATCTTCGGGTCATTCAAGACAACTTGGTAATTCCCGGTGTAGGTGGCGCCGGTACTGTCGGTCAGCGTCCAGGCAAACGTGAAGTTCTCCACGCTATCCGGAATGGTAAATTTGCCATTGCTGTAGGTCACGCCGTTAGACAACTTGGTCAAGGTTAAATCAGCGTTTTTGAGGTCACCCACCGCAACGTCAAATAGATCATCGATTGAATTTAATTTCGCCTTACTCGTGAAGATGGTGGCCGTCTGGTTTTGGGCCAGGATCGCCATGTCACCCGCGGCAGTCAGACCGGTCAATCGGTTGTAGTCAAACGCATTGGCGCCAATTTTTGTCGACGTTGGCGCCTGAACGCCTGCCAATTGATTTCCGAAGAACGCCTGCTTGCCAATTGTCGTGAGCGCCGTGTTACTGAGGTCCAACTGACCGCCCAAGGCGTTGTAGGTGAAGGCGCTCGTGCCAATCGTCGTGAGGTTGTCATTGACCGTCAACGTTTCCAAATGGTTCCCGGCAAAGGCCAGGTCACCGATGGTGGTTAAGGCCGGTGGCAGGGTCAGTTTTCCTGTCAGCCCAGCATATTCAAACGCCCCACTCTTAATCGTGGTGAGCGCCGTGGCTTCACTGGTGTCCACAGTCGTTAATTTAGAATCGTAGGTGAACGCGTTAGCGCCAATCGTGACCAGGCTGGCGGGCAAGGTGATGCTGGTCAGCGAGGAATTCGCCAGGAAGGCCTGATCGCCAATGGTCATGACGCTGGCGGGTAAGGTGACGTTGGCCAGCATGGTGTCGTAGATGAACGCCGAATTGCCAATCGTGATCAGCTGGCTGCCATCGGCAAAGTTGACCGTGGTCAAGCCACCGGCCGTGTTGCCCGCAGCGTCCTTGGTCGTCATGGCACCGAATGCATAGTCGCCGATACTGGTCAGACTCGCCGGCAGGTTCAGCGTGCCGATGCCGCCATCGTACGTGAAGGCGTAGTTGCCAATCGTTTGTAGACCGTTACCAAAGTCGACCGAGGTCAGGGCGGTGTCGGGATCAAAACTGACATCCCCACTCTGGTAGCTTGAGAAGGCGTTATCACCAATTTGTAAGACACCATCCCCCAGGGTCAGGCTCTGGAGACTCGTCGTGCCGGCAAAGGCCGCCGTGCCCATGGTGGTCAACGTGGGGATGTTTAAGCTCGTCAAGGACTCATCTCCGGCAAAGGCGAGGTCGCCAATGCTCTCTAACTGGGTCGCCTGACTGAAGTCGACGTTCGCCAGTTGCGTGTTGTATTCAAAGGCGCCGGCCCCAATCGTCTTCACGGTCGCCGGTAAAACTAGGTCGGTGATACTGCTACTGAGAAAGGCCCCTTCACCAATGTTCGTTAACGTATGGTTTTCACTTAAATCAACGACCTTGATATTGTTCAGATACCCAAACGCGTAGTTCCCAATCGACGTGATACCGTCCCCAATCACCAGGCCCGTAATGTTTTTCGTTAGGTCTGGTTGGTTGTAGAAGGCACCATCCCCGATAGCCGTGACGTTGTAAGTCTTACCGCCATTGGTCACAGTCGTTGGAATCACAACTGTGCCCGACAATGCCTGATTGTTCAGCGTCAGCAGTGTCTCCGTCTCAGTGTCGTCATCATAGCCAAACAGAAAATTGCTTTGATCCGTCGCTGGTAAGGCTACCCGCGCCATTTGGGTCGCTGAAAAGCCGACCGCTGACACCGGCTGAACTGACGTATTGCCGGGCTGGTCAGATTTTTGATCATTATTCGTAACATCGTTGTTTGATTCAGTCCCTGAAGCAGACTGGTCATTCGATTTTTCTTGATTGTTGGCGTCAGAAGCTGGTGTCCCCGTTTCCGTGTCAGTCCTGGTTGACCCATCATTGGTATCTTCCTGTGACTGCTGCCCATTTTCTGTATTAGTGGGCGCTACTTTTTCACCCGCAGCCGATTGATCATCATTCTGGCTACTGGTCTTACCATTTTCCTGGTCGACACTGTTATCCGACTCACTGCCGGTAGCGATGTCACCATTGTCCACTGATGACCCCGTTTCCGTCCCGGTGCCGGCACCCGTTTCGGCGTCATTTTCGCTTGCATCATCGTTCTCTGTAACCGTGCCCGCCACGGCAGCGCTTGCATTTTCAGCGTCGCTCGTTGGATTAGCAATAGGCACGACTTTATCCGTCAAACTCCCCGTACCTGAACTCTGTTGACTCACGCTGTCCCCACTAGTCGTGTCGGTGTCCGCATGGGCCGTCTCTTGCCCAACCAGCGTTCCCAAACCAACCGCCACGACCGTAATTGCTGCGAAGACCCAGTGCTTGCCATCCTTGTACATCTTGTAGTGTTGTTTTGTTTGCATCGTTGTTTACCCCTCTCACCGTTGGAGTCCCTTGTCCCCCAAAGCCTGTCTATCAACAACTAAATGACCGGCTAGTTAATCTCTTACTTAGCATATTAGCGCCTCAATCAATGAGTGCAACTAAACCCCACTTGTGAAATCAAGTTAGGCTCTAAGCCTTACCAAGTCACTAATCATTTTCCTCAACTTTATAAATCCCTAACGACTGTTCATTTGAAACTTATTTCGACGCAATAGTCCCTAACCCCATGATTGAAAGGTCACACTCACGGTTAAGCAAGCCGCCACTTAGGCTCCTAGTTAGCGCTCTTGACTTGCAACCAAGCGTTGTGTAAATACAGATTAATTTTAGGACATTGTGTCTACTTTTTGCTTTGTTATATGGCGTTACTATAGCATATTATCAAATGAAATAATAGTCTAGAGTCGCATTGTAACAGTATTTTTGTTGACAATTAGAATTTGGTTAATCTAGTTTTTTGGCAAAATACAATTTGCACATTACTCTCTCCCTGGCCAGCTGTTTTAACTTAAGATGACCTTTAGTTCACGTCTAAAACGGTTTCTGTACAAACTATCGGCTATCCCCTGATAAATCAGCCTTTAGATTTTTAGTCATCGAAATCATCGATAGCATCAGTCCTTTGTCCACCTATAATTCACGGCTCAATTGCTCAAAATGACAAATCAATGTGAACAACCAAACAAAATTAGAAAATCAGGAGGCACCAGTGGGACCTGCCACTTTTTTCAATCAAGAAGGAGCGACAATTTGCCTGACAGTGAACGCAAAAACGCCCCATCAGAGAAATCAGCGGTTAATCTGGCTGAGTTTCTCTGATGAGGCGTTGCTTTAAATTTAATAACTTCTAACGTGGTTTAGTCATGACGCTTTCGTTGCCAACCAACCAGGCTCAATCCACCTAATAGGGTGCCTAACAAGGCCCACCATGGGGTTTGCGCGTCGCCCGTCTGCGGCAGTTTAGTAGCTGCCGGTTGGTCCGTGGTTGACGTTGCGGGCGTGCCTTGGTTCCGCTTGGTAGTTGCTGGCGCGGTTGCCATGGTTGCCTTAGCTAACCGTGTCGCTGCAGTCTGGTGACTAGCCGTTGGCGCATCGTCAGCCATTTGAACCATGGCGGCTGCCCCACCGGATTTCACCAAGAACTGTTGCACATCGTGTTCTCCAGACGTCCCAGCGGAGACATTTTCATGTGTCCCCGATTCGCTGACAATATACTGATCACCACTCTGCCCAGGGGTCGGCTTAGCTGGCATCACAGGTGTCGTTGGCGTTACTGGTTTCGTCGGCTTTGCTGGTTTCGTCGGCTTTACCGGCGTGGTTGGTTTAACCGGCTTCGTCGGTGTGGTTGGCTCAGTCGTCGCGCCACCACCGTTGCCCGTGTCTGGGTCGGTCTGATTGCCAGAATTACCGGTATCGCCGCCGGTTGCGGCCGCATTAACGTGCAGGGGAACCGAAATTGTCTGCTCGTTAGGCTGCTTGCCATAGCTAAGCGTAACTTGGTAATCGCCAGCCTTGGTCAAGTTAGCGTTACTTAAATCCAAAACAATTTTATCAGCCGTCACGGCTTGGGCATTTTCATCCGTCCCCGTGGCACCGAAGTCTGCGGCCGTTGGCGTTGCATCCCCCACCGTCATGGTGTATTTCTTACCAGACACCGTGACTGGTGCCGCTGCAATTTTTAACGTTGCCGGCAGGTAGGTGACGTCAAAGTTAGACGCAGATACCGCGTCAGTGCCTTGAACAGATGGCATGTATTTATATACTCCAACAGTCTCACCCTGTTCTCGAGTATAGCCAATGGTCAAGGGGAAGTTAGTCAGCGGCGTTTGCGTTTCGTCATCGTCGGCTGTCACCACAAACGTTGGTGTGGGATCGTCGGTTCCGGCAACCTTGGTTAACTGCGTAACGCCATCGGTCTGGTCACCCTTAACAGACACCGTAATCTTGGCTGGCGTAATGGTCAACGTTGCCGTTGAATTCTTATCCGTCCATTCAAAAAGGTCCGCAGAGGGCGCCTCACTCATCGCCCGATCAATCGCTGATTCTTTCAGTTGCACCCGGTAGGTCCCCACATTTGGTAAGTTGCTGGTTGCTGTACGAGTGTCTGTCTCAGTTGGCACAATTTCCAGGTCATCATCCTTGACCGTGTACACAAACCCGTCAGACATCGTAACTTGATAGTTACCATCTGCCGCAACTAGTTTTGGGGTGGTTCCTGTATACTGAACCGTTTGATTACCCGTCAACGTGTAGGTTCCTTGTCGCTTAGAAACGGTCAAGGTAATTGTTTGCGCATCTTCCCCATTATAACTGTATGTGATGAGGTAGGTCCCAGCCGTCTGTGTTACCTGATTAACCGGAACAGATTCTGTCACGGGCTCCGTCACAGAACCTCCTGTTACTTTCGCAGCCGTCACAGTTAACGCACTAAAATCTATGACGTCGCCATTTAGTGTTTTGGCACTAATAAAGTTATCCGCAGGGGTCCAATTATCCTTGTACCAGGCTTGCCCATCGACGACCTTAATCACTGGATCATTCAAGACGACTTGATAGGCCCCACCATAGAGGTTAGTACCATCCGCACCTGGCAGAGACCAATTGAATTTAAATCCAGCTGTCCCTTCCGGAATACTGAAAGTGCCATCAGCCTGATTGTATGTCACACCATTGGTCAGAGAAGTCGCATCAATAACCAAGTTTTTATTAGTTAAATCGCCAACCTGCGTATCAAATAGCGTATCAATTGTCACATTCTTAGAATTACCAAAGTAAGCCGCAAATTGGTTCAAGGCAACTGCCCCGTTATCCGCACTCGTTGACAGCTGGGTAATCCGGTTATAGTCAAAGGCCGCTTCACCAACATTCGCTGCTGATGGGACTGTGACCCCCTTAATTTGATTCCCATAGAAGGCTTTCGCCCCCACAGTTGTCACTGAGTTTGGCAAATTGAGGCTGCCATCCAGCTCATTGTAGCTAAATGCATTGTTGCCAATTGTCTGAAGGCCATCATTAAAGCTGACTGTCTTGATATGACTTCCAGCAAACGCATAGTTTCCAATCGTCTGGGTGTTGGTTGGCATCACAAAAATGGGATTGCCATCAGCATCAGTTTGACCAGAGTCTGTGATCCCAGAATATTCAAAGGCCCCATCGCCAATTTTTTCCAATTGATTCGCCTTACTAGTGTCTACCGTCTTGAGCCCATCATCATAGGTAAAAGCGTTATTACCAATACTTTGGAGACTCGCTGGTAAGGTGAAGCTCTTCAGCGCTGAATTAGCTAAAAAGGCTTGCGTGCCAATTGTCGTCACACTATCTGGCAAAGTAATATCTTCCAAAACCGTGTCATAAACAAACGCACTGTCACCCACAGTTGTCAGTCGACTGCCATCGGCAAAGGTCACTGTTTTCAGCCCACCAATTGTATTACCGGTAGCATCCTTTAAATTATCTGCGGCAAAAGCTTCCTTGCTAATCGTCACCAGGTTAGCTGGCAGACTCAGGTTCACAATATGCCCATCATAAGCAAACGCGTCTTCCCCAATAGTGAGGTCGTCGTTCGCCGCCTGACCAGCAAACGTGACATCAGCCAAATCAGTGTTCGATTCAAAGGCCGCAGTCCCAATTGAAGTCAGAGTAGCTGGAAAGTGCACGGCCGTTAACCCGGTCCCATAAAAGGCACTGGCATCAATAGTGGTTAACTGACTATCACTCGGAATATTTAGCGTCGTTAAATTCTTATCACCATTGAATGCTGACTCCCCAATTTCGGTCACGTCAGAACCCAAGGTTACCGTGGTTAAATCTTGGTTATCCTCAAAAGCCCCGGCCCCAATCGTCGCACCATTAAGGTTGAGACTAGTAATCTTAGCGCCGGCAAAGGCAGAGTCCCCAATCTTGGTCAAACTTTTCGAGAGCTTTACATTTGTCAGATTGCTGTTGAACTTAAAGGCCTCATCCCCAATAGTCGTTACACTGTCAGGCAAGACTAAGGAATCAATTTTGCTGCCCAAGAAGGCTTCGTCGCCAATCGTTTTTAGATTCGTTGCTTGGCTTAAATCAAGCGTCGTTAAGTTATCATACGTAAATGCACTGTCGCCAATACTAGTCACTGTCTCCGGTAACGTTAAGGACGTCACACCAGTACTAACAAACGCCCGATCACCAATCGTTTCCAAAGTGTGATTTTCACTAAGATCAACCACCTGCAGATTTTTCAGGTAAGCAAATGCATTAGTCCCAATACTCTTGATACCATCACCAATCACAACGGTTGACACATTAGCCGTCCGTCCTGTGCTACTGGCAAAGGCGCCACTGGCAATGGCAGTAACAGCATACGTCTGCTTATTCTCCTCATTAACCGTGGTTCCCGGAATCGTCAGAGTGGTCGAATTAACCACACTGGCAACCCCATCCAGGGTCGCGGTGCCATCATCATGGTAGGTATACACAAAACTGGCATCAGTCGTTGGCACCTCGGCTGACAGGTCCATGATTTTCAGCATACCCAACTTACCAGCTGGCATTTGCAACAATGAGCCTGCTAAATCAGACACCTTGGCGTCCTCTAAACTGTTAACGTCCAAAACGTCTTGCTTGATTTGATTGACGTTAGTCCCATTTTTGTCTGAATCAGATGTCTGGTCATCGGTCGTCTGGCTTAATTGTGTTAGTCCCAGTGGTTCCGTCAGACGTTTTGCTATCATTATTCTGAGCTGATTTGTCCACAACTACCTCGGCGTCAGACGTTTCCTTAGCCGCTGCCTGCGAATCGGCATCGGTCGTTTGCTTATCTGTATCTGAGTTTGTATCTGTATTTGAATTTACGTCTTTACCCGTATCTGAGTCCACACCTGAACCGGCATCTGAGCCTGACGCAGCTTCAGTATCATTCGTAACTTCTTTAGTCCCTTGATTCAGGCCACTCGTCTCAGTGCCTTTCTCACCAGTCGTCTCATCTTCCCGTGGTGACTCTTTTTCTGTTGAAGTCTCTTCAGCCGCCCCACTGGTTTTCAAAGTTGCGGTCGAGCCGGTCGTTGTTTGCGTCCCGGTCGCTGATTGACTACTGTCCGTCCCGGTTGAGGCGGTCTCGGCATGGGCAACTGTCCCTTGGCCGATCATGGTTCCTAGTCCCATGGCGGCAACGGTCACAGCGGCAACCACCCAATGTTTCCCATCCTTGTACATTTTGTAATGTTTTTTCTCTTGCACGATTCCTTACTCCTCTTAAGGCGGGGATGGCCACTCCCACTGAACATCTACCCAATTTCTCGGTCCGCATGTTGCCCTGATATTTTAACGCCCAAACTAATCAATACTACTAATTTTAGTTTGTGGCGCCAAATCGTTTTTCAAACGCTGTTAGATAGCCATTTATTCGGTGGTTCTTTCCATTTACACATTAAAGTTATTCATATTTTATCCCCAAGAATTGCGCCCGTCAACAAATAATTTAAATAAAAGTCAATCTAATAAAAAGAATTGCCGCTTAACCAATTCGACATGGGGTACACCGTTTTCACTAAAAAATTTGTAAATGAAAAGACATTCAGCGATGAGCCCAGACTACGGACCATTGCTAAACGTCTTTTGCGCACAAATTAAAAGGAGCCGCGGTTTTCACCCAGCTCCTCAACTAATTTCTATTCTTTTCGAAATGTCCGGTGACCCAGCATAACGACCAGACCAATCACAATTTCCGCCACACCAGCAAAAATAATGACGCCGAGACCACTGCGGCCAATCGTAGTTAGCAGGTTCGCAGCCGTCTTACTGGTACTAGTTACCACGTACGGCAAGAAGAAATAACCGCCGATACCGACTAGACCAGTCAGTAGACCACCGACCGTCATACCGGAGCCCAGGCTCGCAAACACGTGGTGCACACTGAAGGCATAGAAGAACGTGACAATCAGTAACAGGATGCTCCCCAGGAGGACCGCAAAATTAATCTTCTTGGCCCGTTGTACCTGGATGGCAGCCTGGGACATGGCAGACGTGCTAAACGCCGCCTGGGCCCGTTTTTTCGCCTGTTTAGCGATGGCCGTGGTCATTCCCGCAGTAGCGGTCACGCCCATGGTTTGGGCCTGCGTGCTGATGGCAGCGGACAGGTCCGTGGTGTCGACCGGTGCATCGATTGTTTCGCCGTAGAGCTTGGCAACACCCATGGCTAAATACGGTTGCATCAAGCTAGACGTGACCGGCGCCCCGGAGACACCCAGGTTTTGCAGATCATCGTTGACGTGGTTGATGACCTTTTCACCAACCGACGAGCGTGACACCACGCCCGCCGTATAGTTGGCGTTAAACACGGTGAGTTTCAGGCCCACACTGACCGTCAATAATAGGATTAGAAAAGCCACCCACCGGGCCAAGGCTGGGCGTCGTTGATACGTTTCAGTTGTTTGTGGTGCTTGTTGTGGTTCCGGTTCTTCATCTGAGTGGTAGCGCGCCATGCGACTATTTTCACTCATAAGAACCACCTCCCGTTACCCAATATGATTTGCTTATCATTGTAGCACATCTAAATTTCAGATTGGTTAAGAGCAGCTTAATTGGGCGAAATCTTACACAATTGTTCCCCTACTGTCCCATCGCTCAAAAGTGTCGTTCCCGGCAGTGGGTTCAAGGTGCCCTGCTGTGGGGAACGCTTCCAGCCTGAGAAGCGGTCTTCCAGCTCGCCTTTAAGCCTGGAAACCCACCAGTCTCAAAGGGCGCCCCGTGGACTAAGCTGAGAAAATTCACTCAGCTAAGACCACCGACACAGCTGTTCACCTTGACCCACCTCTGGTCACTAACATTGATCATGTCACCGGCATCCCAATTAACCATTTCAGTATTAACGAAGTCACTCGACTCCTGTCTAGCAAATTTCAAGCTAACCAGGAAAACCAGTAAGAATACAGCAATCCCCAAAATGTAGGTTGGAGAATCACCAGCTAACACCATCGACACAGCTGGCTACGTTCCTGGCTTCCTGCGGCTAACATCGCCCCATCGATAGACACTCAGCGACATGCAAAGCTTTGCCTTTATCCATATTACAAGCTGTCTCGGCAACTTTAGCCCCACCAGTAACTGGCCTCAGCCACCAATAATATCGTAGTAAATCCATTCCCTGCCACAAAGCTAGTGAAACTGCGCCAACACGGTCAGTGTCAGTGACCAGAGGTGGGCCAAGACGGCCAGCTGTGTCGGTGGACTAGGCTGGGGTTCTTTCCCAGCCTAGTCCACCGGGCAACCTTTGTGACCGCCTCCCGGGCACAAAGTTGAGGTGGAAGCCCGCTCCTCAGGCTGGAACCGACCCCATAGCAGGCCGTCTTGAGCCCGCCGCCGGGAACGAACAGCACACGCAACCGCGTACCGGCACAGTTTTCACGAAAGCAAAAATTATGTATATGAAAAGGTTCTGGAAACGGGTTCCGGAACCTTTTCATGACGCTTATTTAGTCGAACTCCGCTTCATTAACCCGTAAGGCAAGATAACGGTGTTCTCTTCAACAGTTTCGTTGTTCATCAGTTTCGTCAGCAGACGCATGGCAACGGCACCAATATCATACAATGGTTGTGTGATTGAACTCATCTTAGGCCGAACCAATTCGGTCAGCTTCGTATCGTTGCTGGTGATGACTTCAAACTCACCAGGAACGTCGATGCCGGCATCGGTTAAGCCGTTCATCACACCAGCGGCCAGTTCGTCGTCGCCGACAAAGGCAGCCGTGGCACCCACTGCGCTCAAGGCTGGTTCGAGTGATTGGCCCGCCTTGTACGTGTAGTCCGTTTCAAAGACCAATTTGTCATCGTAAGCAATCCCTGCGTCCTTCAGGGCCTTCTTGTAACCTTTCAACCGGTAGTCGTGGTTGATGGCTTGGTCCATGGAGCCGGAAACGAAGGCAATCTTTTCATTGCCGTGATCGATCAAATTCTTAACGGCTTCCGCCACAGCGGCTACATAGTCGATGTTGACACTGGGTTGCGCCTTTTCAGAATCCACGGAACCAGCTAAGACAACTGGTGCCTTAGAACGCTTGAATTCTTCACGAAGCTCATCGGTCACCTGGTTACCCATGAAAATGATGCCATCAACTTGCTTGGCCATCAAGGTGTTCAGCACTTGAACTTCCTTGCCGCCGTTTTCATCGGAGTTGGTCAAGATAATGTTGTACTTGTACATCATGGCAATGTCATCGATACCTCGTGCCAGTGATGAGAAGTAAATGTTGGTGACGTCTGGGATGATGACCCCAACCGTCGTGGTCTTCTTACTTGCTAAGCCTCGTGCAACGGCGTTTGGCCGGTAGTCAAGACGGTCAATGACCTCAAGCACTTTCTTTCGTGTAGCTGGCTTGACGTTGGGATTTCCATTGACGACCCGCGAGACGGTGGCCATGGAGACCGCCGCTTCTCGTGCCACATCGTAAATTGTAACTGTTTGTTTTTCCATAGCGATAGCCCTTTCTTCCTTGTTTTGGTTTGTTTTCATTCGTTTTCAAGCAACTTGACCAGTATACAGAAAGTCACTCAGGGACGCAACATTGAAAACGCTTTCATATCAAAGAATACCTTAATTTCATCGAATTTTCAAGGCACATCTCCCCATACGGTAGAATCTTTGGCCCTGATATTGTTTACTATAGGTCACTTTAACCGCGTTGTTAAGCCGTTTACAGAAAACAAAATCAATTAGCGGGTGATAAAAAATTAATCCGACCTTATTCGCTCGAATTATGAGAAATAGTTAATTTTCATTTTCCGCTATATAATTTCAATTATATTAGCATCGGTTTTCCCTGATATACCAGCATTTTCCCCGCAATACCGGCCCTATTTCTGTGCGGCTTTTTGCGAGACACAGCGCCCATTTTCACAAGTGCAACTAGTCTCTGGCTTATGCTATAATTAACACATCTTTTAAAGGGGTGATTGAATGACTAAACTCGAACAAATTCAGCAATGGACCGCAGAACAACACGCTAGTATGACCTACCTCAGCAATCCCAAAACTATCCAGTATCTCACTGGCTTTGGGAGTGACCCGATTGAACGGGTATTAGCCCTGGTCATTTTTCCAGGCCAAGACCCATTCATCTTCGCACCAGCCTTAGAGGTTGAAGTGATTAAGGCAACCGGTTGGCAGTTCCCCGTCGTTGGTTACTTAGACCACGAGAACCCCTGGGCGATGATTGCCGCGCAAGTCAAGCAACGCCACGTCAACCCCGACCACATCGCGTTGGAAAAGGGTCAACTTCCTGTTGCCCGGATGGAAGCCTTGGCTGCCCAATTCGACAATCCTAAGTTCGACCTGGATATCACCAGCTTCATCGAACGCATGCGTTTGATCAAGTCGGCCGAAGAAATCAAGAAGTTGGAAATCGCCGGCAAGTGGGACGACTTCGCCTTTGAACACGGCTTTGCTGCAGTTAAGGCTGGCAAGACGGAACAATCCGCCGTTGCCGAACTCCAATACGCCTTGATGCAAGAAGGTATTATGGAAATGTCCTTCGGTAGCCTGGTGCAAGCCGGCGCCCATGCCGCAGAACCCCACGGTGCCACCAACGACACCAAGTTCCAGAACAACGAACTGGTGCTGTTTGACCTGGGAACGGTCTACGATGGCTACATTTCCGATGCGTCCCGGACGGTTGCTTTAGGCACCCCAACGGCCAAAGAGCTGGAAATCTACGACGTTTGTTTGGAAGCCCAATTGACCGCCCAAGCCGCCGTTAAACCTGGCATGACCGCCGCTGAACTCGACAAGATTGCCCGCGACATCATCACCAAGGCCGGCTACGGCGAATACTTCATTCACCGGTTGGGCCACGGGATGGGCATGAGCGATCATGAATTCCCATCCATCATGGAAGGCAACGACCTGGTCCTCGAACCCGGCATGTGCTTCTCCATCGAACCTGGTATCTACATCCCAGGTGTCGCCGGCGTCCGGATCGAAGACTGTGTTCACGTCACCGCCGATGGCAGCTTACCATTCACCCACACCTCTAAGGAATTAACTTACGTTGGGTAATTAATGATTACCAAATAAGTTCCCGCCTTTCACATGTTGAAAATGGCGGGGATTTTTTTCATCGACCAAATAAAAAAGAGCCACGACCGCAGTCGCAACTCCTAACTAGTCTCATTAAATTAAACGGGCTTGTCCGCCGTTGGTTCATCGCTAGCGGGTGTTTCGTCGTTGTCGGCTTCATCAGCGGCATCGGCGTCTTCGCTAGGTAAATCAGGAACCTGGTCGCTGCTTAAGACGATATCGTCGTCTTCATCTTCGGCCGTTTCATCGGCATCCGTGTTCCGCCAAGCTGGCGCATCGTTCTTACCGGCCAACCGGTCGTCTAAGGCTTCCTTGAAGTCGTCGGCGGCATCGGCTGCGTAAAACGCGTAGTCGACAGCGCGGTCCTTGAAGGCATTGTACCGGTCACGAGCGGCATCCTTTAAGGCTTCGCGTTGTTCCAAGTCGAGGGCGTGGTAAGCCGCATAGGCTGCGCCACCCAGTACTAATCCTGCTAATAACTTGTGTTTTGCCATCTTCATGACTCCCTTTCCGTAAACAACTATTCTTTGTTTCTGCGGTTCTTGTACAAATCAAACACGGTCTTGCCAGCGCGGGCGGCCAGTGATGTCTTTGCCGTCGTCTTGGCGGTCTCACTTACCCGGTCGGTTAAATTACGAGTGGCGGTGTTTAAATCGGAAACACTTTCACCCAAATCAGCGGCAGCTTGGAAAACGGGATCAATGGTCGCAACTTTCTTGTTCACGTCTTCCAACAGTTCGTTGGCATTTGCCATGATGTCCTCGGCTTGGTGGCTGATTACGTCCACATCCGAAGTCATCGTCTTCATCGAGCGATTCACCTCACTCAATGTTTTATTCATCTTTACTAAGAACATGCCAATGAAGAGAACCAAAATCAAAAACGCAATCGCCGCGATTAGGCCCGCTACTTGTCCACCGGTCATGACAACCCCTCCTTGTGCTCGTTACTTACCAATAGAATAGCATTCTCAGCGCTTACACGCAATTAAAACCCCGAATTCGATTGGTTTTATTCGTCAAGACTAGTAAAATATGGGATAGCGCTGGTTCTTGAACCTTTGTCTTTGCTTGCGCCTCCGGGAGGTTGAAAACTGAGCCGGGACGCGGTGGGCGCCCGCCTGGAGCCAAAGAACGGTCTCCAGGCTTACTTTGAGCCTCAAAACCGAGTCTCAAAGATAGCAGTTGCCTAAGTGGTAAACCACTAAGGCAACTCCCACGGCTGAGCTCATTTTCAACCTCCCTGCGGCTAACACTGTCGCAGCCCAAGATTCAGCTATGATTTTTACGTCAGTTTTTTTACGTTATGTAAACTGATACTCAATCAGATTTTCCCGCCGAGAAATGTCCCACATGTATTCATTTACAGTTGCCCACCAGCACGCTAAGAAATCCGTTGACGGGCCAACCCCGCGTCAGCCGCAGGGCTGGGAAAACTGGGTCAGTCGCGGAAGTAACCAGAGGCGCGCCAAGGTGCCCGGCTGTGTCGATGGTCTTGGCTGGGGTATTTTCCCAGCCTAGCCCATGGGACAACCTTTGAGACCGCCCCTCAGGCTCAAAGTTGAGGTGGAAGCCCGCTTCTCAGGCTGGAACCGGCCCCACAGCAGGGCTCCTTGAGCGCGCCGCCGGGAACGGACACGACGAGGCCCAGTTTTCACCAGCCCGGAGGCGTTAGCAAAGATACGTTTAACCCGTAAAATCAAAAAAGTAAAGGAGGGCTCGTCTCGTGACGGACCTAGTAACCACCACAGCCACCTCTTCCAAGTGGCTGCAACATTATTTAAATACTTTCGATTGGGAAAAGGTGCTGCACCTGATCACCAGTCGCTTTCTGAGCCTGCTCTTTCTCACCCTGTTGTTTTTCGTGATCAACCTGGTGGGCCGGTGGATTCTGAACCGGAGTTTCAAACGTTACCTGGTGCCTAAGGGAGGCCCAACCAATCGCCTGCAGACCATCAGCATGCTGACGATGAACCTGTTTCACTACACCATCATCTTCTTCTGGGCCTACGCCATGCTCTCCACTTTAGGCGTGCCGGTCGGGACGTTGGTTGCCGGTGCCGGAATCTTCAGTTTGGCTTTAGGCCTGGGTGCCCAGGGCTTTGTCAGCGATTTGGTCACCGGGATTTCCATCCTGATGGAACAACAATTTGACGTGGGTGACACGGTTAAAATTGGACTGATCACCGGGACCGTTTCCGCCATGGGCTTGCGCACCACGCAGGTTACCGAGGCGGATGGGACCGTCAACTTCATCCCCAACCGCAACATCACCATCGTGGCCAACCGCTCACGTAACGACATGCACGCGACCATCAACATTCCCATCGCCCCAACGACACCGGTCGAAAAGTTACCCGCTATTATTCACGCCACAAACGACCGCCTGTTGCCGGAACATCCCAGCGTGGTTGGCGAGCCCGTCATCACCGGCGTGGTCACGTTACCGACCGGCGAGCTGGTCTATCAGGTCAACCTGGTCGCCAAGAGTGGCAGCCAATTTGGCTTACAAGCCGCCTTTCTAACCGCCTATCTCAAGGCGATTCGTGAAGCCGGCATTCTCCTGCCCACGCACAATTCCCTCCAGAATAAATAACACGAAGCTTGACGCGAGTCTTCTTGGGTCAAGCTTTTTTGTACGAAAAAAAACAGGCAACGGCCGCCGCCATCACCTGTTCTCCTAATTGTAATTTTCAGTTGCCTAGCGGTCCAGCCGCCACCAATCAATGGTGCTGAATAGGACCAGGACAAATAGGATCAAAAATGACCAGTAACTTCCGGCGCCGGTGGCTGCCATGAAGGCTAACCCAATCGTAAATAGCCAGAGGATCCCAATCAGGATGCCTAAAACCAGTTTCATTAGAAATTCCCCCTTCACTTATCGATTGTGGGCCACCAATGCCTAATGGTCGCCATTTTCAATCACTTTTTCCCGTGGGGTGACCTCGTAATGGTCATCCAAATTGTGGGCTAAGTAGTTTACGCGTTTTAAAATTTCGCGGCGGGTAATGATGCCCTGAAAGACATTATCCTGATTTAATAACGGGATAAAGGGTTCATCCACCATATAGCTTAAGATTGTTTCTAATTTAGCTGGGTCGTCTACCCAGTGCTCTACCGGTAACATGGCGTCGGCCACGGTGTAGTTGCTCAGCTGTTCCACCGCAGCGCCTGGCACATGCAACAATTTATCGGTAATTGCGGCTAGCGAAATCATCCCCTGCAGGTGATCATCGGGGTCGAGGACCGGAATCCGGCTGTACCCGACCTTAGAGAGCACCATCAAAGCATGCTCCAGCGTATTGGTCGCTGTCACGTTGGCAACGACCGCGGCCGGAATCACATAGCTCTTGGGGTCATTGCGCAATAGCTGCTCAACAGCAGGGTCAATCATGGGTCATGTCATCCTTTCTAGTTACGAACGGTCAAAGGTAAATTTTAAATCAGGCACGGGCTGGGCGTCACGGGTGTAATACTGCACGACCCATTGCGTCGGTTCCACGGTAATCATGGCACAGGTGCCTCCTAGCTGGCGGAACTCACCGCGCGGCTGACTGATACTACCGGGATTCACGAAAACGTGGCCCCCGACCGCTTCGGCCGCCAGCTCATGGGTGTGACCGTAAAAGACCAGATCTGCCTGTTCCTGATCCGCGTGCAATTTCAGCTTGGTGAGGTCCCAATGCACCTCATCGTAGTGGCCGTGCGTCAACAGAACCTTGCAGCCGTCAACCGTGGGCGTCTGCACCAACGGTAACTGACTATCAAAGTCCATGTTGCCCATCACCACGTACGCCCCCTTGAACCAGGGATCATCGGCGTTCATTTCAGAATCGCCACAGTGGAAAATGGTATCCGGTTGCAGGGCCTGCTTGAGACTGACCAGGATGTCCCGGTCTCCATGATTATCACTGACTACCAGCCAACGTGTCATTATTTTTCCTCCCACCATTCATCGAATTGCGGTAACATTGCCGCCGTCGCCTTAGCGCGGTGGCTGTGTTGATTCTTCTGGGCCAAACTCATTTCGGCAAAGGTCGCGTGTTCGGCGGGCACATAAAATAACGGATCGTACCCAAAGCCATCTTCGCCGCGAGGGGCCGTTAAAATTTCACCGCGGACCTCACCCGTGGCCACGAGTTTCTTACCATTTGGCTTGATCAACACTAACGACGTGTGAAACCCAGCGCCCCGCTGTGCGGCGGGAACGCCTTGCAGATTTGCCAGTAATTTGGCATTGTTCTTGGCATCATCGTGGTCGCCGGCATACCGTGCAGAATAGATGCCCGGCTCACCATTGAGGGCGTCGACCATCAGACCGGAATCGTCCGCTAAAACCGGCAACTGGGTCTGTTTGGCCACCGCGGTCGCCTTCAGCGTGGCATTTTCCGTGAAGGTCGTCCCCGTCTCCGCGACCTGCGTGAGGTCAGGAAAGTCTGCTAGTGTCTTCACCGTCAGCCCCTTCGGCTCAAAAATGGCACGAAATTCACGGGCCTTCCCCGCATTGTTCGTGGCGATTACCAATGTGTTGTCCATACTTATTCTACCTCCGCGGGGGTCGCTAACGTGCTGATGTCTAAGTGGGTGACGTGCTTCGGTGCGAGATCTAACCACTCACTGGCCAATTGATTAAACTGGTCAACGTCACCGGTCGTGTAATACGTCGCCGTCACGGGTTGCCCCGTGGTGTTCAGTTCATGCTTGTCCTTCAAAATCGCTGCGGTCTGTTCAGCCGCGGATACGCCGGGATCAACCAACGTGACGTCGGGGCCGATTGCCCGCTGAATGGCGTCTCGTAGCAGTGGAAAATGGGTACAGCCCATGACTAACGTATCAATGTCAGTTCCCTGAAATGGTGCCAAGTTTTGGGCAACCACTTCTTGGGCGTGGGCCGAGGTCAAATCGTTGTGTTCGGCCAACGTCACCAGTTGGGGACAAGCCACACTCACGACCTGATTCTGCGCATCGACGGCCAAAATATCCTGTTGATATTGGCCGCTCTTAACGGTGCCTTCCGTTGCAATCACCCCAATCTTATGGTTCTTGGTGACCTTAGCCGCCGTCGTGGCCCCGGGGGCAATCACCCCAACCACGGGCACGGGTAGCTCCGACTGCATCTGCGTTAAGGCCGCAGCTGTCGCCGTATTGCAAGCGATAACAAATACTTTCATGTTGGCATGTTGGCGTAAGTAAGTCGCAATCTGCCGGGTAAAGGTCGTGACTTCTTCGACCGACCGGGGACCGTATGGCAAGCGCGCCTGGTCGCCCAAAAAGACCGTATTTTCAGCTGGCAATAACCGCTGAACTTCCTTTAAAACTGTTAAACCGCCGACTCCTGAATCCATGAGACCAATCGGATCTGTTTGCATGAATCAACGCTCCTTCTCGATGTTCTTGAATCTCCATTATCGCCTTTTTATCAACCGGTTTCAAGTTTCCTGCCAGGCAAAACGTCGATTCCCATAAATATCCGTAAAATTTACCGGATAGTCATATTCCTGAAACAAATACGGTATAATGAGTTTAGAAACTAATTGGATGAAGGAGTCCACCATCGTGAAAAACTTATATCAAACCGTCATGGCTGATGCCGACGGTGCCGCAAATCTGCCACAAATGTTACTCAGAGAAGCCTTACTCCCAGAATTGTTGGGCGATGACCAGGGCGATATCAGCTACTGGGCTGGCAAATCATTGGCTCGCCGGTTCCCAATCGGTAATCCCAAGGACGCCGCCACCTTCTTTGAACAAGCTGGTTTTGGCCACTTGGCCCTGATCAAACAAACGGCGCAAATGACCCGTTGGCAACTCAGCGGCACGCCCGTTAAGCTGCGCAAACAGTTACAGGGCGATGACGACTTCACGTTGGAAGCGGGCTTCCTGGCAGAAATGATGGCCCAACAACTGGGCGTTTCCGCTGAAGCAGAGCTGATTGAAACTCCCCACAAGTTGCAGGCCACGACCGTCACCTTCGACGTGTACACCGATCCAGAAGATGTCATTCCAGACTATGATGCGCCCACCCCACTGGCGGTGGTTCACGACGAACCTACCGATTCACCTGAAGAAAACTAACCAAGTTTCACGTAAGCACTGACCGCGCTACCACGAGGGTCAGTGCTTTTTTCGTCCAAAAAAAACGGCCGCCACCGCAGTGACGACCGTTTGCCAACGCGCTAGGCTTCCACGTATTGGTCCAAAATCTTCTTCAATTGGTCCTTGGAGTGGTAACCCACGATAGAGTCGACCACTTGGCCGTCCTTCTTCACGAGTAAGGTTGGGATACTCATGATACCAAAGGATTGTGGCGTGTTAGGATTGGCGTCAACGTCCATCTTGTTGAACGTGACGTTGTCCATTTCCTCGGATAATTGTTCAACGACTGGTGATTGCATCCGACAAGGACCACACCAAGTTGCCCAAAAGTCTGTCAGGGTTACGCCCTTAGCGGTGTCCTGTTCAAAGGTCTTATCAGTTGTTTCTGCTACTGCTGCCATTCAGAATTGCCTCCTTATCAAATTTAATCACGACTTCATATCTTTCAGTCTACCAGAATTTTTTGAAATCACAACTAAGTTGCTTACAATTTATTAGCATTTGTATTTGGTGTGGGGGACGTCGTTGTCCGCACCTCCGGGTCGGTGAAAATGAGCCGTGACGCTGTGCCGATTGTCCGTTCCCGCCGGCGGGTTCAAAACGCCCTGCTATGGGGCCGATTCCAGCCTGAGGACCGGGCTTCCACCTCAACTTTGCGCCTGAAATGCGGTCGCAAAGGTTGCCCCGTGGACTAGGCTGAGCAAAAACCTCAGCCAAGACCACCGACACAGCTGGGCATTTTGACCCGCCTCTGGTCACTTACACTGGCCGGATTGGCTCATTTTGACTAACCCCGCGACTGACACGACGTTGCCCCACATCAAGCAACTCATAAATCAATTAGTTCGCACTCACTTGTTCTTAGATTTGTGGTCAGGTCCTGCTCACACGGTTATTAACGCAGCTAGACAATAGTCCTCCTAACCAAAAAGTCCCCCAGTAAGTAATTCACTGAGGGACCATCAATCATAAGCTAATTTATTACACACCCTACGCCCCGGTGACGGTTCCGCCGTTGGGCCCTCACACCATGTAAGCCGTGAGGGCGGGGAAAATAAGTTCAGCCGTGGAAATTTCCTTAACAGTGACTTTTACTGTTAAGGAAATTGGCGTCTTTGAGACTCGATTTTAGAGGCTCAAAGCGAGGTCAAAGACCGCTTCTCAGGCTTTGACCGTCCTTCCCTCGCGTTCCGACTTATTTTCCCCGCCCGGTAAGGCGCTGCCAAAGCGCTATTTAAACCGCACAACCGTCGACCCGTCACCACCGGCGTTGGCTGGGGAGAAACCGAAGCTCTTGATGCGGTTGTTGCGCTTCAAGTACTCGGTGACCCCTTTCCGCAATGCCCCGGTACCCTTCCCGTGAATGATTGTCACGGATGGGTAACCCGCTAGCAAGGCGGAATCAATGTACCGGTCGACTTCGGCCATGGCCTCTTCGTAGCGATGGCCCCGCAGATCCAAGGTTGGCGACATGCCGTTGGAGCCACTGCGTTTGACGCTGGCTCGCGGTTGCTTAGCCGATTTGGCTGGGTCCTTAGCCTTTTCCAGGTCGTTGTTGGCAATCTTCATTTTCAGGATTCCCAGTTGGACTTCCCAGTGGCTGTCATCCAGCTGCTGCATCAGGACCCCGATTTGGCCATAGGACTTGACCAGCACGCTGTCGCCCTTGTGGAAATCGAACTTGGCCTTTTCCCGCCGCAGGACCCGGTTCTTCTTGAGCTTGGTATCCTGTTGCAGGGCGTTCAAGGCTCCCTGAGCCGCAATCAGCTCGTCTTCCTTAACCACGCTCTGACCGGCAGCCAATTGTTTCTTCCGCAAATCAGAAATGATTTGGTTGGCCCGTTTCCGGGACTCATCGACCAGCCGGTTGGCGTCGCGCTTGGCGTCCGTCATCAACTGATCTTTTTGATGTTGATAGCTGTCAAATTGCTTTTGTAATTGATCGTGTAACTCATCAGCCTCGGCCAATTGGGTCCGCAGATTCTCGGCATCATCGTCGACCCGCCGCTTCTGTTCGGTCAGGTCGGAAATCATGGCGTTCAAGTCTTGACTGTCTTGGTCGGTCAACCCCCGAGCCGCGTCAATTACCTGTGACGGCATCCCCAGCCGGGCCGCAATGTCTAAGGCATTACTCCGTCCAGGAATCCCAATCAACAGTTTGTACGTTGGCTGAAGCGTTTCGCCGTTAAACTCCATGCTGGCGTTAATCGTGTCCGGCCGGTTGTACCCATAAGCCTTCAGCTCAGGATAGTGGGTCGACGCCATGACATAGCTACCCAACGTGCCGATTTCATCCAAAATGGCAATGGCCAATGCGGCCCCCTCTTGGGGATCGGTTCCGGCACCCAGTTCATCGACCACGATTAAACTGTGGTCATCGGCCTGTTTCAAAATGGCCACGATATTTTCCATGTGCCCGGAGAACGTACTCAGGCTCTGCTCGATGGATTGTTCATCCCCGATGTCGGCGAAAATATCGTTGAAGATGCCAATCACACTGTTTTCATTGGCGGGAATAAATAACCCCGACTGCCCCATTAATTGGACCAGTGCTAACGTCTTCAGCGTGATGGTCTTCCCACCGGTGTTGGGCCCGGTCACGATGATGGCCTTGTAGTCCTTGCCGATGGTGATGTCGTTGGCCACGACCTTCCGCTGATCGATCAGTGGATGACGGGCTTGTCGCAAGCTGACCTGATTGTCCAAGGATAGCTTGGGCTCGGTGGCCTTCAAATGATGGGCGTACTTGGCCTTCGCGTTGATGAAATCAAAATGTCCCAGAATTTCTGAATTTCGTAAAATTTCATCCTGGTACGGGTCAAGTAACGCCGTCAATTCGGCTAAGATCCGTTGCTCTTCATGGCGTTCATCGATTTGATTTTGCCGTAACCGGTTGTTCAAGCCCACAACCGCTTGGGGTTCAATGAACAGCGTTTGACCACTGGCACTTTGATCATGCACGATTCCGCCAAAGTGTTGCTTGTAAGCGGCCTGAACGGGAATCACGTAACGGTCATCCCGAATGGTCACGATGGTTTCACTCAGATATTTCGCATCCTTGCCCCGGGTGTATTGGTCCATGGTTCGGCGAATCTCCGCCTCGGTCTGGGTGATGTGCTGACGGATCTGCTTCAAGGCGGGTGAGGCTTCATCCGTGATGTGGCCGTCGCCCTCTAGTGAGGTCCGCAACCGCCGCGTTACATCGGGTAACGTGACTAATTCCTTCACAACCCGGTCCAGCCGGCGTAAAGTGACTTCCTTTTCAGCTAAGTCATGGAAAAATTTGACCACGGTTCCGGTCGTCCATAAGACCCGACTGATCTGGGCCAATTCCAACCCGTTCAGGGCAGCCTCCATGGCTAAGCGGTGTAAATGCGGCCGGATGTCATCCAGCTTGGGCAGTGGAATGCCACTCTCCAAGCGGTAAATGTCGGCACCGTCTCTGGTTTCGTCCAACCAGGTCTGCAGTTGTTTGGCATCCGCGGTTGGGGCCAGCTGACTCAACTCATGCTGGCCAGCTGCCGAGACCAAGTAAGTGCGTAAGGCTTGCTTGATTCGGTCGTACTCCATAATTTTTAAGGTTTTTTGATTCATCGGCGAACTCCTCTCTCCCGAATCAATCTAATTCGATTCATGCTCCGTCAGCCACCAGGTGAACACCTGCTTTGAGAGCACGGGTGTCTGTTTGACGATCCACTGGGCGACTGGGGAGGCTTGATAACTGTTTTGAAAACCCTGAATTGGTAACAGGATTAGTAAATTTAAGGTTAAAAAAATGACCACATAACGAATGACCAGATTAATCAGGCCACCCGCTAAGGAATTAACTTGATGAATCACCGGTAACCAGGTCACCTTGTTGATGCCATAAGCTAATTTGCGGACGATGAAAAAGCCCACGGTCAAAATGGCCGAAAATGCGAGACCATTTAAAAAGAAACTGCTACTCTCACCAGCGGTCACGGCACTGACGGAACTGTTCAGGGAAAGGTTCCCCACAAACTGCCCCACGCCGCTAGCCAGTGGTTTGGCACCCAGCCGGGCGATAATCCAAACAATCAAGTAGCCAATCGTGCTAATAATCTGTAACACTAGTCCCCGCCGGTAGCCCCGACGAAAACCCAAGATGAGAACTGCGAGAATAATTAAGCTTAAAACCAAACTATTCCTCCGTTTCTGATGAGTCCTTAGCGGAATCCGCTTGGTCGTTGGCCGCTGCCATCTTTAATTGGTCCGAAACAGCGTTGAACGCCATCAAGATTGCCGCGTCTTCTTTACTAATATTGGGTGACAGCTCCTTGAGCTGGGTGAACTGTTCATTCAGCACCTCAGTCACCGCCCGCATATGTTCGTCCGTGGCCTGACCGACAATCGTATAACTCTTGCCGGCAATCACGGCTTTAAAGCGGTGTGTTTCTTCAGTCATTTTAAAATTCCCCCTGTTTTGCGCAACGTCTTATTTTACCATTAAACAGTGGTCAGGCGCACGTTTTGGCCTTTAAATTACCGCTAAGATTGTGGGGTTCCGCCTCCGGCAGTTAAATCCTCCGCCTGTGGGGCACGGCTGGAGCCAAAGAGAGGTCTCCAGCCTCCAGGGTGAACCTCCCGACCCGAGTTTCACCCCGGGCCGTGGTGTAAGACCGGCACCCCACCGGCCCAACGCCACCGACACAGGTCTGCGAATTTAACTGCCTCCAGCTGCACCCGTACTGTCTCGCAAAACTTGAGGCTAACGGGTACTCACACGCTTTAAATGGGTGCGTTTCTCCAAGTGGGCGTTGCACAAAACACCAGCACTAACCGTTCCCGGCTACACGCACACTGGCTTTCACCCGTTTACCCATTAATCCCACCAAACTTTCTCGTCATACAAAAAAGGACGGAAAAATTCCGCCCTTTCGTTGAAACTGACTAATCTTTTTTACCAGCGTTAGGATCAATGGTCCCATCAGCCAGGAAAGTGTTCAGTACGGATTCAACCATATCCCATTCTTCGTCGGACTCAATCAATTGCAAGTCGCCACCGGATGGGTTAGCTGGATCATCGTCTGCAGGTAATGCGTAGGCTTGGATGTCAACTTCCTCGTCGTCGCTCTTGCCTGAAGGGTAAATCAAGATGTATGACTTACCAAAATCGTCAGATTCAAAGGTAAACAGGACATCGTACAGTTCTTCGTTACCATTTTCGTCAACTAATGTAATTTGTTCTTGGTCTTCGTTCATGGGAAACCTCACTTTTCTTGAGTTAACTTGCCGTGACGGTCCAAATAGTTTTGGAGAATCAGTCCGGCAGCTAATTTATCGATTACTTTTTTACGTTTGCGGCGCGAAGTATCCGCTTGTTCCACTAACATACGCTCCGCCTCAACGGTTGTCAACCGCTCGTCTTCAAAATCGACGGGCAAATGGAACCGTTCAGTTAACATCTCACCGTACCGCTTAGATGCCGCGGCCCGGGGACCTAACGAATTGTTCATGTTCTTGGGGAGCCCGACCACAAAGCCTTGGACTTCGTGTGACGCCACCAGTTCTGCGACCCGATCCAACCCGAAGACTTCTTCCTCTTCTTTGATTGGAATGATCTCAATCCCTTGGGCGGTCCACCCGAGAGCATCGCTAATCGCAATACCCACGGTACGGGAACCCACGTCTAAACCCATTAACTTCATGAAGGCTTCACCGGTCCATTCTGATTCAGGTAGAAACGCACTAACTCTTCAATAATCTCGTCGCGCTCGTGCTTCCGAATCAAGTTCCGTGCATCATTGATACGTGGAATATATGCAGGATCGCCCGATAGTAGGTAGCCGACAATCTGATTAATTGGATTATAACCCTTTTCCTCTAGTGCTTGATAGACCGTTACCAGCGTATCATGAACGTCCTTTGGTTGGTTAGCCCCAAAGTCAAAATACATCGTTTTGTCTAATGAACTCACTATAAAACACCCCCGCACTTCCTCGCTTAGCCTCAATTTTACTCGATTACCGCGCAAACTACAACGCACTTCAGCAATGTAATCTATTCGTAATACTGTTGCTGGGAAGGGAGCCACTCGAATCGAGCCGCTCCCTCCTCCTGACTAAGCTTTTAGCTAAATTTCAATAATTAATGCCGCGCCACCGCTGGCAAATTCACCCGCACTGCCGTCAACATCAACCTTAAACATGATTAATAGTTTAACAGAATGACCACGGTTTTCAAGCAAAACGCCTCAGCGTTAGTCTTGATCAGCCAACCAATCGGCCGCAGCCGTCATGGCATCTGGCAAGCCCGCTGGGTTCTTCCCACCGGCTTGCGCCAGGTTAGGCCGACCGCCGCCACCACCGTTGATCTTTGGTGAGATGGCTTTGATCAAATCGCCCGCCTTGACCTGCTTTTGCTTGTCCGCACTAACGGCCACAATCAGGTTAGCCTTACCATTAACTTCCGCACCCAATACTAACACATCAGAAAGGGCTTGGTCACGCCAAGTGTCGGCTAAAGCCCGCAACTGGTCCATCTTGGAGACTTGAACGGTCCCACTGATCAACTTGTAGTTACCAGCCGTGACCACGTTGTCAAAGACAGCGCCGGCCTGTTGACTAGCTAACTTGCCTTCTAAGGCCGCTTGCTTTTGTTCTAAGCTCTTGACTTGGGCTTGCAGGGCATTAACCTTCTGGGCGACTTCAGTGACCTGAGTCACCTTCAAATCGCTCGCAACGGCATGCAAGATGTCATCGTGTTCGTGCAGGTACTTGTAAGCAGCCGCAGAGGTCACGGCTTCGATCCGCCGAACACCGGCACCGACACCAGATTCTGAGGTAATCTTGAACAGCCCAATTTCATTGGTGTTCTTGACGTGGTTCCCCCCACAGAATTCGGTGACGAAATCGCCGGCACTGACAACCCGAACGACCTTACCGTACTTTTCGCTGAACAGGGCAATGGCGCCCATCTTCTTAGCGGATTCGATATCGGTTTCAACCGTCGTCACGGGTAATTCGGCGAAGATCTTTTCGTTCACGATGGCTTCGGCCTTGGCCAAATCGGCAGGATCGACCTGACCGAAGTGGGTGAAGTCAAACCGCAAGTAGTCGCCTTCAACCAGTGAACCGGCTTGTTGGGTGTGTTCGCCAAAGACCTCACGCAACGCCTTGTCTAACAAGTGGGTTGCGGTATGGTTCTTTTCGACCTTGCTATGGAAGATGGTGTCGACCTTGAGTTGGTAAGTGGCCCCCTTCTTCAATGGGGCAACGACCGTCAACGTGTGCAGGTTCTGGCCGTTAGGGGCATGTTGCACGTCAGCAACGTGGGCAACCACGTGACCGGCTTCGTCCAAGATATCCCCTTTGTCAGCAACCTGGCCACCCATTTCAGCGTAGAATGGCGTGGTGTCAAACATAGCTTCAACGGTGCCAGTCGTGGCTTTGTCAGCCAGTTGGTCGTCAACCACGAGTTCGGTTAACTTGCTCGTCGTTTCGAGTTGGGTGTACCCCACGTATTGACTAGGCGTCGTGACGTTAATCAAGAGGTCGTGTTGCAGACCCATGGCCGTTTGCTTGCCACGGGCGTTACGAGCGCGATCCTTTTGCTTTTGCATTTCAGCCTTGAAGCCGTCAACGTCGACCGTGATGGCTTGGTCATCAGCATATTCTTCGGTCAGTTCAACCGGGAAGCCGTACGTATCGTATAACTTGAAGGCATCGGGACCGGCGATTTGGCTGCCGCCCTGCTTCTTCAGGTCGGCAATCAAACTGTTCAGCAGCGTTAACCCACCGTCCAGCGTTTCGCCGAAGCGGTCTTCTTCAGAACGCACGACCTTGGCGATGTAATCGGCCTGAGCCAAAACGTCTGGGTAGTAAGACTGCATGATGGTCCCAACGACGGGAACCAATTGGTCTAAGAAGGCGCCCTTGATGCCTAACTTCTGGCCATTGACAACGGCCCGCCGAATCAAACGACGGATAACATAGCCACGGCCTTCGTTACCAGGCAACGCCCCGTCACCGATGGCAAATGTGATAGCCCGCGCGTGGTCCGCAATCACCTTGAAGGACACGTCGTCTTCCTTGTTGGCACCGTACTTCTTGCCATCGCTGAGTTCAGCGGTCTTTTCAATGATTGGCATAAACAAGTCGGTTTCAAAGTTCGTCCGGGCATTTTGGAAAATCGAAACGACCCGTTCGAGACCCATCCCCGTATCAATGTTCTTCCGTGGCAATGGCTTGTAGCTGCCATCGGGTTCGTGGTTAAACTGGGAGAACACGATGTTCCAGACTTCCAGGTAACGTTCGTTTTCGCCACCAGGATAGTTTTCAGGATCGTCGTCGGCTAAATTGTTAAAGGCTTCACCACGGTCGTAGAAAATTTCGGAGTCAGGACCAGAAGGACCCTCACCAATATCCCAGAAGTTGTCTTCGACGCCGATGATGTGGTCAGGGGCCACGCCAGCAGCCTCCCAATCAGCCTTAGCGTCGGTATCTTTCGGGTAAACCGTCATGTACAGTTTATCTGGATCCCAACCGAACCAGTCTGGAGACGTTAAGAGTTCCCACGCCCAAGTGATGGCTTCTTTCTTAAAGTAATCACCCACGGAAAAGTTCCCGAGCATTTCAAATAACGTATGGTGCCGCGCGGTCTTCCCCACGTTTTCAATATCGTTCGTCCGAATACTCTTTTGTGAACTGGTCAAACGCGGATTCTCTGGCACAACTTGGCCGGAGAAATATTTCTTCATCGTGGCAACCCCAGAGTTGATCCACAGTAACGATGGATCGTCCTTGGGAACCAGTGATGCACTAGGCTCAATGGTGTGCCCCTTCGACTTGAAAAAGTCGAGGTACATTTGCCGAATCTGACTACTAGTTAGCTCTTTCATCTCTCAAATACCTCCAAAAATGTCAAAAACACCGTTGCCCGTAGAGACGCCGAAGCGCGGTACCACTCTACTTGCAACGATGTTTTAATCGTTAACCTCTTAAACTCATAACGCTGAGTCGCGATGTTTCTGAGGGAGCGCCACTGAATCCATGAGTCGTTTTTCACAGCAACCAAAACGTTTCTGAAAGTCATGGGATCAGGGTATGTCCTCGATAGTATATTTAAATGTCCACTTGAAATTATAGGTGTGGCGCACTTTCTTGTCAACTAAACGTTCGGGAAAACTTTGGTTGATTGTCCGACCCCCTCACCGCCTGCCGGACGGCCAAAATGAACCGGAACGCGGTGGGCAGGACGTCCAGAGCCACAAAGCGGTCTCTGAACTCGCTTTGAACCGCCAAAGGCCGCGTTTCAAAGTCGCCATTTAGGGCCCGTACCGTGCCCTAAATCCCACGGCTGAGTTCATTTTGGCCGTCCTCTCGGCTCAGACTGGTTTGGCACGTTCCCGTCTGAACTTGCCCGCAGTATGTTTAAGCCTGATGACGGGTTGTGCCGAACCTGACTTCCCTTGACTAGCAGTATCTTTGCTGGCTGCATTGACTCACTGCGTTAATCTTGCTCTCGCCATTTTATCCGGAAGCTTGCGGCCTCTGAAACGTGCTACACGAGCCAGACTCCTCCGCTTAGAAAAATAAGACGCTCCTGTCCGGCATAAGCGTTTTACCGATTGTATTGGCTCACTGCGTTAGACTTTCTCTCGCCATTTTATCCGGAAACTTGCGGCTTCTGAAACGTGCTACACAGGGCAGGTCCCTGCGCTTAGAAAAATAAGGTGCCCTGCTCGGCTTTGCCGAACAGGACACCTTATTCCTCTAATGCTCAGGACCTAACCGCCCTGTTCCGCACTCTATTGATACCGATCCGACTCGCGTTTCCGCCGCTTTCGTTCATTTCTAGCGCTTTGGCGTTGGGCGATTCGGCGTTCTTGGTCTTTTCTACGGTGAATTTCTTGCTTGATTTGGTGCTTGTAACCTGGCTTGATTTTCTTCTTCTTTTTCATAACGAAACCAATCAAACCTGGATCAAGCTTTTCGGTACTCTTGTTCCGTTGCGTCCGGCGGTTCCGGTCGTAGGAATCGATGATTTCGCCGTTGCTGATTCGCTTAGGCTGGAACTTGATGCCCATGGCTTCAATCTCAGCGACCTTGGCTTCTTCATCTGGTGAGTACAGCGTGATGGCCGTTCCGTGCATCCCCTGACGACCCGTCCGGCCGACCCGGTGGACGAAGAAGTCTAAGTCTTCTGGAATGTCATCGTTGATGACGTGGGAAACCCCTTCGATGTCAATTCCCCGGGCAGCCAAGTCGGTCGCCACAACGAATTGGAATTGCAGGTTCTTGACTTCACGCATGACCCGCTTCCGTTCACGTGGCTTGATGCCCCCATGAATCATGGCGACCTTCATGCCCTGGGCCTGCAAGAAGTCGTGGATTTGTTCAACCCGCGTCTTGGTGTTGGCAAAAATCAGGACCAGGTAAGGTTCACCCATGGTAATCAATTGGTAGATCAATTGGTTCCGGTTCTGACCTTTGGTTGAAATCAACCAGTTGTCAATCGTATCAGAAATGATCGTATCGGTGGGAATCTCTTCAACGACTGGATGGTTCATGTACTTCTTTAAGAAGGGATTCAATCGTTGCGGAATAGTGGCCGAAAAGACCATCATTTGCAAGTCCTTCGGCATCCGCCCGGCAATCCGGTCGACTTGGTCCAAGAACCCGAGGTCCAAGGTCATGTCGGCTTCATCCACGACAAATTGGCGCGCAGTATGCACGTCCAAGGCGTCAGATTGAATCAAGTCCATGACCCGACCGGGCGTCCCGATAACCAATTGGGGTTGGAAGTGCCGCAGTTTTTCAACTTGGCGCTTCTTGTCGGTTCCCCCGACGTAGTTCCCAATCCGAATTTCAAATGGGGATTCAGCAGCCAATTGCTCAGCGGCCGTGTGAATTTGGTAAGCCAGTTCCCGGCTCGGCGTGGTGATGACGGCCTGAACCTGGTTTTCTGACGTTAACTGGTTAAAGATGGGCAGCAAGAACGTATGCGTCTTCCCGCTCCCAGTTTGGGATTGGCCCACGACATCTTTGCCCGAAGCAATCACGGGAATTAATTTTTCCTGGACCTTGGTCGGGGTCGTGAAACCAATCTTTTGCAAGGCCGTCATTAAGTACGGCTGCAACTTGAATTGTTTAAAATCTGCGGTCATTCATTTTCTCCTTTAGTGTTAGCCACTAACTCATCGAGCTCGTGAATAACTTGGTCAATTTCTGCCTGATCGTGGGCTGTGGCACCACTGGCCAGGGCGTGACCGCCCCCACCGTGGTTCTTAGCCAATTCGTTGATGGAAGGTCCCTTCGAACGCAATCGAATACGGAAGGTCTTGTCCTTGGCTTCAACGAAGATGGCCCAAGCCACAACGGAGGTGATCTTACCGGGCAATGGCACGACGGCGGACGTGGAGTCGCTGGCTGCGAGGCCAAAGGATTCCACGATTTCGTCGGTCAGCTTCAAATAAGCCGCCCCACTAGGCAAAATTTCTAAGTTCTGGTAAACGTAAGCGGACAACCGCGCCATTTCTGGGGAAATTTCATCCTCAGCCTGGTTGACGTCCGTCATTGAGAAGTTGTAAGTCAGTAACTTACTGGCAACGGCAAACGTGTTGGCTGACGTGGCCGGGTACATGAACCGCCCGGTGTCACCAATGATGCCGGCATAAAGTAGTCGTGCCGCATCGTCAGGCATGGTGAGTGCCGCGGCATTCTTGGCGTACCAATCATAAATGATTTCGGACGTGCTGGACGCTTGATCCAACACCCATTGAATGTCGCCAAAGGCATCGTCATTGGGATGGTGATCGATCTTGATGACCGCGGCCCCAGTGGACCACCGTTCATCGTCGACTCGGGGCTGGTTAGCGGTGTCCACAACAATCACTAACGCACCCTGATAAACGCCATCTTCCACGTCTTGGTCGGCTTGACCCATCCAGTCGAAGCCGGGGTAATGCTTACCCACAGCCAGAACCTTCTTTTCTGGGAAGCTCGCTTGTAAAATGTCCCGTAAAGCCAGTTGAGCCCCGATACAATCGGGATCAGGCCGCTGGTGACGGTGAATAATAATTGTCTGATACTTTTTGATTTCTTCTAAAATGGCAGCTTCAATAGCCATAGGTTCACCCGTTTTCTATCCGATTTTTTCGACCAAGACGCGTCGATACCGCGTTTCAGTATACAAGTTTTAGCGCCCAATTTCAATAAAACTCGGTCCAGACAGTGTTAAACCATCGCCTCCGGGGCGGGAAAAACTGGACCGGAACGCGGTGGGCAGGACGTCCAGAGCCAAAGAGCGGTCTCTGAACTCGCTTTGAACCTCTGAGAAATGAGTTTCAAAGTCGCCATTTCTTAAGGGTCCCCCTTAAGAAATCCCACGGCTGAGTCCATTTTTCCCACCCCTGCGGCTGATATTGGTTGAACCCGTGCCGCCGCATTTTATTAACCTTGTTGCTAATTGTCATCGATCATTGTTCCTGTAAGCTAGACTTACTTTCTAACTGACAGCAACCCGACCTCACCCAACATTCTCTAATCATCGCCACCGAACAGTGGCAACTTGACGTTTTCAAAAGTTTGCGCGGCTAGTCCGGTTAACGTGATGCCCAGCAGGCGTACCTGTTCGTCGTCCCCCGCCACACTGTGGTAGAGGTCCAGGGCTAAGTCGTAATAGACGTTGGCGTCATTGGCGATGAAGTCCGTTTGGGTCACGCGCTTCGTGATAGTGTTGAACTCGCTGTCTCGTAGCTTGAGAACCAGCGTCTTGCCATGCCGTTGCTTTTGCTTGACCGTTGCCGCGACCATTTCTGCCAGTCGTTGCAATTGGGTTTCTACCTCGCCGACCGACGACAATGGTGGCCCGTACGTGCGCTCCTTGCCGATTGACTTGCGTTCACGCAAATACTCGACCGGTCGCTCATCAATGCCACGTACCCGCTGATACAAAACGTAGCCGAACTTGCCGAAGTCGTGGATCAATTCCAATTGGGATTTTTGGTACAGGTCCGCCCCGGTTTGAATCCCCAGCTCATGCATCTTGGGGACGGTCTTCTTGCCCACGCCCCGGTAACGTTCAATCGGCAGCGCCATCAAAAAGTCGTGCGCATCTTCCGGCAGAATCACGCTCACCCCGACCGGCTTACGGAAGTCCGAGGCCTCCTTGGCCAAGAACTTACTATAGGAAATGCCGGTCGAGCAGGTCAAATGGGTCTTATCAAAAATTTCCACCTGAATATCGTGAGCCACCTGAACCGCCGAGCGGATGTGTTTTTTATTCTCCGTGATATCCAAGTAGGCTTCATCAAAGGCCACGGTCTCAATCTTATCCGTGTACTCATGAAAAATTTCGTGAATCTGGTCGGAAATCTCGCGGTAATGGGGAAAGTCTGGGGTCTTAAAGGTGGCGTGCGGGGCCAGCTTAAATGCCTCGTTGGCATTCATAGCGGAATGCACGCCTAGTTGCCGTGCCACGTAATTGGCCGTGGTCACGACACCGCGACCGCCGGTTGTCCGCGGATCCCGGGCGATAATCAGCGCGTGGCCCTTGAACTCGGGGTGGTCCCGTTCTTCAATCGACGCATAAAACGCATCCATGTCGACGTGAATGATTTTTCTTTGCGTGTATTTTTCTGGGACCACAGCCGTCCCCTCCTTTCCACGATTCGATTCTTCCAGTTAAGCAGTCGTTGTCAGCGCCTCCGGGATGGTGAAAACTGTGCCGTGACGCGGTGGGCGACCGCCCGGAGCCAAAGTACGGTCTCCAGGCTTACTTTGAGCCGAAGCCCCCGTCTCAAAGATATCAGTTACCTAAGCGGCCAACCCACCCGCTAAGGTAACTCCCACGGCTGAGCACATTTTCACCATCCCTGCGGCTCACGCGTGCTTAACTCATATCATTCGTCCCATTGACAACACACTAATCAAAGATAACATTCCAACACGTAACTTTGGCCGTCAATCTATCAATTCTAACAACGTTTACTAGCCACATGCTTACCGTTTATTAGTATATAAATTATACCCAAACAAACGTTTGTCTTCAATCAAAAGCCGTTATCTTTTCACCCTAACATTCGGCTTTTACGCAACCGTTACCTAAAATTTGGCCGAAAAAAAACGGCCTCTAGGAGACCGAACTTTTTGATGTCTTATTTTGCTGAGTCATCGTCAGTTTTTTCAGCAGTTTCGTCACTTGCAGCGGCGTCACTTGCTGGTTCTTCAGTAGCATCTTCAGCGGGTTGATCCGCGCTGGCTGCTTCACTGGTTGCGTCGTTAGCGGCTGGGGCCGTAACGGCTTGTGGTGCTTGAGACGTTACTTGGGCAATGGCACGCAGGTCAAAAACCAAGTAGATCCCGTCGCAATCCAAGGTAACCGTTTGGTCAGCTTGGTTGATTTCGTCAATCACACCGTGTAACCGGCCAATCGTGATGACGTGATCGCCCTTTTTAAGTTGGCTCATCATATCACGATGCTTCTTTTGTTGCTTTTGTTGTGGACGTAACATTAAGAAGTACATCAACCCCAAGAAGACAACTAAGATAATCAACGTTGAGTAACCACCGGCAGCGCCAGCAGCAATATTTAAATTATCAAACACATTTGTTCACCCCTTTATATTCTATCTATTGGACAACTTTACCAGAATACGGGGAATCCGTCCAATTATTTCTAGAAATTCTTTAGCCGTTCGGCATTGCCGCGTCCTTTCAGAAACGGCTTGTCACCGCGGACAGAAGCTATCAGTCAGTCACTTAACCATTTTCCTGTTGTGGAAATTGGCGACCGAGGTGTTCATATCCCGCTGGCGTAACGACCCGACCGCGAGCTGTGCGTTTCAAATACCCGCGCTGTAGGAGATAGGGCTCGTACATGGCCGCGACAGTTTCCGTTTCCTCACCAACGTTGGCCGCCAGGGTATTTAACCCGACCGGTCCACCGTTGTAGTAATCGATCATGGTCTCTAATAACTTAATGTCGGTGGCGTCTAGCCCGGCCGAATCCACCCGCAGTAATTTCAGCGCATGGTTCACGATGGCCAGGTCAATCTCGGTATGATCAGGCGACACTTCCGCAAAGTCTCGAATCCGTTTCAACAAGCGGTTCGCAATTCGGGGCGTGCCCCGCGAGCGTAACGCAATCTCGTGGGCGCCCTCAGTTGCGATGCGCGTATTAAAAATGTCCGCCGACCGAGTCACAATTTCTTGGAGGTCTTGCGTATGGTAGTAGGCCATGTGCTCCACGATGCCAAACCGGTCCCGCAATGGTGCGGATAACAAACCGGCTCGGGTCGTGGCCCCAATCAACGTGAATGGCGGCAATGGGAAGTGCACTGGATGGGCGGTTGGCCCCTGTCCGACCACGATATCAATGTAGAAATCTTCCATCGCGGAGTAGAGCATTTCCTCAACGATTTTCGGCAGCCGGTGAATTTCATCAATGAAGAGAATGTCCCCCGGTTGCAGTTCGTTGAGCAAGGCTACCAGGTCGCCTGGCTTTTCAATCGCTGGACCACTAGTCGTGCGGATGTGCACGCCCATTTCGTTAGCAATCACCATCGCCAAGGTCGTCTTCCCTAAACCAGGTGGCCCATACAGCAGCACGTGGTCCAAGGATTCCTCCCGTTGCTTGGCCGCCTGAATGTAGACGGACAATTCGTGTTTGATGGGATCCTGACCGATATACTGGGCCAGGGTTTGTGGTCGCAATGATTTTTCAATCGAGTCTTCGTTATCATCCGCTGGTTCCGGTGAAACGACACGTTCATCATCAGTCATGGGTCAGCCTCCTTTCAAAAACTAAGTCGTCAATAAGCGTAAACCTTCGCTCAGATAATCATTGGTCGAGTTCCCGGCAAATTTCCGCAACTGCGGCGTGATTTTCTTAACAGCAGCGGCCTTGTAACCCAGTGCCGTCAAAGCAGCAATCGCGTCGTCTAACTTCGGATTCCCCTCGCCAGTCGTGACGGCTTCTGGTGTGAACAAGGCGCCATCGTCGACGGGTGCCAGGTCATCCAACTTGTTCTGCAGGTCCAAGACAATCTGCCCCGCCGTCTTCTTCCCAATTCCGGGAAACTTCGTCAGGAAGCTGATATCGTTGGTCTTAATCGCCAGCATCAGCCCTTGATGGTCCGGATTGGCCAGAATGGCCAGCGCACTCTTGGGGCCGATACCGTTGACGTTGATTAATTTTAGGAATAATTGTTTTTCAGCAAAATCTGCGAAGCCGTAAAGGGTCTGCGCCGTGTCACTCACCGCCTGGTAGACGTAAATCGTGACTGGCGTGGTGCCAACGGCGTAGCGGTAAGGGTTCGCGGTATTGACCAGGTAACCCACCCCGTTAACGTCAACGACCACGTGGTCCGGATAGACCGCCGCAATCGTGCCGTGAAGGTATTCATACATGCCAGTTAGTCTCCTTTGCACTTGAGTCCAGGGTTAATATTCAGCTAGTAAAAACGAAGTCGGGCCGATGCTTCCGTTCCCGACGGCGGGCTCAAACTGCCCTGCTGTGGGGAACGGCTCCAGCCTGAGAAACGGTCTGGGGCCTCGCCTTGAAACCTCGCTAAGAATCGCGAGTTTCCAAGGTCGTCCCGTGCTCTAGGCTGAGAAAATCACTCAGCCAAGACCACCGACACAGCTGGTCAGTTTGGCCCGCCTCTGGTCACTTACATTGGCCAAAACATTTTTACTAGCTCAAAACTGACTGCTTTTTAGCCAGCTTCAAGTGTCTTATTCATTCATATATCTATTTTTAAGAAAACATATGTTTGCTTTTTAAATTGTACCACACTTGACGCAACATAGACTACAGATTCTATTCTGAGTTTATTATTGCCAAAACAAGGCCTAGTCGAGCAATAACTGAGCGGTTAGTCGGCGCTTTTGCCGGCTTACACCATGGGCCATCTCAGAGATTTGCGCTCTTGCAAAGCTCTGGGATGAGTCTGAAGACCGCCCTTTGGCTTCAGGCGTGCCCCACAGGGTGCTCAAGTTGAGCTGCCGTAGGCGAGAAACCAGTCTCAGTTATTCGCCCCAGTCGTCGCCGGAGTGGTGTGGATCCTGAATCCGCTTAAACAACTTTTCCAAGTCCTGATCCGTGAAGTGAACCAGCACTGGCCGGCCGTGAGGACAGTTGAACGGGTTCTCCGCCGTAGCCAATTTCTTCAACAACGCTCGGGCTTGCTGGTCGTCCAGGTGGTGATTGGCCTTGATAGCGCGCTTACAGCTCATCATGATGGCCGTCTTTTCCCGGAAGGCGGCCACGGAAATCTTGCCGTCCTTTAAGACCCAGTCAATCATTTCTTTAATGGTATCGGTCTCCTGCCCCGCCTTGAACCAGGTCGGGTGCTCGTGCACGATGAAACTATTGGGGCCAAACGACTCGAGGTTAATGCCAACACTGGCTAACGTTTCCAAGTGGTTGGTCAGCTCCAAAACGTCCGTCGTCGGGTAATCCAAGACGATGGGCACCAGTAATTTCTGCTCGTCATCACTGACCTCACCGATTGCTTGGCGGTAGAACTCGTAGTTCACCCGTTCCTGCGCAGCGTGTTGGTCGACTAAATATAAGCCATCATCGGCCTCGGCCAACAGGTACGTGCCGTGGACCTGCCCCAAGTAGCGTAACTGCGGGAAGCGTTGGGCTGGGGGTTCGGGCGCGGTCAAAGAGACTTCGGCGACCGGTTCCGCAACGGGCGGCGTTTTTCCACCCAGAGGAGCGGCGACCCGTTCCGTTTGGTATTTCTCATCAAATTCTTGGACGGCTGGCAGCTGGAAATCCTGCTTGTCATGCACGACCACGGGCTCAACCGGAACCTCTTCTGGTGTGGACAACGGTTGCGGGCCAGCGGCCGGTGTTGAAACTGGTTGGGCCGGTGTGGGAGTTGGTGCCGCACTCTCCGCCGGTTGTGGCGCTGGCTGGGTATGGCGCGCCGACATGTCATACTTGGCCGAGACGTCGTTTAACGCCATGGTCAGCTGATCCGTGGTTGCGGCTTCCCGCTTTTTCGTCGGCATCTCATCGAAGACATCCGGAATCAAATTCTCCCGGGAGAGTCGCTTAAAGACAGTGTCCTGAATCAACTGCGTCAGCTCTGGCTCCTCACTGATGCGGACCTCCTGCTTGGTTGGATGCACGTTCACGTCCACCAGTAAGGGGTCCATTTTAATATCCAACACGGCCAGCGGGTAACGGCCGACCATCAGTTTGGACCCGTACCCGGCAATCAAGGCTTTACTCAGCTGAAAATTGTGAATGTACCGGCCGTTTAACAACAGCGAAATGTACTGCCGACTGGCCCGGGTCAACTCGGGCAGGCTCACGTAACCACTCACCTGAAAGTCCGGGTTCTTACCGTTGATGGCCACCATTTTCCGGGCGCTCTGGACGCCATAAATGCCGGCAATCACCTGTTGCAGGTCGCCCCGCCCGGCTGTCCGAGTGAGTTCACGGCCGTTGTGGACCAGGGAAAACGCCACGTCGGGATAGCTTAGGGCCAGCCGATTGACAATATCCGTGATGCGGGCTAGCTCGGTGGCTGGCGATTTCAAATACTTCAGCCGCGCCGGCACGTTACCAAAGAGGTCCTTGACGGTAATCGTAGTCCCTTTGCGCGCGGCCGCGGCGGTGTGCTCCTTGATGATGCCACCCACGTTGTGAATCAACGTGCCGACGCCACCGGTCGAGGTCGTCAAGGTGACGTCGGCCACGGAAGCGATACTGGGCAGCGCTTCGCCCCGGAACCCCAGGGATTTGATACGAAAGAGGTCCCGCCGGTCGGTAATCTTACTGGTAGCGTGGCGCTTGAAGGCCATCTCGGTATCTTCATCCGCAATGCCATCCCCGTCATCGACCACGGTAATCCGTTGTAGCCCGGCCTCTTCGACCGTGATATCAATCTGTTTACTGTGGGCGTCGACCGCGTTTTCCACCAGTTCCTTGACCACGGATGCGGGCCGTTCAACCACTTCACCCGCGGCAATCTGGTCGGCTAAGACCGACGCTAATTCATGAATTTTGGCCATCAACGACCCTTCCTCTCATTTACACAAATAAAAAATGGTGGTCTATGCCGTTCCCGGCGGCGGGCTCAACTCGCCCTGCTGTGAGGAACGGCTCCAGCCTGAGAAGCGGTCTGGGGCCTCGCCTTGAAACCTCGCTAAAGCCCACGAGTTTCCAAGGTCGTCCCGTGCTCTAGGCTGAGTGAAAAACCTCAGCCAAGACCACCGACACAGCAGGTCAAGTTGGCCCGCCTCTGGTCACTCACATTGGCCACCATTTTTCATTGTCTTACTTTATTCTCACGATAATTTGTTTTTCAGTTAGCGCAGTCCTACTCGCAAACAATTTTAAGTTGTCTCTGCTAAGACTACCACCCAAACGACTCATAGTCCTTTTCAAGCAACTAACTTAACGTCATTCAACCCGTTTACTTCTTCGCCAATTTCTGTTGCCATTGGTAAACCTGGTTCATGATGGCCATTGGGGTCATCCCCATCAGGTTCAGGTCGGAAATCTGGGCGAGTACCTTGGCCTGCGCCGGATTCAGCTCTGGCTCTTCCGTGAACAACGAGAGCTGTTGATCAGTAGCTGGCTCTGTTCGTTCACTTGGCTCTGCTGTTGGTTCACTGGCAACTGGTTCTGGCTTGACTGACTCCGCTGGTTGTTCCTGGACGGGTGCCACCGATTCTGCTGTCGTTGGAGCCGCCTGGGCTGGTGTCTGCGCCGTTTCTGGTGTGGATAGGGGTTGGTCCTCGTCCGACTGCTCCAGGTCCTCTAAGATGACCTCAGCACGGTCTAACAGCTTGGCTGGCATCCCCGCTAATTTGGCCACGTGGATCCCGTAAGACTTGTCTGCGGGGCCCGGTTGCATTTGGTGCAAGAAGACCAGGTCGCCATCGCGTTCGACAGCGCCCACATGGACGTTGCGTAACTGCTTTAAGGACTGGTCTAACGCCGTCAACTCGTGGTAGTGGGTTGAAAACAATGTCTTGGCATGGACCCGGTTGTGAACGTATTCGATAATAGCCTGAGCCAGCGCCATCCCATCATACGTGGCCGTCCCTCGCCCAATTTCATCGAATAAGATCAGGCTGTTGGCGGTGGCCTGACTCAACGCGTGGTTGGCCTCCTGCATTTCCACCATGAAGGTACTTTGCCCAGAAATCAGGTCATCTGCGGCACCGATTCGGGTGAAGATTTGGTCAAAGATGGGCATCTGAGCGGACTCCGCCGGCACGAAACAGCCCATCTGTGCCATGATCACGGTTAGGGCCAGTTGTCGCATGTACGTACTCTTCCCGGACATGTTTGGCCCAGTAATCAGTAAGATGTTGGTCTGTTCATCCATCATGACATCATTAGGGACGTATGATTGACGACCCAAAACCTTTTCGACCACGGGATGTCGGCCCTGTTTAATGGCTAAATTATGCCCTTCAATCAGCGTTGGCTTGATGAAGTGATAGTCCTCACTGACCACGGCAAAGCTTTGGAGCACGTCTAGACTGGCAATGGCGGCGGCTAATTTCTGTAGCCGGGTGATGGCTAGCTTGACCTGTTCGCGCAGATCAACGAATAATTTATATTCCAGCGCCACGGACTTTTCCTCAGCCTCTAAGATCAAGCGTTCCTTGTCTTTCAGCTCGGGCGTGGAGAACCGTTCGGCATTGGCCAGTGTCTGCTTCCGTTCGTACCGGTCAGCGGGGAGCTTGTCCAGGTTGACCTTGGTGACCTCGATGTAGTAACCAAAGACGTGGTTGTAGCCAATCTTTAGGTTATTGATCCCGGTCACTTCACGTTCGTGAGCTTCCATTTCGGCCAGCCAGGTTTTCCCGTTACGCATGGCATCGCGGTACTCGTCCAATTGGGCGTTAAAGCCATCGCGAATCACCCCACCGTCGGAAACGGAGATTGGGGGTTCGGGGACGATGGCTTCACGAATGGCCGCCGCAACATCTTCTACGGGGTCCAACCCGGCCAGCGTATCATCAAAGACCGGTTCGTCCAACTCTTCAATCGTGTGCTGAATTTGGGGCACCTGTTCCAAGGACGTTTGCAGCTGGATCAAGTCCCGCCCGTTCACGCTCCCAAAGGCCACGCGCCCGGCTAAGCGCTCCAGGTCATAGACCTTAACCAATTCTTCCTGTAAATTATTGCGTTCGAAATAATGGTCGAGTAACGCGCCGACCTTGTCCTGCCGTTCTTCAATCTGTTGCCGGTCAATCAGCGGCCGGTCCAGCCATTGCTTCAACAACCGGCCCCCCATCGCCGTCTTGGTTTGGTCCAAGAGCCACAGTAAGGTCCCAGATTTCCTTTTAGTTCGTAAATTCTGGGTAATTTCGAGATTGCTTTGTGAGGAGTGGTCCATCTTCAAAAAGGCGGTTGGCCGGTAAGCCACGGCGCGTTGTAAATGCGCCAGGCTGCGCTTCTGCGTCACCGTCACGTAGGTCACCAGGACACCGACAACTTGTTTGAGCAAATCGGTCTGCAGGTCCTGCTCCACGTAACTGAGCTCGGAACTTGATTGAATCTCGTCTTGATTAGAAATCATCATCCCGAGCTGTTTCATCCGGGCCTTCAGCTCATCGTCAATCGTGGTATCCACGACGACTTCCTTGGTCTGCAGGCTCATTAATTCATTCATGACGGGGTCGTCACCGCTGATTTCCGCGGCCTTCAGTTCCCCGGTCGACAGGTCGGTGTAGGCCAAGCCGTATTGTGACTTGGTGCTCATGGTTAGGGCGGTCAAGTAGTTGTTGCGCTTGGCCCCGGCAGCGCCGGTATCGGTCTGAGTCCCTGGGGTGACCAGTTGAATGACCTCTCGCTTGACCATTCCCTTGGCCAACTTCGGGTCCTCCATTTGTTCACAAACGGCAACCTTGTAGCCCTGATCCACCAAAATATCGATGTAATTTTGCACAGCCTTGTGCGGCACCCCACACATGGGGATCGGGTTCTTGGCACTGTGACTCCGGGTCGTCAACGTTAGCTCCAGCAATTGCGAACCCTTGACGGCGTCTTCATTGAACATTTCATAAAAGTCCCCGAGCCGGTAGAACAAGAACGCATCGGGATACTGGTCTTTAATCTTTTGGTACTGCACCATCATGGGCGTCGTGTTCGTTTTCGTCATGAAAAATGGTTCATCCTTCCGTTATCGTTTAGCTTTGGTACGGGTGTTGTGGGCTGATCAAGATGGGCTTGATGCTAGCCGCATGCCCCGTTTTATCGTTTAAGTCAATGACGGCACCGGAGAGAATCCCGGGACCGACTTCTTGGACCGTGTAGCGGGTTGGCCGTTGGTTTTCAAAGCGTTCAATGACGCTATCGGCCTGCATCCCCAAGACACTGTCGGCGGGACCGGTCATGCCGGCTTCGGTCATGAAGGCCGTGCCGCCACGCAGAACCTGCGCGTCACTGGTCTGCACGTGTGTGTGGGTCCCAACGACTGCGGAAACCTTACCGGCATAACGCATCGCAAAGGCCCGTTTCTCACTGGTCGTTTCCGCATGGAAATCAACGAAGACAAAATCCGTGTCCAGTTCTGGCAGTAACTCTTTCATTTTCGCAAAGGGATCGTCCATGGGGTTCATGAAGACCCGGCCTTGCATGTTGACGACGGCCAACACTTGTTGGTTCACTTTGACCTTCGTCCAGCCTTGTCCCGGTGTGTCACCAGGGAAGTTAGCGGGCCGAACTAGCCGGTTGGCGCCACCGATGAAATCATACAGTTCAGCGTTGTCCCAGGTATGGTTTCCCATCGTGACCACGTCGGCGCCATCTTTTAAGAGTTGCTTGTAAATACTTTGACTGATACCGCGACCAACGGGAGTTGAATTTTCCCCGTTGACGATGGTGACCTGGGGCTTTAAGTCCCGCTTTAATTGGGGGAGGTACTCATGAATCATATCCACACCAATGTTTCCAACAACGTCACCAACAAATAAAATACGCATCTTCGTTCCCCTATCTAGACCGTTTTGGCCCGCCTGGCTCTTGTGACCAGTTCTCGTAAATAACCTCTATTTTACCATGGTTTTTCTAATCCTGCGTGAGTTAAATCTGAGCTAGACAGACACCTTACCGGGTGGCCAAAATGAGCTGGAACACTGGGGGCAGGACCGGTCGAAGCCAAAGAGCGGTCTTCGCCCTCGCTTTGAGCCACCCAAAACGTGTCTCAAAGTCGCTATTTCACCAGCCAAACCCGCTGCTGAAATCCCCCAGCTGAGCTCATTTTGGCCACCCTCACGGCTCACACTAGCTCTGAATTTACTGCCAGTCTAACAAAGTTTAAAAAGCATCTCAAAGATACCAATTATCTAAACGGCCAGTCGTTAAGAAAATTCCCACGGCTGAACCCATTTTCACCAGTCCTGCGGTTAACGGCCGCTTAGCCCTTCTGTTTTCAATTTTTTGGTTCTTATCACAACACATCCGCAAGGTAGCTAGTCAATCCAACTGCTTTCTACAGAGACGTAAAAAAGCTAGGACCAAATGGCCTAGCTTCTCTGACTTATTTCGCATATTCAACTGACCGGACTTCCCGGATGACGGAAACTTTGACGTGGCCTGGATAATCCAGGTCGCCTTCAATTTGTTTCTTGATGTCGCGTGCCAAGACAACGGCATCCGTGTCGGAAATCTTCTCGGGCCGCACAATGACTCGAACCTCTCGTCCCGCCTGAATGGCAAAGCTGTGATCGACGCCGTCAAATGAATTGGCGACAGTTTCCAGCTTGTCCAACCGGTGGATGTAACTTTCCAGAGAATCTGAGCGTGCGCCTGGCCGGGTGGCTGAAATAACATCAGCGGTCCCAACCAGTTCCGCAATAACGGATTGCGGTGCCGTTTGATCTGCTTGAGCTGCGATAGCGTTAACCACAACGGAACTTTCACGGTACTTCTTTGCGAGTTCCGTGCCCGTCGTGATGTACGAGCTATCATCTTCATGCTCTGCAGCGCGGCCAATATCATGTAATAATCCTGCACGTTTTGCTAACGTAACATCCTCACCTAATTCAGCAGCCAACACCCCAGTGATCTTGGCAACTTCGATTGAATGGGCCAACGCGTTTTGCCCATGAGAAATTCGGAAATTCAAGCGACCAACCAGTTTGACCATTTCGGGATGCATGGAATGAATCCCCAAGTCAAAGGTTGCTTGTTCGCCAAGCTCCCGGACATGTTCGTCCAGTTCTTTTTTCGCCTTGGCTACCATTTCTTCGATCCGTGCCGGGTGAATCCGCCCGTCTTGGATTAACTTCTCGAGAGCAATCTTCGCAACTTCTCGCCGCAAGGGGTCAAAGCCACTCAAAACGACGGCTTCTGGCGTATCATCAATGATCAGGTCAATCCCGGTCAAAGTTTCTAACGTCCGAATATTCCGTCCTTCACGACCGATAATCCGGCCCTTCATGTCGTCGTTAGGTAACGTCACCACCGTAATGGTGGTTTCGGTTACCATATCGGCAGCACTCCGTTGGATGGCGTCGACAATCAGGTCTTTAGCATTGGCCTGAGCTGTCTTGCGCGCCGTTTCTTCGCTTTCTTTAATCATCTTTGCCCGTTCGCCTGCCAAAGCCTTTTTGGCCTCGGAAATAATCAGGTCCCGTGCATCATCCTGGGATAAAGCAGCTACGTCTTCAACCGCAGCTTGGCGTTTTTCAATCAGTGAGTCTGCTTGCTGTTGCTTCTTAGCTAAATTCTGCTCTTCAGCACTTAGCTTCTTGTCCCGACGATTCAAGGAGTTTTCGCGTTTTTCCAGAGAGTTGTCTTTCCGGTCTAACGTTTCTTCCCGTTGAATCAAGCGATCTTCTTGCTTCTGAACTTCGGCACGACGTTCTTTCAGCTCGGTTTCGACCTCTGCGCGGTACTTATGACTGTCTTCCTTGGCCTCTAATAAAGATTCCTTCGTGGCAGTCTCAGCTTGCTTCTTAGCTTCAGCCAGTACACCTTCAGCAGTGTACTTAGCCGCATCTAGCTTTCGCTCGTGGACAGATTTACGAAAATAATACCCGCCCACAACACCAACAACGATAGCGATGATTGCGAGGATTATAATTGGAACACTCATGATTCCACCTCCGCATCATCAAAATGACTAATTTAAAATCAGACTTTTTAAGATGTTGATTTAATAACTGACGCAACTTCAATTTTAATGGTTGCCATGAACGCTGTCAACTAAACTCACCGGAAACTGGTGGGTCCGAGCGGATTTATTCGTTTCGACCTGCCAACGACCGTTCCCAGAAAAATTGTAGGCGGCATCCTCAGATGAATTCACGGGTGAGCATCAGCCAGTTGCCAGCTCGTTTTCGGTCACCCTGCCAAATAAAAAAACGCCAGTCACCTCACAGGATGACTAGCGTTTCGTTTTATTTACCAGGCTTGTTCTTGTCTGGAATTAATTCACTTTGTTCTGGCTTGCCTTTGTCCTTAGAAGCATCGGCTTTGGCATCCTTCTTGTCGGTTGGCTTGCTGTCTTTACCAGTAGCCTTCTTACCGTCATCGGCATCGTCACCTTCGCCAACACCATAAGCTGCCCGAACACGTTGGTTAACTTCAGCCATCATGTCTGGATGGTCAGCCAAGTACGCCTTAGCATTCTCACGACCCTGACCAATTCGGTCTTCACCGTAGGAGTACCAGGACCCACTCTTATCAACAATGTCCTTTTCAACAGCCATGTCGAGCAATTCACCGGTTTGAGAAATCCCCTTGCCGTACATGATGTCGACTTCAGCCCGCTTGAATGGCGGCGCAACCTTGTTCTTAACGACCTTGATCCGGGTCCGGTTACCGATAACATCGGTGCCGTCCTTGATCTGTTCAGCCCGGCGAACTTCCAACCGGACCGTGGCGTAGAACTTCAGCGCACGGCCACCAGGTGTAACTTCAGGGTTACCAAACATAACCCCAACTTTTTCACGAATTTGGTTAATGAAGAGTGCAATCGTCTTCGTCTTGTTAATCGTCCCGGATAATTTCCGCAGCGCTTGAGACATCAGACGGGCTTGCAGACCCACATGGGCGTCACCCATTTCCCCTTCGATTTCCGCACGGGGAACCAAAGCGGCAACGGAATCGACAACCACGATGTCCACGGCCCCACTGGAAATCAAGGCATCTGCAATTTGCAGGCCTTGTTCACCAGTATCAGGTTGTGACAAAAGTAATTGGTCGATGTTAACCCCTAAAGCAGTTGCGTAAGCCGGATCCAGAGCGTTTTCTGCATCAATATAAGCTGCAGTCCCGCCCCGCTTTTGAACTTCCGCCACGGCGTGTAAGGCCACGGTCGTTTTACCTGATGATTCTGGACCGTAAATTTCAACGATTCGTCCACGTGGGTAACCACCAACACCCAAGGCCACATCAAGGGCCAACGAGCCAGATGGAACGGTTTCAATGTCCAGGTTACTGTTGTCACCTAGCCGCATGATCGAACCTTTACCGAAATCTTTTTCAATTTTCTTCAGCGCTTTATCCAACGCCGCTTGTCGTTCGTCAGCCATCCAAATCCTCCTTTGTTGCATCAATATTCATGTATCACTATACGGGTTTTGTTCGCAAAATGCAAGTAAAAATAGAACAAAAGTTCCCCTTTTATTTTGACCCATGTAAGACACGGCGGAGCCAATCCAAACCAGTCATCACCGACCGCTCACGAATGGCGGCCCGGGTGCCCGTCAAATGAACCAGACGGGCCCGGGGCTCGTGTCCCCGCTGAGCTAACCCCAGCCAAACGGTCCCAGCCGGGTGACCTTCCAGGGCATCCGGCCCCGCTACGCCGGTAAAGCTCAGAGAGAAGTCTGTATCCAATAACGCCCGGGAACGCTCCGCCATCTGCTGAGCCGTGGCTGCACTAACGACCCCATCCTCAGCAATGATGGCTTGCGGAATCCCCAACAGGTCATGCTTAGCTGAATTGGCATAGGTCACGAAGCCACCCGGAAAGATGGCCGAAACCCCGGGGACATCCCCCAATGTACTCTGGAACTTCCCCGCCGTTAAGCTTTCAGCGCCCGTAATCGTCAGGTGGCGGTCAATCATTTCGTTGACCACGACCGCTGCCAGGCTATTGTCATCCCCATAGCCATAGAGATAATCGCCCACGCGGTCCTTAATAGTCGCCGTCATGTCATCCAACAGCTGATTACCAGCAGCCTCATCCTTCGCCTGGGCCGTCAACCGCAACGTGACCTCATTTACTTTGGCATAAGGTGCAATCGTCGGATTCGTTTGTCCATCAATCAGGTCACTCAGCAGGGTCACCAACTGCCCTTCGCCGATGCCAAAGAACCGCAAGACCCGTGATACCAAGTATTCGTCCCGATGATAGGTGGCCTTCAGCAGGGGAACCGCCTGTTCAGCAAACATGGGCTCCGCTTCACTGGGTGGTCCGGGCAATAGCATGATGTCAGCCGCGTTAGGATCCTGATAAAAGGCCCCGACAGCCATTCCAGTCCGGTTCTTGAGTGGTTGGCTCCCTTCAGGGTAAAGTGCCTGTAAGCGATTGTTAGGGGTCATAGGCCGCTCTGCCGTGGCGAAGTGCTTACGAATCTTAACCATCGCTTCAGAATCTTCAATTAGTTTCACACCTAACAAGTGGGCAACGGTCTGTTTCGTCAAATCATCCTTGGTCGGTCCAAGTCCCCCACTGATGATCACCAAGTCACTCCGCGAACGGGCCTGATTCACCACTGCTGTCAGCCGGTCAGCGTTATCGCCAACCAATGAATGGTAATAAACTTCGATACCGGCCTCAGCCAACTCACGGGCAATAAAGGCCGAATTCGTATCGACGATTTGTCCCAATAGAATTTCGGTTCCGACGGCAATGATTTCTGCTTGCATGCTGACCCCTCCTGGATGACTTAAAGTTAACTTCGTAATGAAACGCGATTTATTTTATTTTTTTCAAATTTATTTTTAAATATCAAGCAAAACGCCCACAATACAACGTTCAGCCGTTTCTTCAACCACATCAAAGAAACGGCACCTGTACTAAAATCCTACCACAATCACGCCATAACTGGTTAATATTGCCTCAGAAATCGTGAGAAATCCAAACAAAAATGGCGACCACCAGTCATTAACAACTGGGAATCGCCATCCGAATTATTTTTAAATTTTTGATCAGTAACTAACGCCTACACCCAATCGTCAAAATTGTGCTAGTGCCGCCTAAAAATCAGACTCACGATTACTGGCTAAACCTGTCTTAGCCGCAGGGCTGGTGAAAATGGGCACACCGGTGGATGTTAGTGACCAGAGGCGGATCAAAGTGACCAGCTGTGTCGATGGTCTAAGCTGAGGTTTCTCACTCAGCTTAGACCATGGGACAACCTTTGAGACCGCCCCCCAGGCTCAAAGTTGAGGTGGAAGCCCGCCCCTGCGGCTGGAACCGGCCCCACAGCAGGGCACTTTGAATCCGCCGCCGGGAACGGAAACGACCAGGCCCAGTTTTCACCAGCCCGGAGGCGCCATCAAAGACTAGTTTAACCCAGTTATTCTGCGGAGGATTCGGCGAAGACTTGGCGGTTCTGGACAAAGTAGTCGATCCCAGAGTAAATCGTGAAGAACAAGCAGATATAGAAGAAAATCAGCGCCATTGGCACATTGATACTCCCAAACCCAATGTTGTTCAACAGCAACAGGATAATCCCGACCATTTGCGTCGTCGTTTTGATTTTACCAGGCCAAGCCGCAGCGAGGACCTTGCCCCCGGTCTCCACGACAATCAACCGTAACCCGGTCACAGCCAGTTCCCGACAGACGATGATGGCGACACCCCAGGCAGGGACGGCGTTCATCGACACCAGCAGAATGAAGGCCGTCATGACGATCATTTTGTCAGCCAGTGGGTCGGCAAACTTACCAAAGTTCGTGACTAAATGGTTGCGCCGCGCAATTTGACCATCCAAAAAGTCGGTGATAGACGCCACAGCAAAGACGATAGCCCCCAAGACTTGGGTGACCGGAATGGCCGTTCCCAACCAGGTCACCTGGCCCCAGTCTAATGGCAACACTAATAACAATAAGAAGACCGGGATTAAGATGATCCGGACAATGGTTAAGCGATTTGGTAGATTCACGAAAGGTTCCTCCTTAAATTTTCCAACTAAAAAAGGCGCGCCGGTCGCCACGGACCGACCCGCCTTGAGTCTTACTTAAATTCCAACGTGACAGTTTGTACTTGAGAAGACGTCGTCGTGCTTGAGCTAGACGTGGTCGTCGTTCCCGAAGTGCTGCTTGAACTAGAAGCACTGCTGGTACTGGTATCGGAGGTGAAGTCAAACTTCTTCCCGTCAACCTTCACAGACGTTGCTGGAGCGTTTCCGAATTTCAGGGTCACGCTAGTTGCGGAACTTGGAATAGTCAGTGAGTGTGACGTCGAGGCTGACAAGGTTCCTTGCCAAACGGTCGACCCACTAACGGTCACGGACATCCAAGCACTGCCAGTTGCGGACAAGCTCATCTTTGGCTTCGAGGAAGCGTTCGTCATTTCCCAAGTTGAGCCTGAGGTCGTTGAGCTGACCTTCTTAAAGCTTGGCGTCTTGGTCTTCTTTGAGGAAGACTTCTTGGATGACGAGGACTTCTTACTGCTACTGCTCTTGGTCTTGTTTGAACTGCTACCAGAAACACTGACAGAACTGCTGTCCACGTTGTCCTTGGTGGTATTGTTGCCGTTGTGTGAAGCGGCGACCCAAATTCCCACGAGGATCACGAGGACGACGATGACAATCCCAATCACGGGAATCGTCCGGCGTAATTTGACATAACGTTCATCGACTTGCCGTTGTTGCGAACGGGTCTCCGGATTGTTTTCGTTGACCTTATCCACGTATTCTTGCGTCTGCGTACTTGGCAAGGCGCTGTCGAACTGCTTTAACAATTCCGCGCCATCCAAGTCGACCATATCGGCGTACTGCTTGATAAATGCCCGCACGTAAAAGTCCCCAGGCAACTCATCAAAGTTTTGATCTTCGATGGCAATCAGATAACGCTTTTGAATTTTCGTCGTCTGTTGCAGGTCATCCAGGGTGTACCCCTTCGCAATCCGCGCGTCACGCAGCGTTTTTCCCAATGTAATTTTGCTGTTATCACTCATGTTTTAATTCTCCACCTGTTCAAAATTTCTCTATAAGCAGTATAGCATAGGCGCCACCGCATTTTCAGCCACAACTCCCAGAATTCAGGATTTAACGGATTCTTAACCTCCGTTAGGGCAAAATCGTGTAGACGGTTTGCCGGCTGGCGTCTGAAAATTGGGCCCAGGCTGCCTGCACATCGGCGAACGTCATGGCCTCCAACACGGCCAGCTCATCGAAGAGCGTGGTCCCGCCAAATAGCGGCCCGTCGTACTGATTGGCAATGGCTTCAACCGAGTTGATAGCCCCAATCGTCCGACCAATCGCCTCACGTTTAACCAGGTCAAATTGCTCCCGGGCAGCCAGTAGTTGTGCGGGTCCATCATTTAAAATCGCAGTTAGTTCACTGACGAAAGATTCTGGCTGATCAGTATCACCCGCCAGTTGACCAAAGTGGGCCCCGCGTTGGACTTGGAAGTCATAGCCAAAACTATCATCGATCACGTTGGCATCGTACAGCCGCAGGTAATTATCGCTACTGTCGTTAAACAGCAAGTCCATCGCTAACGAAATGGCATCGCTGTAGGCCAATCCCGCCTTGCCCGCTGGCACCTGATCGTACCCGCGCAGGCCAATGCTGACCTTGGGCCGGTTGACCGTTAAGTGCCGCGTCGTGGTTGGCACGATTTCCGTGGCTGGCGTTTGCGCAGACGGAATCCGTTGAATCGGTTCAACCGGCGCAAACGTTTTGCCCGCTTGATTAGCCGTAATCCAACTTAACGTTTCTTCCGGATCCAGCTGGCCCACCACGACCAAGCTCATATTACTTGGGTGATAGAACGTGTTGTAGGCGGCATACAGGTCGTCCGCAGTAATCTTATCGATGGATGCAACGGTCCCAGCAATGTCGATGTGCAAGGGTTCGCGAGGGTACAGCTGGCCAATCATGCCAAAGTAGCTCTGCCAACCCGGGTCATCATCGTACATCTGAATTTCCTGGCCGATAATCCCCTTTTCCTTGTTGACCGTCTGGGCCGTAAAGTAAGGGTCCTGCACGAAGTCGAGGAGGATATCCAGGTTTTCGTGCAGATGGCTGGTCGTCGCAAATAAATAACTGGTCTGCGTGAAGCTAGTAAAGGCGTTGGCACTTGCCCCGTACTGACCAAATAGGTCAAAGGCGTCGTGGTCCTTTTTCTCAAACAGTTTGTGTTCCAGGAAATGGGCAATCCCATCCGGAAAACGAACGGGTTCTTTTTGTCCGCGGGGCACAAATTCATTGTCCGTGGACCCGTAGTCCGTGGTCATCACGGCAAAGGTCTTGTGGAAGCCGACTTTAGGGACCAGAATGACCTTTAAGCCGTTGGTCAACGTGGTTTGATAGACGTTTTCGCCCAACCGGTCGTACGCTTGTTTATTCAGCATCCTGATCACCTCCATGCAGGCAGTAAGTGGCTTGCAGCGTGACTTGTTGCGCCACACGCTGTACGTCGGCCACCGTCACCGCCGCTAATTTTTCTTGCCAGGTTTTTAAGGGTTCCGTCAAATGGGTCAATTCACTGTTCAACAACCCGACTAATTTCCGTTGGGGACTGTCCAGTCCAGCCAAGCGGGCATTGAGCAGGCTGGCCTTCACTTCGGCCAACAGAGATTCACTGAGCTCACCGCGCTGAACGGCGGCCAGTTGTTCGCCAATGATGGCAATCACGCGGTCCTGGTTCTGGGCCTGAATACCGCTTTGCACGCCCATGGTCCCGGTAAAGGGATTGTACGAGCTGCTGGCGTAGTAGGCCAAGCTGGCCTTTTCGCGAACGTTCGTGAACAACAGTGACAACGGTGTGCCCCCGAAGGCCGCGTTAAAGACAACGGCGGCCATGAAGTCCGCATCGTCCCGGTAAATCGGCAACTGGTAGGCCAGGTTCAATTTGGCTTGAACGACCGGTGCCAGGTCATCCCCGGACTGGACCTCATCGCGTTTGTCCCACCGGTAGTACGGTGAGTCATCGGTGATTGTTCGGTCAGTCAGGGGCCAGGTTGCCAAAGCTGCCTGCACCCGTTCTGTCGTCACGTCACCGACGACGGCCACGTGAATGGCATCGTTGGCTAACATATCATGGTAGGTGCCCAGGATGTCGGCGGAACTGAGCTCACCCAGCGTGGTCGTGTCACCCAAGGCACTCATAGCCTGGGCGGGTTGACCGGTGAACAACAATTCTTGTAAACGCCGGTTGGCCAGGTATTGTTTATCATCATCTAAGGATTTAATCGCCGTTAATAAGTTCTGGCGTTGTTGCGTAAACGTGTTCGGATCAAACTGACCATTGGGCAACAGCGGTTCAAACAGGACGGCCTTCAAGAGTGCCATCCCCTGTTCAAAGAGTGGGGTTTGGTCCGCAAATTGGTTCAGGTACTGTTCGTCGACCACGGAACAGGTCAACCGAATCACGTGCTTCGTCCCCAATTTAACGACACTGATGCCGAAGCTGGCCCCATACATCTGGGACAGCTTGCGGGCCAAGGCCGTCTGCGTGGGATAAGCGGCCGTACTGGTCTCTAGAACCTGAGCCAACAAGGCTCGCGCGGTAATCGCCGTGGCCGTCAGTGGCGCAACAAAGTCCACCTTGATGCCAATTGTTTTAAATTGTTTTGTGGGTAACAGGTCGAGCGTTACCCCGTCTCGTATGCGAAAATGCACGCGCAATTGCCTCCTCTAAATATCTGGTTGGTGGGTTAAGGCCAGCGCCTTACCGGATGGGTAAAATAGGCCGGGACGCTGTGGGCGGACGCCCGAAGCCATAGTACGGTCTTCGGGCTTACTTTGCGTCTCTGGGGTGCGAGTCTCAAAGATACCAGTTTGCTAAGCGGTAAACCGCTAAGCAAACTCCCACGGCTGAGCCTATTTTACCCATCCTCACGGCTGACACTGGCTTAACCCACCAACCGCTTATTTATTATTTCTTGAATATACCAACTCAAAGTTTTAGTTAAGCTTGAAATCATCTCGCACTGGTTACTTTTCCACAATGACTCTTTCAGCTATTTTGCTAGTAACCCTAACTAAAACCAAGCGTATCGGTGTTTAATTTTAAGGGAAGCCCGGCATAAATACAAGCAACCGCACGCAAATATGAATTAATTTGTAAAACTCTTTCCCCGGGTGTCTCCCTTTATCGGCCGTCCTCACAATTTTTATAAAAAAATAGTCGTTCCCAAATTTTCTGGGACGACTACCTAAAAGTTCATTCAGCCGGTGAACTGAAAGCCCACGACTTTTTACTTATTATCAGGTAAGAGTGGCGTATCGACGTTTTCGCCGAACCATTTCTTGTTGATCTGACGTAACGTGCCATTCGCAGCTAACCGTTTCAAACCGGCATTAATCTTCTTGCGCATGGTCACATCCCCTTTACGTGTCCCCACGGCAAATTTTTCCTTAGGGAAACTGCCGACCGTGACGCGGTAATCCTCGGGGTGCGCCTGGTGTTTGATGTAGTAATTGGCGTAGGTACTGTCAATCAGTAGCCCCTGAATTCGGCCGACGTTGAGGTCGATGAAGGCGTTGGTAAACGAGTCGTACGTGACGGCTTCGTGATTCTTGATGCGGTTCTTCAACAGCTTCGGGTGCGCATCAATATCGTTGGCCCCGGAAGACCCGGTTTGCGCGCCCAAGACCTTGCCCGTCATATCCCGATACGAGGTAATGTGGTTCTTCTTCAACGTGACCAGCACTTGGTCGTTGTTCAGGTAGGTATCTGAGAAGGCCACTTGCTTGGCCCGTTGCGGCGTGATGGAAAAGCCGTTCCAAATCAAATCAATCGTCCCGTTGTGCAGCTCGGTCACATTCATGCTCCAGTCGATCGATTGAAAATCAACCTTGATACCGTAGAGTTTAAACACGGCTCGGGCTAAATCAATATCGTAGCCGACTAACTTCCCACTCTTTTGGCGGAAGCCCATGGGCACGAAACTATCATCGAGACCCACGACCACCCGCTTTTTCTTCTGAACGGTCGACCAGGTGTCATCGGTATTGGCGCGTTGGGTAACATTGTTGCATCCGGCTAACAGCGTGCCGAACCCGGCCACCACGGCTAGAAGAACCCAGAAACGATATATTCTTTTCATTTCGCGGCCTCCTTAGTTCTTCGGTTCCACGCGGAGCATTTGATCCGCAATTGCTTCAGCAAAGGGAATATCATGGGTCACAACAATTTGCGTGATGCCCTCGTCCCGTAATTTAACGATAATCTGTTGCACTTCTCGGCGTAAGTCAGGGTCCAGTGCGGACGTGGGTTCGTCGTAGCACAACAATTTGGGATGCATGGCTAAGGCCCGCACGATGGCGACCCGTTGCTTCTGGCCCCCGGATAATTCGTAAGGGAAAAGGTCCGCCTTGTCGCCCAAATCCAGTTGCTTCAGGAGGCGCTCGGCTTCTTCATTGGCGTCCTTAGCGGATTGCTTCAGTACCATCGTCGGTGCCAGCGTCACGTTTTGCCGGACGGTTAAATTGGGAAAGAGTTGATAATCCTGGAAGACGACGCCAATCACGGCATCGTTGTCCCGGTTAGAGGCAGGATCAAACGCCTTGCCGTCTAAGAGAAATTGGCCACTGTCGACCGAGGCTAACCCACTGATGCACCGCAGTAACGTTGTCTTCCCGGCACCAGATGGCCCCACGATGGTTAAAATCTTGCCATCCGTCACGGTCAAATTAATATTGTCCAAGATGGTCTTGCCACCAAATTTTTTCGTAATTCCTTTAAGCTCTAACATATGTTGACCATCCTTTCCTTAACGCCAGAAACTGTAGTGCTTTTCCATCCGCTTCAAGACCACCGTGCAAACGGCCGTCAGCAGGAGGTAAATCACCCCGACTAGTAACATGGGAACCAGTGTGACATCACGCGCCATGGCCACGTTGCCGGCCCGTAACAGGTCGCCCAACCCGATCACGTAAACCAAGGACGAATCCTTAACCAGGTTAATGACTTCGTTCCCAATGGAAGGTAAGACGATTTTGACCACTTGCGGAATCACAATCTTTCGTAACGTCTGCCACTTGGTCAGCCGCAACACCCGGGCACTTTCGTATTGCCCTTCTGGAATGGCTTGCAGGCCGCCCCGGAAGATCTCAGCGAAGTAAGCCGTGTAGTTCAGGATAAAAGCGAACAAGGCGGCGTCATACCGTTGGAACACCACGCCGATGATGGGTAACCCATAAAAAACAAAAATTAATTGCAGTAACAAAGGGGTGCCCCGCATCAACCAGACGTAGATGTTGATCAGCCAGGTCAACGGTTTAAACTTCGTGGTCATGCCTAGGCCGACCAGAATTCCCAGCGGAATCGCAATAATAATCGTCCAAAAGAATATCGATAACGTCATTCCGGTCCCGGAAATTAACGATGGTAAAATCTGACTTACATAGTGCATAACAATTCTCCTCCTTTAAACGACAAAAAGCCCTCTCGAGAAATAACCTTCTCAAGAGGGCGTCTCAACGCTGTGCCACCTCATGTTCTCGACGGGCTCACGCCACGCCGACTCAACGAGTTGCCGGCAAGCGCTGAGAGATTTGGCGGGAAATAAAAAACGCCCTCCTAGGTCCTAAGACCTAAGAGGACGATCACATCGTGGTTCCACCTCTGTTTGTTTCCGTATCACTACGAAAACCTCAGCGAGTTGCTAGCAACTCCAGCGATAACGGGCTAACCCGGACCTTCTTACTCATTTCAGAAAGCCAACTCACAGATGTGGTTCGAATCGTTAAGTCCGCCCGTTTCCATCATCGGGGCTTTCTGGAGAACCTTAACCGTTCTACTCTTCCGTTCAACGTTTTTCATTCATTGACAGTATACTACGTTTTTTTCACGGCGCTGTCAAGACCAGTTGGCACAAAAATTATTTTCAATTGATCAGTTTCATCGACCCAAATAAATTTTGCATAACTCCCCTAACAACAACTCTGTAATAACAATATGCATCACGTAGTTGTTCCACGTGGCTAGACACCACTGTGTAAGCCGTGAGGGTAACGAAAATGGCTTCAGCCGTGGGAGTTGGCTTTCAGCTTAAAAGCTGAAAGCCAACTGGCGACTTTGAAACGCGGTTTAGGCGGTTCAAAGCGAGCCTGAAGACCGCTCTTTGGCTTCGGGCGTCCTGCCCACCGCGTTCCGAGCCATTTTCGTTACCCGGTAAGGCGCGGCAGAGGTGCCTAGCCGCGGTGGAACCAGCTGCTGACTTTGTGCCAGAAGCCCGTATCCTCTTGTTCTTCAATCTTCATCAACGGCACCGTTTCGCCCTCTAAACGCCGAGCAACGTTGCGGTAACCCTGACCAGCGGGATTGTCCGTTTGCATAACCACGGGTTCCCCTTGATTGGAGGTCGTGATAACAGCATCATCATCGAAGATAATACCGAGCAATTCGATGCCGAGGTGATGGGTGATCTCATCGATATCCATCATGGAACCGTCCTGCATCATGTTCCGGCGAATCCGGTTGATCAACAGCCGTGGAGCTTCAGTCAAGGGGTGTTGTTCCAACAAACCAACGACCCGATCGGCATCCCGAACGGCAGAAATTTCTGGCGTCGTTACCACGATAGCGGCATCGGCACCGGAAACAGCGTTGATAAAGCCTTGTTCGATACCGGCTGGGCAATCGATCAAGACGTAATCGTATTCGGGCTTTAACTCGTCAACGATTTCCTTAACTTGTTCTGGCTGTAAGGCCGTTTTATCTGTGTTTTGGGCAGCTGGCAACAAGTAGAGCTTGTCATCAAACCGCTTATCCTTAACCAAAGCTTGTGGTAATTTGGCGCGGCCCTCAGCTACATCCACGATATCGTAGATGATACGGTTATCGAGGCCTAACACAACGTCTAGGTTCCGCAGCCCAATGTCCAAGTCCATCAGGCAGACCCGCTTGCCCATTAAGGCTAACGCGGTCCCGATGTTGGCACTGGTCGTGGTTTTCCCAACGCCACCCTTACCGGAGGTGATCACAATTGCTTTTCCCATTTCTAAATTCCTCCAATCTGGTTATACAACTTCGGATTAATCTTCTTCAATTGCCCGAGCTTTCCGTACGACAAGACGTGAAGGTCATTGACGTAGGCAATCGTTTGCCGTGAGTCGGTCAATTCATCTGACTCAACAATATCAAACTGCTCAGCAATCCGGACCTGTTGCGCGGTCTGAAGATTTCCCATAATCAGCTTAGATTCGTCATCGGGATACCCCGCCTGAAGAATTCCAGCGACATCCCCCATGGAAAAGATGTTGCCCGTTGTCCGGAGCTTACCACCCTCGTGAATCGTCCCCAAGAACAGGACGTCCCCTTTCATGGCGACCTCCTGCCCGTTACGAATCACTTTACTTAACAGGTGAACGTTCTCCCGCTCACGCAATTGGATTGCATCGGCAATCGTCATGACGTTCGCAGCAATCTTGTGGATTTCAAAGCGCGGATACTGGGCCACCATCTGTTCGATGCGACTCTTCTCATCCGCCGTCAAAATCCGGTCCTCAGTCAGGACGTCCAAAGAAACCTTGGAACTTTCCAAAGCTTGAGGATCCACCTTGAGATTTTCTAACAATGTTTTTAAGTCAACCAAGATTTGGTCCAGACTCGCTGATTGCTTGAGGACCAAATCATAGCCGTTTTGCGTTCCGCGTAGTACGGCAGCCTGCATAGCGTTCGTTCCCTTCACCTATTTTAACCAATTATACACCCAACGAATGGGGAAATATAAAATGACAAACATGGCTAGATTAAAAGCCAATGTTGGTCCCAGCGTGTTCACTAGAAACGCGCTCCCAGCGGCATCATTGAGGTGAACGGCGCGACTCGCCAAGTACCCCAATCCTTCAACCACAGCAATATCGATGAAATAAATCAGTAACCCACTTAAAAAGTTAGGACTGATCCACGCCACCAACTGCCGGGTCACATAGATCACTAACGGGAAGATGAAGACGTAAACCCCAAAAATTCCCGTATAGTACAGATCGAAGACTGCGCCGGCGACCGCTGCCCAACGTGCGAGTGGCATATCAAAAGCCCCATCGGCTTCAAAGATGACCCCGCAAACTAACCAAAGTACAACTAAGTGGCTGACCATGGTCGTTGGGTAACGAAACATTTGAACACTAAAGACTTGGCTCACTGCCCCGTCTAGAAATAAAGCCAAGAACAGGAAGACAGGAAAGCCAAAACGTAATTTCGATAAGCGATACACGATTGGTTCCCCCTTACTGCTTGGTTACGGCAACGGTCACGATGTTCAGGTCGCTTAAGTCCGTTGCTGGCGTAATGTACAGCTTGGTAGACAGACCGTAGTCATCCCCACTGGCCTTCGCAACCGTCCCAACATACAGGCCCTTAGGCGTCACGCCACCCAGACCACTCGTGACGACCTTGTCGCCCTTGGTGATCTTGGCTTTGGTGGTGATGTTGTTCATGGTTACCTGACCCGTATTGGCATTGTAGCCGCTCAGGACACCGTTGACCGTCTTGCCGGACTTCGTGCTAATCTGCACAGCGAACCGGTTAGCCGTGTCATTGTTGTCCGTAATCAGTTCAACTTTCGAGTTGGTCTTGTTGACCTCGGCCACTCGACCAATTAAACCGGAACCGGACATCACGGGCATATTTTTCTCGACACCCGCCGAAGCGCCCTTGTTGATCACGACTTGGTTCTGCCAGGATGACGGCGTCCGGGTAATGACAGAAGCCGTCACGGCCGTATAATCCGTTAATGAATTATTTAAACTAATTTCTTTTTTCAGTTGTTTATTTTCTTTAGCCAAAGTCTGATCACGCACCTTGGTTTGGGCGAGTTCACTGACCTGCTTCTTTAACTGTTGGTTTTCTTGATACGTATTCAGTAGCTCGGAAATGGAGCTCACGGAGCCGCTCAACCCGTTCGTTGGAATCGCAACGACGCGGTCGACTAAGCCGACAATATCGTTACCAAACTGTTGAACCAGGGGTGGCGTTGCTTTCTTGTTACGAACTGCCACGGACACCGTCATCAAAGCAAAGCTAACAATCACGCAGACAATGATAATGACGAGTCGCCGATTGAGAGAAAATTTCTGCATGTTTGACCTCCATCTTGTGGGTCGGGTTTATTTAACCCGTACCGTCACAATAAAGAAGCGGGAAGCTGCCTTCCCGCTAGTCCCTATTTTTTCTTCATGACATCGATACTCTTTAATGATTCACCAGTACCAGCGGCCACACAATCTAAGGGGTCGTTTGCAATGGAAACCGGCACCTTGGTTGCGTCGGCGATGACTTCAGAAAGGTTCTTCAGTAAGGCACCCCCACCAGTCAACACGATACCGTGATCAATCACATCGGCAGCGATTTCTGGTGACGTTTCTTCCAAGGTTTCCTTGATAGCCGTAATGACGTCTTGAACGGGTTCTTGGATGGCTTTAGCCACATCAACAGCGGAAACTTCCACTGCCTTAGGCAAACCAGTCACTAAATCACGGCCCCGAATCGTGGCACCGTCAATCTTGCTGGCTTCATCTACGGAAGCGGAACCAATGTCCATCTTCAGCTTTTCAGCCGTCCGTTCACCAATCAGCAGGTTGAAGTTACTCCGAACGTAAGTCGCAATGGCATCGTCCAACTTGTCACCGGCAACCCGGATTGAGCGGCTGGAAACGATCCCACCTAAGGAAATGGTGGCAACGTCAGTGGTCCCACCACCCATGTCAACGACCATGCTACCGGTTGGGTCCATAACGGGCAAACCGGCACCAATGGCTGCAGCAAATGGTTCTTCGATTACGTAGGCATCGCGCGCACCGGCAACCCGGGTGGCGTCGATCACTGCCCGCTTTTCAACTTCAGTCACACCACTTGGCACACAAACCATGACATATGGCTTACCACTAGACTTACCAACCGTCTTTTCGATGAAGTATTTCATCATGGCAACAGTTGTATCGTAGTCGGCAATCACACCGTCTTTCATGGGCCGAATGGCAACAATACTAGCCGGCGTCCGACCAATCATTGCGCGTGCGTCTTCACCAACGGACACAATTTCCCCAGACTTTGTGTTCTTGGCGACAACGGAAGGTTCGCGTAGAACGATACCCTTACCGTCAACGTAGACAATTGTATTGGCGGTACCAAGATCGATCCCAATATTTTTCGTTCCTAATCCGAACACTGTGTTTCATCCCTTCATTGTCAACAAAACTTTAATTGATTTTTATTTTTATACATTGATAGACGTATTATAACATACCTATCAGCGTGAGAACACGTCGTCAATGTCAAGAATACCGAACTTTTAACGAGAAAGAAATAGCTAAAAGTGATTTTAAACAGTTTTTAAGGGTTGGCGCCACTTTGCCAGCATTTCTTGACAACACCTCAACTGCGAGCCGCCGCCGTCTCGAGTGGTAAATGCCCCGTTTCTCGCAGGCTAAAGTAGCTGTGCACGCCAATCACAAAGCCATCCAGGAGCGGAATCCCCATGAGTTGGCCACATTCAGCCAAGCGCATCATGAAGGCCAAATCGTTGTGCGAGGGCTCCGGCAGGCCACTGGGATGGTTATGAGCCACCACAATGGCCGCGGCGCCATTGAGAATCGCCACCCGGAAGATTTCCCGGGGATGGGCCGGACAGCTGTCTAGTGTCCCCTGAAAGACCGTCTGGCGGGCAATAATCTGGTGTTTGGCATCCAAAGCCAAGACCTCCAGCTGTTCCTGTGGTAAATAACGCAGGTCATCCATCAGGCTCTGGCCCAACTGGCTACTGGCCAGGACCTCCCCTAAAATGGGTCGTGGTGCCCGCTGGACCCACCGTCCCAATTCGATGGCCGTTAACAGACTTCGCCGCTGTGGCCGATCTCCCACATAGGCCCGACACTGCCGGTGACTGGCGTAGCGGACATCCGCAATGCTGTGAAAATAGCGAAAGAACCGGTCACATTCCGTGGCGGCCGGTAAGCCGAGACTCTTTAACACTTGGTTCAGTAACTGACGTTCATTACGCGTCGATAATTTTGGTCGTTGCATGCGTTTCACCCCTCTACGGGTTAACTCCGTAAAAGAAGGCGAATTATTCGTCAGTTCCCTTAAAATATTGCCGAACTTCGGAAATAAAGTATAACGATCCCGTTAATAAGACTAAATCATCGGCTGAAATGGTGCCCAGTACCGTCTTCAACGCGGTCGGCCAATCTGGGGCCATGGTGACGCGCTTGGAGGTCACCGCATCCTCTAAGGCCTGAGGTGTCGCAGCAGTCCGTTTCCCGGGTCCTTGGAACTGGGTCACAACGATGTGCACGTTGCGGACCTTGAGTAGCGTCTGAACCATCTGGTCGTACTGCTTGTCGGCTAAGACCGCCAGAATAATGTAAACGTCATGCTGCTTAAAGTGTTGCCGCAGCAGCTGGGTCATTTCGACCATGGCCGGCTCGTTGTGGGCGCCATCAATCGCAATCAACGGTTCGGTGTTCAGCCGTTCAAACCGGCCGGGCCATGCCGTGTGGGCCAGTCCTTGCCGAATCTCAGCAATATTGACGCGTTGTTTCTTGACCAAATGATACGTGATGAAGGCCGTCAAAGCCGTTGCCGCGTTGTCAATTTGATAGGGGCCTAACAAATCAATTTGTAAATGACGCCAACGTCGGTCACCCCAGGCATAGGCAAAACGTTCACCCCACTCGTCCTCCGGTTGATTCTTCACCTTGTAATCTCGGTCCAGCGCACAAACTTGCGTGTGGTTGGCCGCGGCCGTATCGTCCATGACCGCTAAGGCGTCCGGCGTCAATCGGCCCACGACCACGGGAACGTCGGGCTTAATGATGCCCGCCTTTTGTGCCGCAATCTTGGGAATCGTGTCGCCCAAAATTTTCATGTGATCCATGCCAATCGTGGTGATCACCGAAACAACTGGCGTGATGATGTTGGTCGAGTCATACAAGCCACCCAGACCGACCTCAACCACAACGATGTCCACCGGATGACTGGCGAAGTAGCTAAACATCAGGGCCGTATCGATTTCAAATTCAGTGGGTCCCTCGGCCCCCAGTTCGGCGTCCAATTGCGCCACCACCGGTTCGATGCGCTGGACGTCGGCCAACAGGTCAGCATCGCTAATGGGCTCGCCGTCGACACTGATGCGCTCATTGAAGCGCGTGATGAATGGTGAGGTAAAGGTCCCGACCGTGTTGCCCTCCGCCATGAATAGGTCCCGCAAAAAGGCCACGGTAGACCCCTTACCATTGGTGCCGGCCACGTGAATCATGGTCAACTGGTCCTGCGGGTTCCCCAGTAACGCCATGAACTCGCGCATCCGGTCCAACGTGGGCTTCTTTTTGAAGCGGTCGCGACCGTGAATAAATTGTAGTGCTTCGGCGTACGTTTCAATCAAGTTAAAAACCTCCCGAATAGTAGTCATTGCCTCCCAGTGTAGCAGATTTCCCCCGGGTGTGAACGGATAAATTGTCTTGGGTTTCGCCTTACCGGGTGGCAAAAATGGACCGTGACGCTGTGGGCGGACGCCCGAAGCCAAAGAGCGGTCTTCGGACTTGCTTTGAGCCTCCAAGTTCGAGTCTCAAAGACACCAATTCTCTAAACGACTACGCCGTTAAGAGAATTCCCACGGCTGAGTCCATTTTTGCCACCCTCACGGCTTACACAGCAATTTATCCATTCCCTGGTTTCACTTCCCCTTTCAGCGCTAAAATTCATCCTTCAAGCGACGAAATACACGTCGAATATCTGTCACCCAAAATATGGTTCATCATTTTTAATCAACATCCTCGCTCATCTGCCGGCAAAACCATCTAACCAAAACACCAGATAACACGGTAAGTTAGTTCACCGTACTTAATCAATTTCACAGAAACTAAAGGTTGAAAGTTAAATTGTACAGTAAAGGCCCGGCATGCCGGGCCTTTACTGTACAAAAATAGACATGGATTA
>NZ_RHNW01000011.1 GCF_003946045.1 Levilactobacillus mulengensis | reverse complement strand
CTAGTATACTAGAATTTTTTCGCTGATTCGAGCGTTATGGTTTAGTGCGCTCAAATATTCTTTTATTTCATATAAAAAGCGCCGCGAAAACTCGCAGCGCTTCGGAAACAAAATTTACTTAATCTTGGTCATCGGCCTCAATCAAGCCATACCGGCCGTCATTCCGACGGTAGACGATGCTGATACCATTGGTTTCAGCGTCTTCGTAGATAAAGAAGTCATGGCCTAACATGTCCATTTGCAGAACGGCCTCTTCATTATCCATTGGCTTCAATGAAACTCGCTTGGTGCGGACAACTTCTAATTCGTTACTGTCAGCCGGTTTTTCACTGTCAGTGTCCGGTGAGAAGTCGAGATTCTTGTAACCCTTTTCCCGGGACTTACGGTTGACCTTGGTCTTGTACTTACGAATTTGACGTTCCAGCTTGTCCGTTACCAGGTCAACACTTGCATATAAGTCCGGAGAGGTTTCCTCTGCCCGTAATGTCAAGTATGGGAGTGGGATTGTTACTTCAACCTTCGCTGTCTTGTTTTGGTAGACCTTCAGGTTGACATGCGCAATTGCCTCAACGTTGTTGTCGAAATATTTCTCCAACTTGCTGATACGCTTTTCAACGTAATCCCGTATTGCGTCAGTAACTTCGATGTTTTCACCACGAATATTAAATGTGAGCATAAAACTTCTCTCCCTTCAGCCAAGAATTCCTTGGCTTGCTCAGCATTAGAAGGACCACTCTTCTAATATGCTTTGCTTACACTTATTATAATAGAAAGCCTTACCAGAAACAATTAATCTACTCATTTTTAACCACCCGTTAACGGGCTAACGTCAGGCTGGTAACCGCTTTCGCCCCTCCTAAATAAATTTGGTCAGCGGCGTGACGCAGGGTGCGTCCCGTCGTGTACACATCATCCAGTAGTAAAACACGCTGTCCTCGAAGAAGTTGATTGGCGTTGGGTGCCAGGATAAATGGCTGGGGAGTCCGCAACCGGTCGGCCCTGGCCTTAGCCGATTGTGGTCGTTCCTTGTGCGTTGCTCGCACCAGCAGGGCTTGCTGGAAAGGCTGGTTCCGTAGCCATCCGGTCACTTGATTGAAGCCCCGTGTCCGCCAGGTCGTCTGATCCACTGGGATCGGCACCAACACATCATAGGCCTCCCGCTGTAGAGCCGCTGCCAGTGGGGCCTGCATCAGCACCCGTAACGCGTAATCCCCCTGAAATTTATATTGTTGCATGTAGGTCTTCATCGCCGCATCATACACGTAAACGGCATGATTGGTCAGTCTAATCCCCGACCAGCGCTGGCAATCCAGGCAGACGGTCTCATCCATTTGTTGCCGACCGCACGCCGGACAATGCTGACTCGTAATCGCCGCAAATCGGTGCTGACACGCGTCACAGACGGTGGCCTGCGCAATCGGCGTGAACCGCCAAATTTGGGCTAACGTCAGCGTCGTTTGCAGCTGACGGCCGCACCAGATACAGGCGCTCATGGCCGACCACCCTGGCGTCTGCCCTGGAGATTGAGGTGGGCGATCATCCCCCGCGCCAACCGCACCCGTTTGGTATGACTATGGCAATAACAGGTGACCTGCCCACTGGGAAAGTCCGCACTCCGGCCAACCCGCCCGGCAATCTGGACCAGGGCGGCCGTCGAAAAGACCGGATCATCTCCGCCCAAAATCACCACGGCAATGTTGGGAAAGGTGACCCCGCGTTCCAAAATTGTGGTCGTAATCAGAAAGGGAATCGTCTCGTCGCGCATCGCCTGGACCTTGGCCGGCCGTTCCGGGTCCGCCGCATGGACGGTCACGCCGCCCTGAATGCCAGCGAGTTGCAGGGCCTGACTGATTACCGGCAGATCCACCACGTGCGGCACGAATAGCAGAAACCGCTGGTGCTTGGTCAAATACCCTCGCAGCTGGTGAATCAGCGTGCTCGGTAGGCGGTTTCGTAAGAGTCCCTCCCGCCACCGCCACGCCAACCGCAGATCGATCTGTGGCAATAAATGGCCGTGATAGCGGAGTGGGACGTAGGTCACCGCCAACTGTCGCCGACGAACCTGCTGTTGCAGGTCGTTGCCGGGTGTCGCGGTCAACAACAGGTGACATCCCTTTGGCTTCTGAGCATTGGCGATGGCCCGTTGGAGCATCGGACTGGTCGCCAGCGGAAAGGCATCCACCTCGTCCACAACGATCAGGTCAAAGGCCGCCTTGAATCGTAATAGTTGGTGCGTGGTACAAATGGTCAGCGGACAATAGGCGTACGGGTCGGCCTGACCGCCGTATAACAGGGCCTGCGCGACCCCGCCGAACGCCTGACGCAACCGGGGAGCAAGTTCCAGGCACACGTCCACTCGTGGCGAGGTCCAGGCGACCCGCCAGCCTTGGGCCAACGCCCACGCCAGCGCTGGATAGACAATTTCCGTCTTTCCCGCCCCGGTGACCGCCCACAGTAGGTGGTCCGTTCGTGTTTTTACGTGCCGTAACACAGCCTGTGCCGCCACGTTTTGTTGCGCACTCAACTGCCCTGTCCAAGTCAATCCCCCGGATTTGACGCGCGCAAACCGGTTGGGCTCCGGAATAGTGTATAATTCATGTTGTGAGGTCAATCGGCCTAGCTGCAGGCACTGGCGACAATACCAGTCGCCGTTAGCCAACCGGTCCGTGACCGCTAACCACTGCCCGCAGCGCTGACACTGCCGCCGGTCACCCACGGTCCTTAACGCCCGTTGCCCGACTGCCCCATTCGTGGGCGCGCCTCGCAACGGTAACTGGCGGCCAAAAAAGTCTTCATCATTTTGCACGGCTACTCCTCCTTACGGTGACTCTACTAGTTAACTCCGTAAAAGAAGGCCGATTATTTTTTTGAAAGGTGCTTTTTTAAATGGAAACAGATTATTTAACCATCCAAGCGAGCGGCAACCACGAGCTCGAAATTAAAAAATCGCGGTTCATCACCGATCTCGGCCGGGTCACCACGGAAGATGACGCCAAGGCCTTTTTGGCGGACGTGACGGCCCGTGAAGCGAAGGCCACCCACCATTGTTGGGCCTACTTAATTGGCGAACACGACGAAATCCAGCGGGAAAGTGATAACGGTGAGCCCTCCGGAACCGCAGGCGTCCCCATTCTGACCGTCCTACAACGCAATCATTTGCACAACGTGATTGCCGTGGTCACCCGGTACTTTGGCGGCATCAAGTTGGGCGCCGGTGGCTTGATCCGGGCTTACAGCAACGCCACCTCGACCGGCATCGAAGCGGTTGGTGTGGTCAAATTGGTTCGCCAACAGGAACTGACGCTCACCGTCGACTACCCCAACTACGACCGGCTCAACCATTACCTGACTGAAAACGCCATCAGCATCCTGGCCACGAACTACACGGACCAGGTCGCCGTCACGATTGCGGTCGATTTGGCTGCCGTCGCTGACACCCAGACCGCCATCACCAACCTGCTGAGCGACCGACTGACGGTTGTCGTGGGTGACATCGCCTACAACGAAGTCCCAGTGGAAATCAACGCCAGCAGTCGCGACACCACGGATTAATTCTTCTACTAATACATTGGTAAACGAAAAGGTGTGCCGTCAGAATTTTCTGGCGACACACCTTTTTTGGTTAAACATCTGATTGATTCCTACTCGTCAGAATTTTTCGACGTAAGTTTTTGAACCACGCGGTTGATCCAGTGCAGCAAGGGCTGTCGATTCGAACCGACCAGGCCAATGGCCTCCACGAAGAGTTCCAGTCCAATCAGGATGGCCACCGTCAGCAGGACGGACCCCCAGATGGTAGACAACGGGTAGAGTAAGGAAATAAAGGAAAAAATCAACGCGATTCCGTAGATAACCAGCACCGTTTGCCGGTGAGTCAAGCCCAACTGCATCAAGCGGTGATGTAAATGGTGTTTATCCGCATGCGAAATGGGCTGCCGATTTAAGATCCGGCGAATCATGGCGTACACGGTATCCGTGATGGGCACCCCGAGAATGATCACGGGGATGATCACGGAAATAAACGTGACGTTCTTTAACCCATATAGGGAGAAACAGGCGATCATGAACCCGATAAACTGCGCCCCGGTATCCCCTAAATAAATCCGGGCTGGGAAAAAGTTATAAGGTAAGAACCCAACCATGGCCGCCACCAACGCGAAAATCATGATGGCAACCCAGGTGTTGGCCACGTTTAAGAAGAACAAACCGGTAATCCCGGTAGTCGTCAACGCAATGATTGAGACTCCGGTCGCCAATCCATCCAGCCCATCGATCAGGTTGATGGCATTCACGATGGCCACAATCCACAGCAACGTGATGGGCAGGGCTAACCAGCCGAAGTGCCAGACACCCACGAAGGGTAAGGTCAGGTAACGCATCCGCACGCCGGCCACGAAATAAACTTCCAGGGCCGCCAGTAGTTGTCCTAAAATCTTTTGCTTGGGGGAAAGCTCGAAGACATCATCGATCATGCCCTCAGCAACAATAATGCATTCACCACCGAACAACCCCCACAGCTGTTGCGTTGGCATTTGGTCACGTAACAAAAACATGGTTGAAAATGTAAACGCAATGAAGATGGCTAGGCCACCCAGGGTCGGCATGGGAACTTTGTTGACCCGGCGTTGATTCGGTTTATCCACCGCACCAATTTGAAACGCAAAGCGGCGTACAAACGGGGTTAGGACCGCGGAGATAATCATGGTAGCAAATAAGCTAACAATAATCTCAAATTTCATTAAAGTGTCCTCTTTCTTTCATTCAACTCTTTTGCTAATTATACAAATCTATGAAATTAAACACAACCGCCTTTTCGGACTCGTCAGAGAAAAATAAGCTTTGTTCAGCCAACTAACACAATTCACAAAGTACCCCGTGTCGGGTTTGTGAATTAAAAATTAATTCATAAAGTTTGTGTAAGCGTTTCCTTTCTATCCAGTTGGGCGATTTCGTGCACAAGTGTACAGACGAAAGCCTAAAATTCACAGATTTTTCTTGTGCAAATCAGCCAAAAGCCATATAATAGGATTGTGTCATTGAGAAAGGTTTCACATTTCATTTGTGTCCAAGCTATTTATCCTATTTCCTTGTGAAACCTTTCCAGTCGTCCGTTACTTTGGTTTGTATTTTGAAAGGAGATTTTTCTATTGGCTGCTAATGATAAAGCAACAAAGACAGAAACGGCTAAAGAAGAACAAGCTTCACCCATCTTAATTCAAATGGGGATCTTCGCCGCTATCCTGTTTGTTTCCAGCCTAATTTCCCCACTGTTCCCAGCAACGTTCCCAGTTCCAACGCCTGTTATCGGTTTGGTAATCCTTTACATCTTATTGGCTTCCCACATCGTTAAGTTACGTAACGTTGAAAAATTTGGGGACTTCATGATCAGTTTGATTGCCTTCTTGTTCGTTCCTTCAGGTATCCAATTGGCTGCTAGCCTGGACATCTTAAAGGCACAAGGGGTTCAACTGGTTGTCGTTATCTTAATTGCAACGATTGTCCTGCTGGTTGTTGTGGCTTACACGACCGCCGGATTCATCTGGCTTCGGAAGAACGTCTTCCATCGTGACGTTAACGTCGAAGAATAAATTCGTCGACTGCTACTACTTTCACTAGAAAAGGATGAAAATTTATGATGACTTTAACTGCAACTGCCCATATGGCAGCTTGGGGCAAATGGCTCGGTGACGCGTTAGGAACTAACGCCGCTGGTGCTTCTGCCGGTAACGCATTATTTGGTATTTTTCTATCATTAGTTGTTTACTTATTCGGTCAATGGTTATTCAAGATCGGTAAAGGTTTCTTCTTATTCCAACCTCTGTTCGTTGGGATGGTCTTAGGGATCTTCATCCTGTTCCTGTTTGCTAAGGCATTCGGAACGGATACGGCTACTTTCTACAAGTCAGCCTACTTACCAGGTGGTAACATTATCTTCTGGTTCTTGAACCCAGCTACTATCGCCTTCGCTATTCCTCTGTACCGTCGGAATGACGTTGTTAAGAAGTTCTGGTTGGAAATCGTGCTTTCCCTGATCGTTGGGTTAGTTATTTCCTTGTTCGTTATCTACTACGTATCAAAGCTTGTCGGTTTGGACAACGTTGGTATTGCTTCAATGATGCCACAAGCTGCCACGACCGCCATCGCGATGCCTATTGCCGGTGCTATCGGTGGTAACACTGCCGTTACTGCCATGGCCTGCATCCTCAACGCCGTTATCATTTACGCCTTGGGTGACTGGCTCGTTAAGTTCTTCCATGTTAACAGCGACCCAATTGGTGCCGGACTTGGTTTAGGTACTGCCGGACACACGGTTGGCTCTGCTAAGGCCTTACAACTTGGTTCTATCCAAGGGTCTATGGCATCCATCGCCGTTGTTGTTATCTCTATCGTTGTTGATATCGTTGTTCCACCATTTGCTTCTATGATGGGCTTAATCTAAGCTAACTTAAACTAGCTTGCTAAACACCGAATCCATTTGGGTTCGGTGTTTTTTTGCTCTCTTGGGATCTCGGTTTTAGGTTTACGTCAAGGGCTTAAGTCAAACCCGTCAAGTCACTTGCGATTGGCCGCCTGCGGCTTCCAGGACTACGCCTGCTGTGGGGCCGGTTTCCGCCTGGAGTGCGGGCTCCCACCTCAACTTTGAGCCCTGCTAAGTTCATGCAGGGCTCAAAGATTGTCCCATTCTGTAAGCCGGCCCAAGAACGCCGACTAACAGAATCGACACAGCCGTCTCCGTCCTGGCTTCCTCCGGCTCTCGATTGTGCGTTGGTTGCTGCGTTCGCTTAGCCCGTTTGGCCCAAGACCTTGAGCCCAGGACTCAAGCGCAAGATCAATCGCCACGTCGTCTGTTAAACAGCCAAGTATAACTCCTTTAGCTGCTCTTACTCCCCCACTTTGTTAGCAAGTTTTGTTAAAAAGCGTCCGCTAACATGAGCCGCTTCACACAACCCGTAATTTGCTCGTCTAGCTATCATTCTCCGTGGATTTGCTGGTGAGTTGGTAAACTTACCCATGAACGGCTAAAGTCTCTGACAGTGCCGAATATCGTTGAAATCCAGCAGTCCACTTATTTTGATGACTGTCATTTTAACTTGTCGCTCTTTCCACCGTTCAATTGGACTTTCATTCTCCCCCGGCAACAGCACGCAAAAAAGGAACACCTACCAATAACGGCAAGTGTTCTCATTTAATAATACCTTCTCAGCGCGATAACTAACCCTCATCACAATTCGGATGATTCTTTTCAAATGTCCTTAGTACAAATGGGACAACTAAGCCCAGCCCAATGTAAACGAAAACATACACCACCAAAAATGTCGAAGCTATCTTGCCGCTTAAAAAGAAATAGTGGCAGTACTCTAACACCATCAGTACCCTACAAATCAAGATAGGTTTATAGACCATCTTTTCAGTGCTGCGTCAATTGCCCCTGAATGAATTCAGAGGCTTGTCGCTCACGTGTCTGGCGACACAGTAGTCCAACATGCCCGTTAAAGCACTCCTACTCGTAGTGGCAACATCATCGGGTAATTGACGGCTACCCGTTTAACTACTAGGTTTACCCAATAGCTGTTAGCTTCTTAATCTTTGGTCGTTTGACACCGTTTAACCAATCTCGACCAAGCATCTCAATATTCATGGCTCCTAATCGGTCATCATTACAACGATACTGACATTGAGAGCACCAATACTCGTGAGTTTCGTGATGACGATTAGTCTTCTCAACTAGGCCACACTTCGGACATCTCTGCGAAGTGAATGCTGGATTCACCTTCACGTCGGCGCCTTGAATAGCCTGAGCCTTGTACGTTAAGAAAGATTCTAGCTGGAAGAAAGACCAGGAACGATGGCTTTTTCGTAAGGGCTTAGGCAGATCATCGGTGTTGAATGTCACGTTGGTTAAGTCTTCCAAAACAAAGAGTGTATGCGAACCATACCGTGAAACGAGTGTCTTAGCTAACCGATGATTCACATCAGTCATCCAGCGGTTCTCTCGTTGCGCTAGTCGTTTTAACTTTTTCTTGGCAGATTTAGTACCTTTACTTTGTAGTTTTCGACGAATCTCCAGGAACTTCTTTCGCTTAAGTAAGATTTTTTGACCATCAAAGAATAGCGTCTTTCCTTCATTATCAAAGGTAGTTGCTAGGAAGCGTAAACCGCGATCAATTCCTACAACCTTAGGATTATCTTTGGCATCGAAATCACTAACTTCTGTTGTGATACCGATGTGCAGAAACCACTTGCCTCGGTTGTGGACCAGCTTAGCGGTACCCAGTTTCCAGTCGTCGGTGAAGTACTTCTCGAATCCTTTATCAGTGAACCTCAACTTAGTTCGTTTACCTAGAGTAGTTATTGAAATTTGTCGCATGCCATCTACGAAAGAGTAATTACTCTGGCGAACCAAGTCCGCTTGTGGTCGACGAAACTGGATGGGTTGCACTAACCAGTTCAGGTCTCTAGGAACTTGAACCCACTTCTTTTCTTCGTTCTTGTAGCGGTAAGGGTGTTGTTTCATTTGTTCCTGAACAGTTTTATAGCGAGCCACTACTGTCCGAAAAACAGATTGGACCATCTGACTGTTGAGCGGTGATTCTTGTCTGAATATTTTGTACAGGTGGTGATTGATTTTTAGCCAGCTTAACTGAAACTCATGGTCAAAGATCCATTGACTGACAATATTAGCTAATCGTTGATACTCTTGACTAATTGCTAGAAATTGTTCTGCTTGATTCGTGTCTGGATAGAGTCTCAGCTTAATTGTTCGCCCTAATTTAACCAACGGATACCTCCCTTGTAGATTGGATTAAGTATACCATGTTTAACTCTCTGGGGGAACATACGTTTCGAGAAGAATTATTAAGTTCTGGCATTCATCCCGCGATTAAAATCGCAGGTTTTCTGCTTGGTTTCTAATAGAAGATATAGGACACGAAACCAATGGAGGTTAGGCCCAGTAGCCAAAAGTATAGGACGAGCCACGCACTCCCATTGAGCATCAGTAACAGCATGGTAATTGCCATGCCTGTCAGATCATACAGGACCAAGGGCACCCCACTCCATGCTAAAACCCAAAATATCACTTTGCGAAACACGGAATCATTCCCATCAAAAAGTCATCACTTTTGCTTATCTGACACAAACAGCCTTTAAGAACAAACATTCAAGCTGTTGGGTACACCTTGAATGTTATCAATCCACGATAAATTCTATAATCACGCATATGAGCGCCTCTAACAGCATGCTACCCGTTTAGTCATGTAAATACACCGTCTTTCAATTTTGAAGTGAACCTTTAAAAATTGGACAGAACTTTAGAGCTGATTTGTGCTGTTTGCTAGACGGCAAGTTCTGGATACACAAAAGGCGCTCCCCCGACACCCGCGTAAACGGTTGTTTGAGGAACGCCTTTTCTGGTGAAACTACTCTTTTAAGTGATAGTTATAAGTTGAAACGATGATGTTTTCCCGTGAATTCAGGATGGTCCGTAAGCGTAACGCCGTTTGGTTATGCAGGACATTTTGCCAAGGGTGCCGCGGAACGAACTGCGGTACCAGGACCGTGGTCGTAAAGTTCCGTTCAGCCGCCCGTTTGGCAATCACATCACAGAACCGCAACGTTGGCGTGGCAATGGAGCGGTAAGACGAGTGAATATCCACGAACCGGATATCTGGGAACTCCTCTTTGAACTCCTGAGCCGTCTTGTGTTCCTTCTCCGGATTTTCATCGAAGGACACGTGCATCGCAATCACGTAGTCCCCAATGGACCGTGCGTAATTGATGGCACCGGACGTCACCCGGGTAATGTTGCTGACCAGCACGATAACGGTTGCCCCGTCATACTCGTGGATATCAGCCCGTTCCTTTTCCGCCACTCGCAACTGTTTCGCGACGTTATGGTAATGACCATTAATCCGATAAAACAGTAACAGAATCAATGGCATAATAATCAGGTATGGCCAAACATTGCCAAAACGCAGCAACAGTAAGACGGTGACCAATCCCAGTGAGATTAAGGCTCCTAACAAGTTAATCAGCGCCTTACCAACCCACCAGCCTTCGCGTGTTCTGAACCAGTGAATGATCATCCCAGACTGTGACAGGACAAATGGCACGAAAACCCCAATTGCATAGAGGGGAATCAGCAGCGTCGTTTGACCATGGAAAATCAGAATCAGGACAATGGCCCCAACGGCTAACGAGATGATCCCGTTGGAATACCCTAACCGGTCCCCCCGGTCGAGGTACGCGTGTGGCAGGAATTTATCCTTGGCCAAGTTGTACGCCAAGATTGGAAAGGCCGAGAACCCAGTGTTCGCTGCCACGGCTAAAATCATGGCCGTTGACAGTTGGAAAATGTAATACAGCACCCCATGGCCGAAGACCGCCGTCCCAATTTGAGACAACACGGTCTGGCTGCTCTGTGGCCGAATGCCCATGTAGTAACTCAGGAACGTGATTCCAGCGAAGAAGAGGGCCAGGATACCCGCCATAATAGCCAGCGTTGCCGCTGCATTATGCCGTTTCGGTTCCTTAAAGTTTGGTACCGCGTTACTAATGGCCTCGACCCCGGTCAATGAAGATGACCCGGATGAGAACGCCCGCAGGAACAGCAACAGCGTCATGCCCTTTACGGGATCGCCCAATGGGGTTGCTGCGGCGTGATACGTGATATTTCCACTCATGATGTTATAGAAGCCGACACCAATCATCACGAGAATCATCCCAATGAACAGGTAGACCGGAATCGTCAGAAAGGCCGCCGACTCCTTCATGCCCCGTAAGTTCAAAAGCATAATCCCAATAACGATTAAGACTGATACCAATACGGAATACGGATACAGCGCTGGAATCGCCGAGGTAATCGCCTCGGTCCCAGAAGTCGTTGAAACCGCCACGGTCAGCATATAATCAACCAGCAAGGAACCCCCAGCCACTAACCCGGCCGATTGGCCCCAGTTGGTGCTGGCAACCACGTACGCGCCACCCCCGGAAGGATACGCGTGAATGATCTGCTGGTAAGAAAGCGTGATCGCAAATAACAGAACTAAGACCAGTGCGGCAACCCACAACTGATACATCAAAGCGGCTGCTGATAAGGTAATCAGAACTGTCGTAATTTGCTCAGTACCATAAGCCACGGAAGATAACGCATCAGACGAGAGTAAGGCTAACGCTTTGAACTTGGTTAACGCCTGACCGCCTTCGTCCATGGTCTTGAGGGGTTTACCAATTAAAACCCGCTTTAAATAACGCCACATGACTATTTACTCCTTATCTCCATAAATAATGAAAACGGGTCTATGCCCGTTAATAAGTGCTTTTCAGCTTGAATCCGAATGTGTGGTAAGTCTACTACAACTAGCTCCACATTACCACAATTCTAGCAGTTAGCAACACCAGAATTTCTCAACGAACTTATCCATTATCCGGCAAAGGCCGAGAGAAATAAAGACTTTCTTTTTGCTTTGTTTTATTGCTACCCCCTAATCCCTGATATACCGACTCTTTTTCCCCTGAAATTTGGGTCGAATCACCCTAACAAACCGGCATTTGCGCAGAAAAAAACGAGAAGATCGCAATCTTCTCGTTTTTGTGATAATCATTTTAATGAAGCAGTCGCTTACATCATGCCGCCCATTCCTGGGTTAGCAGCTGGGGCTGCTGGGGCTGGATTGTCTTCTGGCTTTTCAGCAACAACGGCTTCAGTCGTTAACAACAGAGCTGAGACAGAGGCAGCGTTTTGCAGAGCAGAACGGGTAACCTTGGTAGGGTCAGTGATACCGGCCTTAACCATGTCTTCGTAGGTGTTGTCAGCAGCATTGTAACCAATCCCAGGCTTTTCGCCCTTCAAATGTTCAACAACGACAGAGCCTTCGACCCCAGCGTTTTGAGCGATTTGACGAACAGGTTCTTCCAAGGCACGCAGCACGATGTTCACACCGGTCTGTTCGTCGCCTTCGGCTTCAACCTTGGCAACGTCCTTAATGACGTTGATCAAAGCAGTCCCACCACCAGCAACGAAGCCTTCTTCAACGGCCGCACGGGTAGCGTTCAAAGCATCTTCGATCCGGTACTTACGTTCCTTCAGTTCAGTTTCCGTAGCGGCACCGACACGAACGACGGCAACCCCACCAGATAACTTAGCCAAACGTTCCTTCAGCTTGTCGCGGTCAAAGTCAGAAGTCGTATCGTCAATCTGACCCTTGATTTCAGCAACCCGAGCAGCGATTTGGTCCTTAGCACCAGCACCTTCAACGATGGTGGTGTCATCCTTCGTCACGTTGACCTTTTGGGCTTGGCCCAATTGATCGATGGTCGTGTCCTTCAAGTTCAGGCCTAAGTCATCGGTAATCACAGTCCCACCAGTTAAGGTAGCGATATCAGCTAATTGGGCCTTACGACGGTCACCAAAGCCAGGTGCCTTAACAGCAACCACGTTGAAGGTCCCACGCATCTTGTTCAATACCAAGGTTGGTAAAGCTTCACCAGTGATGTCATCAGCGATGATCAAGAGTGAACGGCTTTGTTCAACGACGGATTGTAACAATGGCAAGATGTCTTGAATGTTGGCAATCTTCTTGTCAGTAATCAAGATGTAAGGGTTGTCGAGGTTTGCTTCCATCTTATCGTTATCGGTAACCATGTATTGTGACATGTACCCACGATCGAATTGCATCCCTTCAACAACGTCTAAGCTGGTATCAACCCCACGGGATTCTTCAATAGTGATGACCCCGTCGTTACCAACCTTTTCCATGGCGTCAGCGATCAGCTTACCGGTTTCCTTGCTGGCAGATGAAATAGAAGCGATTTGGGCGATATCGTCCTTGGTCTTCACGTCGATAGACATCTTGTGTAAAGCGTCCACAGCGGCGTCAGTGGCCTTTTCGATCCCGCGACGGATACCAACTGGGTTGGCACCGGCAGTGACGTTCTTCATGCCTTCGTTAACGATGGCTTGCGTTAAGACAGTGGCCGTCGTGGTCCCATCACCAGCGATATCGTTGGTCTTGGAAGCAACTTCGGAAACTAACTTTGCACCCATGTTTTCAAAGTGATCGTCTAATTCAATTGCCTTAGCAATCGTGACACCATCGTTTGTGATGGTTGGGTTGCCGTAGCTTTGTTCCAAAACCACGTTACGACCCTTAGGCCCTAAGGTGGTCTTGACTGTGTCAGCTAACTTATCAACACCAGCAAGCATCTTGCTGCGTGCATCTTCAGAGAACTTTAATTCTTTAGCCATTTTTTACATTCACCTCATACTAAATTTTTTAAATAGTTGCACGTATTAGTGGGAAAGCAATTAGTCGACGACAGCGACTAAATCCTTTTCGTGTAAAACAAGGTAAGTCTTGTCTTCGTACTTAACTTCCGTACCGGCATACTTATCGAACAATACCTTGTCGCCAACCTTAACAGCTGGGGCTACCTTATCGCCATTGTCTAACACACGGCCATCGCTGACAGCAACGACGTTGGCCGTTGAAGGCTTTTCCTGAGCATTACTTGCTAAAACAATGCCACCAACCGTAGTTTCTTCTTCTTGTGGTTGATCCAAAATGACGCGGTCTCCTAATGGTTTTAACACTTGAATCCCTCCAATAAACTTACTTTTTAGCACTGTTAGCACTTGACTAACATAAGTGCTAATCACAATATCTAATATATGGTTTTTCCTCGTAAAAATCAAGGAATTTGGCAAACAATTTCTCGAGTGCTAATTGGTCAGTCCACCGATGCCTTGTGGGCCTAAGGATGACCGCACATTGTATGAATTTATTCATACTCAAAGACTGGTGGCATCTCATTGGCAGCGCCTCCAGGTGAGTAGCACGATGGTCGTAGGCGTTAGGGCCCAGCTGGAGGCCAAACACACTTATTTTGTGCCCATAACCTGCCTTGATGTTAAACCAGTCTCATCCTTACTGGTCATCCCCATTGGTCCCTATCATACTAACCCCCTGGCAAATTGCTACTAATTTGATAATGTCTACCGCCATCTTTGCTGGCAAGGCTGCTGGCTGGGCATTACGACTACCTAAATAGACCAATTTCAACACTAGCCGACGGGGATGGTCCAGTTACCCCCTGAGTGACTATGCCCCCAATCAACTGACCGTCAACACAATTAACGTGGTTGTTTTTAAGTACACAATCACAAAGTCTCAAATGTGAAGGCCTTTTTCAAAAAAATCGGCAAAATTAGCCGGCGACTTTCACAAACGGCAACAAAAAAGTCGTAACCTAAGACTAGATTACGACTCCTTAATTATTCTTTGTTGTAGTGTTCCAAGAAGTAGATCAGCGTTTGCAATTCGTTGGTCAAATCAACGTTTTGCACGCGGACATCCTTAGGCACCGTGACCCGCAGTGGTGTGAAGTTCAAAATCCCCTTCACCCCGCCGGCAACGGCATCGTCCGTCACGGATTGGGCCACATCGGCTGGGACCGTTAAAATAGCCACTTGAATCTGTTGTTCTTCCAGCTGCGTCCGCAACTCTGACATGGGGTAGATCGGCACACCGCTTTGAATCGTGTTGGCAATATCTGCGTTCACGTCAAAGGCAGCACTAATCCGCACGTTGCCGTCCTGATGGAAGTTGAAGTTCAAGAGCGCATGGCCCAAGTTCCCGACCCCAATCAAGGCAACGTTCGTCAACCGGTCCTGGTTCAAAATTTTCTTAAAGAACTTAATTAAGCTCTCAACATCGTAACCGTATCCCCGTTTACCGAGAGCACCGAAGTACGAGAAATCACGACGAATGGTGGCAGAGTCAACCTTAACGGCTTCTGACAATTCTGTCGAAGAAACACGCGTTTTGTCTGCATCCAACAAAATGTTTAAGTAACGATAGTAAATGGGTAACCGCTTTGCTGTAGCGCGGGGAATCTTTTGTTCAGTCAAAAAACGAGACCTCCTAATCAATATTACGAGTTACCACCAGTCGGTGATAACATCTTTCTCTAAATGACATCCTGATTGTGAAATTGACTTTCTTACAAATTATAGCATAACCACCGGCCTTGTGAAAGAATTTGCAAATATTTTTCACAATTCTTTACTAATTTCGGTCTAATCCCAGAATATGCTAAAATAGACGTATCTGCGTTGGTCAGTTCCGTCCTGGCGAAAATAGCTGGGAGCCACAGTCACACTTGCTTTCCGTGGCTTTCGCTTCAGTTGACCAATGAACAATTAATTAACTACCAACATGAATTAAACTAAAAAATATAAGGAGGTCGGTTCACCGTGATACTTTTACAAGTGCAACAGGTTACCCGCCGATTCGGCGCCACCGTCCTGTTTGAAAATGTCAGTCTGGATGTCCCCGAACACGGTCGCGTCGCCCTAGTTGGCCGCAACGGTGCTGGGAAATCCACCCTGCTCAAAATGATTGCCGGCGAAACCACCCCGGATGTCGGTCAAATTACCACTAAACGGGGACTTACCCTGGGCTACCAGGCGCAAAACGCTGGCTTAGCCTCATCTAAAACGGTCTGGAACGAAATGCTGGACGTCTTCGCCGAGGTTCGAGCGACAGAAAAGCGGATTCACGAACTTGAAACGCAAATGAGTGACCCCGCCATCATTGCCGACGAGGAACAGTTTGCCCAAATCAGTGCGACCTACGATCAGCTCCAACAAGATTTTAGCGACCACAACGGCTACGGCTATCAGGCCGAGATTCGCGGCGTGCTGCACGGGTTTGAATTTGGCGAGGAATACTACGATAAACCCATCAATGAACTCTCGGGTGGCCAACGAACCCAATTGGCCCTGGCTAAACTGCTGCTGGAACGGCCGGACTTACTGATTTTGGACGAACCCACGAACCATTTGGACGTTGAAACGTTAACTTGGCTCGAAGGCTACCTCCAGGGCTATTCGGGCGCCATTCTCGTCGTTTCCCATGACCGGTACTTCCTGGATCACGTGGTCAACGACGTCTATGACATGGCACACGGCGGCCTGGTCCACTATCCGGGCAACTATTCCCACTACATTTCCGCTAAAGCCGAACGGTTGCGGCGTGAATGGAAGGAATACGACAAGCAGCAGTCTGAGATCGGCAAGCTCGAGGACTTTGTGAACAAGAACATCGTCCGGGCCTCGACGACGAAACGGGCACAGGCTCGGCGAAAACAGCTGGACAAGATGGACCGCATGGAGAAGCCCGAGGGCGATGAAAAGGTCGCGCGCTTCTCCTTCACCCCACACCGCCAAAGTGGGAACGTCGTGTTAGACGTGGTCAATGGCGCCGTTGGCTACGACCAACAGATTCTCTGCGCCCCGGTCACCCTCGATATCAAGAAACACCAAGCCGTCGCCATCGTCGGCCCCAATGGTATCGGAAAATCCACCTTGTTGAAAACGATTCTGGGTCGCATTCCCGCCATTCAGGGTCAAATCATCTTTGGCACCGGCGTGGATACCGGGTACTACGACCAAGACCAAGCCACGTTGCACGAGAAGAAAACCGTCTTGCATGAACTGTGGGACGACCATCCCACAACCCCCGAAGGCGATATTCGCTCCATCCTCGGAAGTTTTCTATTTACCGGCAGCAACGTCGACAAGAGCGTTCACAGTCTCAGCGGGGGTGAGCGGGCGCGGCTCCTGCTGACCAAGCTGGCGTTACGGCACGATAACTTCCTGATGCTAGACGAACCGACGAACCATTTGGACATCGACAGCCGCGAGGTCTTGGAAAATGCCCTGAATGAATTCGACGGCACCATCCTCTTCGTTTCCCATGACCGGTATTTCATCAACCAAGTGGCCACACAGGTCGTCGAATTGGCCCCAACCGGCACGACCCGCTACCTGGGTAACTATGATTACTACATGGAGAAAAAGGCGGAACAGGATGCCTACGCCGCCAAGGAAGCTGCCGAAGCTGAGGAAGCCCACCCAACCGTGACCGCACCGAAGCAAACGCAGGTCGACTACCAGCAGCAAAAGGAACAACAGAAGGCCAAGCGGAAATTGAGCCGCCAGGTCGACGCGCTAGAAGCCAAACTCGGTGACCTTGAACAACAGAAAACGGTTATCGAAACCGACATGAGTTCGCCGGACAACTTCAATGACGCCGAGAAACTGGCTGACCTGCAGGCCCAATTGACTGCGGTCACCACTGACCTCGACGCCACCGAAGAGGAATGGACGGAAAAAAGTTTAGCCTTAGAAGATTTTGATGATTAATTAAAAAGCCGTTTCACCTGTTATCCCCTAAGGGACACAGGTGAAGCGGTTTTAATTTACCCTTTTATAAGGCGGTGTATCCGCCGTCAACGTTAATCGTGGCGCCGGTCACAAATGAAGCCTCATCACTGGCGATAAAGGCAATGACATTGGCAATTTCCGCCGGTTCGGCTAGCCGGCCGATTGGCATCTTGCCCACCATCGGGCCAGTCACCTCTGGCGGCAACGTCTTCAGAAGGGGTGTTGCCACGTAGCCTGGTGCCACCGAGTTGAACCGAATGCCCTGTTGCGCATAGGTGACCGCCTGGGACTTGGTATAGTTGGCCACACCAGCCTTGGCCGCGGAGTAGGCTTGAGATTTGGCAGCGCCCACGACCCCGAGAATCGAGCTCATGTTAACGACGCTCCCGCTCCCCTGCTTCACCATCTGGGCAACGGCGACCTTATTGGTCAACACGACACCGGTCAAATCAATTGCGATGACCTTATTCCAGTTGGCCATGTCAATGTCGGCCACACCGGCCTTCTGCTCGGCAACCCCAGCATTGGCCACCAGAATGTCCAAATGACCGTACTGGCTGACCACCTGATTGACCATGGCTTGCAGAGACTGCTCATCCGTGACGTCCGTCTTGATAAACGCAATTTCGGCGTCGGCAGGAGCCGTCACGTCAGCGGACACCGCCGTCGCACCCTCCGCCGTAAACTTTTGAATCGTTGCCAGTCCGATTCCGGACGAGCCACCCGTAACAACGGCTACCTTGTTCTCTAGCTTACCCATGACACATCACTCCTTTGCTTTTTAGTATACTGCAGATTGCCGTTTATATGTAAACGCTTTTATCGTGCCTCCGGGTGGGGAAAATAAGACCGGTCCGCGGTGGGCGAACGCCTGGAGCCAAAAACCGTTCTCCAGACTTACTTTGAGCCGCTGAGAAACGCGTCTCAAAGATATCAGTTTCCTAAGCGGCCAAGCCGCTAAGGAAACTCCCACGGCTAGGCTTATTTTCCCCCACCCTGCGGCTCACTTCGGCTTAGCCCATCAATACGGAATTTCCGCCACTTCAAACGAGGACGATTCGCCGTAAAACATCCTTATTAAAAAGTCGTTCCCAATAAAAATGGAAACGACCGCGTCATTTATTCTATTTAAATATGTGCACCCCACGCTAATGTAACCTCAAGCCGCCAAAACGATTAGGATTAAACCATGTCAGACACCGGATAGTGAAAATTAGCCGACATGATAATGTCAGTGACCAGAGGCGGACCAAGGTGCCTAGCTGTGTCGGCGGTCTTGGCTGGAGTTCTTGTCCAGCCTAGTCCGCGGGACGACCTTTGAGACCGCCTCTCGGCTCAAAGTCGAGGTCCCAGACCGCCCCTCAGGCTGGAACCGACCCCATAGCAGGGCACCTTGAGTCCGCCGCCGGGAACGGCCAGGATCATGCTCTGGCCCATCTTCACCAGTCCAAAGACACCACCAAAACCATTGCGCCTAATCAGTAACCGAAATGCCGTCATACGTTAACTGGCAGAACTCGGCGATACGCCGGAAGAATCTCTCCACAACTGGCTGATCAAAGTCACCCCAACGCGTTACCGTAAACCGCATCCGTTTCCCCGAAATCTGATAATTCCAGTGGCCGACCAACTGGCCGTTGGCAATAATTGGGGCCATCAGGATCCCATTCACGGTCCACATTTTTGACTGTAGTTTGGAGTCGACCAACCAGGCCTTTTGCTGGTAGCCGGTCATGAGTGAACTGAACCGCGGCGCAATCAGCGTGCGGTCGGCCACCTCTGCCGTTATTTCTCGTAACCGCTGGGCCGACACTGCCTGCATCAGCCACAGCGTTTTACCCGCAACCGTCACGGGCGTCAACTCGGGTTCAACCACGCGCCACGCCGGCCGGGCCTTGCCAATCTTAACGCCCGACCATTTGACAAAGTCCGTCAACGTGGCGGGACCGAATCCCATCAGGTAGCGACGAATCAGTTCCTGTGTCGCCACTTGCTGGTCAACCCGGGTAAAGTCCGGTCGAAACAGGTGAAACTGACTCTGCCCCGGCTGACCCGGCATCACGGCTCGACCTTGCGCTTCCAGCACCTGGAGTACCGCATAGTCAAAGTTCCGTGAGCGCTTCAGGTCAGGAACCCGCTCGGCCACACAGGTCAGGTAATCCGCCTTGGACAGCTCCTGATGCTGCAGGACCGCCGCAATCTCATCGGCTACGGCATGGACCTGCTCGGACTGTCCCTCAAAATAAGCTTTGGGGAGCCGCTCCGTTTGCCGGGCGTTGATCATCAACTGCCAGTCCGCCGTGGTATAGAGGTGTAGCGTCCACCGTTGTCCCCAGGAGCGAACCAGTTGCCGCGTCTGATACAGCGCCGTCAACTCGGCCATGCTGGCCTGCGTTTGTAGCGCGATGGTCAGTTCGGCGACCCGCTGATTCTGGGCTTGAATCCCCATCACCTGCGTAACCGGCTGCAATATTGGTGCATCAGCCGTTAACACCCCCTGCTGAAATAACCGGTAAGCCAAAAGTTCTGCTGGCGTCATGGGCATGCTCCCTTCGCGGCTGACCTACTTGGCTGAATCAGCCGCCCAGTCGAATTCCAAACTGGGGTCGGCATTCAACGTGGCATCAGCGAAGACACCGTGACGGTAAGCCACGTTCGCAAAGGCGCCGATCATGGCCGCATTGTCCCCACACAATTTCAGCGGGGCTTTGACCAAGTGCGTCGTTGGGTTGCTGGCCAAGTCACTGGCTAAACGGTCTCGCAGACCATGATTAGCCGCCACCCCACCGGCCAAGATCAGCTGGTGAACGGGGTAATCGGCCAAGGCGCGCTGCGTCTTTTCAGCCAAGACATCGACAACGGCCTGCTGGAAACTAGCCGCTAAGTCTTGCTTGCTAAGCGTTTCGCCAATCTGGTCGGCGTGGTGGGTCGTGTTGATGAAGGCACTCTTCAACCCACTAAAGCTAAAGTCAAAGTTGTCGTCCTTCTCCATGGCACGGGGGAAGTTAAACGTGTCGTGGCCCTGGTGCGCCCACTCGTCCACGGTCTTCCCGGCAGGATAGTTGACGCCCATCACCCGGCCGACCTTGTCGTAGGCTTCACCGGCCGCGTCATCGCGCGTTTCACCGATGATTTCAAATTCATTTTCAGCTGGCATGTAGACCAGTTCCGTATGACCACCGGAAACCAGTAAAGCCATCGCAGGGAATTCAATCGGTTCCACGTAACGGGCCGCATAAATGTGACCGGCCATGTGGTTGACGGGAATCAGCGGTAAGTTGTGGGCAAAGGCCACCGTCTTGGCCGCCGTGACCCCAATCAACAGGGCACCGACCAGACCGGGACCATACGTCACAGCCACGGCATCCAAGTCGTCATACCCGACTTCGGCCTCAGTCAGCGCGTCCTTGATGCACAGCGTGACCTCTTCAATGTGGTGCCGACTCGCCACCTCGGGCACCACGCCACCAAAGCGCTGGTGACTCTTGATCTGCGTTGCCACAATGTTTGACAGAATCTTGTGGCCATCTTCAATGACCGCCACACTCGTTTCGTCACAACTTGATTCGAACGCTAAAATTAAATTTCGCTTATCCGTTGGACCCACTCCCTTTTCCGTTATCATTTTATTTACGCATTCAATTAAAAAGACGAGTGGCCAAACGCCTACTCGTCTGCGTCCGCAACGGTGTCATCGTTTAAGTACAGTTTCATATCCGCTGCGTCTTCGTGGTCGCCTAAATAGTAGCCCCGCTTGATGCCGGTCTGCTCAAAGTCCAAGTCCCGGTAGAGGCGTTGGGCATTGGTATTGGAGACGCGGACCTCTAAGCTGACAGACTTATAGTTCAGCTTACGTGCCTTTTTGATCATGATGGCCAATAAAAACCGCCCAAGTCCCCGGTTCTGGTAGTCCGGCAGTACGGCAATATTGGTGATATGGGCGTCTTGGTTCCGTTCGTCAAAGGTACAGCCAATGAAAGCCAGCAACTTATCTTCCTTACGAATAACCAGGTAAAGCCGATCCTTCTCCCGGCGCAGTTCGTTGGCGAAGGCCGTGGAGTCCCACGGGGCCTTGCCAGCGTAAACCGCCCGTTCAATCTCGATCATTTCGGGGATATCCGTGAAGAGCGCTTTCGCCACAAAATAAGTGACCTCCCGGATGTCTACCCGGTGGTTCTTGACGTCCATAGCCTCCTCACGCACCTGTTCGCGCCGGCTGCCAAAAATATTTTTATACCAGACTTTAAATTTTTTCAACATATGAGTCGTTATCCTTTTTATTATTCGGGTTCTTCGCTTGCCATTCCGCTTCAGCCTGCGTCAAACGTAAATAGTTCGGCACAAATCGGTCGACATCCTTGACGGGCGCCATCTCTTGCCCCAGTAAACCAATGGTGGCAACTTGGGGAAGGTTCAACCAAGGGCTGATCTTAGGGGTCGCAGCTGACACGGTCGTGTTAATTAGGTCAGCAAAGTGGCTGGCATCCCCCAGGAACCAAACGGGTTCAGCGTACTCCGTCACAGCCTCTAAGAAACTCGTGATGTTCGTGTGGGCGTCCGCAATCACGGCCGTTGGCACGCCATCTTTAATCCGGTACAACCCAGCAAAGACGTTTTGATTCCGGGCGTCAAACAAAGGCGCTACCAGGGCACCTTCCACCGGCACGTTGGCTGCGAGCGTTGCCAGACTGGAAACGGCCACCAGCTCAATGTCTAGCGTCGACGCGAGCGTCTTGGCGGTCGTCACGGCAATCCGAATCCCCGTGTAGGAACCCGGTCCCGCGGCGACAACGACCCGGTCAAGGTCCGTCGGCTTGAGATTCGCCATCCCCAGAAGTCGTTCAATTTCTGGTAAAAGGTACTCCGCGTGTTTTTGATGAACGGTGACCGTGATGGCAGCTAACACCGTGCTGTCATCTAACACGGCGACGCTCAAAGGTCGATTCGATGTATCAATTGCTAAAATCTTCATAATTACTTGCGTTCCCCTTTACTGGACTTCACCAAGCCGGTGAGTTGCCGGGAAGTGAAAAGCGGTGGCCGAACTCGCCCACCGCTAACCATCTGTCTCGGTTGTTGCGCCCGTTTACTGTCTTTATCAGTTTATTATACTACCACAAACGGACGGGCGCGACATCTTCTCTGCTTGAATTTTCTTAAAAAGACTACCGTGCTTGCCACTGAATCGTTGCTTTGGCAGCTAACACGTCGCCACTGTAGATGGCATGTTGACTCACCAACGCGTCATCCGGCTGCGCATAATCGCTAGTGACTTGCCGGCCGTACGTGACCTCATTTTCATAGCGGATCCGGATATCTTTCGGCTGATGCTGGCGTAAAAAGTCCGCCGGTAGGGCATCCAGCATCCACTCGAAGTAGTGGGCGTTGTTGACGTGTCCATTTTCATCGATATCAAAGTAACGGACCGTGTAGGGCTTATCCGTCAACGTGGTTTTCTCAGACAATCGGTCTGGTCGAGGTAACCGGGGTAACCGCACGCTCGGCTCACTCTCATAAGGCGCCATGATTTCAGCCGGAATCGCCGCAATCTTGCGGGTCGCGTAACTCATAGTCACCCAGATTCCTTCGGCGTAGGCCAACTGATTGCCGTCGGCGTCGAGCAACCAGTATTCGCGGTAGGCAAAGTACTTGTTAAACGACGTTGCCCGGGTCTTCAGCGTTACTTGGGCGCCAATTGCTGGCAACTGGGTCACCTGAATGTGGTACTGGGTCACGACCCAGCCCACCCCATGGGATTGCACAAATTCTGTGGTCAACCCCAGTGCAGCGTTCTGATCCTCAGAGACCAGCACGAAGAGGTCGATCAACATGGCCAGGGTTAAATGGCCGGTATCGTCTGCTTCGTAGTAAACGACACGATGAGGTTCGGTAAATTCATTTGCGGCCACCTAGGTCACTCCTTGTCTAAATGATGATACGTGTTATAGATTGCTTGTTTCTTCACGCCACGCAGGTTAGCGACCTCTTTGATGGCAGCGTTGGGCTTCTCCCCCGCCGCAATCAACCGGTCGACCTGAACTTCGACGGGTTCACTCAAATCGACCGCCGTCGTTGCCGTCGTGGTGGGTGCGGGATTCCCGCCAACCAACACCACGAATTCGCCCCGGACCGTATCCGTGGCGGCCCATTCAGCCAGTTCGGCTAAAGAGCCGCGGAGAAATTCCTCGTAGCGCTTGGTGAGTTCTCGACACAGCACGGCGGGCCGATCATCCCCAAAACCCGTTGCCAGGTTTTGCAGGGTCTTTTTCAGCCGGTGGGGAGCTTCGTAGAAAATCAAGGTTTCTGGGCGTTGCGCCAAGCCCTCGATTTCAGACCGTTGATCCTTGGGTTTCCGGTCTAAGAACCCGTAAAAATAAAACGGTTGTGGCAGTAAGCCAGAGGCAATCAACGCAGTTAACCCCGCATTGGCCCCAGGGAGTGGCACCACGGGAATCTGTGCCGCGATACAGGCATTGACTAGCTCATGACCGGGATCCGAAATGGACGGCATCCCCGCGTCACTGACCTGCGCAATGTCTTGTCCCTGTTGGAGTTTGGCTACCAACTGGGGAATGCGTTCCTGCGTATTGTGTTCGTGAAAGCTGATTTGTTTCGTGGTAATTTCAAAATGATTTAATAATTTCTGCGTGTTGCGGGTATCCTCAGCGGCAATTAAATCAGCGGCCTTTAGGGTCTTAACCGCCCGAAAGGTCATGTCGTCCAGGTTCCCAATGGGCGTTGGCACCAGGTATAAATGTCCCTGAGCATCGTCCTTAAAACTCCGTGTTCGTTCCATCATGTGGCCTCCTACTGATCGCGGTAAATAACTTCCAGGCAAAAGGCACATTCCTCATCCTGCTTGCGCCGGGTTCCGTAGAATTCCCGGCAAACGTGAAAGCCTTCCTCGTAAAGTTTCTCCAGAATCTGTCGCGACTTGGAGAGCCCTTGGGGTGTTTCGGGATCCTCAGGCAATGTCTTCTGTAGCTCCCGCACCAAGTCCCGCAAGTGCTGATTCTCAATTTCTAATTCGGCATTCTGCTCAAACACCTGCGTCATCTGCGTTTGTAAGTCAGAGAATTGGGCGAGCATCTGCTGCAACTGACCCTCAAGACTCTTGAACTGATCATAAACTTCTTCTTTATCCAAAGCTGCCACCCCTCCAATGCTGACTAGTCTTAGCGCATTTGCGCCAGAATCTGTAACGTTAAGGCTTCTAAGATTGCTTGAAAATTCATGTTCCCGGCCAACTGCCCGCGCGTGGCAAGCGTCAGCGTCATGATGGCCACCAGCTGATCGATGGATAGGCGTTGACCTACCTCACGACTCGCCTGTGCCACCTGCGGATAGGCCAGGTCATCTGGGCCGACCGTCCCCGACTGTTGGCGTAAGGCATCGTGCCAGGCCTGAACGACCATGTCCAAAAGGATGCCTTGGCGATCCCGATTGCTCCCGAGGGGCACCAGGTCCGTTTGCACGCGGACAAAGGCCCGCTCGTCCTTAGCACAGCAGGCGGCTAACCATTGGCCTACCGCCGTCTGCGCGTCCTTTAACCAGTCATCCGTCGTCAAGTCCAAGGCGGCACTGACGCTTTCCGTTAAGGTGGTCAACAAGTAGCGTTGACTTGGAACGACGCCGGCCGTGGCTAAGGCATCCGTCAGGGCGCTCGGTGACACCCGGAGAAAATCAACGACCTGCGTCCGCGACAAAATTGTGGGTAAAATCAGGTTTTTATTGGCCGTCAGTAATAATGCCACCGTGTTACCCACGGGTTCTTCGATGAACTTTAACAGGCTATTGGCGGCGCCGGTCGTCATGCGGTCGACCTGGTCGACGATGAAGATCTTTTGATTGCCCTCCACCGCACTCTTGGTGAATTCCGCCTTTAAGTAGCGGACTTGGTCGACCTTGATACGTTGACCGTCCGGGACCACGCTGACCACGTCGGGATGGTCGCCCACCATGATGCGCCGGCACTCGGCACACGTGCCACAGGGCAAGCCCTCAGCCGTGACATTTTGGCAAAACAACCGCATAGCCACGGTCCGGGCAACCGCTTGCCGGCCGGTCCCATCCGCCCCATTAAAGAGGTAGGCGTGCGCCAAATGATTGGTTTGAATCAGTTGCATAAAGTGGGTCACGAGTTGCGGCTGAAGCCGTTGGGCCGTGGCGACCACGGATTCTTCGGTCATATTTTCCTCCTAAAAACGGTGGAACTGCTCAACAGGCATCACGAATACCGTGGCCCCGCCGACCTGAACTTCGACCGGGTAGGCGGAAGTACTGTCGAGTTGGGCATCCAGGTTAACCGGTGGCGTCATGAACTGCTGGCGCGTGTGGCTGGCTTCCTTGATCATGTCCAGCACCTCATCGACGCGCTCGTCTTCTAACCCAATCATAAACGTCGTGTTCCCAGACTTTAAGAAGCCGCCGGTCGTGGATAACCGGGTCGCGCGAATATCGTGATCGATAAATTCATTACTGAGTCGGTTTGCATCCTTATCTTGGACAATGGCGATTAATAATTTCATAACTGGTTTCCTCCCTCAATGCCGGTGTTAAAAGTAAGCTTGGGCCGTGTGCTTGATGAGTGCCAACGCCTGTTCCACCACAACTTCGGGGGCCTGCGTGGCATCAATCAGCTTGATGCGGTCCGGGTGCGCCGCTTGTAAGCGCAAATAGGCCGCCCGGACCCGGTCATGAAAGGCCGCCTGCTCAACGTCTAACCGGTCGACCTTCTGGGGGTCCCGGTGCGCTTGAATTCGGTGTAACCCAACTTCAGCGGGCACATCAAAGTACACGGTCAATGCGGGCAACAACCCGTCCGTGGCAAATTCATTCATTTGGGCAACGGCGGCTTCCCCGATTTCGCGGCCGGCCCCTTGATAGGCAACGGAGCTGTCCACGTAACGGTCACACAGCACCAACTTGTCGGCGGCTAATGCGGGTAAAATGGTCTCCGCTAAGTGTTGCCGCCGAGCCGCTGCGTACAGTAAGGCTTCCGTGCGGTAATCCATTGCCGTGTTGGCGCGGTCTAAAATGATGGCCCGAATACTCTCAGAAATCGGGTTGCCCCCGGGTTCTCGCGTAATCGTGAGTCGGTCACCCAACACAGGCGCAATTTGTGCGGTAATGGCCTGCAGCGCGCTAGTTTTCCCGGCGCCGTCGGGTCCTTCAAAACTAATAAACGTTCCTGACAACATACTCGACCCCATTTTTGTTTGATAGTTATATTGTACTTGAATTCAGAATTGATGTCTATTTGCATCGCTAGCTTTCGCCTGTTTCTTACCAAAAGTTCACGACTTGGCTTGGTGAAAATGTCTGCGTGCAACTCCGTTCCCGGCGGTGGGCTCAAGGCGCCCTGCTGTGGGGAACGGCTCCAGCCTGAGAAGCGGTCTTCCGCCTCGCCTTGAAACCTCGCTGTGATTCGCGAGTTTCCAAGGTCGTCCCGTGCTCTAGACTGAGAAGTTCACTCAGTCAAGACCACCGACACAGCTGGTCACCTTGGCCCACCTCTGGTCACTGACATTGCGTGGACCTTTTCATCAAGCCCGTCGTTCACGTTCACGCACGATGCTTGTCCAACTGACATGCTGACTTTCTTTTTCTATTGTAAACGCGGTAACTAAGAGCTCAAAAATATTTCAATCACCGTGTTGCTTAAACTTTTTCAACTTCGCTCCCCTCAATTCTACACGCCCCGTCAACACGAGCACGTAAAAAAGACGAAAGCCACAACAGCCTTCGTCCTTTCTCAATTACTGATTAAATTAATCGCGGAACACTGCGGCAGAGATGTGCTTTCCTCTGACGTGGCGGCGACGGGCTTCGCGGTACAAGAAGAGGTACGTCTGCCGGGCCAGTGCGGTGTTGGCCGTCATTTGATTGTCGGCGTCCGCAATGGCCTCTTCCGTTTGCTTGGCGTGGTCCCAGCGGTCCTTGGCGTCGTCGATGCTCAACAGAAGTTGTTCATCGTACGCAGCCTTCAACCGCGGGAGTTGCCGTTTCTTTCGTCCAAACATGTGGCAACCCTCCTCTACATTTCCGTTCGGCCTTCAACCGCCTTGAACAGCGTCATTTCATCCGCGTATTCGATATCACTCCCGACGGACAGACCGTGGGCTAAGCGCGTAACCTTGATACCGGCTGGCTTGATCAAGCGTGACAGGTACATGGCCGTGGCTTCACCCTCTGGCGTGGCGTTGGTCGCGATGATGACTTCTTTAATTGACGGATTCTGCTGTAACCGATTGATGAGGCTGGCGATGTTCAGGTCTTCCGGCCCCTTGCCTTCGATTGGTGACATGACCCCTTGCAAAACGTGATACAGGCCATGATATTCCTTCATTTTTTCCATCACCATGATGTCCTTGGCCTGTTCGACCACTAAGACGTGCGATTGATCCCGCGTCTTGTCGGTACAGATGACACACGGATCACTCTCGGTAATGTTGCCACAGATGGAACAGAAGTGCAGGTTTTTCTTAGCTGAAATTAAAGCCTTGGAAAACGCCGTGACGTCGTCTTCTTGCATATCAATCGTGAAGAAGGCCAGCCGCGTCGCTGACTTTTGCCCAATGCCGGGCAGCTTCATGTAGCTGTCGATCAGTTGGGCAATCGGTTCTGGATACTGCATGGTCACAACGTCCTTTCTAAATTACATCCCGGGAATGTTCATGCCTTGCGTGTATTTGCCCAGGGATTGTTTCGTTGCTGCATCAACTTGGCCCAAGGCATCGTTAACGGCGGCCAAGACTAAGTCAGCCAACATATCCGGATCATCGGGATCGATGGCTTCTGGCTTGATAGTCAGGTCGGTCATCTTCCGTTCGCCGGTAAAGGTGGCTTGGACCATGCTATCTGGTGAAACGCCGGTGAAGCTTTGGGCGTTCAAGTTGTTTTGGTCCTCTTCCATCTTCTTTTGCATTTGACGCATTTGTTTCATCATGTTCCCCATATTTCCCATGTTCCGCATCATTAATCATCCTTTCAAGGTTTTAATCATTTTTAACATCAACAACATCTTTACCAAACAGCTCTTCCGCCTTGGTGACGACGGGATTAGGTGCTGGCTTGGCCGGTTCCGGTGACTCAGCGTTATTTTGCAACTCCTCACGGTGGGCTGTCAAATAATTCTTCCGAATCGTTGGCCAGTCATCCTTAGGCACGAAGACGACGGGTAACGCCGTCCCAATCATGCGATCCAACCCATTTTCCAGGGCGTCGGTCAACTCATGATCGGTCGTCGCACGCTGGTACAGGAAGGAGTAATCAAAGGCCACAATGACTCCGGAATCCGCCGCCGCGACCGGTTGTGAGACCTTCATCACGGCCCGCTGGGTAATGGACAACGTGTCCAGCAGGTCCGGCCAAACTTCTTGGAGTTGGTTGAGTTTCTCCCGCGTAGCCGACCCCAGAACGGGATAGATCTTCGCGAGATTGACTTCTTTAGCCGGCGCTGACTTCGTCGTTCGTGGCTTGGCCGCTGCGGGTTTCGCCGCAACCGGAGCTTGTTCCAGTTGCTTGACCGTGTTGCGTAGTTGGTCGACCTCGTGTTGCAGGGATGTCAGTTCGGTTGAACTGGCTGCTGCCTGTGGCGCGGCGGATGCTTCAGCCGTGGGTACTGTCGGCTGGGCTGCACCCACCTGCCGGCCAATTTCGGCCAATTTAATGGTCAAGATTTCTAGGTAAACGTCGGGATGGGTGGTGAACCGCATCTGTTGTTGAATGGCGTTTAACTCATTGATCATGGCGTACATGGTCTGCGCTGGTGTCTTCTTAGCCAAAGCCTGGAAGTCCTCGCTCACACTGCCCATCTCGGCCTCTTCAACCAGCTGCGGGGCCTGTTGATAGAGTAGCAGGTCACGCGCATAGCTGATGACGTCCTCGGTGAACCGCTCGGCATCCTTGCCCGCTTCCAAAACGGATTGGAGCGTGGCTAAGGCCGCCTTGGTATCTCCGGCCAGAACCTGTTGCACGTAGGTTGCCAACAGTTCATGGGTCACACTCCCCGTCACCAACAGCGCGTTATCTAAGGTGATTTCATTATCCCCAAAGGACAACGCCTGGTCGAGAATGCTCAGGGCATCCCGCATACCACCTTCGGCCGCCTTGGCAATCACCTTAACGGCCTGTTCGTCGTAGGTGACACCCTTTTGGTCCAAAATATAGGTCATTCGGTTGTAACTATCATTGGCCGCAATTCGTTTGAAATCAAACCGTTGGGTCCGCGAAATAATTGTGGCTGGAATCTTGTGGGGTTCCGTGGTTGCCAAAATAAAGATCACGTTAGCCGGTGGCTCTTCCAACGTCTTTAACAGCGCGTTGAAGGCCCCCGTCGATAACATATGAACTTCATCAATAATGTAGACTTTGTAATCGGCCACGGTCGGCGCGTACTTCACCTTATCCCGGATATCCCGAATTTCTTCGACCCCGTTGTTCGAAGCCGCATCGATTTCAATCACATCGTTGAGCGTCCCCTCAGTGATGGCCTTGCAGGTCTCACATTCATTGCAGGGTTCGCCGTCCGTTTGATGGTGACAGTTGATGGCCTTCGCAAAGATTTTAGCCGCCGAGGTCTTCCCGGTTCCCCGCGGACCAGCAAAGAGGTACGCGTGACTGATTTGGTTGGTCGTAATGGCGTTTTTCAAGGTGCGGGTAATGACTTCTTGCCCAATCATATCCTCGAATCGCTGGGGCCGCCAGACCCGGTAAAGTGCTTGATAAGCCATGCAATCTGTTCCTTTCTTGAAAATATTCATCTGGTTAAATGGTCGTTGATTTTGCCTCCGGGCTGGTGAAAATGGGCCGTGACGCTGTGGGCGCCGTTCCCGGCGGCAGATTCAAGGTGCCCTGCTGTGGGGAACGCTTCCAGCCTGAGAAACGGTCTTCCAGCTCGGCTTGAAACCGCGCTGAGAATCGCGAGTTTCCAAGGCCGCCCCGTGCTCTAGGCCGGGATAGACCCCCGGCCAAGACCACCGACACAGCTGGTCACCTTGATCTGCCTCTGGTCACTCACACCGACCTAGTCAGCTCATTTTCACCAGCCCTGCGGCGGACGCTGACTTAACCCGCTGATTATTTTTCGGCGGTATTTTCATCAGCTCTACAACTACTCAGGCCTCATCGACCTGCCTATTTCACCAATGGTTAGCCGAAATATTTCTTTACGTGTAACACAAACGTTCTTCATAATTTTACCCATTTTGCTTAAATTCACTGATTAACATTATAGCCTTTTTGACCGGGTCCTGTCACGACTCAAGTCGGAGATTTACCGGAACTTAATGGGCTAAATTTGGACACGAAAAAACAGAGTGGGGCAAGAGGCGGTTAGCCGGCGAGCATTAAGGCTGATAACCGAATAATCCCGATCTTGGATTGTTTGGTTATCAGTTTTAAGCGGAACCGGCTGCCTTTTGTCCCACGTTTCGACCATATAAAATAGCCTAACAAAAACACTTGAACATCTTATCTTAGACACAAAAAAACTCCCAGTCCACGGACTAGGAGTTGGAATTATCACATAAACTTGAAGCACAAAGCGAAACGAACTTAGTGCTGCTTCCTTCCGGACCTGACACGATTCGTAAGCCCACCCTTGCTCCAAGGCCTTTACGGCAAATACTAGTGTATCATGATTTATTCTTGCTGTCTAGCGTCTTGTTAGCTTCTGCGCGTTTGGCTGCTTGCCGCGCCTTCTTCGCCGCCTTCTGCCGTTTGCGGGCCGCCTGGAAAAAGCTGACCATCCGCTCGCCAGCATCCTTGGCTAATAGCCCTTCATGGACCGTCACGGTGTGATTCAACCGCGTATCCGTCAGCGTTTCATAGAGACTATCGACCGCGCCCGCCTTGGGATCACGCGCGCCATAAAAGACTTCGGGAATTCGTGAATTAATAATCGCGCCGCTACACATCAGGCACGGTTCAATCGTCACGTAGAGCTGACAGTCTTCCAGCCGCCAACTCTTCAAGGTCCCACAGGCCTCTTCAATAGCGCGCACCTCGGCGTGCATCGTGGCATCGTTGCCGTGCTCGCGGAGGTTGTGTCCCCGCCCCACGATGTGATCATCGTGCACAATGACGGCACCAATCGGCACCTCGCCAATGATGGCGGCTTGATCCGCTTCAAAGAGGGCCTCTTCCATATAGTGACGCTGTAATCCGGTATAACTCTGGTCGCGCACGGGGACCCCTCCTTTCAGCTAATCGGTTGTCAGTGTGCTCTCCAAGATATAGTAGCCTTTATCCTTCTTAATGTTCGTACAGTTACCAAACGTTGCCATCATAGTTTTCTCAGCCGACGGTGCGCCTTGCTTCTTCTGTAAGACCACGGTCAACGTTCCCCCCGGGAGCAAATGATCCTTGGCCCCGGTCAGCATGGCCGTCACGACCTGCTTACCGGCACGAACGGGCGGATTCGTAATGATAGCTGCGTAACGCTCCGTGACGTGGGTGTAGACGTCTGAGGTCTTGATTTCCACGTTTTCAATTTGGTTGGCAACCGCGTTTTGCCGGGCCAAATCCAAGGCTAATTCATTCACATCGACCATAGTGACCTGACGATCAGGCCACTTCTTCGCCAGTGCTAGGCCGATTGGGCCATAGCCCGTGCCGAGATCCAACCAAGGACCAGCCGGTGTCTTGTCGGCGTTAAACGCGTTCAGCAGTGCCCGCGAGCCGTAGTCCACCCGGTTTTTAGAAAAAACACCGTTGTCGGTGGTAAACAACAATTCGTTGCCTAAGAGGGTAAACGGCCAATGATGTTCCTCGTGTAAAACGTCTGGATTTTGTGTATAATAGTGATTAGTCAATTTCTCCGCCACCTTTACTGACTATTTTACCGTAGTTGGTCGTTGGTGGCTAATAAAAAAAGTTTATCCGTTCAGACACTATATTTGGTAGTTATTGTATGTTTCAACTACCAAATATAGTGTCTTTTTTGATTGTAATTTTCCATATCTGGTGTACACTGAACACATTGATAATGAATTTTACGAGGAAGTGTCAACCATGAAAGTAACAGTCTATTCAAAGAACAATTGTATGCAGTGCAAGATGACAAAGCGTTTTCTGAGCGAACATAACGTGGATTTTGAAGAACGGAATATTAACCAAAATCCCGAATATGTGACGTACCTCAAGGAGAAGGGTTTCCAAGCCGTTCCCGTTGTTGAAGCACCGGGCATCCCAGCCTTCTATGGCTTCCGTCCGGACCAATTAACGCAAATCGCGGGCTAAGCCTTTTTTAGTTCGGCACAAACCCGTCTTGGCGACGTCGTGTTTGTTCACGGTGCCGCCATTTTTGTTTGAATTTTACGCAAATTAAGAAAAGGAAGAGTTGATCAGTATGCCTTTAAAAGACTTAACCGACGTGACGTATTACGACTTAAATAACGAAATCAACATCCCCGTTGACGGTCAAATTCCGTTGAACAAGGATCAAGAGGCCCTCCAAGCCTTTCTGAAGGAAAACGTGATTCCCAATACCAAAAAATTTACCTCCTTACAGGAACGCTTTGATTTTTTGATTGCCAACAATTACGTGGAAGAGAAAGTCATCGCCGCCTATCCCATGAGCTTTATTGAAGACCTGTACGCCTACCTGCGCGCCCAGAATTTCCATTTCAAATCCTTCATGGCCGCTTATAAGTTCTACGCCCAATACGCCTTGAAGACGGATGACAACGACTACTACTTAGAAAACTTCATCGACCGGGTGGCCATGAACGCCTTGGACTTCGCCGACGGAGACCAACAACTGGCGCATGACCTAGCGGATGAAATCATTCACCAACGCTACCAACCAGCCACGCCTAGCTTCCTAAACGCCGGTCGTTCTCGCCGGGGCGAACTGGTCTCCTGCTTCCTGATTCAGTCGACAGATGACATGAATACGATTGGCCGGACCATCAACTCCGCCCTGCAACTCTCTCGTATCGGTGGTGGGGTCGGCATTAGCCTCTCCAACCTGCGGGGTGCCGGTGACCCCATCAAGCACATCGAGGGCGCTGCGTCCGGGGTCGTGCCCGTCATGAAGTTACTCGAAGACAGCTTCTCCTACTCCAACCAACTGGGCCAACGTCAAGGCGCCGGGGTCGTTTACCTGAGCGTCTTCCATCCAGATATCGTGGCCTTCTTGAGCGCAAAGAAGGAAAACGCCGACGAAAAGATTCGGCTGAAGACATTGTCCTTGGGCATTACCGTGCCCGATAAATTCTACGAACTCTGCGCGGCCGACGAGGATATGTACCTGTTCAGTCCTTACGACGTTGAACGGATCTACGGCAAGCCCTTCTCCTACGTGGATATCACCAAGGAATACGACAACATGGTCGCCAACCCCGACATTCATAAGAAGAAACTAAAGTCGCGCGACTTGGAAACGGATATTGGCAAGCTCCAGCAGGAATCCGGTTACCCCTACATCGTCAACATTGATACGGCTAACCGTGAAAACCCCATCGACGGGCGCATCGTGATGAGTAATTTATGCTCCGAAATCATGCAGGTCCAAACGCCTTCCACCGTCAACAATCGTCAGGAATACAGCCAATTAGGCACCGACATCTCCTGCAACCTGGGGTCGACCAACATCGTCAACCTCATGGCGGCTCCCGACTTTGGCCATTCCGTCGAAACGATGGTCCGGGCTCTGACCTTTGTCACCGACCACTCTGACATTGACGTGGTGCCTTCTATTCAAAAGGGCAATCAATTGGCCCACACGATTGGTTTGGGCGCCATGGGCTTACACAGCTACTTTGCCAAGAACCACATGATGTACGGTTCCAAGGACAGCATCGACTTTACCAGCGTTTACTTCATGCTGCTGAACTACTGGACGTTAAAGGCTTCCAACCAAATTGCTAAGGAACGCCACGAAACGTTCCACAACTTTGACAAGAGTGCCTACGCCGATGGCAGTTACTTTGACCGCTACACCACGACCGACTGGCGGCCAGCCAACGCGAAGGTTCAGGAGTTATTCGCTGACGTGTGGCTCCCTTCACCCGAAGACTGGGCAGCTTTAAAGACCGCAGTCATGCAGGATGGCCTGTACCATCAAAACCGGATGGCCGTTGCGCCTAACGGGTCCATTTCCTACATCAACGATACGACTGCGAGCCTGCACCCCATCATCAACCGAATCGAAGAACGCCAGGAAAAGACGATTGGGAAGATCTATTACCCAGCGCCCTACCTCAGCAACGACACCATGCCTTACTACAAGTCCGCCTACGACACCGACATGCGCCGGGTCATTGACGTTTACGCTGCCGCTCAGAAGCACGTGGATCAAGGGATGAGCCTGACGCTGTTCATGCGTTCCACGATGCCAACTGGCCTGTACGAATGGAAGAATGGCCGGACGGATAAGATGACGACGCGGGATCTAAGCATTCTGCGGAACTACGCCTACCACAAGGGCATCAAGTCCCTCTACTACGTTCGGACCTTCACCGACGACAACAACGAAGTCGGCGCCAACCAGTGTGAAAGCTGTGTCATTTAGACCGGCCCACCGACTTGTTTTGGGAACAAACAGACGCACACTAAAAGGAGTGCCCGCACATGGCAAGAACTGAAAATTACAACGCAATCAACTGGAACCAGGTCTCCGATGAGATCGACAAGGCCACCTGGGAAAAATTAACGGAACAATTCTGGTTAGACACCCGGATCCCCGTCTCCAATGACCTGGACGACTGGCGGACGTTAGACACCGACCATAAATGGGTCGTGGGCCACGTCTTTGGGGGCTTGACCCTGCTAGACACCCTGCAGTCTCAGGATGGAATGGCGGCCCTTCGTCGCGATGTCCGGACGCCCCACGAAACGGCGGTCCTGAACAACATCCAATTCATGGAGTCCGTTCACGCTAAGAGTTATTCAACGATCTTTTCCACGCTGAACACGCCGGACGAAATTGATGAAATTTTCCAATGGAGCGATTCGGAAGAATTTTTACAAAACAAGACCAAGCGCATCTACGATCTGTACCACGACGATGAACATCCCCTGAAGAAAAAAATCTCCAGTGTGTTCTTGGAAACCTTCCTGTTCTACTCTGGCTTCTTCACCCCGCTCTACTACCTGGGGCACAACAAGCTGAACAACGTCGCCGAAATCATCAAATTGATTTTGCGGGACGAGTCGGTTCACGGCACCTACATTGGCTACAAATTCCAGTTAGGCATGAAAGAATTGACCGATAACGAGCAGCAACAGATGAAGGACTGGATGTACGACTTCTTGTACAAACTGTATGCCAACGAGGAACAATACACCCACACGCTATACGACCAAATCGGCTGGTCCGACAAGGTCTTGACCTTCATCCGCTACAACGCCAATAAGGCACTGATGAACCTCGGTCAAGATCCCCTCTTCCCCGATACGGCCGAAGACGTCGACCCCGTGGTCATGAACGGGATTTCCACGTCGACCGCCAACCACGACTTCTTCTCCCAAGTCGGCAACGGCTACTTGTTAGGAAACGTTGAAGCCATGAGCAACGACGACTATAACATTGGCGAACCTGCCGACCCAGACGATTCTCAACATTAAATTAACGCCGAAACCGGCAACACACAGTCCTCAGGGGCTGGTGTTGCCGGTTTTTTTTGCGGTTAAATTTTAGTCGGCCACCCGTTGGCGACTGTGAAAATAACTATTTCAATGGCAGAAATAACGATTTTCATGGGAAATCTCATCGGTCACTTATGGTACACCCCCAGTTAATTTTATACCCTGATTTGGGTTGCAATCTCGGTAAATTGGCGTAAGATTCAACCTAACCCGAAAAAAGTGTGCATCAAAAAAGTCTGGCAATCGCTCACCAGACTCCGACTCGCGACACTTAATCTTTGCCGTCATCCTTTAAAAATTTCGCCGACGCAAAGGCCGGTGCCGGATAGCTGTAAAATCCCTGGTTACTTTCCTGTCCCAGTTTATTTTGATCGATCATTTCTGACTTGATCTTGTGGGCGACGTCGACCAGCGTACCCTTTCCTGGCTCCGTGCTGGCCGCTAGCATAATGTTGTAGGCCGTCCGTAACCCAATCTCATCCAGAATGCCAAAGGGTCCCATGGGCGCTCCCGTGGCCACCATCCAGGCCCGGTCAATCGTTTGCGGATCAGCGACGCCATGGACCCACAAGACCAGAGCCGCATCCACGAAGGGAATCAAGATTGTATTGAGAATGTAGGCGGGCTGCTCCTTGTGTAGCTGGATAACAACCATCCCAATCTGCCGGGCAAACGCCACGACCTGTTGGTAGACCTCAGGCGACGTGCCTCGGTGCCCCATGACCTCCGCCATGTTGTTTTCCCACACGTGATTGGCAAAATGGAGTGCCAAGAACTGGGCAGGCCGCCCGGTAATGGCCGCGAATTGACTAGGTACTAGTGTTGAGGAGTTCGTCGCGAAGATGGTGCGAGCCGGCGCGACCTTGGCCAGAGCTGCGTAAAATTCGTTCTTAATGGCCACAACTTCGGGCACCGCTTCAATCACCAGGTCCGCGTCCTCCACTGCCGTCTCCAGGTCGGTCGCAAAGGCCAAGCGCTCATTCGTGTCGTGAATTACGGCTGGCGTGGCATTCATTTCCTGGGCGTAGGCTTGGTCCCAGGTGGCAATCCGCCGCTTGGCCGCCGCGATAGCCGCTGCATTCAGATCATAGATAGTCACCTGAAACCCACTATAGGCTGCTTGGTAGGCAATCTGACTGCCCAGTGTCCCACCGCCAGCGACGACAATTCTTTTAAACGCCATATTGTTCATCCTCCTTAACACCGACTCATTTTGATTACCCCTAGCTTACTCAGCGAGCTAGCCGGCGGCAATCAAAACTAGGGTGTTAAGGTCAGTCATTAACTAAGTGACTTTATTCGCCAGGTCGGAACCATTTTGCGGTATAATTATTTAGACTAAAAACTTTGGGGGTAATCCTATGCCAACTGTTAAAAATGTTTGTGTCTTCTGTGGCTCCAACCACGGTTACAATCCGAATTTTCTAAAGGAAACGAATGCGCTGGGCCAATACCTGGCCGACAATCACCACCCACTGGTTTACGGTGGTGGCAAGGAAGGCCTCATGGGCGCCATTGCCACCGCCACCATGGACGCTGGCGGTGAGGTCATCGGAATCATCCCGACCTTTCTAAGCGAAATGGGCCTGGCCAAGACGGACATCACCACGCTGCTTGAGACCAGCACCATGGACGAACGCAAGGATGAAATGCTGCGCCAATCCGATGCCTTCATCGTGCTCCCTGGCGGCTTTGGCACCTTTGAGGAATTCACGACCATGCTCTCGTGGAGTCAGATCAACGTCCACCAGAAACCCATCGCCCTTTTCAACATCGACCACTACTACGATCAACTGGTGGCCATGATGCAAAAGAGCTGCGACGAAGGCTTTGCACCACAGGAAAATATGAACCTCTTCATTGACGCCGCCACGATTGACGACATGTTTACCGGCTTTGCTAATTTCAAGCACCAATTACCATTCAAATACACGAACTAGACGAAAGACGCCACGACCCGCAAAGAAACTGCCAGCCGTGGCGCCTTCTTTAATTGTGATTTTGCCAGTGGACCTCATCCGTGACCCAGCTGCTCAACCAGCGCGGAGCTAGTCGCGGCAACGGTGTCGTCGGTTGATTGATCACCAGGACCAATTGGAGCATGGTAAAGATCAACGATTGCCGGCGACGGTAAGCCAAATATTTCGGCTGCCAGTCCGTCACGTACTTTTCTTTATACGCCCGCAAGCCTTGGAAACTGTAGAAGTTCGAACCGTACTCGTAGATCAAGTGCGCCGCCCGTTCCTCAATGAAACTAAATTCCGAGACCCCCACGTTTGCCAGGGGCGCCATCCCCAAATTAAAGCTGGCGTAGCCCTGGTCGCGACAGGTCTCAAATAAGTAGACGAAGAGGCCGTCCATGATGCCTGATGGCGCATCTCGCCGGGCACGCATCAGGTCGATTGACGTCATCTGTTGGTCACCGGTCGGCATCAGATTGGCAAAGGCCACCAGCGTTCCTTCAGCGTCGACCACCACGGCGACCGGTGCTTCGTTCAGGTATTCTCGGTCAAAGTAACCCATCGAGAAGCCCTTTTCCGTTTCGTCACCCAACCAGGAATCGGAAATTGTTTTTAATGCCTGGTATTGGTCCTCACTCAGCGGCGGTTGTAGGAGGTCAAAGCGATACCCCTCCCGCTTGAACTTGTTGATCAGTGCGCGTTCCCCCCGGTGGGCCTTCCCCGCCAAGGTAAAGTCTTGTAGGCGAACGTGCCCCTCTTCACCAACCTTGATGAAATCAAAGCCCATTTCATGCAAACGTAACGTCAGCGTTTCACTGATTTCATAGAAGACCGGCCGTAAGCCTGCTTGATTGGCATCGTGCATAAAGGCCTGCAAGGCCGGCGCCAATTTATCTTGATTGCCAATGGGCTCGCCCATCACCAGCAACTTATCTGCCTTTTGCCGGTAGAGTAGAAAGAGTTGATCGACGCCCGCCTCCTGGTAGAAGTACGCGCGTTTGTCCCGCAGAAAGGCCAGATGACTGACCTCATTGCCACCAAACTGACGAATCACGGCCCGCATTCTCGGGGCATCGTAAGGCGCCTGGAGCCACTGGGGCTTACCAGCCGCTAGGTACCGGAAGATGCCTAACAGGATCAGCAGCGCCACCAACAGGCTCCCTAAACCGGTCAGCCAGACCTGTGTGGACGGTAAGAGCCACGATTCCGGTAAAAATGGCCGGTGATGGTGACTAGGGAAACTGGAAATCCCAATGATCGTGTACACCACAAAGGTCCCCATGTAGATGGCCCCGTCCACCAGGAGTCCGCCCCAGGAGTAGTGGAAGCTGGTACGGTACAGCTCCGGTCGTGCAAAGAGCAGGCAGGCTAAGACCAGTCCTAGCAGAATCGCCAGACCAACTGGGAAGTTCTCGCGCCACAACGTGTTGCCAATGGCCACGACCAAGACCACTAACGTTGGCCAGTAGGCCCGCTTGACCCGTGCGCCCACACCACGGGCCAGGCCAATCAGTAGGAAGGCCATCACGATGTTCGTAACTTGACTCAAGAAATAAAACATGTAGGGCACTAAGCGTAGGTAAAAATGATTCGCCAACACCACATCGGGAATGGTCGCAAATAAAAGCATCATGACCCCGGAAAAGTACATAAAGGTCGTCACAAACAGATGAGCCGCCCGCCGGAACGTGGCTACCGGTAAGCCATTTAAGAATTGATTCAATCGGTGACCGACGTCGTGGATAAAGAAGCCCACGCCGACGCCAAATGGCAAGAGGTAATAAAAGAGCCGGTAGAGCAACAACCACCCGGTGGCATCCGCTCGACTGACGCCCAGAAAGCCCAGGCCAATAATCATGAAGACATCAAAGGAACCCAGTCCCCCAGGAATCATGGAAACGACCCCGGCGACCGACGCCACCACAAACATCGGAAAGACCGCGGCTAATGGAATCGGCAAGCGCAAGGCCCAGCCAATCAACAGGAAGAAGAGCGCACAGCTCCCCCACTCCAGACTGGAACCCAAGATCAGTTTGAATTCACGACGCAGCGTGAGGTCCTTAAAGAATTCGCCATCACTGACGCGGGTAAAGATAAAGATTCCTGGGAAATAGAGACCCCCGCCCAATAGCCAGAACCAGTACCCCCGAAATGGTTGACCCACATCAAAGCCGAACAGTAAAATTAACGCGACCCAACAGGATAGCGACAGCCCCGCCAATAGGAACAGGGCAATCTTGGAGATGGCATACACCACCTGCTTTTTCGTCGCCGATTTGGCATAAAAGTTGGCCCGGAGGCTGGCCCCCAGCAAGCCCCCCATGCCGGCTAGATTCGTGAACGTATTGGTGGTCCACCCACTGCGGATCACGTAGCCCCGCGAAAATTTTCCCGGGAGAAATTCCACAATCGTAAAATCATAGACCAACATCGGTAAGACGGCCACAAAGCCTCCGACCAGTAACAAGAGAAAGGTCCCCGTATCTAGGGTCGCTAGCTCCGCACGCAGTTGTTCCCCGTTAACTTCGCGCGCCACCCGGCCGACCATTTGAATCACAAAAATCAAAATTGAAAATATAAAGAGTCCCTTGATCAGGGTCAAATGTTTCTGAATTCGCCCCCACAATCGTTTCCCCATAGTCGCTTACCTCCCCGTAGTTCTTCATTATCGCAACCAATTCGATGAAGAACAATTGTTAACCTGTACAAAGCGCTGGTTAATTTAACAACCTAACAGTTTCTCATTAATACCCAGCATAGCAAAAAAGAGCAAGCCCCGACCAGTGCTTGCGGTGGGCTTACTCTAAATTTAATATATATTAGGCAGAATTCCCTTGCTTTCAAACAAGGGATGAATGCCATTATATCTTTCGCTGATTAGCAATGTAGTTTTCCACGGTCGTCTTGCTCATATCACCCAGGGTGCTCATGAAGTAACTAGGAGACCAAAGATGTCCACCCCAGAACTTCTGAACCTTTATCTCTGGATGTAATTCAAAAAATAAGCGAGCCGAACCGCCCTTGAAGGCTTTAACAACGCTGGTTGGCGCATACTTAGGCTTAAAGCTTAATAACAAATGAATATTGTCCGCCATTACCTCCATCTGCTCAATGGTCACTTCGTTTAGCCGGGCTATCTTCGTTAGAATGTCGGTCATTTCAGCGACTAACTTAGGCGTTGTGAATGCTTCATGCCGGTATTTGGTGACCCAGACCAAGTGAAAATGAAAGTTGTAAACATAGCCTCGCTCGTGGATTGCTCCGCCATTACTTTTACTCATATGTATCCTCCATAAATAATATTATAAGACAACTTACTATGGTTACAGTATACTCATATGATATGCTTGTTATCAAGCAAAGGAGGTGGCGGTTTATGACGAAGACGATGGCACAATTACCCTATCATTATGGGATTAAGGTCCGGGTCTTTCCTTCAACCGAACAGAAACGGCTGATCAAACGTAACAGTGATGCGAGCCGCTTTATTTATAACGAAATGAATGGGATGAACACTGACCTATTCTGGCTGAAGAAAGTTAACACGCCAATCACGCTTGTTTTGAAGCGAATCGCTGATTTGACCGAGCGTCTAAAGAAGCCATCGACTGCTATCTCCAATATCCACGGTTGGCTCAATCATCCAGACTTCGATAGCTTGATGAAAGCCAACGCTATCAAGAATTATAAGACTGCCTGGAAGCTATTCCACCAGGTTCATCAGTCGGGGACGCCTAAATTTCATAAGCGTGGTTATAAGCAAACTTATCAAACTTCTTGTCTTTACAGTGCCAAGGTGACAGTTCCAACTATGAAGAATGGTAGTGTTAGACTAACTGATTCCCACCATCTATGGCTGCCCAAATTAGGTTGTCTCCGTTTCAAGGGACTGCCGCTGAAGATTTTAGAACGAGCTGATGATATTAGGATCGGGACGACAACGGTCTCAATGGACGCTATAGGTCATTACTTTGTGTCCATGCAGATTGGGTCAGAATGCCCCTTTGTTGCCAAGCAGCCCGCAATTGAATCTAAAGTCGGCATCGATTTAAATCTTGATAATTTTCTGACAGACTCCAATGGACAAGTAATTGAGAACCCCCGTTACTACCGAATGATTAAGGGAAGGCTGGCTAAAGCTCAACGAAAACTGTCACGGCGAGCCAGACGAGCTAAAAAGGCCCAACGGCGCTTATCAGAATCTAAGAATTATCAAAAGCAACGGCTACAAGTAGCCCAGCTACAGCTTAAAGTTGCCAATCAACGTAAAAATTTCCTGCACCACGTCTCTACGGCCTTGATCAAAAACCACGATTTAGTCGTAGCTGAAGAACTGCGGAGTAAAAATATGTTACGAAACCACGCTTTGGCAATGAGCATCTCAGACGTCGGTTGGCGAACGTTACTGAGCATGTTGACTTATAAAGCCGATTTGTATGGTCGGAAGTTTTTGACGATTGATCCGCGAAATACGACGCAAACTTGTAGCCATTGCGGACATGTCATGGTCGGCAAGAATAAGTTGACGTTAGCTGACCGCAAGTGGACGTGTCCTAGTTGTGGCATGTTTCATGCACGAGACCATAATGCTGCTAAAAATATTCTGGCGAAGGGGTTAGCAACCTTGTAAGCAGCAAGTCCGTCTGGCAACCTGCGGACCTAAAAGGCTTTGGTAATTAGCGGATAAGTCCTATTCGTAGGCTAGCGCTGTATCTAAGCAAATTGTGGTCGCCATGCCAAGGGGTGTGGTTCTCACAAGCGTCCGTTTTTAAACGGGCGTGGTTGACGGCTTTAATTATCAAATAACTATTTATTCCGCGTGATATGGATGGTCCTTCATGACTTGTGCGTAGTGCCGCAGCTCATCACCAGCCGCCGCTAGCCGTTCTGCAAAGTGGGCGCTGTTTGGCGCCGTAGCCACCAGCTGTCCAGCCGTCGTAAAGTTAGGTTCCGCATTCCAAAGCAAGACGGGGGTCGGTAGCACCAGTATCTTTAGCATTTGTAAAATGCCCACGAAGGAGGCTGCTGCTAACATACCACCATCGCTATACTTGGAATACGTCACGATTTGAGCAGGTTTGGCCGCAACTTCAGGTCCGACAAAGTCCAATGCGTTTTTCAAGCTCCCCGTGATGGCATGATCGTATTCCGGACTCAAAAAAGGTAGCCATCCTGAGCAGCCAAAACGTCTAACCACTTTTGTTCACTGGTCGCTAATCCTTGGATGGACTCGGAGAGTGGTGTCTCTGCGTGGTCATAGAATGGTAACGGGTAATCCTGCAAGTCAATCCACGTATAGGTGACCCCTGCCGTTGTCAGCGACTGCTGCAAATACCGAAGGAGCTTAGACCCTAAAGAATTTGACCGCGTAGTTCCTAAAATAACCCCAATTTTTACTGTCATGTTAGCGACCTCCTGATTTTTAAGTATAAGGACAACCTTATCACAGCTATCAATCACTCATAATAAAAACTGGTCAATCATTCGATAACTAAAAGTAAGTAAAATGTAAGTAAAACTGTGCGGTTACTAGCTTTTGACTAACTTTATGTAAGTGAAAACTTTTGGCCTATCGGCTGCTCACTCACCATCAACAGATCACCTAACAGACCGTGAGTCTTTCCGTCACCCCAAAATTAGGATACAAAAAAACCGTCACCCGAGGGCAACGGTTTCTCATTTCGTAAGTGAAGATGATTACTTAAGAGTAACCACACCACCAACAGCTTCAAGCTTTTCCTTGATGTCGTTGGCTTCGTCTTCAGTAGCGCCTTCCTTGATGACAGATGGTACGTTGTCAACGAGGCCCTTAGCGTCCTTCAAGCCTAAACCAGTGATTTCACGGACAGCCTTGATGGCCTTAACCTTGGCGTCACCAGATTCAGTTAATTCAACGTCGAATGAATCCTTGGCAGCAGCGTCGCCACCAGCAGCACCGGCTGCAGCAACTGGGGCAGCAGCGGATACGCCGAATTCGTCTTCGATACCCTTAACTAAGTCGTTAAGGTCAGTAATGGATGCTTCTTTAAGAGAAGCGATGATAGCATCTTTATCAAAAGCCATGTTATTTTCCTCCAATAATTGGGTTTTATTTTTTATGTTTCAAATTGAATCAGGAACTTAGGCTGCGTCGCCTTCGTCACCCTTTTCAGCAATAGCCTTAACAGCGTAAGCCACGTTCCGTACTGGTGCTTGTAAAACATTAGCCAGCATAGAGAGCAGGTCTTCACGACTAGGCAAGCTTGCGTAAGTGTTGATTTCGTCAACGGAGACAATCTTGTCTTCGATGAAACCACCCTTGATTTCAAGGTCGTCAACGCTGTCAGCAAACTTCTTCAAAACCTTAGCTGGGGCAATTGCATCATCGTTAGAAAATGCAACGGCAGTAGGACCAGCGAAAAGATCATTCAGACCTTCGTAACCAGCCTTTTCAGCAGCCCGAACCAAAATTTTGTTCTTGATAACGTTCATTTGAACGCCGGCGTCACGCAATTGCTTCCGTAAGTCAGTTGCTTCTTCAACAGTTAAACCACGGTAGTCAACGACGATAGCACTGGTGGCGTTGTTGAATTTTTCAACAACCTCATCAACCTTTTTAGCTTTAATTGCAATAGCTTGTTCACTCAAATTAATTCACCTCCCGGAGTAGTTTGGTGGGATAAAAAAATCCCCATGTCACCAAGACATAAGGAGTCAAAAGTTTAAGTAAACTTCTTCCTCGGCAGGAAATTAAGACCATTAGGCCACCTGAGTCTTAGGTAGATCTATTAAATACAACTTCAATAGCATACAATACTTCAGCATCACTGTCAACGTATTGCAGGGGATTTTTTTAATTTAAAATTTAACTTAGGCTAATAAAGAAGCCAAGTCAACGTTGACACTAGGGCCAAACGTTGAAGCGATTGAAACGTGTTGCACGTAAGTCCCACGCACAGCGGCTGGGCGGATACGAACAATCGTTTCGGCAATGGTCTTCAAGTTGCCGGCAAGCTTGTCAGCATCAAAGGAAACCTTACCAAATGGAACAGCAACGTTACCGTCCCGGTCAGTCCGGTAAGTAACTTGCCCGTTCTTAGCATCGGAAACAGCCTTTTCGACGTTCATCGTAACAGTCCCCGTCTTAGGGTTAGGCATTAAGCCCTTAGGTCCTAAGACCCGACCTAAACGACCAACTTGGGCCATCATGTCTGGCGTTGCAATAGCAACGTCAAAGTCCAACCAGCCGTCTTGGATGCGTTCTACTAAGTCTTGTTCGCCAACAACGTCAGCACCGGCAGCTTCTGCAGCCTTAGCTTGGTCACCCTTAGCGAATACGATTACCGTGGTTTCCTTACCGGTACCATTTGGTAATACTAATGCGCCACGGAGTTGTTGGTCCGCTTGCTTTGTATCAACGTTAAGCTTGAAGGCAACTTCAACAGTTGCATCGAACTTAGCGAAATCCATCTTCTTAACTAAATCAATCGCGTCGCCCATGCCGTAGACCTTGTCAGCCTCGACCATTTTGGCAGCGTCTTGATAATTCTTACCTCGTTTGTGAGCCATTTTTGTGTATTCCTCCTTGCAAATGTGGTTGTAACGGATAAACCTCCCACTTGACACATTTCATTTTCGTGAAGTGTCCGACTATCCGAAAACTGAGCTTAACCTTCGACCGTGAAGCCCATGCTCCGGGCAGTACCTTCAATCATGCGCATAGCTGCTTCAACATCAGCTGCGTTTAGATCTTGCATTTTAGTTTCAGCGATTTGCTTAACTTGATCCTTGGTTACCGTAGCAACCTTTTTCGTGTTAGGTTCGCCAGAACCACTTTCAACACCAGCGGCCTTCTTCAACAGAACAGCTGCTGGAGGAGTCTTAGTGATGAAATCAAAGGAACGATCTTCATAGACACTGATCACAACAGGAATGATCATACCAGCTTGGTCAGCGGTACGAGCGTTGAATTCCTTAGTGAAGCCCATGATGTTGATACCTGCTTGACCTAAAGCTGGTCCAACTGGGGGAGCTGGGGTTGCTTTACCCGCAGGAATTTGTAATTTAACGACATTAGCTACTTTTTTAGCCACGAGACAATACCTCCTTGAGTCCGTGTGTGGTAAGTGGGGCTGTTAGTTTGCCCCTCCCACTTTGTACATATGCGTCACGCATACCTGAGAATCATACCACACTTTACTAATCACAACAAGTTCTTTTTGAATTAGCCTAAGATTGGGTCGACTTGGTCGAAGTTCAGTTCAGTACTGGTTTCACGACCGAACATGTCGATGTTAACCTTCAACTTCATCTTTTCGTCATCGACTTCGGTAATCTTACCGACTAAGCCACTGAAGGCACCGTCGACGATGGTTACGGAATCGCCAGGCGCAACGTCCAGGTCGGCGTGACGGGCAGAAATGCCGACACGACGTAAGATCCGTTCCACTTCATCAGGTAACAGTGGCGTTGGCTTACTTCCTTGCCCATGGGAACCCAAGAACCCGGTAACCCCAGGCGTGTTCCGGACGATATACCAAGCTTGGTCACTCATGACCATTTCAACTAAGACGTAGCCAGGGAAAGTCTTTTCCATGGAGACCTTGTCCTTACCATTCTTAACTTCGTGTTCCTCTTCTTCGGGAACGACAACGCGGAAAATGTTGTCTTGCATCCCCATTGATTCGGACCGTGATTCCAAGTTCGCCATAACTTTGTTCTCGTAACCCGCGTAGGTGTGAAGAACGTACCATTGCTTTTCAGCTGACTCAACCATGTTTGGTGCACTCCTTTAATTTTCATTGACTTTTCGAGCAAAATAAAAAAACTCCGCATACACGAAGTTCCCTGTTACCAACTAATATAGCATATTTTAAGTGATTTGACCACCGACAATTCCGATTAGGAAAGGAACTTTAAGCCGAATTGCACGACCCAGTCGACGACCGCAAAGAAGATTGCGAACAGGACAGAAATACCGACCACAGTGCCCGTGTCGTGACGAGTCTGCTTAACGCCGGGCCAAGAAACTTGTTTCATTTCGGCACCGACCGATTTGAAGAAACGGAATAAACGCATGGTGTTGCCTCCCTAAAATTAATGTTTGTCGTGATTATCAGTCAAATTAACGGGTTTCCCGGTGTAACGTGTGCTTGCCACAGTACTTACAATACTTCATAACCTCAAGTCGTTGTGTCCGTGTTGCACTCGCAGTGATGGTGTAATTCCGCGACCCGCAAACTGAACAGGCCAGGGCAATTTTCCGTTGAGCCATCTTTCCACCACCTTTATTTTTATCCAATCCAACTCATACTGTAGTAGCTTACCATCCTTTGCCCCTGCCGTCAATCATTCGGCGAGGACTTGACGTAGCTTTGCCTGTCCCCGGTGACAAGCGCCCCGGACCTGCTGATCACTCAGCTGATACTGCTGGCTAATGCTCGCCAGCGTCTGACCTAGCAGCAGCCCGGTAAACACCGTGTGTTCGATTCCCGAGAGCCTGGGCAAAACCTGGTAAATGGCCTCCTTGGTCTCCAGTTGTTCCCGCAACAACCAGTGGTGGTCCGGCACCGTATCCGCAATGTACTCGGCCTCCGTCTCAATCGACATGGCGTTGCGGGTCATTTGCCGTTTGAGCGCCTGGGCCTGTCGAATCAAATCAAAGATCCGGTGGGCTAAGCGCAGTCGGTAGTAGGCACCAAAGCTGCGTAGTCGTTGGGTCTCAAACCGCCGAACCGTTTCACACATCACTAGCAAGGCCTCCTGTTCCCAATCCCCCTGCTCGAATTCCGGGATGAAATACTGATTTTGCAAACGTTGTAACACGGGCCGATAACACTCAAATAAAATGGGTAACGCGGGTGAATCCAGGCTTTGATGCAGCAGTTCAATTAACGCGTGATCGGATAAGTCAGACACGGGTAACGCCTCCCCTTAAGTAGTAACTTAAGTCTAAAGGAGCCCGCCCACGCCCCATAGCGAACGAACGTTTTCCGCGCAATTTATTTTGTTATGCAATCGATTTTCTCGCCAAATAAAAATGGTGTGAGCCCATCAAGCACCCACACCATTCCCCACGAAAGGGGCTTACGGTTTCTTTTTTCGTTTTGGCTTGGCCATCATCTGGTCGCGCAGCTTTTCCAACTTGTACAGCTGTTGATCATTCCACGGCGACTTGCGCACGATACCCTTGTCCGCAAATTCACGGGCGGTCTGTTTCACTTCGTTTTGCGCCCGCTCGATGTCCGTCAGCAGTTCTCCGGCTGGAATCCGCAGGGCCCCCTCCGAAAAGATGGTCCACTGCTCCGCCTGATCACTGGTAGCGACGGTCACCTGGGTGAACCGCGTCTGCCGCTCCTTCGCTAATTTTTCAATATAGCTGTCGGCGGTCTCGTCACGGTTGGTCCAGACAACCTCCAAGTCAAACTGCTTATAGCTCTTGGAAATGCCGGGCACGTACATGGCGTCAAACACCACCGTGATCTTGGCATCCCGCAACTTTTTATAGTTAGCCAGCATGTTCAACAGCTCGTCCCGCGCTTCTGGTAACCGGTCCGTTAACTTCAGCCGGTTGAGTTTGGGCCAGTTGCCGATCATGTTGTAGGCATCGACAATTAAAATGTCTTCTTTCATTACAACTTACCCCTCGCTCGTAACCGTTCCTTAGTGTTGAACCGGGTGCCGGGAACTGAAGCCTTGATACATCAACAGTCCCGCCGCGACACTCGCGTTCAAGCTCTGCACTTCGCCGACCATGGGGATCGTTAACATCTGGTCAACGGTTTCCTTTAAGAGACGAGAAATGCCCTTGCCTTCGTTACCGATAATCAGGGCACTGGCGCCCTTGGCGTTCCAATCCCGATAGTCGGTTCCGGCCATGTCAGTCCCAAAGACCCAGACGCCACGGTCCTTCAGGTCATGCACGGTGTTGACCAGGTTGGTTACCCGGGCAACGGGCACACGTTCGATGGCGCCGGTCGAGGTCTTGGCCACGACTGACGTCAGTCCAACGGCCCGGCGCTTAGGGATAATCACCCCGTGGACACCACTGGCATCGGCCGTCCGTAAGATGGACCCCAAGTTATGGGGATCTTCCACACCGTCTAGAATCAAGAAGAAGGGTTCTTCGCCGGCCTTTTCAGCGTTAGCGAAGAGGTCATCGATTGTGGCGTATTCAAATGCTGCCACGCCCAGAACGACCCCCTGGTGATTTTGGTGATCGGTCAAGAGATCTAACTTTTGCTTAGGCACTTCGGAAATCACTAAATGTCGCTTCTTAGCCAATTGGCGAATCTCGTCAATGGCCTCAGCCTTTAAGCCACTTTGGAGAAAGACCTTGTTAATCGTTTGTTGACTCCGTAATGCGGCGACGGCTGGGTGCCGGCCAATCACGAAATCGCTACTGGTTTCGGTATTTGCTTGTTCTGTCATTATTCAGTCCGCCCCGCTTCTACTTGTTCAATGCACCATTGGCCGAGTTCATCCACGCGATCTTGCCGCCCACTCAGGGCCAAGTAGCCCATTAAGGCCTCAAACCCGGTTGAGATTCGGTAGGTCACGACGTCCGTGTTCTTGGCGTGGGTATAGCTCTTGGCATTACGCCCGCGTTTGAACATGGTCCACTCGTCCTCACTTAAAATGCCGTCTTGTTCCATCAGGCTGATCAAGGCTGCTTGGGCCTTGGCCGACACGTAATGGGTGGCTTTCTTCTGTAAATGATTGGGTTTGGCTAAGCCTTCCGCAATCAGGTGCCGCCGGATGATGACTTCATAGGAAGCATCACCCATGTAGGCCAGGGCCACCCCATTCAGTTGTTGATAATCCACTGTCGCTGTCATTAATTTTCCTTTCGCCAACGCGTCCCTTGGGGCGTGTCTTCCAAAATAATCCCTTGGTTCTTCAATTGTTCTCTGATTTCATCGCTACGTTCAAAGTTCCGGGCCTTTCGGGCAGCCAAGCGTTCGTCAATCAAGGCTTGAATTCCGTCGTCACCCAGGCTCGTGGCCTCGGCCAACTTCACGCCAAAGACACTGAGCAGGTCGACTAACGTCTTACGCATAAACTCCAGCGTCCCGGCAAAAACCACGGGCCGTTCCGCGTAGACATTCCCCAAACGGGACAGCTCAAAGACTTCGGCGACCCCATTTTGCACGTTAAAATCATCATCCATGGCATCAATGTAGTCCGCAATAATTTGTCGGGTTTCCTGTTCAACCTTAGGATCATTACCGTCTTCGGCATCCTTCAGGCGGTAGCCCATGTTGTTGTACGCCGTCTGGAGCCGTTCCAGGTTGCGTTCCGCCGTGTCCAGGTTCTGTTGCGTATACTGGATGGGCCGACGATACTGGGTCGTTGCCATGAAGAAGCGCAACGTCTGCGGATCCACGGTCTTCAAGATGTCGTGCACCGTGACGAAATTTCCGAGTGACTTGCTCATCTTTTCGTCATCATCGCCCACCGTGACGAAACCATTGTGCAGCCAGTAATGGACAAATGGCTTACCAGTCTTGGCTTCACTCTGGGCAATTTCATTTTGATGATGGGGGAAGATCAGGTCTTCGCCACCACCATGAATGTCAAAGGTATCGCCCAGGTAATGGGTCGACATGACCGAGCACTCGATGTGCCAGCCCGGCCGACCAGCGCCCCAAGGAGATGGCCAGGAAATTTCACCCGGCTTGGCGCCCTTCCACAGAGCAAAGTCGACGGGATCTTCCTTACGGGCGGTCTCCTCATCATTGGTATGCTGGGAAGCCCCCTCTTCAAGGTCGTCGAGGTTCAGGTGAGCCAGTTCGCCGTAGTGGGCAAACTTATGCGCGCGATAATAGACGTCCCCATCAACCGGATAGGCGTAACCCTTATCGATCAAGTCCTGAACAAACGCCACGATTTCAGTGATGTGGTCGGTCGCCCGGGGATTAACCGTGGCGGGTTCCACGTTCAAGGCCGCCGTGTCTTCCTTAAAGGCCGCAATGAACTTGTCCCCCAATTCGGGCACGGTGATGCCTTCCTTGTGGGCTTCATTAATCATTTTATCATCGACATCCGTGAAGTTAGACACGTAGGTCACTTGATAGCCCCGATACTCAAAGTACCGTCGAATCGTATCAAAGGCAATGGCACTCCGCGCATTCCCAATATGAATGTAATTGTAAACGGTCGGGCCACACACGTACATGTTGACCACTCCCGGGGTAATTGGTTCGAATGTTTCTTTCTGGCGAGTCATGGTATTAAAAACTTTGAGCATGCCGAAGCTCCTTTCACGTCATTAGTTGAATTATAGTTTGAATTAGCCCTGCTGGCGGCCGTTTCTGTGTACCCGCGCTTAGACTGACATCCAAGCGACTACTTTGCCACACTGACGAAACCTTTTAACTCAGGCAAACCATGCAGGACCAAATGAGTTAGCTCCATTGTAGCATATTCACCCGATAACAAAGAAGCCGAATGAAGCGCCAATTGGCCCTCACTCGGCTTCTTTACCAAATCATTAGCCTTCTAATTGTGCTAAGGTCTGGTGAATGTGTTTTAAGGCGGTCTCCCGTCCAACTAATTCGATGGATTCTGGTAATTCTGGCCCGTGCATTTCGTGGGTCACGGCAATTCGGATTGGCATCCAAAGTTGACGGCCCTTGATGCCGGTCTTGGCTTGAACGGCCTTGATCACGTGGAAAATTTCTACGGAATCAAAGAGGTCGAGCTTTTCAATTTGGGCAGCGAATTCCTTCAAAACGACCGGGGCCGTTTCGTTGTTAATTTCGTCAAAGGCTTCACCACTGACTTGTTCGGGTTCTTCAAAGAAGACCGAAGCCATGTCATTGATTTGGGCCATGTAACTCATTTGCCGCTTGTACAAATTGATTAATTGACGCGCCCATTCCAACTTCATGTTGTCTGGGTTAGCAGGAATGTTGCCGGCCTTGATCAATTGCTTCAAAGCCAGGTCCATGATGGTGCTGTCGTCAGCATCCTTCACGTAACGGTTGTTCAACCATTCCAGCTTGTCACTATCAAAGGTGGCTGGTGAAGAGCTCAAACGCGTTTCATCATACATCTTGATAAATTGCTTCCGGTTAAAGATTTCATCTTCACCGACTGGGGACCAGCCCAACAACAGAATGAAGTTGAACATAGCTTCTGGTAAGTAACCCAGGTCACGGTATTGTTCGATGAATTGTAAGACGGATTCGTCACGCTTGGACAGCTTCTTACCGGTGTCCTTGCTGATGATCAGGCTCATGTGCCCAAACTTTGGGGCTTCCCAACCGAATGCTTGGTAGATCATCAATTGCTTTGGCGTGTTGGCAACGTGGTCATCGCCCCGGAAGACGTGGCTGATGGCCATCTTGTGGTCGTCAACGACAACGGCAAAGTTGTAGGTTGGCATCCCATCGCGCTTGGCGATAACAAAGTCCCCACCAATGGTGTCGGAGTTAAAGGCCACGTGACCCTTAACCATGTCGTCCCATTCAAAGACTTCATCCTTAGGGACGCGGAAACGAATAACAGGCTTCAAGCCCTTAGCCTTAGCGGCGTCAATGGCAGCTTGCTTTTCTTCTTCGTTCATCCCAGCATATTCGTATTCGTAATGAGGCATTTCCTTACGCGCCTTTTGGGCTTCACGGTCGGCAGTTAATTCATCTTCCGTCCGGTATGATTCGTAAGCCTTGCCTTCGTCCAACAGTTGTTGGATAAGTGGCGTGTAAATGTCGCGGCGTTCAGACTGACGGTAAGGACCGTAGTCGCCACCGACGTCAGGACCTTCGTCCCAATCCAAACCGAGCCACTTCAAGTTTTCTAATTGGCTCCGTTCACCGTCAGCGATGTTCCGTTTCGTATCCGTATCCTCGATCCGAATGATGAACTTACCCTTGTTGTGACGGGCAAATAAATAGTTGAAAATGGCCGTCCGGGCATTACCAATATGCAAATGACCGGTTGGGCTCGGAGCGTACCGAACCCGAATTGAATTTTTCGCCAAAACGTTTGCGCCTCTTTCTAAATTTTATTACGTTAATTTGGTGAAGCCTCGTCATAATTTTATGACGCAATGCTTTAATTCTACAATGCCGCCGCGGAAAAATAAAGGTGTGCGCCTCAATCCTTTCCAGAAATGTGAAATTGTCTAGTCCATTACCGGGAACGTTTACCGTTTTTGGACTCGCTAGACCCTTTCTTACCGGCATCGGCTTGTTCTTCAATGTTCTTGCTGGAATGTAGTGGCTTGGCAAAGATCATCCGCCCAGCATCCGTTTGAATGGCACTGGTGACCACAACATCCAGTTGTTTGTTGATAAAGTACCGCCCGTCTTCGACCACGACCATGGTGCCGTCGTCAAGGTAAGCGACCCCCTGTTGGCGTTCCGTCCCGTTCTTCACGACCATCACGTGGAGGTTTTCTCCAGGAATGACTCGTGGTTTCAGGGCGTTAGCTAAGGAGTTAATGTTCAAGACCTGAACGTTTTGGAACTGGATGACCTTGTTCAAGTTGTAATCATTAGTGACGATGACCCCGCCGTTTTGCTTGGCCAACGCAATCAACTTGCTATCTACCTCCGGAATGTCTTCGAAGTCACCCTCGTACATTTCAATTGGCATGATATGTTCATTTTGCAACTTGTTCAAGATGTCTAGTCCGCGCCGCCCACGAACTCGTTTGATAGAATCGCTAGAATCCGCGATGTACTGGAGTTCGTAGAGCACGAAGTTCGGCACCAATAACGTGCCTTCCAGGAAGCCCGTCTTAGCCAAATCATAGATCCGCCCATCGATTAAGATGTTGGTATCCAAGATTTTGTAGTGATGGAAATTAGGCTCCGTTTCCTTGTCCAAGACCTTCTTGTCAGCCTCTTCCTCAGCCTTTTTCCCACGGGATTGGAACAGCTTCCGCCACTCCTCCAGCCGAATCTTGCTGAGCCGCGCCCCGATACGGAACCCGAAGTAACCGAACAGCAACATCAGAATCCACGGAATCACCGTGCCAATGAAGAATGACGGCACGTGGAACAGAAACTGAGAAATCAGCAAAGCCAGTGCCAGGCCCACAATGGTCAGCAGGCTACCGAAGATAATGGTCATCGGGTTTTGCTTATTCAGGTACGTTTCAATGCGGTTGATCAGTCGGAGAATCACGCCCGCGAAGAGGACTCCAAGAATAAGGAAAATAATGGCACCAAGCAAAATATTCACGATAACGTTGTTCAGTAACCGACTGGTCACCCCCATCAGTAGCCAGAGCCGGGAGAAGTAAGCGGCTCCCATGACCCCACCTAAGATGGCGAAAATAATTAACACAACCGTTTTTTTACGCATATTTGTTCACCTCCCTTCAAAGGTCCCTGTGGCTTACACGCCGAGGGCTAATTTTAACGCTTGCCGCAAGGTGGAGACCCCCACCACATCAATGCCTTTGGGGGCCGTCCAACCTTGGAGGTTATTCTTAGGAACAAAAATCCGTTTGAAACCGAGCTTCTTGGCTTCGGCCACCCGGGATTCGATCCGGTTGACCCGGCGAATTTCACCGGTCAAGCCAACTTCACCCACGAAACAGTCCGTTGGTGCCGTGGCCGTATCGCGATAGCTGGAGGCAATCGACAAGGCAATGGCCAAGTCAATCGCTGGCTCATCCAGCTTAACGCCACCAGCCGCCTTCAGGAAGGCATCCTGGTTCTGGAGCATCAGGTTGGCCCGCTTTTCCAAAACCGCCATCAACAGGGCCACGCGGTTACGATCCAAACCACTGGAGGTCCGCTGGGCATTTCCGAAGACGGACGGTGAAATCAAGGCCTGAACTTCGACCAGAATTGGCCGCGTCCCTTCCATTGAAACCACGATAGCGGAACCCGTCGCGTCCTTGAGTCGTTCCTCCAGGAATATTTCCGACGGATTGGCGACCTCGTACAGGCCACCCTCGCGCATTTCAAAGATTCCCAGTTCGTTGGTCGAGCCAAACCGGTTCTTGACCGCCCGGAGAATCCGGTAGGTGTGGTGCAGGTCCCCTTCAAAGTAGAGGACGGTATCCACCATGTGTTCCAAAATCTTAGGGCCGGCAATCGCGCCACCCTTGGTCACATGACCTACTACAAAAATCGTAATGTTATTGGTCTTCGCAATCTGCATCAGTTCGCCCGTGACGGCCCGAATCTGTGAAACGGACCCGATGGCGGACTCAATGCCCGGTGCCTGCATGGTTTGAACGGAGTCAATCACCACGTAATCCGGCTGCATCTGCTCGATGTTGGCTCGGATGCTGGCCATATCCGTCTCGGGATAGAGGTAGAGGTTATCGCTGTTGACGACTAACCGGTCGGCCCGCATCTTGATCTGTGAGGCACTTTCTTCACCGGAAACGTACAGCACCTTGCCACCGGTCTCACTCAACTGACCAGAGACCTGGAGCAGCAGCGTGGATTTCCCGATACCGGGGTCCCCACCAATTAAGATGAGAGAACCGGCTACGATACCGCCACCCAAGACCCGGTTGAGTTCTTCCATCTTGGTCTTGGTTCGCGTCTCACTGGAATGCTTGATATCCTTCATTAATTGGGGATGAGATTGTTCGCTGCCTACCGCAGTCCGCGTTGACTGAGGCTTAGCCTTTGCGGCCGTAGGTGTGACCACTTCCTCCACCATGGTATTCCACTCACCACAGTTCGGGCAACGCCCGAGATAACGCGGTGAACTATAATCACAATTTTGACATACGTAAGTCGTTCTTGGTTTAGCCACGGAGATCCCCCTTTTTCTTAGTCTGAATACCCTTATTTTAGCATATCTAGCGGGCAATCCCCCACTAGTCTATCAACGTCAATTGTAAAGTTTTAGTTACGGTCAGACGACCCGAATCCACCGGTCCGCTGTTGTTGCGGCGCCTGCTCATCATCAGCCAATAAATACGGCATGAACAGGCCCTGCGCAATACGTTGCCCCTTCTTAATGACCTGGTCCTCTAATCCAACATTGATTAACTGGACGAAAATTTCGCCCTCGTTCTTTTCATTATTGTAGTAATCCGCGTCAATCACCCCGATACCATTGGGTAAAATCAGGTTGTGTTTCAACGGACTGCTGGACCGGTTGGCCAGAATCAAGACCTCGCCCGGTTGCATGTAGGCCTTGACCCCCGTTGGTACCAGCCATGGCTTCAGGTCGCTTTGACCGGCCAGTAATTCCTCGGTCGTCAGCTCGTTCTGGTGCCGAAGTCGCTTGAAGGCGTGGAGTAGGTCATGCCGCCAAATAGATGGCAGGGTAAAGTCTGCCGCACACTCAAAATCGTAGCCGGCCGCCTGTTGGGTGGTCCGGTACGGCAGCTTTAGTCCTTGGTTGGCGTACTTACTGACAATTTCAAATCCTCGTTGCATGTCAAAACACTCCCTTGATAGTCTTTTGTCTTTGTTTGTCCTTGGTGTCGCCTCCGGGCTGGTGAAAATGGACCTAGTCGCGTCCGTTCCCGGCGGTGAGCTCAAGCTGCCCTGCTGTGGGGTCGGTTCCAGCCTGAGAAACGGGCTTCCACCTCAACTTTGCGCCTGAGGAACGGTCGCAAAGGTTGCCCCGTGGACTAGGCTGGCAAAGAACGCCAGCCAAGACCACCGACACAGCTGGTCACCTTGGCTCACCTCTGGTCACTACCACGACTGGTCCAGTTTCCCAGCCCTGCGGCTTACATTGGCTTAGCCCGTAATCGACTAAGCCATCCGTCACCGTCTCTCGCATATTAATCCAGTCAATCAACGTGATAGCAGGCCAATCAGCAGAGGACCTCATCATTATCTTTTTGTCGCTGGGTTCAACAGCTTTTACACAGACGTTAACCCTCTAATTTTCGATTGGCCTAGTTACCGTGAGTTAGTAATTTTACCATTTACACCAGCATTCGCAACGATTATATCCGAACTGGTCGGTTGAATTGGTCGAGCTTCTTTTGTAGCTATTGGTTTAAACAGTGTGAGCCTCCCAATTCGGTCGGCCCGGCAATGCCTACTTTAGTGTAAGCAACCTCCCCCGTGATTACCAGCAAAAGTCTGCCCAGCGTCAAACTTTTTTGCCGGGGAAAAGGAGTTGACAATGACCGGCCGATAGACCAGAATTAGAGGCGAGACTGGTCATGAAAGGAGTTTACCCATGACGATTACGGAACACCCCGGGCAATTGCAGATTACCCAAGACGAGCAGCTGCTGGCAAGCCTACACTACCTGTGTTTGAGCGACACCAGCTGGGTGCTTGAACAAATCTTTGTCCGCCCTTCACAGTCCGCCACGACGCTAGCTGACCAACTGATAAATCGTTTTACCCAACTGGCAACGACCGCGAACGTGACGGTTAAACTGCTTGATCCGTACGCCAAACGGTACTTCAGCCAGCACCCCGAGGAACAGGCCATTTTGGCAGCTAATCAGCTACCCGTGACCGGTGACGCGGCGGTCAAGCCAGTTGCTTTACATCTAGAACACACAGAAGAGGAGTAGTTAAGATGGATCAAAACGCATTAAAAGCCCTTGTTGGCCAAGAAGCCGTTAAGTACGTTAAGGACGGCATGATTTTAGGTATCGGGACCGGTTCGACCGTCCGTTACATGATTGACGCCCTCGGCGAACGAGTGAAGAACGAAGGCCTCAGTATCGTTGGTGTGGCCACGTCCGACCGTTCCGCCAAGCAAGCCGAATCCCTCGGCATCACCATCAAGCAATTAGATGAAGTCGACCACCTCGACCTCACCATTGACGGTGCCGACGAAATTGACGACAACTTCCAAGGTATCAAGGGTGGCGGTGCCGCTCACCTGTGGGAAAAGATCGTTGCCATCAACTCCACCAAGAACATGTGGATCGTGGATGAGAGCAAAATGGTTCACCACCTGGGCAAGTTCCCATTGCCACTGGAAGTCATCCCCTTCGGTTCCAGCCACGTCTTGGAAAAATTAGACAAGATGGGCTTCAACCCTAGTTTCCGGATGCAAGAAGACGGCAGCCACGTCTTAACCGACTCCAAAAACTACATCATCGACCTGCACCTGGGTCGCATCGACCATCCTCACGAATTAGCCAACACGTTAAACGGCATCGTGGGTATCGTGGAACATGGTTTATTCCTGGACACGGTCAACACGGTCATCGTTGGTCGTCAAGACGGCCCAGAAGTCTTGAACGCTCGCGACTAATTTTTCAAGAGTGGGACATAGGGCGGTTAGCTGGTTCCACCATCTAAAATTGCAATAACAAACGCGTCTGAGAGAAATCCCAGGCGCGTTTTTCGTACAGCCATCAATATATGACTGTCGTTAAGGCCTCACCCATGAAACTAATAGCTCGGTAGTGTATCATTAAGGCATGCGTTAAATATTTGTAGAGCGAGGTAAAGACATGGAAACGACAAAGTTAAGCAACGGCGTGACCATCCCAATGTTAGGATTCGGGACCTATTTAATTGATAGCAAGGACGTCCCCGCATCAATCAAGACAGCTTTAGACGCTGGCTACCGGCACCTCGATTGTGCCCACATTTACGGCAATGAACCAGCCGTTGGCGCGGCTATCAAGGCTTCCGGCGTTGACCGGTCTGACCTGTTTATCACCTCTAAGGTCTGGAACGCCGATCAAGGTTACGACAAGACCCTGGCCGCCTTTGACAAGACGTTAGCCGACTTACAGCTAGACTACCTGGATCTCTATCTGATCCACTGGCCTAATGAGAAAAACTTCGACCTGACCTTGGACACGTGGCGCGCCCTAGAAACCCTGTACCAACAAAAGAAGGTCCGGGCCATCGGGGTGTCCAACTTCTCCAAGGACCAACTCGAACAGGTCTTTGCCATGGCTAAGGTTAAGCCAATGGTCAACCAAATCGAACGCCATCCCTACAAGGTGCAAGCCGACCTGGGCAAGTTCGATACGGACAACGGCATCATCAATGAAGGCTACTCCCCAATTGGTCACGGTCATTTGATTCTCGAAGACCCCGTCATTTCGAAGTTGGCCGACAAATACGGCAAGTCCCCTGCTCAAATCGTTTTGCGGTGGCAAATCGACACGGGCTTCGTGGTCTTTCCGAAGTCGTCCAAGCCAGCCCGGGTGCGCGAAAACTTTGAAATTTCTGGTTTTCACTTAACGGATGCAGAAATTGCCGAAATTAATGGGTTGGATCAAGACAAGCATTTGAATTACGACTAAATACCTAAAAGTTGAAAGGGATACCCTTCCTCAAGTTCTACGAGGAAAGGCAATCCCTTTTTCATTATTTACTTTCGACGTCTCAGCAACAACCACACCAACCCAACAACCGTCGCCCCAACAGCGCCTAAAACCACCATGTAAAAAATACTATCCGCAATAGCCAAATCACCACGCCCCTTTTCACTTCGTTTAGTCCTAGTATCCACAAACCCGCCTCGCCTGTCACCATATTTTTCAGCAACTTGCCCAATTCTATACAAAAAATGAGAAGATTGGAGTACAATGAGAGAATAAGATAGGAGAGTGACGTCATTGAGTAAAGAAATTACGGCGGATCAAACCGCCCGTTATCAACAAGCTTTAGCTACTGACCCAACCGCAAAGGTTTTAGAACGCGCCGTCAGTCATCAAGGTATCTTAGCAACGTCTGCCGATTACGCTTCCGAAACCGACATGACTCCCGTGTTCTCCATTGACTTGGACACCGGGAAAGTTGCTAACCAAAAGCAAAGTGGCCGCTGCTGGATGTTTGCCGCATTGAACACCATGCGTCATCACTTAGCCGACCTGTTTAACTTAAGTGACTTTGAATTATCCCAAAACTACACCAATTTCTGGGACAAATTTGAAAAAGCTAACTACTTCTACGAAAACGTCTTGGCCACCGCTGACCAACCTACGTCTAGTCGGAAGGTTGCCTTCTTAATGGCGACCCCCCAACAAGACGGTGGGCAATGGGACATGCTGTGTGCTATCATTCAAAAATACGGGATTGTGCCCAAGTCTGTGATGCCTGAAACCTACAACAGTTCCAAGTCTAACGAACTCAACAGCACCTTGAACCTGAAGCTGCGTAAGGATGCCGTGATTTTACGTAAGCTGGTTGCTGACAAGGCTAGCACCGACGACATCGCCGCTGCCAAAGACAAGATGCTCGGCGAAGTTTACCGCTTACTGAGTTTCTCCCTCGGCGAACCCGTCAGCAAGTTTGACTTCGAATACCGCGACGATGACAAGCAATACCACATCGACAAGGACTTAACGCCAAAGTCATTCTTCGACAAGTACATCAACTGGGACTTGACCGATTACGTGTCCATCATCAACGCGCCAACCGCTGACAAGCCATACAACCACACTTACACCGTTGAAATGCTGGGTAACGTGGTCAACGGCCGTCAAGTGAAGCATTTGAACGTTACAATGAAGGACTTCAAACAATTAGCCATCAAGCAATTGCAGGCTGGCCAATCTGTTTGGTTCGGTTGTGATGTTGGTCAATCTTCCGAACGTCAAAAGGGAATCATGGACACCAAGTACTACGACAAGGATGCCCTCTTCAGCATCGACTTCTCCACGACCAAGGCAGAACGCCTGGACTACGGGGAAAGCATGATGACCCACGCCATGGTCTTGACTGGTGTCGATTTAGTCGACGGCCAACCAACCAAGTGGAAGGTTGAAAACTCCTGGGGTGAAAAGGTCGGCACGAAGGGTTACTTCGTGATGAGCGACGCCTGGATGGACGAATACTGCTACCAAGTTGTGGTCAACAAGCAATTCTTGCCTGACGACTTGAAGCAAATTCAAGAAACTGAAGAACCAACTGTTTTGGCTCCTTGGGATCCAATGGGTGCCTTAGCCTAAGTTGTTGGTCACTAGAAAACGCCTGAGATAAAAATCTCAGACGTTTTTTAGTGCGTACTTTTAGTCAAAAGATTTGACTCTCTGTCAACCAGTGTTAATAGAGGGAATTTTGGGGAGAATATCGTCACTTACTAGATCTGATATAAACTGAAAGCATTAATTTTCTCGTGCAGCATGATCCTTAGAATGCGCATTATTTTGACCATAATAAGCATTCTTTCCGTGCTTACGCAAGTAATGCTTATCTAGCAAGTATTGTGGCAATTCACTATTGGCACGTGTTAATTGCATCGTGTGATAATCTTCTTCTGCGACAACTTCTAACACCTTAGCATTATACACTGCTTTATCAGGAGTTGGTCCCCAAGCAAATGGACCATGCTGGCTAACCAAAGCGGCCGGAACCGCCTCATAATCGATTTCACGTTCGTTGAAAGTTTTAACGATGGTCTTGCCTGTGTTGCCTTCGTAGTCTTCCTTGATTTCTTCTTCTGTTAAGGCGTCTGCAGCCGGAACATCTCCATAAAAAGTATCGGCATGCGTCGTGTTCATGGCTGGTACGTCCATCTTAGCTCCAGCAAATGAAACTGCCCAAGGGGAATGAGTGTGCACAATCCCACCAATCTTTGGAAAATGGTTGTAGAGATACGTATGCGTAGGTGTGTCACTGGATGGATTCAGTTCACCTTCCACAACTTTCCCATCTAAGTTCACGACAACCATATCAGAAGGCTTTAAATCATTGTAATCAACTCCAGAGGGCTTAATGACGAAAAGCCCTTTTTCACGGTCAATTCCTGAAACATTTCCCCAAGTAAAAGTCACTAACCCTAACTTTGGCAAACGCATATTTGCTTCATAAACTTCTTGTTTTAAACTTTCGAGCATAATTTATTCTCCTTATTTTACAACCGATACCGGCTCCTGAGTAATCCCTACTTTTTGAAAAAGTTCATCAAAAAACTGCTTGGCTTTTTTAACTTCTTCTACAGCATCATCAGAAGTCCCAGTCCACATTTCAATCGTATAACTGCCAGAATAATTTAAGCGTTCAAGCAGTCGTAAGCACCCTTCAAAATCAACACAGCCCTCACCAAAAGGAACTTCCTTAAACTTTCCCTTAAACGTCGGCGTAACCGGCAATGTATCTTTTAAGTGCACAGCCGCAACATGTTCAATGTTATTTTCCAAATCCTCAGAAACATCATTTTCTGGCCAAGCAGAAATATTTCCCAAATCTGGATAGCCTTGCAAGAATGGACTCTTAATCATCGTCTTATAGTGAACAATTTTGCTCATCGAATTGATGAATGGATCATCCATGGTTTCAATAGATAGCGTCACAAGCTTTTCGGCAGCCATTCGGACACATTTCGTTAAATTCTCAGCAAAGTATTCTCGTGATTGGACTGTTTTCTTTTCATAATAAACATCATATCCAGCTATCTGAATATTACGTATACCCAAATCAACCGCCAAGTTAATTGCCTTTTGCATCATATCCAACGCTTTAGCCCGAATTTCTGGATTAGCTGAGCCTAACGGAAAGCGACGATGCCCAGACAACATCATGGTGTTAATTCGACTGTTCGTATTCCACATTGCTTTTCTAAACTCAGCGCGTTGCTCTTTACTCCAGTCCAATCGTGCTAACCGCTCATCACTTTCATCAATTGAGAACTCCAAAAAGTTAAAACCCAATTCATGTACTAAGTTAAATTTTTCTTCCCAACTAAGATTCTGTGGCAAAGCCTTTTCGTAAATTCCTAACGCATTTACTGTCATTGCACTACTCCTTCCTGGAAGCTCTTCAAGGGATTCCAATGACCATCTAAGGCAGTCAATAGTGACTCATAAGCCTGATATTTTTGATTATAGATAGCTACCTGTTCTGGTCGAGGTTCATAACGTGTCTTAACCCGTGACATTTTGGCAACTGCTTCCTCTAAGTTAGAATATTGTCCAGTCCCAACAGCAGAGGCTATCGCTCCACCTAAACCACCAAGCTCATTAGCTTCAACCAATTCGATTGGCAAGTTTAAAACGTCAGCAAACATTTGAACCCAACTTGGTGAGTTTGTACCACCACCAGACATACGAATGACTTGTGGTTGGTGCCCTAATACTCGCAGTAAAGATTGAACATGATAACGATGGGCGAATGCAATTCCTTCATATACGGCACGAATCATTTCAGATTTAGTGCTTGCACTACGCAAACCGATAAATGCTCCAGAAGCTTCTGGGTCAGCATTGCTACCATACAAGAACGGAAAATAAATCATCTTTGAGAATGTCGCATCTGTATTTTCAAGAAAGACCTCAAGATTGTCGTAGATTGACTTACCATTAGCTTCCGCATCTCTCTGTTCTGCTGTCATCAGCATTTTGATCATGATAGCTAGATTTCCTGCCGAAGTCGGACTGGATGCTTCAATAAGCTTCTTCCCGGTTGGAAAGATTGAATTCATTAATCCACTCTCTTCAGGGGCCATGTGGTCATTAGGAAAAATATTCATATTCCAAGTTCCCGCAATTAAGCTGAACTTATCATTGTCCAGCACTCCTGTCGCAATCGCACAGGCATCAATATCGAACATACCACCAAATACTGGTGTCCCAGCCTTTAAACCAGTGAGGTCTTCAACATTAGTTGAAACCGTTCCACATTGCTCAGTTGCTTGAACAAGTTTAGGTAATTTGTCGGTCATTTCTGGAATACCAAAGAAATCTAATAATCTGTCGTCATAAGTCTTCGTATTCAGATTTACTAAATTGTTTCCTGAGGCATCTCCAATTTCTTGGAAAACTTCTCCGGTCAACAGGAAACGAATAAAATCTTTATTCGAAAGTACGAAACCTATTTCTGCATAATTCTGCGGTTCGTGGTCTTTTAGCCATCGCAAAATTACCGGTGCCTGACTGGTCATGACATGCTGATGACTAATATCAAAAATCTCGTGGACTCGCTTTTCAAATTTCTCAGCATATTCCTCCGCCCGACTATCAGCTGAAAGAATCCCATCCATAAAAATGTGCCGTTCACGATCTAACGTGTAGAGACCTTTTCCATGGCCTACAGTTGAGATGCCGCTGATCTGGCTACCCGATAAATGGGACTTTTTCAACGCCTTATGAATAGTTTTACCTAAGTCCTGACGTAGTTCTGCCAGATTAACCTCATGGAAACCTGATTGCCGTTCACGATTTTTTGTAGGAAACGCTGCAACTGCAAGCTGCTGCCCTTGATCATTAAAGATGGCAACTTTCGTATTAGTTCCCCCATTATCAATGGTTAAAAAGTTGTTGGACATATTCACCCACGCTCCTATTCCAAATCGATAGCGTACACTGCAACTTGATTGGCTTCTCGATTAGCTGATAACAAATAAGTTCGCCCATTTTTTTCATACACTGTTACATTGCTTGGTCCAACCTGTTGATCAATTAATTGCGCATCCAAATTTTCACTAGAAATGAGTTCCAGATTTTGTTTTCCTGACCGCCAACCAAAGATAAAGTAATCACGCTTTCCTAAGCGACCACCCCAAATTGCATGTCCAAATGGTGTATCAGCTTTGCTCCGGGTAATGGACTTAAAATTATCATCTGAAACACGCAAGTATGGACCATGAAATTCTTCAATCGTCAAATATTCTTGACGTCCATCCTGATTGATGTCAGCGCTAAAAATATCGGAAGTTTCAATGTCTGAAAGCTGTTCTAGCTTCCAGTCAGAAGATTCATTTGGTGGCGTCAACTTAAAGATTCCTTGAACACCAGTGATTAACGAATAACCACTCATTCGTTTATAGCCGTGATTTTTAGTCAGTCTAAAGTTTGGTAATGCCCGTAACTTATCGACACGGCTTTCGCTGTCTTTGTACTCGCCAACCCAAACTTTTCCAGGATCTGTCCAATCGTCAGTGTCCTTTTTAGAATTAGCAATCGAACAGCCTACGAACCAATAGCCTTTACCATCAGATTTAGGCAAGATATCAAATCGGTGAATATACGGGAAATCACCAATAATCGTTTGGTCCCATTCGCTTCCATTAAATGTTTCCTTCACGATTCTGCAAGCAGCAGAATTGAATCCCGGATAAAATCGCTGTGTGGCCAAGAAGTTTAGAGTCCCTGGAATTTGAACCATTGTCATGGTTCCGCCAACGTCCGGCCAGACGGTTACTCGTCGATAGTTATCATTTAAGTCATACGCATAGCAGGGCTTATTCTCTTCCGAAGCAACAACAATAAAGTCATGATCATCATGCTTCAGTCGCATGATTGCATAGCAGTGATCCAATACATCTTTGAAAACTTTTTCAAATTTCAAAATTTCCCTCCTAGTTAACCGGTTAACAAAATCTCTAAAAGTAAACCACTCCCTTCAGAGAAGTGGTTATTGCGACATTATCTTTAAGAAACCATCGCGGTACTTAGAAACCTTTAAGCATTAACGTGATTCAGTACTTTCCCGTCGCGAATAAATGAGATTAAATTCTTTGAAGCCTCTTGTGCAATTGCGGTCCGTGCTTCTAACGTTCCCGTCCCTGCATGGGGAGACATGATGACATTATCTAATGAACGCAACTCAGCAGAAACGTTGGGTTCATTCTCAAATACATCTAGTCCTGCTCCTGCAATTTCACCATTCTTAAGAGCGACAACTAAGTCGGATTCTTTAATTAGGACGCCACGAGCAGCATTAATAATGTAAGCCGTATTCTTCATTTTTGAAAATACACTAGCATTAAAAATACCTTTCGTTGATGGCAAAGCTGGTGCATGTAACGTGATTACGTCGGCCTTTTGAACTAAATCATCAAAGCTAACGTAGTTGACATCCAGCTTTTCTTCAAGACTATGGTCTAATTGATGAACATCATTATAAATAACCTTCATGCCCAGTGCCTGACAGAACTTGCCAACTTCAGAACCAATTCTCCCCATACCATAAATACCTAAGGTTTTCCCTTGCAGACTCATTCCCATATTTTTCTGTTCGGAAACGTCCAGCCATCCCCCGTTACGAACGACCTTATCATAGAAAGATAGGCGCCGAACAGTGGCTAGCAACAATGCAAAAGTCATCTCAGATGTTGGTACTCGAACACCCATTGGACAGTTTGACACCACAATACCTTTCTCCTTTGCGTATGCGATGTCAATGTGATCAAATCCGACTCCATTAGCCGTAATAATCTTTAAGTTCTTACCCGCATCAATTAATTCACGGTCAGCCTTAGTCCCCATCAGCAATAGGCCATCAAACTGATCCAAATTAGATAAAATCCACTCACGGGTTTCTTTCTCTGGCTCGTAGGTAACGTCAAATACGTCTCGTAATTCCGTCAATCCTTCTTCTGGTATGATACCAGTCACTAATACTTTTGCTTTAGCCAATTTTATAATCTCCTTTTTAAAATTCTGACTTGTTATTCTTTTGAAAATGAGAGTTAAGTAATTCGGTTAACAAACTATTATAAAACACCTTTTACTTTTATTTTCAAAATAGCTCATTCGCTGTATATCATTATCTGGCAGCGTTTTCAACTGAATTTAAAAATAAAACGGCACCCAATATTTTCAAGTCACTTAAGCCCTTAAGGTTAACCGCTTAACTACCTTATACACAGATTTTAAGACTATCATTTTATTTTGTCAATAGGTTAGGCTAAAATGGTGTTCAAATAGCTGTTTCTTCTGAAATCACACACCTTTTTCCCAAAGAAAGAACAAAACAACTATCTTTAGTGTTAAGGTATTAACATAAATACTAGGGTATGCATGACCTAATCGTTTGCAAACATGCTAAAATTAAGTTACAAAACTAAGAATTTCGGAGGCCTATTTTGGATAAATTCACCATTAAAGATATTGCAAAGCTAGCTGAAGTCTCCACAGCAACAGTGTCTAATTTTTTGAATGGTAACTATGCAAAAATGTCTAATAACACACGGACAAAGCTAGCTAACATTATCAATAAAACCAATTACCACCCCAGCACAACAGCTAGGAATCTTGCAAAAAACGAAAATAAAACTATTGGTGTCTCGGTTGCTGACATCACAAATCCGTTTACGACACCCGTCATCTCTGGAATTTCCGAACGCTGTGAGAAGTATGGCTACAAGGTTATCTTTACAAACTCCAACAATGATGAACAACGTGAAATTGAGAACATTAATCGTATGCGTGAAGAAGAAGTCGCTGGACTAATTATTGATCCAGTCAATCCAGATAGTAATATCTACAATCAACTCTCCAATGCATATACTGTCATTGTCGACCGACAACCTCGCCGTAACGTCATTGACACTATCGTTACTGATAACCGAGACTCTGTAAAAAATATGGTTGCTCAAATGCAGGCTAATGGCTATGAGGATTTATACTTCATTAGTTGGCCACTCGACAGTTTTAGTACCCGGGTAAATCGTTACGCTGGGTTTAAGCTTGCTACTAACTATCTTGACGATGAACATCTGTTAACCGTTCCTTATAATACCGAGCTGACTAAAAGTAATGGTTTCGATCAGGTTCTGAAAAAGATCATGACTAATCCTCATAAAAAAATCGGCTTTTTTACAATGAACTCCCGAGTTCTCCTGCAGTTGCTAAAGTCTGCTCAACGTCTAAACTACACCTATCCAACTGATTTTGGAGTTGCCACATACGAAGAGTTTGAGTGGATGCAGTTATTAAACCCTGGTATTAGTTGTATTCGCCAAGATTCTTTTACTATTGGGTGCTCTGCAATGAACTTACTAAAGGATAAATTGGAAACTACTTTTACTAACGAACCTGCTCCACAAGTTAAAGTAGTTCCAACGGACATGATTATCCGTGAAAGCTTTTAACCTCACTAAAAAAGCCTGGAAGAGCTGTAATCTTAAGTAGATTACAGCTCTTCCAGGCTTTTTGATTACCTATTCAGAGTGGATTTTATACTATTTGAGTACAGGATCTTCTGCGTCCTTCATTGCTTGGACAGCAGCCTTATTAAAGTACACTTTTTCTGCGTTATTATACATGACATCTTCCAGTTCCTTTTTATTGAAGATATCAGTTGCTTCAAGCCAAGTAGATAAATTCTTGTATGAATTGAAGGTTGAAGACCATGGTGAATCCGTCCCCCAGATAATATGTCCGGCGCCTAAAATGTCTTTAGCAATTTTGACATCTTTTTGGCAACGAGGGAATGGGAATTCAGTTTCTCCATCAATATCCTGAATAGCTGAAATATCGGTATAGATGTTATCAATACCAGCCCATTGGTTTAATTCAGCCTTTAAGCGATCTGGATGATCTGCATTTGGGAATGACAAATGGCAAACGACAAAGTTAAGTTGTGGGTATGTCTTTGCCAAGTTAGCAATTGCCTCTGGTTGATGACTAAATTGCGTATAGTCACCATAGTCAACAGCAACGGAGAAGCCAGGGTAATCACTCAGAAAATGGAAAATACGACCAATTCGTGGATCGGTATCTAATCTAAATGGCGTAGTGAAGTGGTAACCATGCATCCCACCACCCTGACTGATTTCAAACTTGATGCTTCTGAAACCTAAGTCTTCTACATGACGCTTAACAATCTTCATATAAAATTCTGAGAACGGATCAACGGAGAAGGCTGCAACAAACCGATCTGGGTATTTCTTAGCAACTTGGTATGAGTAGTAATTTTGGTAACCATTTAAGCTCCCTTGCAGCAAGACAGCCTTGTCAATACCATTTTCTTCCATAACCTTAAGTGCTGATTCAGCAGTGAAATCATCACTACCCCAGCCATCTGGAATCAACTTGATTGCAGTCCCATCATCCCAAATTGTACGACCATCACCTAATGGTGTCATCCGGCCTTTACCATTAAACCCCGCAATAGAACGAACTAAATGCAAATGTCCATCAATTTTTTTCATAATAAAACCCTCCATATATATTTTTAGCTAATCGTTGTCGTACGTAATTTTCTCTTTGCTACCAGTAAACCCAGCGTTCTTTTCTGACATACGTTTTAAGTAAGCCCAAATTTGTTCACGTCGAGTACGAAGTAACACTTCGACAATTAAGTAAGCAATAATTGTTAATCCAATAAAGACCCAATTACCAGAAATCCAAGCAGCAAACACAACAGCGTTCATGGGACGTGCCATTAAGTTAAAACTAGTAATCAAGACAACACCAGCTGGAATTGCGACTCCATAATGTGAAATTGCTCCAGTATAAATTGTACCTAACCAGCTGCTTGCATATAATCCTAAGCTGAACCAGACAATCCCGTTGCAGATAACTTTTAAAATATTTCCACGAGTTACTGCTACAATTGATTCGATCATAAATGGAATTGAAATCAGATCAACGACAGGTAACGTCTTGTTTCCAGGTAAAATAAATGCAATCACAACCATTATTGGAATCAAGATAACGCCAGAAATAATCGTTGCTGGTTCACCATACCCAACACCATCATCGACACCTAAGAACCACCGTTTCTTATCATAACCCTTGTTTTCTTCTTCATCAGGATCATCATTACGATGGCTATTACGGTCAATTTCCTCTGCCAGTGGTGAAAAGGCTTTTGAGAAGACACCAGTTACCAGTGGGAAAATAGTCATGACGGCTGATAATTCAATTGCAAAGGTTAAAATCTGTCCCCAAGCGGCCATTGTGGTTAAGATCTTAAGGTTTCCAAGAATCCCGATGATAAGCCCCAGAATAGCTCCCAAGGTCGTCGGCTCACCAAACACTCCTAACTTATCTTTAAAGTATTCAGGCGTCATCTTAACCTTGTTCAAACCAATTAGATTCCACAACGGGTCTAATAAGATTGCTGGAACAGCTTGCTCCATGTTATGTAAAGAACTAACCGTAGCATTTTTAACACCATAATAGTCAGACCAACGATCCGCTTGAATTTCAGCTAAAGCTAAAGTGTAAAGTAACATGAAGAACGATAAACCTAACGAGAGCCAGAAGTTTCTAGTTACATAGTAGGCCATCGTTCCCCAAACCATAAATCCGAAATTATTCCATAAATTCGAGGGCATAAATACTTTCGTGACCCCTACAGCAAACAATACTAGTTCTAAAATCAATCCAAAAACAAAGAAACTCAGACCAACCGTTGAACCAAAAGTAGCTAATGATCCCGCTTGCCAACCAATATCAACAATCGGCAACTTAATTCCAGTGTTGTTAACCATTTGCTTAATAACTTTCGTGACAACTGGTGTAAAGGCCGAAATAATCCAACCAAAACCAGTCAACCCCACCCCAGCATAGAAAGCACTCATCATTGCTGTTCGTACTCTGACTTTCAGAAAAAGTGCAACAATGAAAATCATAATTGGCACAACTACGCTCGCACCAAAAGTCTGGAATACTTGGTTTACCATCTCTAACATTTGACTGTCATCCTCTTTTCATTGATCAATTATCAATTCAAGTATTCTTTTTGTATTGCCTGTAGCCCTTGCTGAACCTCATCCTGTGTACCTGCATATTCCAAAGCTACCTCACGAACATCAGGAAAGCTCTTTACAAGTTTTTTCCAATCAATGTCACCTTCAATTAAGGGGGTAACACTAAGATTTTCATCGCTACCACGCTTATTCTTAAGATGGAGATAACGCGTCACACTCGCCAGCTGTGCTGCCGCATCTTCTGGCGTATTACCAGTCCAATACCAATTGGCCGAATCAAAACAAAAACCGATATCAATTTTTAAATTTCGAACTACTTTGAAGAATTTTGCAATATCAATTAGCTTGCTTTCGGATGACGTCTGATTATTTTCAACATTAAGTTCGAAGCCGTCATCCAAATACTCACTCAATTTGCTAACAAGCTCATCGTTAGGTTCAGCAACTTGTCCGAAATTAAGTTTAAGGTGATTGGCCCCTAATTCATGCATCTCTGCAATATACTGTGTCAGTTTCCGGTTAATACCTTGATTGATAAATAACGGATCATTAACACTATAGTAAACATTGAGCTTGTTCTTCTGAGCCTCATCTCGAATTTGATGTAACTCTTCTACATTGCCTGCTAAAAATTCATTCCTGATTTCAACGGCTTGAAACCCCATCCGTGCAACAGCTGGGATTACCTCTAACTGAGAAATACCGGATTGCAATTGCTCAGCAAAGGCAATTGTATTCAAAATAAACTCCGTCTTCGTATTGATGACACACACCTCCACTGTTTGTTAACCGATAAACCTAAATGAAAGATTGCTTAATAAAAATTAAATGCAGTAGTAACAGCTTTCTTAAACTTTTGGTTTTGGAATTGGTTTACCGCTTAACTTGAACTTACAAGACAAAGTGTATTCGCTTACAATCCATTTGTCAATCATTAATATAGCATTTATTTTTTCCTACTATATTATGTTTTTTGAATTTTTTATTTGTTTAAGTAATCACGAGCGTTCACTATTACCATCTGTTAAAAGTGTTTCCATAAAAATTTGCCCTATACGATTCCCTTTTGTGTCAGCATTAAGCCAACTTTCATTCAGATTCTGTACGTGTATTTAGCTTTACCCAGCTTATTAAATTTTAAACAAGTAACTTCAAGTCCAACACCATAATCGTTTTCAAAAAAATCAATACACCGTTCGCTATAAATAGACAGCCACACATTGCATTTGAAGCTAAAAACGTTTACATTAATCAATAAGGTTAATCGTTTAACTTAATCATCTATTCTCACTTACAAAATAAATACATTCCTCCAAAACTTCCCACCATCAACATTTAATGATTTTGTATAATAGCTAACCGGTTAACTTTATTTCAAGTAATCACTAGAAAACGCCTGAGATAAAAATCTCAGACGTTTTTTTGATGCCGTTTGTTTTCCTGCTGATCATGTCGTTGCCTAGCGACCTGCCGCTGATACCCATCCAAAATGAGCATCAGATCAATCAATAAAAACAGCCCACCCAACACTAAATTAAACCGCACATAGGCCATTTGGACCGCCGAAAATGCCAGGATGGGTGTCAGTTGCCACCACATACTGTTGAGCACGGGGTAGCGCCGGTGCCACCGTTTCTGAACCAGTGGGACCACGATGACCGCCAACAAGACCATGCCGGCTAGCGACACGCCGTACACCCCGGATAACTGATGATTGAAGCCAACTTCGAGCATTGCTCCGCCTCCTTTTTCTTTAGTTTACCGCACATTGCCACATTTTATCTATTTAATAATGAGTTGACTAATCATCCCCACTACCCAATTTGTTCATCAACAACACTACTTCCTGATAAAATTTGCCACTAAAAAACTGCCTAACCGTCTCCCCAATGGACAGACGGCTAAGCAGTCGCTGATTTACTTTAATTTTTTCGCTGCATTGATCTGTTGGAACGTCTGTAAGGCCAGGTCTTCCGTTGACCAGTCCGGATACATCGTTTTCTTCTCGAAGTTGTTCGACAGGAAGACGACCCCGTTCTTGCCGTTCTTACTGATGGCAAAGGTGCTCTCGTAGTAATCGCCCATGCCGTGACCGTAATACCCGTTGCCCTGGTCGAGGTGGTAGACCCCACCCGCGTAATGAATCGTGGCATCCGCCTCATGCAGCACCTGGGCGCCCGCTGGCGTGCTTAGCAGACTACCCTGCACAATTGCCCGCTCCGCCCTGAACACGTCACCCGTGCTCATTGTGGCGTTTCCTGTGGCCACCTGAACGGCCATGCTGGCGGCCGATGGTTTGTGCGGGTCGCTGTAATCCCGCGGTGTGGCGCCGGCATAGCCCGTCGTCATCCCCTTGGTCTTGGACCGCAGCTGCGCAAAGCCGGTGTGGTTCAGGTTCAGCGGCGTGACCATTTGTTGGTAAAATAAATCGTAATAAGAATCATGCGTTACCTGATGTAAAATGCCCGCCAGCAACGTGAAACAGATCTGCTGGTAGTCGAATTGGCCGATCTTGCTAGGGTTGATTCGGACGTTTTGACTGACATACTGGTAAACCTCATTTTCCGTCAGCGTCCGGCCCGGTTTGAGCTCACCGGTAATCCCGGCCTCCATGTTGAGCATCTGGCGAATCGTCACGCGGTTACTGCCCTTGATGCCCGGATAATACTGGTTCAACCGGTCCGTCAGCTGAAGTTGCCCCGCCTGAGCCGCCTTGATGACCAAGAGGCCGGTCATGGATTTCTGCACCGAGTTGATCAGATACTGCGACGTAACTTTGTTCTTCTTGTGCTTCTTGGCGTTCGCAAACCCGAAGGCCCGCTGATAAACGACCCGGTCATTCTTCACGACCAGCGCCGTGCCCACAAACTTCTTGTTCTTCAGCTCCTTGGTCAAGTGGGAGCTAAATTTTGGATGCGCCTGTCCTTTGTTCGTGCGGTCAAAGGCCGTCTTGCTTAAATTCCGGTGACGCTTGCTGGCCGCGGCGCCCGCCGCCAACGTCGCCTTGGTCTGCTGGGCGTGCTGCCGATTACTCATCGCCACTTCTCGCTTATCCTGCTGGTCAATGGCGTGCATACCAAAAACCACGCCGCCAATCCCCAAGATGACGACGAACAATACCGCCCAATGGCGTAAGTTTCGTTTATTCAATTTTCTCTCCCCCAATTAGATTCCCCTACTGCTTTTTTACCGCCTAAACGGTCGGACCTAACTGTCTTACCTTGATTATACGAAAAAGTCGGCTAAAGACAATGAATGTCTTCGCCAACAGCGGGAACTTATTATTTACTTTAAAAACTTACAGGGTTTGCTTGGCTAACACGTTTAGCCGGTTATCAAAGTCGTAGCGAATGGGTTCACCGTTTGCAACTTCAACCTTGCTAATATCCGCATCGGCCACGTGGTCCAAGTACTTAATCAATGCGCGTAACGTACTGCCATGGGCCACGACTAACTGGTTGTGCCCATCCAACAACCGCGGCGCAATCTGATCCGTCCAATACGGCAATAACCGATGATAGGCCATCTCCAGGCTCTCACCCCGGGGCTCCACGTGCGGCCCGAATTGATCGTAACGCCGGTCCTGACTTACGTGATCCAGTAAGGGTGGCACCGTCTCAAAGCTTCGCCGCCAAATCTTGATCTGGGCCTCGCCGACCCGCGCCTTGACCGCGGCCTTGTTCTTCCCACGTAACGCGCCGTAATGGCGTTCGTTTAGCCGCCATGACTTATATTCGGGGATGTACAGTTGGTCGATAGCCTCCAGCACGATGTTAGACGTCACAATGGCGCGCTGCAGCATGGAGGTGTGTAACGCCCCGAACTGTAAGCCCGTGGCCGCCACCAATTTGCCAGCTGCAGCCGCCTGTTCACGCCCCTTGGCCGTCAGCGGCACGTCACTCCACCCCGTGAAAATGTTGTCTCGGTTCGCGACACTTTCCCCGTGCCGTAAAATGACCAGCGTTGCCATTGATCATGCTCCCTTTCTCTCTTTGCAATTCTCACTGATAATCATAACATAGGTTTGGCGTGGCTTCGCGCAATTTGTGCTCATTTTCACGTATTTTTCTTCCCCACCTGACTTTTTGGAAACACCCGCCTAAGCCGCAAAAAAAGACGTCCTCCCAAGAACTCAGAAGAACGCCCAATTTCAATTTAAGTGTTTAAACGCTTAGTCGGCTGATGATTCGGAGTGCGCGGCTAATTTGGCAGCCACAGAATCGTCGGCTTCCTGGAAGTCGCTGGCGTCTTCTTCTGCCAAAGCAGATTCGCGCGCCTTGACCCGGTTCCCCATGAAGGTGATGACCGATCCAATCAGGATAATGACGATGCCGACAATCGTGTTGGTCAAAATCTTTTCGTGAATCAGGACTGCGGCCATGATGGGTGCCAACCCTGGCTTGATGAAGAAGACCAGGGACGCCGTGGAAACGTCGGAACGTTCCATGGCTAAGAAGTAAAAGGCAAACCCACCACCGGTGACACAGACCCCAATGAAGAATAAGATCCAGAAGTATTGTAAGCTAATATTTTGCAAGATCGGCATCGCGGCAAATTGGCGAGACCAGCTTGCTTGCCGTAAGCCACCCGCAACGGCGGGGATGTGGGTGATCAGCATGATCACGAACAGTTCCAATGACCCGGCCAAGAACGTAAAGCAAGTCATGACGATGCCGTTGAAGTGGTGCCGCACGGACCCCCACCGGGACACGATACTGTACAACCCAAAGGTCAAGGCGGAGCCAATGGCCAACATCAACCCGACTGGATTGGTCAAATGGGCGGGGTTCACAATGACGACCAGCCCAATGATCGACACGATCACGGCAATCAAGTTCGCTCGGCCTAACCGTTCGTGCAAGATCAGGTAAGAGAAGATCAAGGCGAAGACGGGGTTACAGCTGAACAGAACGGCCACGGTTGAGGCTTCGTCCACGCTGATGGCCAATTGGTACAGCGTCATACTGATGATGACACAGACCAGCCCGGTCAAGAAGAACAGGGCCCAGTCACTGCGGTTTAACCGGTGACTTTGTTTATGTAAGGCTCGTAAAGCAATGGGTAATAGGATCAAGCCCCCGATGAAAAAGCGAATCAGGTTCAGCTGAATTGGATTGAACGCATTTCCAGCGGACTTCAAGGCAATTTCCATGGAACTAAACATTAACGTTGAAAACGCGATATACAATAGTGTTTTTCTCAAAACGAAAAAATGTTCCTCCTTATTAAGTCAAACGGCATCAATCAGGCAACGTGTTGCACGATGACCATCAGAATCGGAATGACCACTAAACTTAGGAGGGTAGTTTCGGTTACCATGATGGCCGCGTAATCGGCATCGGCGCGGTAGAGTTTGGCCACTACCGGCGCGTTGGTCATTACGGGCATCGCTGCTTGTAAAATAAAGACTTGCTTCATTAGAATTGGCATGCTAGTTGGTAAGACAAGCAAGCCCATCAAGACCGGTGCGACGATGAAGCGTCCCAGGAGAATCCCCAGGCTGTCGCGGTCGACGTGGACATTTTGTAAGCCCGCCCCCGCAATTGCCGTCCCGATGAAAATCATCGACAACGGAATCGTTAGGCCACCAACATATTGGAAGTCTTGCATGATCCAGCCAGGCAATTGAATGTCGAGCAACACCAGCAGGACCCCCAGAATGAATCCCAGTAACGGCGGTGAAAAAATCTTCTGCAGGGTCTGTTTGAGGTCAAACTTGGCTGCGCCCTGCCCGTCACGTTGAATCAGGTAAACCCCCAGCGTCCAGAAAAAAGTCGTGTTGGCCATGTAATAGACCAGCACAAACGGCAGACTCTTGGGGCCAAACAACGCTTCGTTGACTGGCAACCCCACGAACACGGTGTTAGAATTCAAAAACATGGATTCAAACAGCCCGCGGTGCTTGGGGTTAATGCGAAACGCGTGAAAGGCAATGATGGAGAGCCCAAACATGATCAGCATTGAGACGATTGGGAATCGCAGATCCGGCAACGTCTTCTTCAGCGTCTCCGCCGAGAATTTCGCCGTGATCGTACTGATCATGTAAGCGGGCAACGCAATCTGCGTGACCAGCCGGGCAATCAACTTGGGTGCTTGGTCATCAAACCAACCACGCCGGGAAAGCACGTAGCCCAGGCCAATCATGACCAGGATGATCAACACACCCGAAACGCTTCGAATAAAGACGGCCATCGGCGTCCCTCCCCACTTAAACATTACCAAAAATTAGAGTTTCTTAAGCAACGCTTCTTATTATAGCACGCCTCCACCGTCGGCCCGCTTCGCAACCGGTTACAAATAGCGCTATAATACACTTTAGGTCACCTTGACAACTCAGTAGATTTGCCATTAGCCGGTCTAGACGGCTCCCCAAACTAGCCGATTTAGCCGGAGGAAACATTTACGAATGACGATTTTTATGGTCTAATGAATTAATTGAGTCTACAGATGGGATTCCAGGGGAATTGATAAATCTGTATCACCGGTGCCGCCACGCGACATGTGCGCCTGGCCCGGTGCGTCAGCCAAAGTTTTTAATGAGGATGAGGAAATAATTATGCCAAACGATAACACACCTAAACGGCAGCACAAACCCGAGGATTTCGAACAGGTCTACGACAGCCGTGCCGACCGTAACTCACACTTTAAAACACCCAAGGTTCACCCACACCGCCCCATCATGTGGACGGTTGTCTTGTTCGTCCTGATCATGCTAGGTGGCGGCCTCGCGTATGGCTACCAGGCCTGGATGTCCGCAAAGAAGACGTTTAGCCAGACCTACGAGGCCTCGAACGCTGCCAAGAGCCGGAACGTTTCCGCCGTATTGAAGTCCAACAAGCCCTTCTCGATTCTCCTAATGGGGACCGACACCGGGGCGCTGGGCCGTTCAGACGTCGGGCGGACCGATACCATGATGGTCGCCACCATTAACCCGACCAAGGAAACCGCCTACCTGACCAGTATTCCCCGGGATACCCGGGTAACGGTCGGTTCCGGGGCCAACGCCTCGATTCAAAAGATCAACGCGGCCTACACAATTGGTGGGCCAAAGACGGCCGTGAAGACCGTGGAAGACCTGCTGGACATTCCAATTGACTTCTACGCCATCGTCAACATGGGGGGCCTGGAAAAGATGGTCAATGCCGTCGGGGGTGTCGACGTGAAACCCACGCTGACCTTCCAGTACGGCGCTGCCAATGTGGTCAAGGGTAAGAAGAGCCATTTGAATGGGAAACAAGCCCTCGACTACTCCCGGATGCGTCATGACGATCCACTAGGTGACTACGGACGACAGAAACGGCAACGGGAGGTCTTACAGAAACTGGTCGTGAAGGCGGCTGGCCTGTCCTCCATCACCCGTTACCAAACCATTTTGAAATCATTGAATGGGAACCTTAAGACCGACCTGACCTTCGATGACCTGATGCAGATTCGGGCCAAGTACGGGGATGCCTCCCACCACATCAAGTCTGAGACCTTACAGGGGCAAGACGCGATGATCGATGGGCTCTCCTATCAAGTCCCAACCACGACCGAGTTGAAACGCGTCTCGAACCACATTCGCAAGACGCTGGGCCTGGCCAACACCAAGCAATTCACGACTGACGCCGATACCAGCACGACCGGTGACTCCTCCTACGACAATAGCGGGACTAACGGCGGCGGATACGGCTACTAAATTAACAAGACTTCACGTGGCGTTCGGGAAATTTCCGGATGCCTTTTTTGGTGACACCAGTCGGCTAATTCTTAAGATTGCGGCCCCGGGGATTTTTTGCTTGCATTTTTTGGAAGCACCCGGTAAAATTGGCAAATCGCTTGCACGTGGCTTTGACTTGACGGCGCAATTTTTAGGATATCCCTAACAAAATTTAGTTCGCTGATTGCCAAAAGTTTTAACGTTTTACTTATTAAAAATGACAGTTGTGGGTTATCATTCGTTAACTAATACACACTTCTCCTATTCCGGCTAAAATCACGCAACTGACTACTCCCAGTAGGGAAAGCAACTTAGCCAGTATTGTCAGCAGTCGCCCTAATCACGACCCCATCCGTTAGTGTGATTAGCCAATGATTTGAGTCGCAAGCAAGTCATAGCCTCCCGCAGTTACCACAATAAACGATATATGTCGTTGTGCTTTTAAAAGTTTGCGGTAGAATAGACTTAAAGTTACGGGTAAGAAGATTCTAAAGGAGTGGATCGGTTATGTATCGTTTCTTTGTACAACCACAAATCAATCAAGATGACCACCGAGTCTTCGGCTATGAAGTCTTGTTACGTAAGCAGGAAGAGGACGCTTGGGTCTTGCCGCATCATTTTACGGACATCTCTGTCGCCGATCAGGCTAAGCTCCTTGAGGACACGGCTTCTTCATTACATACAGCCGTTAACAATCAGGTACTCGCTTTTAATCTCAATAATCAACAGCTTCGCAACCCCCTCACGTTGGGGACGGTAATTGCTTTAAAGAAACGCATTGCCCCAGCCGCATTGACCATTGAGCTGACAGAAGCCCCCACCCTCGAGGAAATGAAGCAATTCAGTCTGGCCGTTCACCAATATGGCATTGGGTTAGTCTTAGACGACGTGGGCACGGGTTCCAACACGTACCAAAACATTCGCGACCTGTTACCCTTCGTGGATGAAATCAAGTTTGCCATGCAAAACCTACGGATGAGTGGGGAAGCCGACTTGATTCCTGCTAGCCTTGCCTTCTGGGCGCAAATTTCTCGGGAATACCGCTTACGGTTGATTCTTGAAGGGGTTGAGGACGCGGACGACCAGGCCTTGGCCAAGCAGTTCGGTATCACCCTACATCAAGGTTACTTATACGGTAAACCTAGTTTAGTTTAAATTTTATAAGGGAGTCTCGGAACCGGTTTCGGTGCTGAGACTCCCTCTTTTTACCCAAAATGGGGCAACTGCATGTGTCACATTTAAGTTTTGAGAGTTAACATGTATGGTAGGTACAAATAAATGCTGAATATAGATTGGATGGTGTTCCTTAATGACTTGGTCTCACTGGTTTGTGACCCCGGCAATTACGAGTCTATTCTTCTTGCTGGGCGTGTTGACGCTGTACTGGTACCTCACCAACCGCATTATTCGGTGGTTCAAAACCCGCGGCAAGCACCCCAATGAAGACAAGGTCCGCACCGACGTCGGTCTGGTCTATATGGTTGTGTTGAACGTTGGCGTGCAGCTCGCCGTCAACCACACGCCTTATAGCTGGGCCTTCACCAATTTTCAAATTTTTGCGATCGTCTTTGTCAGTTACTTTTTAATGTTGGAAATTAAACTCTGGCAGTTGGTTCTGGCCATTCTGTTATTCATGGTCGTCAACCAAACGCTGGGTCTGGGACTCGCCTGGGTCTTCGCGGTGGTCTTCATCGCCTACTTCTACGTGATGAAGTTCGTCCGCAGTCGCCGGCACCACATGTGGCTCGACTACATTGAATACACGATTGCCTCGTTGCTGCTCTCCGCGATTCTCTGGGGCGTGGTCGGCCAACGCTTCGGCCTCTCCTCCTCAATTATGATGTGGGAATTGATTTTTAGCTTCTTCCTGCTCACCATCATGTACATCTACGTGGATTCGTTGATGAGTGGCGCGGCTACCCTGGCGCAGTTGACCTATACCACGAACTACGATGACCTCACCCATGTGAAGAACTACTTTGCCTTTAAAAATGACTTCGGCGCGGCCTTTGATAACAGTAAGGTCACCCACAAGCCACTGACACTGATGCTGTTCGACATCGACCACTTCAAGCATGTCAACGATACCTACGGCCATTTGGCGGGCGACTACGTGCTGGGCCACACCGCCACCCTGATCAGTGATCAGCTTCGGCGCATCGACCCCAATCTGGTTCTCTACCGAACTGGTGGCGAGGAATTTACGATTCTCTTTAAGAATTACACGACGGATCAGGCCCGTGAACACGTCGACGACATCGCCGAGAGTGTCCGGTCGGCCATCTTCTCGCACGGCGGCCAGCAAATTAGCGTCAGTATCTCAGTTGGTCTGACCCAGCTCCAAACGGCCGACGAGGAACAGTTGGACGTTTACCGGCGAGCCGATCAGAGCCTGTACTACTCTAAACGTAACGGCCGGGATCAAGTAACCGTGGGATAAGAGTGGGACAAAAGGCGATTAGTCGGCGAGCATTAAGGCTGACAACCAGGCAACCCTGGTCTTGGATTGGTTGGTTATCAGTTTTAAGCGGAACCGACTGCCTTTTGGCGCACGTTTCCGCTATGTAGATTAGAACACAAAACGCGTCTGGAATTTTCTCCCAGGCGCGTTTTTGTATACAATTTAATCGTTACTTTTTATGAAAAAGGTTATAAGGTAAATGGCGTGAACCATCGTTCTGGTCATGCTATAGTAAGGCTACCAAATCAGAAGATAGGCGGTGTTCCTATGTTCCCTGTGCTTACGCTTCGTTGTCTGCCATTACCACGCTTGTTGGCCCAGTCCCGGCTTCTCAACGTCTCACCACAGCAATTGCGCATACCACCCAAACACCCGCCGCGATTACCGGAAGATGCCCAACCAGTAACCACCCAGGCCAATGACGAAGACGCCGACTAGTAGCCACAAGGGCTTCACGTGGCGGCGCAATAACCAGACACAGCCCAACGTTAACAGCAAAGGTACCAACCCCGGCAACAACCGGTCCAACATGCCTTGCAACGACAGACTCCCCTGGGCACTCGTCGCGATGATGGGTGCCAGCTTGACTCGCGTCCACCGCGGCACGATAGCGCCCATGACAAACATCCCAACGATGGATGCCCCCAACGTAAGTTTCTGAAGCATGCCGCTGCTCAGAGCCGTCACGACCTTGAGTCCCTGGTGGTAGCCCCACCGCTGCGCAATCCAGCGAAAGGCCAACCGCACCACATTCCAACCGATAAAGAAGACTAAGGGCCCAACGATACCAAAGCCACTTAGCGCTAAGCTGGCCGCAAAGGCACTCAGAATCGGTCGCCAGGTCCCCCACCAAACGGGATCGGCCACCCCGGCCAAGGACCCCATCATGCCAACCTTCACGGCACTGATGTCCTCAGCCGAGACCGGCTTGCCATTCGCGTGGTCCTCTTCGAGCGACAGCGTCACCCCGGTAATCAATGACTGCATGTAGGGCATGGTATTAAATAGTGCCAAATGCCGTTCTGCTGCGGCACCGGCCTCTTGTTTATCCGGATAAAGCCGCCGAATCGCCGGAATCATTAAATAACAAAAACCTAAATTTTGTAACCGCGGATAATTCCACGCTGCTTGTTCCCAACCGGATCGCCCGAAAATCAGGAACTGATCCCCCAGCGTGAGTTGGCGCGGTTTTGTTTGTTCAGTTGCCACTAGTCACGCCTCCTTAAAGATCATCCAGTTCGCGGTCCAATTCGTCTTCATCGGTCTGGGTACCGCCGCCCCCACCATTATCGTGGTGACCGCCGTCCTGTAGACGCAGGTAGAGAATAGCCAGTCCCACGCCAATTAAACCTAGCGCTACCAGACTGAGATGACCGTCCGTCGCGAGGGCAAACCCAATGAAGAAGAACGGCCAGAGCTGCCGGGTCGCCATCATGTTGATAACAATGGCAAAGCTGACCACGACCAGCAGACCCGCGGACACCCGCAGACCACCCTGAATGACTTGGGGCAACAGGTGATAACTCGCATGAATCCAGGTACTAGGAATCCACATCAAGAGTGCCGTGGGAATCAGGACCCGAAGTCCCTGTAAGACCACGCTGAGGCGCAGAATCCAGTCAATTCGGTGCAGATTGCCACTGGCAGCGGCCACGTCGGCCTGTTGCACCAACGGAATAATCAGTTTACGCAAGCCCTGAGTCAAGCCCTGACCAATCAAGGCCAAGGGGATGGCTAAAATGACCCCTGCTGCCACGGGCAGGTGTGCCGGGCCACTGACCCACCATGCGGCCACAACGGCGGCTAGCGCCGGATCAGGGGCAACAGCGGCCCCAATGTTCATCCAGCCCAGAGTCACCAACTGCAGTGAAGCCCCGAGGGCAATCCCACTCACGAGATTCCCGGTTGCCAAACCGACTAGCGTACAGGCAACGATGGGTTGATGAAATTCCCACTCATCAATCACACCTTCAATCCCCGCTAAGAAGGCAATAATCAAAACTCCCCAAATGCTCATGACCCGTTGACTCCCTTCTACTTTCTAATATGTACCGCAAAAACACCCCGCTCAGGTGGGGTGACCACCGAGTGAGGTGTTACGACAAACCCTTTTTAGCTGCTAACTTTAAGAAATCCTGTTTACGATCCGTGGGAACCGTCTGCGCATAAACATCGACACCGGCCGCAACCAACTTCTTGGCAGCAGCGACGTCCGCTTCATCGGCGGACAGACTAGCCGTCAACAGGGTCTTCCCCGCCGTATAGGCCAGGTTCCCCACGTTCACGCCAGTCGCGGTCAGGTCGACACCTTGATCGACCAAACTAGCCATTTCCGGCAGCGTTTCCATTAAGACAATCGGCTGAAACCCATCAAAACGGGCATCCCGATAAATCTGCGCCATTTTCGCTAACGTAATGACGTTGGCCTTAGCTTCAGCTGGTGCCGCTTGGACGATCAGCGTCTTGCGCAGTTGGTCCTGTGCCACGTCATCGGAGACGACCAAAATCCGGTTAGGCCGTACCGTCTTGGTCCACACCGTCGCAACTTGACCGTGCAGTAAGCGGTTATCGACCCGCGCTAATTTAATTGTCATCGTCATAGTAACTCGTCATCTCCCGTGTTCGCTTGTAAATCTAAATGGCGAATTCCCCCCTGAGCTGCGCGCTCCAAGTGGGGAATCACCTCAGCCAAGGTCTGGTTCTGAATCGACAGTGCTTCAATCAACATTGGCAGATTCAAGCCAGCCACGAGACCATACCGGTCCGGATGCTGGGCAACGACCCGACTAGCCGCGTTAAAGGGCGAACCGCCCCATAAGTCGACTAAAAACAACAATTCGTCTACCGGGGCCATTTCCTGAATCGCCGCCTGGTAGTGATTTGCCAAGTCCTCGACACTTTCGTCGGCCGCCAGTGTGACGGCAATAATTTTTTGAGCTTTACCGAAGATCATTTCGGCACTTTGTAAAATTCCACGGGCAAATTCACCGTGGCTCGTGACGATTATGGCGAGCATTCTGCCACCCCTTCATCAATTCCGCTATTCAGCGGTTTTCCGTAAATTGCGTCCGAATTAAATATAGCATAAAAAAGCGGTTCCAGCTACTCCCTCAGCTAAATTTACAGGTGGTCCAACATGGCCGCTGGCGTGATAAAACTAACGTCCGGCGTAAAATCAGTTGGTGTTCGCCCATTCCACGCAGCAAAACCAAAGGTCACGTGGGCCGCCGCCGAAGCCTCGGCGTCGTACACCGTGTCCCCCACGTAAACGGTCTCCGCTGGCTTGGCACCGAGCCGGTCCATCGCCAATAGGATACCATCCGGCTCCGGCTTGCCGTGGGCAATGTCTTCGGCAACGATGGCCTGGCTAAAGTAGCTGTCTAGCCCCATGCTGACCACATCCCGGTCATATTCAAACCGTTGTTTGGAGGTCATGATGGCGAGACCCGCACCGGCCGCCTTCAACTGGGCAAGAGCCGATTTGACCCCCGCGTAGATGGCCACCGTATCCCGGTAATCCTGCGTCCGGGGGCCCCACTCTGCCAAGATGTCATCGACATCCGGTAACTGCAAGCGAATCAATGCGTCCCGGCTGGGAATCCCAAACGTCTTCGCCAGCGTCGCATATTCCCGTTCAATTCCCCGGTCATGAAGAACGGCCTGAAGCGACTTCATGTACATGGCCTCGGTATCCAGTAAGGTCCCGTCAATATCAAAAATAAAATTTTTCATTTCGCAAGGTCTCCTTGTGCGTTTTTTACATTTTTAGGTAAAGAAAAATGGTGCGGTCATCACTGACCACACCATAGTTTATCACGCTTTACGGTAAGACTCTAATTCAGGTGCTGATGAAATTGTTTCACCCACAGGTTCGGTGCGCGCAACTGATGCAGCCAACGCTTCGGCCTCTGGGTCCTTCCCAGCAGCGATGTCTTCTGAACGTTGTAAGTTCCGTAATTGCTTCACGGCCCGAATCCAAGAGGGTACCAGGATGGCACAGGAACCCAACCACGCCAACGGTTCGGCGGAAACGGCCCCGGCATACCCCAACGTCCCCACCAGGAATACCGCCGCAAAGACCCGCATGGTCAGTTCCCCAACACCGGCTAAGGTTGGCAAGACTCGCCGTCCCAGACCTTGGAGTGTGTTCCGGATGATAAAGAGGACACTTAACAAAAGATACGTGCTCCCAATAATGTTGAAGTAGGTTTGCGACAATTGAATGACGTGTTCGTCGGCTGTCCCGATGATCAACGTCACAATTGGCTTACCGAAGAAGATGACCAAGCTCCCCGCCAAGACGGCAAAGGTTCCGGATAACCAGAGGGTCTTCTTGACCCCTTCCATGATACGGCCGTACTTACCGGCACCAAAGTTCTGGGCAGCAAAGGTTGCCATGGTGACCCCGAAGGAAGACATCGGCAGTGAACACAGTTGATCGACCTTAGACGCTGCAGTCGATGCCGCAACGGAGTCGGTCCCCAAAGAGTTCAAGGCTGCCTGCATCACCATCGTGCCAATCGCAATGATGGATAGCTGAAAGCCCATGGGCATCCCCGTGGAGAAGTGTTGCCAGAGTTCATCGAATCCAAATTTAAAATCTTCCTTAGAGATGTGTAGGATGGGAATGGACCGGATGATGTAGCCCACACAGAGGAGCGAAGCCACCACTTGAGAAATGACGGTTGCCCACCCGGCACCGGCGACGCCCATGTGGAAGACCAGGATGAAGAGTAATTCTAAAAGCACGTTGACCACGGTCCCGATGACCAGGAAAATCAGCGGCGTCCGGGAATCCCCGAGCGCCCGAATAATGTTAGAAAGTAAGTTGAACGCCATCGACGCAAAGATCCCGGCAAAGATCGTGCTGATAAAGATCCGGGCGTTGTCAAAGATGGACGCTGGAGTTTGCATCAATTTCAAGATAGGATCAACGAAGGTCAACGACAGAACCGTCAACACAATCGTCATTAAGATTGAAATGATGATGCTCGCGGCAAAGGACCGCCGCACACCCTTGTAATCGCGGGCCCCGAACCGGGTGGCCGTAATAATGGCCAAGCCAGCAGTTAGACCTTGCGCGAAGCCAATAATTAAGAAGTTGATCGAACCGGTCGCACCAACGGCAGCCAGCGCCTTCACACCAAGGGTTTGCCCCACAACTACAGTATCAGAGACGTTATATAATTGCTGAAATAAATTACCAATCAACAATGGAATCGTGAAAAAGAAAATAAGTTTGAGGGAATTGCCCTTGGTTAAGTCGCTCATACGCCGACCTCCTTCTAAAATTATGGTCAATTAAATTGACACAAGACAACCACTATAACGCGTTCACCACCGCTTGTCAGTACATTTACTTAGAAAAATGAAAAGTGGTTGATTTAATTTTCAATCTTACGCTCTTCTTAAGGATTTTTGAAGACCTATTTTCATGAAAACGATTCCTTGGCGAAAATGTTACCTGTTTGTCATTTTTCGGGGTTAATTTAATTGTTTTTGGGGGTCATCGTTAAACCACCATGACTCTCGGATAACACGGTTCTTAAGCCTCGTTTAAAAAGTGGCCCCCCTCAATTTTCCATGAAACACCTCAAAAGCACTAATTCATTGCGTTGAGCCACTATTAACTTATTTTCCACAGTGATATTATTTAGTCGTATCTATAACAGGAGGCGTAACTCAATGAAAAAACATTTACTAGTGGCAGCCCTTGTAGCTGTCTCACTTGGACTCGGTGTCTCTAATACACCAATAAACGCCCAAGCCAAAACTCTCTCTACTCTGCCTAAAGCTCTACGTGGGAATTGGAAGAAACACCTGGGCTGGGGACATTACAAGCAAAGTACCTGGGAAAAAGCCTATACATACGTTGGCCATAAACATAGCTTTTGGGAGGGGATGACCCAATCTGATACATATCCCAGCACCGTTCGCTACGTAATCAGTAAAGGCCACGGTCTCTATAAAGTACATGTAAAAACAACTATGGGTGGTACCTCATACCATGTAATCACTATGAAACGTACTAAACACACTCTTCGAGTCATTCAGAATGTATACGGAATAACTTACACGAGCCATCACAAAGCTATTGAATAATATTTGTATCCTTTACTATTAACTTGAAAAAACAAACTAGAAGACCAATTCGACGGCAAGTACCGAACAATTGGTCTTTTAAAATATGGTCCTACAGTATCTGCAACCTGCACGTTTACCACCACGACAAAACAAAAAAGCACCAACCCAATAGGTCGGTACTTTCTGTAAACCTCTGATGCGGCCAAGAAGATTCGAACTTCCACCCGGATTACCCGGACAAGATCCTTAATCTTGCGCGTCTGCCAATTCCGCCATGGCCGCATTAACTCACAAGAAATAGTATAACAAATGATTCCGCACCTGACAATATTTTTTGCAAGTTAATTCAAAAAAATTTTATTTATGCATCGGTTAAGACGGTCGCACCGTCCTGATCAAGGTCGATAACCCGCAAGCTACCGGCCATATCAAGCTTGGCCAGCTTTGCCCGCAAAATTGTTAACTGTGGCGAGGTTCCGAAGGTCACAACGGTTGGACCAGCCCCACTGAGGTAGGTACCGGTGATATTTAGCTCGTGAGCGGCTGCTCGAATCTGATTAAGCTCCGGTACCAGTTGCGAACGTGCTTGCTCATGGAACTCATCACGTTCAATCATGGTTGAGGCCAAGTCCCAGTCACCCTTGAGCAATGCGGCAACCAAGACGTTGGCCACACTGCTGGCATGAACCGCCGTCTGCAGGGGCAACTTTTCCGGTAAGACCGCGCGACTCTTGCGGGCCAATAGCTTTTGTCCTGGAATGAAGACCAGCACCTGCAAGTCCGGTAGTGGGAGCTTGATGGCGTGGGCCTCATCGCCCTCCGCCGTGGCAACTGTGGCCTGGCCCATCAAGGCGGGCGCCACGTTATCCAGTGTGCCTCCTAATTTGACGGCCCAGTTCAACTGTTGGGGAATCGTTAAATTCATGTCGCCCAACTCATTGGCAATCTTAATCCCAGCGATAATGGCACTGGTCGAGCTCCCCAACCCCCGTGAGACGGGAATGTCCGACATCACCGTTAACTGGTGCGCTGGCAAATCGGGATTGACCTTCAAAGCCGTTTCCACCATCAAGTTGTGCTCATCGCGAGGAATCTCAGTGCCCAACGCGTGGTTGACCCGCCAAGCTTCCGTTTTTTCTTCAATGATAACCGTTAAATATAAATGTAATGCCGCCCCAATCGAATCGATTCCGGGGCCCAGGTTAGCCGCCGTAGCGGGAACCCGAATAATGGTTTTACCCATCAGTAATGACCTCCTTACGTTATTGTGGCCGCTCCTCGGCAATCACAGTCTTTTGCCAACGCAAATGACCGTGACACCGTCCGCAAACCATCTTGGAAACATCAATGCGTCGTGCCCGATAATACTGCTGGTGACACTGAACGCATTCGTACAGCATCCAGCGACGCATCCGGGGTTGACGGTGAGGCGGTGCCGGCGCGAACCGGAGGCCACCCACCTGTTGCAATAACTTTTTAAATGCCACGGTCCGGTGCTGACCGGATTGGCCCGCCAAGTGCAAGTGATAGTGACACAACTCATGCTTGATCACACCGATCAAAACGGCCTCACCATGTTCCGTCAGCATCTTGGGGTTGATTTCAATATCATGATCCGTCAGCCGGTAACGGCCGCCCGTCGTCCGTAGCCGCGCGTTAAACGTGGCGTGATGGCGGAAGGGCTTACCGAAGCTGGCCAATGAAATCTGTTCGACCAACCGTTGTAAGTCGTCGTTAGTCATGATTATCAGCTCGCATCGTCAGTTGAATCCGTTGCCGGTTCTCATCGACACTCAGCACCCAGACCGTGACCACATCCCCAATCGTTACGACCGTGCTGGGGTCACTCACATAATGGTCGGCCAACTGAGAAATGTGGACCAACCCATCCTGCTTGACGCCAATATCCACGAATGCCCCGAAATCGACCACGTTGCGGACGGTGCCTTGCAGCTCCATCCCCGGTTTCAAATCGGCCATGGTCAACACATCTTGGCGCAACAGTGGCGCCGGCATGCTGTCTCGCAGGTCCCGACCCGGTTTTCGCAGACTGGCCACGATATCACTCAGGGTTGCGGAGCCAACGTCTAACTTTTCCGCCCACTGGCTTTGATTGAGCTGAGCCAATTGCTGCTGTAGCTTAGGCTGACCAATGGTCTGATCCGACCCTAATGCCTGTAACAATTGTCGCGCCACCGGATAACTTTCCGGGTGAATATCCGTGTTGTCTAGGGGTTCGCGACCATCAATGATGCGTAGGAAGCCGACCGCTTGTTGGTAGGCCTTGGGCCCCAACCGCGGCACCTTCTTCAACTCCTGCCGCGCCGCAAAGCTCCCGTTATCATTGCGATAGGTCACAATGTTTTGCGCGGTCGTCGCCGTCAGCCCGGAAATATGGGTCAAAAGCTCCGGACTTGCCGTGTTCACGTTGACGCCGACCTGGTTGACGGCCGTTTCAACGACTCGGTCCAGCTGCTCGTCCAAGGCCTTCTCGGGCACGTCGTGTTGGTATTGGCCAACGCCGACCGCCTTGGGGTCAATTTTAATCAATTCGGCCAAGGGGTCCTGTAGGCGCCGGCCAATGCTGACGGCCGACCGCTCCTCGACGTGAAAGTTCGCAAACTCTGCGCGGGCGTTGGCACTAGCCGAGTAGACCGATGCACCGGCCTCGTTGACCAGCACGTAGTAGACCGGATAATCCAGCGTCTTTAAAATGCCGCTCACAAACTCCTCGGACTCCCGGCTAGCGGTCCCATTCCCGATGGCAATCATTTCAACGTGATAGTCCTCGAGCAATTTCTTAAACGCGGGACCCGCGGCTGCCCGTTCCTTGGCCTTCGCTGGCTTGTGCGGATAGATCACTTGCTTAGCGAGAAAACGGCCGTTGGGGTCCATGATGGCCAGTTTACACCCCGTCCGGTACGCGGGGTCAAAGCCCATGACGACCTTCCCCTTCAAGGGGGCCTGCATCAGCAGGTGATACAGGTTGTTGCCAAAGACCTGAATGGCGTGCTCGTCCGCCTGGTCCGTCAACTGCCGGCGGAGCTCCCGTTCAATGGCGGGTCCCAAGAACCGCTTGTAGGCGTCCGCGAAGGCCTCCTTCACCTTGGCCACGGCTGGCCCCTGGTGTTGCCCAACCAGGCGGAAATGCCCATACTGCAAAATGGATGCTGGGTCAACCGAGATGCCAACGGACAAAATTTTCTCCCGTTCGCCCCGGTTGATGGCCAAGACCCGGTATGGCGGCAACTGCTTTAAACTCTGACTAAAGTCATAGTAGGTCGCGTAAACCTGCTGGTCATCATCGTCCGCCGCGCCTCGCTTGAGCTTGCTGGTCAGTTCACCATGTTGCCAGGTGTATTTACGAATCCATTCCCGAAACGCCGCCTGTTCGCTAAACGTTTCCGCCAGGATTTCGTGAACCCCGGCCCAAACGGCGGCGACATCCGGCAATTCCTTGGCAGGCGCCACAAACTGCTGGGCCTTAGCGTTTAAGCCAGACGCCGGAAAGGTCAATAACCATTGCGCTAATGGCGCCAGCCCAGCCTCGCGGGCAACCGTGGCCTTGGTCCGACGCTTCTGCTTGTAGGGCAGGTAAAGGTCCTCCACCTGCTGCAAAACCGTGGCGTGGGCCAAGTTTTGCTTAAGCGCAGGCGTCAATTTACCCTGCTCAGCAATAATCTTTAAAACTTCTTGCCGTCGCTGATTCAACTTCAGCAGGCGGTGCGCTTCATCCTCAATGTCGCGAATGGCCACTTCATCCAGTGAGCCCGTCCGTTCCTTCCGATACCGCGCAATGAAGGGCACCGTATTGCCCTCGTCTAACAGGGTCAACACGGCTTGAATCTGTTGGACCCGGTACTGGCTCAGTTGCTGCTGAACCGGCTTGGCCAGGTCGCTTAGTGCTGTTTCGTGGGTAGTTGCCATGCAACCCCTCCGTTCTAATTTTTTAAATAAGTGTCTTTAAATTATTCTATATTCAGTTTTGTAAGTTCCTAGAGAAATAGTGTTACCAGATAAAACAGCTAACAACACGCCATAGGAATACGACGATGCCACGAGCTAAACCAGTATTAACCGCAGGGAACGTTTAACGAAATAAAAAATCTGAAATTACATCGTCGCATCCGGATAATTTAGCAAGTCTCAGTGACCAGAGGCGGATCAAGGTGCCCCGCTGTGTCGATGGCGTTAGCTGAGGTTCCTCACTCAGCTTAGGCCATGGGGCGACCTGGAAAACTCGCGATTTTTAGCGAGGTTTCCAGGCGAGGCGGAAGACCGCTCCTCAGGCTGGAGCCGCCCCCCCCCCACAGCGGGACACCTTGAATCCGCCGCCGGAAACGGTACAGTCTTGCTACATTATACCATGCTACCCGCTGGGCACGGCGAATTACCGCAAGCAAAAAGGTCACCCCACAAGCTGTGAAGCGACCCTTTTATTTAACTGATTACATGGGACTCGTCATGATCCGTTGCGTCGCAGCCGTGACCTTTTCCATGGCGTTTTCTTGCGTGGCTTCTGCCGCGTTGAAGGCCTCAGCGTTGACCGTTTGGTGTTCCACGTCAATACTGTCCGTCATGGATTGGCAAGCGTCCGTGTAGGTCCGGTAAGCGGCTACCAGGGACTTGTGTTTGCCCAAAACGCGAACGGGCACACTGGCCTGTTCAAGCTTGTTCAGGTTGTCTTCGTAGGCGTCGGTCCCGCGTTGGAAATTGTCGGCCACCTTTTGCAGGTCGACTTGGCTCAGCTCACTGACCGTGTCGTTGTCGATAGCGTTGCGCATCTTTTCAAAATCATCATTCATGGTACCCGCACCCTCTTCGGTCGTTTGTAACACGCCCGAGAGAACTTTAATGTAGCCGTTCATATTATTTTTTTGCATCGTCTTGGTGCCTCCAAATTAGTCTTGCCAGAATGTATCGTAAACGTTGACCGGTAAGTGGCGCTTGTGCGCGGTCTTCCGGTACCAGTTCTCGATGCGTTCCGCTGCAGTGTCACTGACGGTCCGGCCTTCCAGGTAGTCGTCAATGTCTTCGTAACGCACGCCCAGCGCTGCCTCATCGGGCAAGGCTGGCCGGTCTTCTTCCAAATCAGCCGTGGGAATCTTCTTGTACAGGTGCTCCGGCGCACCGAGGTAGGTCAACATAGCCGCCCCCTGGCGCTTATCCAGCCGCCAGATTGGGCAAATGTCCGTGGCGCCATCCCCATACTTGGTGTAGAATCCCGTCACGGCTTCGGCGGCGTGATCCGTCCCGACAACGGCACCGGAGCGCGCTCCAGCAATCGCGTACTGGGCAATCATCCGTTGCCGTGCCTTGATATTGCCCTTGTTAAAGTCGCTCACGTTTTCGTGGTTGGCTGAAACGGCCGCTACCATGGCGTCGGTGGCCGGTTGGATGTTCACCCGTTCCACTTCGTCGGCACCCATGAAGTCGATGGCCATCATGGCGTCATCCTCATCGGCCTGTTCGCCGTAAGGCAACCGCACGGCAATGAAACGGTAGTCGCTGTCGCCGATCTCTTGGCGTAATTCCGTGACCGCCTGCTCGCACAGGATGCCGGCCAAGGTTGAATCCTGACCACCGGAAATCCCTAAGACTAAGGTCTTCATAAAATCATAGTGTTGAAGGTAACTCTTTAAAAAGTCCACGCTCCGCCGAACTTCAGTCGCCGGATCAATGGTGGGCTGCACCTTCAACGCCGCAATAATTTCTTTTTGCATGGCACGCATAACTCTGCCCCCTCATTTATTTGCTCGGGCTTACTCGGGCATGGTTTGAACGTAACTGTGAATGTCTTTGATGATGGCCATCTTGTGGTCCCAGCAATCTTGTGACAGGTCCACGGGATACTTTTGTGGATTCAGATCCCGCTTGTACTCCGGCCACAGGTTCGCTAAGGCCCCGCGACACCGGTCACGCACTGCCGACAGGGTCGGTAATTTGTAAACCAGTTCACCCTGATCAAAGATATCTTGCAAAATTGGCCGCGCATTGAAGTCGTTCACGGTCTTGTTAATGTAGGTAAAGCTGGGATGGAACATGAACAGCGAGTCCTCGTTGCGGGGATCCTCGTTGACCAAGGCCACGTAATCCCCTTCGGTCTTGCCATCCGCCTTCTTGGTGATTCGCCAAACCTGCTTCTTGCCTGGCGTCGTGACCTTTTCGGCGTTGTTCGACAACTTAATGGTGCCCTTCATCTTGCCGGTCTCGTCTTCAATGGCCACCATCTTGTAAACGGCGCCCAGCGCGGGTTGGTCGAAAGCCGTGATCAGCTTGGTCCCAATCCCCCAGACGTCGATTTTGGCATCCTGCATCTTGAGACTTTGAATCGTCTTTTCATCCAGGTCGTTAGACGCATAAATTTTAGCGTTCGGGAAACCTGCTTCGTCCAGCTTTTGGCGAACCCGTTTGGACAGGTAAGCCATATCCCCGGAGTCGATGCGCACCCCTTGGAAGTTGATCTGGTCACCGAGTTCCTTGGCCACCTTGATGGCATTGGGCACCCCGCTGCGTAACGTATCGTAGGTGTCGACCAGGAAGACGCAGTCGCGGTGGGTCTTGGCGTAGGCCGTGAAGGCGTCGTAGTCGTTGCCGTAGGTCTGGACCAGCGCGTGCGCGTGGGTCCCACTGATGGGAATCCCAAAAATCTTCCCCGCACGGACGTTAGACGTGGCGTTAAAGCCGCCGATAAAGGCTGCCCGGGTGCCCCAGATAGCGGCATCAAATTCCTGCGCCCGCCGCGTCCCGAATTCCATCAGGGCGTCATCGCCAGCCACGGAACGAATCCGCGCGGCCTTGGTGGCAATCAGCGTTTGGTAATTGATGATGTTCAGGATAGCCGTTTCAACCAGTTGGCAATCGGCCAGTGGCCCTTCGACCTGCAATAGGGGTTCGTGCGCATAAACTAATTCCCCTTCAACGGCCGAGCGAATCGAGCCCCGGAATTTAAAATTGGCGAGATAGTTTAGAAAATCTTCGGAATAATCTTCAGCTTCCCGTAAATAATCAATATCTGTTTGGGAAAAATGTAGATTTTGGATATAATGAACAATGTGTTCCAAGCCAGCAAATACCGCGTAACCGTTTTTAAACGGCATGTCTCGGAAGAAGACTTCAAAGACGGCGCGCTTGTCAGCGATGCCTTGTTCGTAATAAGTCTGAATCATATTGATCTGATAGGCATCCGTATGCAGAGTCATACTGTCGTCAGGATACAAATTCGTCATAATAGCTACTCCTTAGCTGGTTTTCGAACTGAATTATCACGTTTCATTTTTAATTTCAATACGTTCATTTTAGCATGAAACAAACAGAGCGTCATACTATTTCATGCGGTTACGGGGGCTTAATTCGCTCTCGTGCCAATCTTGAGAGGAGTCCCCCTATGCAAACCACATTTCCCACCGTCACCGTGCTTGACTTGCCCTTCGTCAAGACCACTGCGGCGGACTTACTACCCGTCTTACAGCAGCGCATCACCCAGCAGAAAAATACCTTCGTGGTGACCGCCAATCCTGAAATTGCGATGTACGCCCATGAACACGCGGCCTACCGCGACCTGATCTTAGGCGCAGACTTCATCACTCCGGACGGGGTCGGCATCCTGGACGGGGCTAAGATTTTAAAGCAGCCCCTCCCCGAACGCATCACCGGCTTCGACACCTTACAGGACCTGCTTGCCTGGGGCAGTGAGCAACACCGCTCCGCTTACTTCTTGGGCGCCAAGCCAGAGGTCATTGCCCAACTCAAGCCGATTCTCGCTCGCGACTACCCGGGTTTAGAGATTGCCGGCATTCACGATGGCTATTTCCAAGACGAGGCCCCCATCGTGGCCGACATCACGGCCAAGCAACCGGACATGGTCTTCGCCGCGTTGGGTTTCCCCAAGCAAGAGCAGTTCATTCACCAGTACCGGCACACGACCAAGGGCCTCTGGATGGGGGTCGGCGGCAGTTTTGACGTTCTAGCCGGCGCCGTGATTCGGGCACCCAAGTTCTGGCAAGACCACCATTTGGAATGGTTCTACCGGACCCTGAAGGAACCCAAGCGTCTCAAACGTATCGCCGTCATTCCCCGCTACCTACACCTCGTGCGGCAGCAGGCCAAGCGCCAATAACTGGTTTTACAACAAGTGCCTCACAAACGCGTTAGCATTTCAGCTAACCTTTGTGAGGCACTTTTCGCATTCCTAGCTTATTTTTCCAAATAAAATTCAAACCGTTCGCCGACGTATTGCGTCCGAACATATTCAAACGGTGTGCCATCTTGGAGATAGGTCACCTGACGCAACCGTAAAATGGCGTCGCCCCGCTTGATATTCAGGTATTCCGCAATCCGTTCTGAGGCGGACATGGCCGAGACGGTCTGTTGGGCCTTGCCTGGATTCAACTTTTTCTTGTCTTCCAAGGCCCGGTACAGCGAGCTCGTGACTTCCTTTTTGTTCAAGCCGTCGACCAGTTTTTCTGGCACGGTGGCCACTTCAAAACAAATCGGGACATCGTCGCCGTAGCGAATCCGTTCCATCCGCAGCACCTGATCATCCTCGTTGAGCTTGAGCTTTTCGGCTTCACTCAGGGATGGATTCATGACGTGATACGAAATGGTCTTGCTGGTGGGTTGCTTGCCCTGGGTCAACATTAAATCGGTAAAACTGGTCACCCCGGACATCTTTTCCTGAACCTTCTGATTGGCCACGTAGGTTCCAGAACCCACCTGGCGTTCCAAAATTCCTTCATCCACCAACGTCTGAATGGCCTGACGGAGCGTCATCCGACTCACATCAAAATCACGAGACAGCTCCCGTTCGGACGGAATTCGATCGCCTACCGCCCATTTTCCGGCTTCAATTGCACGTTTAATGTCATTATGAATTTGAATATAAATCGGTGAACTCACAGCACCCAACGTCCCTTCTCAAAATAACTACATTTTTATTTAACTAATTTCTGCATGTTCCGGCCTAAACTGAAGGTCGTGTCCACGTGCAGGTCGCGGGTCAACAAGTTTAAGTCGGCATCGCGGCCTACTTCCAGTTTACCCTTCTGTGTCAAGCCAAACTCTTCGGCCTGGTTCACAGCACTCATTTGCACGGCTTCGTCGACGTCACAGCCGGTGAAGGCGATGACGTTGCGGAAGGCTTCATCGTAGCGGAGCACGGAGCCCGCCAGGTTACCGCTCTCGAGCCGTGCTTGACGGTCCTTAACGATCACCTTTTGGCCACCCAGCTCACTGACGCCTTCTGGCATGCCCTTGGCCCGCATGGAGTCGGTCACCAGTTCCAGCCGGTGTTGCCCCTTTTGTTCGTAGGCCAACTTGATCATGTCGGGCACGATGTGGAACCCGTCACAAATGACTTCACAGAACAGGCTGTCTTCCAGCATGGCGTGACCGGTAACCCCGGGTTCGCGGTGCCGCAAGCCCCGTTGTGCGTTGTACAAGTGGGTCACATGGGTGGCCCGGCTTTCCAACAACTGTTCCCGCGTGGCGTTAGAATGCCCCACGGAAGGTACGATACCATTGGCTAAGCAGTAAGTTTCAAACTTCTTGGCCCCGTCGTCTTCTGGCGCGTAGGTAATCAGCTTGACCCGGCCACCGGACAGCTTGTTCCAGCGGTCTAACAGCGCAACGTCGGGATCCTTGATGTACTTTTCTGGCTGCGCCCCTTTGAAAATGGCCGCAATGAATGGCCCCTCCAAATGGACGCCTTGAATCAACGGATTCCGTTCGGCGGCCACCGCAATCCCTTGCATGGCGTGGTCAATGGCTTCGTTAGACTGGGTCATCGTGGTTGGGAAGATGGACGTGATACCTTCTAAGGACATCAAGTTAACCATCTTATCAATTTGGTCGGGGTCCCCATCCATACTATCATATCCGTAGCCCCCATGGCTATGAACGTCAATAAATCCGGGAACAATCGTCTTGCCAGTCACCACGTGGATTTCATCGGCAGGTAAGGGGCGAAAATCAGCCACGGGACCAACCGCTTCAATTTCACGATCAAAACGAATAAACCCGTCTGGAATAACCTCGTCACCGGTGTAAATCTTCGCGTGCTTTAAAACAATACTCATGAGTCTCCTCCTCATCAATTATACCTTCAGTCAACACTGTTATTATAATCGGTATAGACCAAAAAGGCAACTCACCCGACCGCAAAACGCGATATTTATTCTGTTATGTTTGGGGCTGGGGTTCTCCACCTGCGACCGCCAAAACGCGACCCGCTATGGGGACCGCCTTCGGCCTGAGGAACGGTCCTACGGCTCGACTTGAAGCCGCAAGAAACAGCGTCTCCAAGCTCGTCCCGTGCTGTAAGGCCGGGAAAAATCTCCCGGCCTTACAGCACTGACACAGCGGGTCCCATTTTGTCTGTCTCCGGCTCCGAACCCCAGCCAAACTAACCGACTAGCATCGCGTATTACGGTCGTCCATGTCCTTGGTAGCACTGATTTTAAATGACAGCGTCCACAATACACCATTCAAAGCATTAGGCAGCTAGTCCACAATAGCCGAGCAGCCAGACTCAAAGCACCCAACCAGTCTAAAGTGACCAGAGGCGGGCCAAGGCGCCCGGCTGTGTCGATGGTCTTAGCTGAGGTTTCTCACTCAGCTTAGCCCATGGGACGACCTTTGAGACCGCTTCTCAGGCTCAAAGTCGAGGTGGAAGCCCGCTTCTCAGGCTGGAACCGGCCCCACAGCAGGGCGCCTTGAGCCCGCCGCCGGGAACGGAACTCCCCGACACGCAAAGGTGCTTTAAGCTGGACCGCCGGCGTCGCGCTTGATGGTGGCGTCGATACCCTTGACCACCGCCGTCATCAGCCCGGCCTCTTCCATCGCCAGTAACCCGGCCACGGTGCTACCACCTGGTGAGGCGACCTGGTCGATCAGGGCAAACGGAATCTTGTCGCTTTCCAGAACCATTTTAGCGGAACCTAAAGTCGCTTGGGCCGCAATCTTGGTGGCCTGGTCCTTGCTTAGCCCGTGCTTAACGCCGGCGCGGCTCAGACTGTCGATGAAGAAGTCGATGTAGGCTGGTGAACTCCCGGCCAACGCGCTGAAGACGCCGAATTGGTCTTCGGCTAACGTGGTCGTGGAGCCAATCGTATTGAACACGCGCAACGCAGCGGCCAGGTCATCCCCGGTCAAATGCGTGTTGGCGGCTACGGCGGTCATCCCCGCGCCCACCTCAACGTTCACGTTGGGCAGCGTCCGTAAAATTGGCACGTTTTCGCCCACCACGTTGGCCATGTCTGTCAGGGACAGCCCGGCCACGATAGAGATCAACGTCTTTTGCCCGTCAACCAGTTGCGCTTCAATTTCCTGGAGCACGTCGTTGGCCACGTTGGGGGTCACGGCTAAGACGACCAGGTCGCTGGCCGCCGCAACATCCGGATTACTGGCTGCTGCTTGGAGTCCGTGGGCCTTAGCGTAAGGGCCATAGCTTTCTGGACGATGACTGTGCACGATGATGTCGCTAGGCGCAAACGTTTTCGCCTTGAGCAGGCCGCCGATTATGGCTTGAGCCATTCCGCCGACGCCGATAAAACCAATTTTCATAACTTAATGTTCCTCCTTAGCTGGTAAGTGGTCTTGGAACCACTGATTGATGCGATTTAACCGTTCAATCCGCAAGTTTGGCAGGCCGGAACGGGATAGTTCGTGATTTGATTTCGGGAACAGGACCAGTTGGGTGTCCACGCCGGCTTCCTTTAGGCCCACGAAGAACTCCTCGCCCTGGGTAGTGGGACAGCGCAGGTCTTCCTCGCCGTGGAGCACCAGAATCGGTGTCGTGGCGTCTTGCACATAGGCCAGTGGCGAGAATTTCCAGAGCACGTCGATGTTGTGCATGTCCTGCTTGAGTTCCCATGGCGTGAAGAAGTAGCCGATGTCGCTGGTACCGTAGAAACTGATCCAATTGGAAATGGAGCGTTGCGTGACGGCCGCAGCGAAGCGGTTGGTATGGGTCTCAATCCAGTTGGTCATGAAGCCACCATAGGAACCACCGGTGACGCACAGTTGCTTGGAATCAATCGTCGGGTCTAATTTCAGCGCCGCGTCGGTCCCCAGCATCAGGTCCTCGAAGTCGCCCTCGCCGTAATGGCCGATGACAGCCGTCTCAAAGTCCTGGCCGTAACTGTTGCCGCCGCGCGGATTTATGGTGATGACGCCATACCCCTGGCCCGCGAGAAATTGTAGCTCGTGATAGAAGCCGTAGCCAAAGTCGACTTGCGGTCCCCCATGAACGTAGAGCACGGCGGGATGTTGGGGCGCCGGCGTGACTGGTGGGAAATACCAGCCCTCGATGTCCCAGTCGGCCGCGCCCTTAAAGGTGAAGCGCTGACCGGCCACCAGCGCGTGTTTGGCCTCGTAGACGGCATTGGGGTTAGTCAGCTCCCGCTCCTCGCCTGTGGCGACGTTAAGGGCCTTTAACCGGCTCACACTGGTCATGGTCGACTCGGTGAAGACGATGGTTTGGGCATCGACCACGCTAAAGTCCGTGATGGCCCGGTCGCCACCCAGCAACGTCCGCGGTTTCGCGTCGCCGTCGAGGCTTTGACTGACCAGACTCAACCGCCCGTGTTCATTTTCCAAGGTTAAAAAGGTGTTGTGCGTCAGCCAAGCCACAAACTGGCCGGACTGCCGCTGTTGGCTGTCAACGGCCAGCATGTCACCGACCTCCACGTCACGGGGCGCGGTCAGGTCGGTCAATTCGCCGGTCGTGAGGTTGCCCAACCACGCGTGGAATTGCGAGACGTTGGGGATGTGATTGTCCTGGCCCCACATCAACACGTGTTGGCCGTCGGCATCCAGCTGTCCCTGGTCGAACGACCCCGCGGGCAGCTTTTCATTTAGAAGCCGGTCGGCCGTCCCATCAAAGGGATGCCAGTAAACGCCCTCGCTGAAATCGTGCTCGTCTTCAGGCAGGCGTTCCGTTGAGAACAAGAGGCCCTGGTCGTTGGCCGCGGATACGGTAAAGGGATCCGTGCGTTCGAGGACGACAGACTGGTCACGACTGGCACACTGGTAACGAATGCATTGATACGTCAGGCCTTGTGGTAAGAGGCCGCGGCCGTTCATTTTGTATTGTAATTTGTCGACGACCTGGACGCTAGGAAGCGCATCCTTTGCTGGTCGCTTGGCGCCGGTCGTCGTTTGAAAGTAGAGCACGTCGGTGTTGGCTTCCCAGGTCAGCTGACTGATGTCGGCATCCCCGCGCGTAATCTGTTCCGGCGCCCCACCGTTGAGCGGAACCAGGAACAATTGGGTGTGGTCCTTGACCACACCACTGAAGGCTAAATAGAGGTGACTCGGGCTTAACGCCAGTTCGTTGACGCTCACATCGGCCGGACTCCATCGCCGGCGATCACTGCCATCCGCCAGTTGGACGGAATAAATAGCGGCTTGACTGGCATTCTTCTGCTGGTCTAGTTGACTCTCCACGTAGTACACCCGCTGCCCATCACTCACTGGTTGAGCCAGCGGACGCAAGGCGAACAGGTCTTCCGGTTTCACAATTGTTGCCATCATAAGACCCCACTTTCTCTATCAAATACACAAATGGTCTGGAGCAATTATTAGTTTGACTTTAGCGAAGTTAGGGGTGAATGTCAATTTTTTCGGGTGATTCTGGGGATATTGCTGGGGTGAACCGTTTGACTGCCAAATAGTCGCTCATCCGGGTTGGTTAGCTACGTAACTGCTGGGACACGAAATAGGCCTGTACCAAGGGGCACAGGCCTATTTGCGTTGCTTATTTAGTTGCGTTTGCGCCGTAACCCGAACCAACTGAGGCCGGACAAGAGGGCTAGTCCGACTAGTTGCCAACCGGTCGCTGGCTGTTCACGCGTTTGCGGTAGCGTCGCCGAGGTGGCTGGCGTTAGCGTGCCAGCGGACCCCACCCAGATACCTTGAGCTTGGCTGTAGTGCCAGCCGGTTGCGGGGGTCGAGGCCCCGTTTGCACGCGTCGTGGTGAGCTGATTCCAGCTCAGCGATTGTGGCCGCCGAGCAGTCGCGGTCGCCCGGTGTCCTTGCGCTTGCACGGGATACTGCGTGGCTGGTTGCCGCGTTGGCTTCCCTGCTGGCTGCTTGGGCGCTGTTTTGCCGGTATTGGTTGTTGGGTGCTTGGGTTTTGGTGACTTGGCTTTAGGTGACTTATTCTTAGGTAATTTGCTTTTAGGCGTCGTTGACGTGGTTGGTGTCGATGCGCCTGGCGTACCAGGAGTTTCAGGAGCCGTTGGTGTACCTGGCGTGCTGGTGCCAGAATTGCTGGTTGTGAGCCATTTTAACGTCAACTTCTGAGTTTCATAATTCCCAGAATGATCCGTGCTACCTCCTGTCGTTCCCGAGCTTACCGCTAATACTAGACTCGTTCCACTAATTTCTTCTGAAAATGTTAACGTACCGCCGTCTGAATCATCATATTTTAGTTCTGTGCCGCCATAGGTAAACACTGGTGAAGTCAATGTTAAGCCCAGCTTATCCTCGATTGCTTTTTTCACGCCAGTTAATCGATTTCCTTCACGACTAACTTCAACGGTCAATTCTTCTTGGTTTGCAAAAGCATCGTCACCTAAATTTTCAATTTTTTTAATTTCTTCTGCAGTGTTATGAATCGTCTGTAAATCATTTTCAGCGAAGGCTTCATTGCCAACACTACCATCTTCACCAGTTAGACCTTGGCCTAAAGTTAAATCTTTTAGCTTGTTACCAGCAAACGCTCTAGGGCCAACCGTTTTGACATCCTTTGGAATGACTAAACTATTAACCAGTCCTGCATATTCAAAAGCTGATGAACCAATCGTGGTAATACCGGTACCCAGCGTTAAATTATTTAACTGCGTATTTTTAAAAGCCGATGAACCGATTGTCTTGACACTATTTGGAATGACCATTGAACTGGTTGAGCCCGAGTTCTCAAACGCAGAATCATCAATCAAAGTGACTGAATTTCCTAGAGCCACACTATCCAATGTATTGTCTTTAAAAGCTGAAGCACGGATTGTTTTGACGCTATCTGGAATAACTAACGCGCCAGTCAGCCCATCATTCTCAAAGGCTGAAGCCCCAATATCCGTCACAGCTGGTCCCAACGTCAACTTAGCTACGTGGCTCGCTTTGTTCTCATCATTGCTGCTGAAAGATGAGATACCAACGTACGTTACCTTATTGGGAATAACCAGTCCACCCTCCTCTACCGTAATATTAAGAGGATTGTCTGCAAATGAATAATTTCCTATTGATGTCAACTTGCTTGATGCAGAGTCATTGCCAAAGCGGACATCGCTAATCTGATTACTTTGAAAAGCGGCTGCCGCCAGAGTCGTTAAATTATCGTCCAGTGACAACGCACCAGAAATCTGGTTACCAAAAAAAGCATCTTCCCCAATACTACTTAACTTACTTTCAACGGTATCCAATGTTATTCCGCTTAAGTCATTATCAGCAAATGCATTTTTTTCAATCGTTTCTAACGAATTGGGCAACTTTAACGTACCAGAAAGACTATCCCCGGCAAACACATTTGGCCCAATATTTTTAAGACCATCATTCAAAGTTAACTGAGTTAAGTCACCATTATCAGCAAATGCAGAATCATCAACTAACAAAGGATTCTTATCATGATTAGTAAAGCTAACTGTCTTCAAAGCATTATTCATAAAGGCATCATCAAAGATCTCTTGGAGTTGTCCCCCAGAAAAGGTCACACTTGTCAGCTGATTACCAGTACCATCAGGGTTACCCGCAAAGGCCGAGGCCCCAACTGTTGTAACAGCATCTGGAATTGTCAATGCCCCAGTCAATCGATTGTTGGCAAAAGCACTTGTACCAATAGTTGTTAAGCCCTCATCCAACTGAACCGAATTCAATAGATTATTCTCAAATGCTGAATCATCAATTTCCGTAAGTGAATCGGGTAGTGAAAGCTTTTCTAAAGCATTGTTTGCAAAGGCCTCATCACTAATATCCCAAACAGTAGTATGTTCCCCAAATGTAATGCTCTTTAACGTGTTATGCTCAAATGCTTGTTTTCCTAGCACACCTAATTTGTCAGGCAAAATGACACTAGTGAGGCTATTGTTTTGAAACGCACTATTACCAATTGAGGTAATATTCGCACCAAAAGTTACACTCGTTAATCCTTTACCAGCAAAAGCATTATCACCAATCGCTGTCACCCACGCACCGTCAAAAACATCCGGAATGGTAACCTCCGAACTAGTTCCTGTGTAGCCGGTAATAGTATACGAATCACCATATTGACTCGTAACTTTTTGATAAACAACCCCATTCTTATCCGTCTCAGTAGTCGGCGTCTCAACAGATGTATCGGCCATATCAGCCAACAAGTTCGCAGCCATAGGTACATTCATGCGTGACAAAAATAACCGCGAACTAAACAATTGGCTGTCAGCCACCACAAACTTCTGCTGATCAGTCTTCTCATCAGTCGTTTCTACTGGTGGCACTGTCTGTTTCTTATCGTTATCTGCCGGCTTCACCTGTTGCTTTTGAACTGACTTGACTACCTTAGACTGGTCGGACTGTTTTGAATCTTTCTCATCACTCCCAGCCGTCTTCTCATCATCGTTTAGCTCAGATGACGATGGCCCCTGATTCTGTGGTGCTACAGGTTCAGCCGGCGTTTCTTCTTTCACATCAGGCTGCGATTCCGTATCCGACTGTTCATCAGTCGCGGTCGACTGATTCTTTTCGGCGTCCTCATCCCCCGCAGACTGTTTCTCGGTAGTCTTGGTGCTGTCTGTTTCTGTCGCCGTTGATTCCTTAGTCTTATCCGCCGTGTCAGTGGTCGTCGGCTCACTAGGGGTGACCGCGGTCACCGAACTGCTACTGGCGGTCGTTGCCGGCTGGTCTGCCGCCTGGGCCTTGAGAATGTTGGCATTCAACGCCAAGCCTGCACTCAAACTGATCACCGTTAGACCGGTTGACAACCATTTTTTCTGTCCAGCCGTCAATGGCCGGTTTTCCGTCATTAATTTTGTCGTTGGAACCCCATCCTCTCCTGAAAAAAATGGGCCAAATTCGTTGGAATCTGTCCCATTTCAGCGTTGCTATTAATCATCTTGTTTTTTCTTCGTAAACCCCAGCCAACTAGCGGCCGCTAATCCAATGGCTCCTAACCAGCGCCGCTGACTGTTTTGTTCGCTCGTTTGTGGCAGCGATGTTGCCGTCATGACCATCTTAGCTTGCCCCATGCGTTGGGTCGATACCGATTCAGTCATTGAGCCATTGACGTCAACTGAGTCAGCCGGTGTCTCTGCCTGACGACTTGCCCAATCCGCTTGTTGTATCTTTGGTTGAGCAGAAATATAGGCAACATGCGCCCGCTTGCCCGATTGTCTCGCAACCGGCGCGTTCGCTAGCCGATATTGCACTGGCGCCCACGCTTTTTGTACCTGCACTTGTTTTTTCTGTTCTGAGCCAATCTGATGGTTGGCTGATTCATCTAATGTGCTAGTTGTTCCATCAGTCACCGTTTTATCGGATAATCTATCTGGCGTGTTGCCAGTTGGATTCGACGTTGCAGTCGTTTCAGCCCTGCCATCTGGATGCGGCGTTACAGTCTCGCCCGTTTCAGGGTCAACCGGTTCCGTTTCCTTTGTGGGTGTCGTCGTCCCTGACTCGTTGCCATCGGATGCGACTTGCAAATACTCGATTGTATCTGGCGTCGTTACCCTGTTTGGACCAATCGAGGCGGTAAAAGTGGTTATATCCCGCTGCGTATCTGGATTAAGAATTCGATAACCAGCCATGACTGGCACAGCAACTGATTGGGTCGATCCTACCTGACCACTAACCACAGCGGACCAAATACTCTTAAAGACGTACTTGCTATTAATATCTTTGATAGCAACTGGTATTTCAACTTGGCCCGAAAAAGTCCATACATGTAGGTCCAAAGTCAGGGCCCGAAACCCAAGCTGACCAGTAAATGCCGTGTTCGTTGTGAACGTAACTGTCAATTCACCATCATGACTTGTGTCAAAAACCTGAGGTAACAACAAACTATCAGTCGTTTCATCATATTTCAAACTAGTTCCGTCACTCGGAGTAAACGTTAACTGCCCAATATCACTAGGCTTCATGTTAAGTTGTTTAACTAAAAGCCCCTTAATATTGTGGGCTGACGTTGTCGACATTGGCACATTTGCTAGTGTTAATGCTTTCTGATTACTGAAGACATTGTCCCCATTTGACCAGGTCATGTCCGCTGAATTAATTTTTCCCAACGCATTCCTTGCAAAAGCACTATCACCTAAAGAGGCCTCTTTATTGACTAACTGTAGTCCTGTCAATGAATTACCTTCGAAAGCTGATTTGCCCACAAGACTAACCTTTTCAGGCAAGATAAGCGTACCACCCAACTGATTATTCGCAAAGGCAAAATCACCAATCGAGGTAATCTGACTACCTAAATCCAGTCCGGTCAACTGATTACCAATGAAAGCTTGATTACCAATTTTTTCAACCAAATCAGGAATATTAAGCATCTCCGTTAACTGATTGTCCGCAAACGCAGAATTCCCAATTGTACTGACATTTTTCCCTAGTTTGAGCGTCTGTAGCTGATTGCCGCTGAACGCCTCATCCCCAACACTAACTTTATTTACCGTATCAGGTATTTCTAAGTTTGTCAGTGCGTTATCCGTGAACGCCTGATTGCCAATGTACTGAACACCGGTCCCCAAATGAAGCTCGGTCAGACCGGTTCCCTTCTTTTTGTCGTTGCTAAAAGCACTATCTCCAATCCGAACAATATTGTCTGGAATGGTTAATAGTCCAGTTAACTGATTATTGGCAAAGGTTCCCGTGTTTAAATCAGTTAACACCTGATTAAGGGTCACTGACGTTAAGCGATTATTTGCAAATGCATACTCGCCTAACGTCTTTAATTTTGCTGGTAAGACCAGTGCCCCAACAATTTGGTTATTAGCAAAAGCTGAGGTTCCAATACTTTCCAGTGCCGTACTCAACGTCAAATCGGTCAGCTGGTTATTTTCAAATGCTGATGCGCCGATAGCGTTCACCGTATCTGGCAAGACTAACGTCGTCAACCGGTTTCCCTTAAACGCGTCCTGTTCAATCTGAACGGCACCATTCAATTCAACGTTAGTCAATTCATTATTTTTAAATGCGCCTTCCTTGATGTTGATCCAGGTGGCTCCCTGCAACGTCAAAGACGTTAACGCATTGTTGGCAAAGGCATTCTGTCCAATGTAATTTAAGTTTTTCCCCAGGGTGACCTTAGTCAGCGCGGGAACAATCGTTAAGTGATCATTAGCCGAACCGTCATTGTTAAACGCATTATCCGCGATACCAGAAACATACTTGCCTTCATACATATCTGGAATTGTAATCTCGGTACTATAACCTGAAACTGGTGCTGATCCATCGGCCTGCTGTTGTGTTGCACCTGTATACCCGGTTACTTCAACTGTGTTCTCACTAGTTTGGTGAAAGGTAAAATCAGATTTTTCGGTTTGCTCATTCGTTGGAGCGGGTGTCACCGTTTCATCAGGCGTATTTGCTGGACTGACAGGTTCTTCGGTCTCATCTTCGGTCTCATCCTCAGACTTTTCTTCATCCTCATCAATCGTGTCTTCACCATTATCTTCTTCATTGTCTAACTGGTTGGAACTATTCTCATCTTTTTCAACATCTAACTGATTATCCGAACCAGCGTCAGGATTTTCATCTTTCGCTGTATCGGCAACTTCTGCTTTTGGTGCTTTCACATCTGAATCAACATCATTTTGCGTTGATTCATCACTAATTTGGGAAGTCGCGGGTTCCGTATCAGCGTTAGCCGTCTCACCACTAATGGCGATTCCTGTACTTAGTGCCGCAATCGTCAGACTAATGAACAGCCACTTGCTGTGTGTAGGAGTAAGTTGTTCTCCCCTATCCTTATTGTTCCGCATGATATCTTCCCTTCGCTGGTGTCTTCGAGTGATTAGTTTACAGACCGTTTCGTTTCGCATTAGTTGCTTATGCGAAATATTCTATGATATTCATACTATCACGACTTAACCAAAACACCAGTGTTACTTAATTGCCAAGGGGGATAACGATTACCGCTATATGCAGATGTTTTTTATCGAACCAAATTTCCCCCACACCTACCACAATTAGTGACTTTGCTTATTTACTTGAGCACAACCGAATCACCCCAGAGCAATCTCGTAACACAATCAAAAAAGTGTGGTGAAAAAACTTTTTTCTGAAAATTAAAAAATTTCACAAAAAAGTACGGTCAACACACAGAAAACGTGTCAATCGTACTAGTAAACCGTTAAATTCAATTGTGATTTCGCTTGTGAGCTAAACCTAACCAACTCAATCCGACCAGCAACATCGTCCCTAACCACTGCCAACCAGTTGGGTGTTCATTGGTTTGCGGTAACGTCTGTTGCTTAACAGCTGACGCCGATGGCCGTGATGGATTCGTGGCTTGTAAGTCGGCTGTGGACTGTTGCTCTGTCCGGGTAACCTGGCCACCCTCAAACTGTGAGTTAACCTGATACCCTGACGTAGCGACTGTCATCCGTGTTGTGCCCCGTTGCCGGATGCCAGTTGTCGTCAAGCGTTGCGGCACGACGCGTTTCAGTTGCCAGTTTGGTCCTTCAATGGCCAGTTTCGGTGAAACGACGCCAGCCTGATGGGCGTTCGACCCCTGCTTTGTCTGCGATTTTCCACCGTCAAAGTTAGGTGGATAAGGAATGGCCTTATCTCCACCAGTCGTCGGCGTGACGACTGGTGTCGCTGGAGGCATCACTGGCGTCACGGCCGGATCACCACCGGGCGTATTTCCCGGGTTAACCGGCGTCACAGGCGTGTCCGGATCAGTCGTGTCGCCGGGGTGTGTCGGCTTAGTTGTATCATGGCCGCCACCGCCGGGCGTTAGGTCCGGCGTGTACAAGACATCCTCATTGGCCGTGATCGTGCCGTCTGGATTGACCGTCGCCGTAATGGTCTTCTTGTTCGCGGTGTACCCGCCAATCACGGGAACCGTCACAACCACTTGCGTATTGCCAACGCGGTCGGTAATCCCCCACGCCTTATCCACCCGCATCCCTTTCAACATGTCGATCATGCTAGGGTCGCGGCTGAGATTACTCGGAATCGCCACGTCGTCCGTGACCCACCGATTCAAGTCCAGTCTGAGGTTTTCAACGCCATAACGACCGGTATCAGTGCTGGTAGTCGTCAGGCTCAGAACCACCTTGCCGTTCTGCACCCAATCCGGCAAAGTCGCACTGTCAGAAACAGTCGGCAGCGTCAAAGTATCCGTAACCGGATCATAGACCAGTTGGGCTTGATTGTCGGTGAAAATGAAGGTTAATCCCGCAATATCAAGATTCTTCATCCCCAGCGCATCGCGAATCGCCTGCTGCACCCCAGAAGCTACCGTAGTGATGGTGCCATTTTGATTCGCCACAATAGCTCCTGCAATACCAGCGTTCAACAGGGTTTGACCGGCAAAGGCATAGTCGCCAATCGTCGCAATCTGGCCGCGAGCATTGATTTTCTGTAAGCTATTATAAGCAAACGAATAATTTTCCAAGCTGTTCATGTTCGACCCCATTTCGAGGTCAGTCAACTTGTTATAGGCAAACGCATATTTCCCGACATCATGGACATTGTCGCTCAGCGTCAGGGTCCCACTTAGTTGATTATGTTCAAACGCTTCATCATCAACGGTCACCAAACCGGTCCCAAAGGTCAACCCGGTCAATTGGTTATTCACGAATGCATCGGCTCCAATGTTGGTCAGCGTATCCGGAAAATTCAGAACACCCGTTAAGTTATTATTGGCAAACGCATTGGTTTCAATCGTTGACAACGGGGCCGTTCCCAGCTCAAGTCGCGTCAATTGGTTGCCACCCGCAAAGGCGGACTCACCAATACTGGTCATTTGATCCGACAACGTCAGCGTTCCAGTCAATCTATTCCCGTAAAAGGCATACTTTTCAATCGTGTTCAGCTTGGTCCCACCGGTCAAACCGGTCAGTTGGTTATTGGCAAAGGCCGATGTCCCCACGTTTAAGATGCTGTCCGGCAGATTCAGGGTGCCCGTTAGCTGATTATCGGCAAACGTCTGCGGCCCAATCTCCGTCAATTTATCATTCAACGTCACGCTCCGCAACTGGTTATCCCAGAAGGCTTGGTCCCCCAAGTGCGTCAGACTGGCTGGTAAGTTAAGTGGCCCAGCTAATCGGTTATGCGCAAACGCGGCCGTCCCAATCGATGTCACGCTATCGTCCAGCTGCAAACCAGTCAACTGGTTCCCATCGAAGGCGTCATCCCCAATGCTGGTGATGGTGGCGGGAACCGTTAACGTGCCGGTCAGTTGGTTATTGGCAAATACCCCGGTGTTCAGCAGGCTCAAGCCAGCGTCTAAGGTCAACCCGGTCAGTTGATTGTTGGCAAAGGCCTGATCCCCCAGCGCGGTCAGCGTCTCAGGTAACACCAAGTGGCCCTGAATCTGGTTATTCGCAAACACCGACGTCCCGATTGAGACCGCCTTTTGGCTCAACGTCAGGGACTGAATCGTATTATTTTCAAAGGCATCGTCCGCAATACTAGTCACCGAGTCGGGAAGAACCAGTCGCTGAATCTGATTGCTCTGAAAGGCCCCGGCGTTGATCTGCTGCAAGTTCCCCAGATCAACCGTCACCAAGTCGTTATTGGCAAACGCCCCGGCCCCCACGGACCAGATACCACTCGTAAATTTAATTGTTTTTAATTGATTATTCGCAAACGCATGATCCCAAATGACCTGTAGGTTCTGCCCCAACGTCACATCCGTCAGTCCGGCCCCATTAAAGGCGTTCGCAGCAATCTCCGTGACGGGCAAGTTTAAATAGGTATCCGGAATCGTAAGCTGCGTGCCATGTGCTTGATTGGCAAAGCCCGTCACCACGTAGCCGTCCTTGCCGTCATTTAACGTGTAGGTTAACGCAGATTGCGTATCGGCATCGGGAGTCGTGGTCACGGCTGCCGTTGTAGCGGGTACTGTCGGCACATCGCTCGCAGGGGTGGTATCTGATGTCACGGTCGCCGAATCTTCAGTCGCCGGGTCGTCTTGTCCCGTTGGTTGCGCCGCGCCTCTCGCTAGTAAGTAGCGAGCCGCTCGAAACGATGGCTTGATTGCCGTAGTTGTTTTCTCGGTTGGAACCGTTGGCTTGAAGTTCACCGTCGTCCGCGTCGGCGTATCAGTTGGCGCGGGCGTCTCTGGCGTCTTCCCAGTCGTTGGTGTTGGTTCCGTTCCAGTCGTTGGTGCTGTTTTCGTTGTCGGTTCAGGACTCGGTGTCACGGGCTTAGCCGGACTTTCCGGCGTCGCTGTCTTGTCTGACGTCCCAGTGCCTTTCTGAACGGCACCAGTCCCAGAACCGGTACCAGTTTGGCCGGACTGCGACACATCAGCCGGCGTGGCCGAACGTGTCGTTTGGGTGGCCGTCACGTTCTCCGTTTGGGGCGCGCCATCGCCGGTAGCCGTCTCACGAGTATCCGCAAAGACCGGCGTCGTGACGAGCATGACCCCCGCCCCTAAGCTCACCAGGGTGACACCAGCATAGATCCACCGACAACTAGGCCGCTGAACTTGACTACGATGTTGCCATTTTTCTTTAAACATCAACTGCCACCCCTTTCACGAGCACCGACTACCCCTTTTAAGATTATCCTAACACCCCACGAACTATTTGTCAGCGATGATAAATTGAAAACCAGGGTAACGATTGTCCCTATAATTTGCTGGTACCATGTTCTATCCATCTTTGGTGCCGGTGAAACCCGGATGAACGCCTGGATTTCCCCGCGTGTTTACTTAATTACCGATTCATTTACAGGACGACCACAAAAAACTGTCCCATTTTAAACTATTTTCATTGCGTACACAAAAGGCGCTCGGAAAATTCCCCGGGCGCCAAATCTTAACATTATATATATTTGAAGACATAAAAAAACAGTCACACACCGTGACTGTTCCTTAGTTGGGCTAGCTGGGTTCGAACCAGCGCATGACAGGATCAAAACCTGTTGCCTTACCACTTGGCTATAGCCCAATAATAAAAATGGTGGGGAGTGGATTCGAACCACCGAACCCGAAGGAGCGGATTTACAGTCCGCCGCGTTTAGCCAGACTTCGCTACCCCACCAAAAACGTGAATCGTCGTAACGAATCAACTACACTATCATACAAAAAACTGCATAAATCGTCAAGACTTTTTTGCAGTTTTTTTTATTTTAAATTCAAAATCCTTAATTGGCGCTGCCATTCAACAAAAAAATCGGGCTGAGACCACTCGTTGAGTCGCCGATTGTGGTACCCTACTGCTTGATTGTAATACGTTGTTGGACCAAAGGTTGCGGGTGCAAATCGACCATGGACGTGACCGAATAAAGTATCAGCCACTGAATATTTTTCCAAAACAGCCCCGATTCGTGGACTCCCCAGCATCGCATTGGCCATGTTCCAGAAGCGATTGTCATCTGTGTACCGGATATAGTCCTGGCGCGGGACAAAGTGAGTCATAAACAGGACCCGTTTGCCGGCTGCTCGTGCCTGTTCCAACTGATCGGTCATCTGTGCCACGACCTGGTTCAGCCGTTCCGAATCACTTTGGGGCTGGACGATGGTACTATCGATCCAAAAGGCCCGTTTCCAACTCAAGAAGTTCCGACCGGCCAGGTTATTAGCAAATTGATAATCATACCAGCCGTTATTGCCGATTACCCGCCAGTTAGTCCCGGGGAGGTCTAAATACCCGCGATGCAAGTAAACGGGCGTCTGCGGCGATTCTAAGCCCGCATACGTAATGTCGTGCAGCATGTCATGATTGCCCGCAATAAAGCGCACTTTAGCTGGCGCTAGCAACGCCTGTAGCCGGGTGACGAAGGCTAGCGACTGACTAAAGTAATTGGTCACGTCACCTGCAATTAAATACAGTCCCACGTTCCGTTGGGTCAGATACGTCGCCTGCTGCTGTGCGACGGCCTCTGCGTTCTGGTGATTGATGTCTAAATGTAAGTCACTGATCATGGCCACTTTAACCACGTCGTCGCCCCCTTTCAAAATATCAGGATACAAAAAATGCTACTCCATCATAGAGTAGCACTTTTTCGCCAGAAACAAATTATTTAATTCCGGCCATTAAGTTCTTAATTGGTTTAACCAGGGCAAACATAATCAGCCCAGCGACAATGGCCACGATGGCCACGCCCATGAAGTAAGCTGCTTCGTTTTCTGGCGTGTATAATTTAACGATTTGCGCGTTAACGGCTTGTCCAGCAGCATCGGCTAAGAACCACATACTCATCATCTGAGATTGGAACGCCTTTGGTGCTAACTTGGTCGTCACGGACAATCCGATTGGTGAAATCAACAGTTCGGCAATTTCAACAACTGCCCAGCTACCGACCAACCAAAGCGGACTGACCCGGGCATCCGTCCCGAACATAACAACGGGAACCACCATGATCAGGTAAGAAGCCCCAGCAAACAGCATCCCAGTTGCGAACTTGGCTGGTGAGCTAGGTTGCTTCTTACCCCAACGGTTCCACATTGCGGCAAAGAATGGCGTGTAGATCAAGATGAACAGTGGGTTTAACATTTGGTACCAAGATGGCAAAATGTGGATGCCTAAGAAATGGTTGTTCGTCTGGTTGGCCGCGAATAAGGCCAACACAGAGGACCCTTGTTCTTCAATTGCCCAGAAGATCATGGCAGCGATGAACAGGCCTAAGTAAGCCCACACGTGCTTCCGTTCAGTGCTGGTAACTTTTTTACTAGTTAAGAAAATCGTGAAGTAAACGACTGGTGCCGCAATCGCGATAACGGATAGTAAGAGCACGAAGTTGTTTAAATTCAGTGAACCTAAGAGGTACATCAAGATGATGATCAATCCGAAAGCAACCAAACCAATGGTCCCACGAACGGTCAGCTTCTTCATGTCGCCGGGTTCCAGTGGGTCAGTTGGGTAAAGGCTATCCTTACTCAAGTACTTCTTCCCACCGATCCAGTATTGAACCAGGCCCAAGAACATCCCAATAGCGGCCAAGGAGAACCCTAAATGGAAGTTGTACTTCAGGCCTAACCACCCAACTAAGAGCGGTGCAACCAAGGACCCCAGGTTAATCCCGAAGACGAAGATGGTGAACCCAGCATCACGCCGCGTATCGCCCTCATCGTAAAGTCCCCCAACCATTTCGGAAACGTTAGGCTTCAACAGCCCAGTCCCCAAGACAATCAAGAGAATTGAGATGAAGAGTGCCATGGAACCGGCTGGAACAGACAAGGCAATGTGCCCGAACATAATCAGGACACCACCGATGAAGACGGTCTTCCGACTCCCCCAGACACGGTCACTCATGTACCCTCCAAGAACTGAGGACAAGTAAACCATGGATCCGTAAATGGACATCACGGACGCAGCAGTTGCTTGGCTAAAGCCTAACCCACCCTTAGTCACTGAGTAGTACATGTAGTAGATCAGGATAGCCCGCATGCCGTAGTAACTGAACCGTTCCCACATTTCAGTGAAGAACAGCGTTGATAACCCACGCGGTTGACCGAAGAATGTTCGGTCAGTAGTGGTGCTTGGTTCTGGTTTGTTATTCAAAACGATAATACCTCCATTGCATTTCTGAAAATGAATAATTTTATTTTCCGCAATGCACATCGTAAAAACTGATGGCGACGGTGTCTCATAGACCTCTAATAAAACATAGTAGTAATTATACTGCACGAACTCCCGTTACGCAACGGTTTTCCGAATAAAAGCGTCTCCATTCCTTTGGTGTCCGACAAAAAACAATGATGAAATTATTAGTCGTCTCATGCAATCTTCTTAATTTTTATTCATTTCTGCCTCATTCAAAATATTAAGAAATTTATGTATAAAATTCGTTTTAATTGCTCTCTGAGACGCTAATAAGCTGTTCAGCCGGCACAAAAAAGACGCCCTGCAGATTCACAAGGCGTCCCACGCGGAATTCTAATTTAGATGGCAGCGGCTGGCACTAAGTTTAACTTGCCACAAGCAAACTTAACCAAAGCCTGACCGTTTAACCAACCATAGATGTCGTTAGGAATATCAACGGTTGGGACCTGGGTATTCATGGCCGCCGTATCAGCAGCGTTAGCCGTTTGTGGGGCTAACAGGATCAGGTCTTGGTCTGCTAACAGTTCAGGAGTCAAGTCAGCCATCACAGCCGCCTTAAAGCACAACGGTGCGTGCCGAGTTTCTGCAGTTCGTTTGGCTTCACCTAAAAATAAATGACTTGAATTTTCATTTCCGGATAATAATAAGACGTTTTTCATGATGACCTCTCCCTTTTTCGTATCTCTATTCGATAAATATAGGATATCACTTTCAGAAGTAGACCACAATAGGTTTATCAAATAAATCAATATTTAATTTATTATCCTAATTAGCTTCAAACCGGCATTCTTAGTTCTATACCAATTATTTTGAAATGACTATACCAATTGTATGATACGTGTCAACTCCGTTTTGGCTTTCAATTGTCAGTTTATTTTATGAAAACACAAAAAAAGCCGCTGGTCTACGACCAACGACTACTTTGATGCCGGCTGAGGAATTCGAATCCCCGACCCTCGGTTTACGATACCGATGCTCTACCAGCTGAGCTAAGCCGGCATATCAACTGGCTAACCAGGTTAACCCGACTCCGGCAGGCGGGCTCGAACCGTCGACAACCTGATTAACAGTCAGGTGCTCTACCAACTGAGCTATGCCGGAATAATCGCGTAGCAACGTCCTATCCTCGCAGGGGGCGATCCCCCAACTACTATCGGCGTGCTGAAGCTTAACTTCCGTGTTCGGCATGGGAACGGGTGTATCCTTCAGGCTATCGCCACTACACTGTGAAAGAACTTCTTCTCTCAAAACTAGATATCATCAAATTATTTTCTATTGAGAACACCACGTTTTTCAACTTGGTTAAGTCCTCGACCGATT
>NZ_RHNW01000010.1 GCF_003946045.1 Levilactobacillus mulengensis | reverse complement strand
GCTAACCGAATAATCCTGGTCTTGGATTGTTTGGTTAGCAGTTTTAAGCGGAACCGGGTGCCTTTTGTCGCACGTTTCGGCCATATAGATGACTACACAAAAAACGAGTCTGGGGTTTCCAGGCTCGTTTTTGTCGCTTAAATAATCACTTGCGTCACAGGGCAACCTTAATGGCCGCCGCAATCGTGCCACCCAGCAGCGGGCCACACATTGGTACCCAGGCATACCACCATTCACCACTGCCACCATTTGGCACTGGCAAAATCGTGTACGCCAGCCGTGGACCCCAGTCACGGGCTGGATTAATCGCGAAGCCCGTGGTCGTCCCCAGGCCAGTCCCAATAACCAGAATCAACGTCCCAACGATAAAGGGTTTCAGCCCTTGCGTGAAGTTCCCTAGGTTCAGCAGAACAAAGACGAAGCCAAAGGTCGCAACCGTTTCAGAAATAAAATTATAAAATGGCGATTTGATTGCTGGCCGCGTCGCAAAGATCCCAACCGTGTTGCCTTCCGCTTCACCCTTACTGGCCTTAAAGTGTGGGGCAAATTGCAGGATAACGATTGCCGCACCCACAAAGGCACCGAGAAATTGGCCGGCTAAGTAAGGTAAAACATGTGACCATGGAAAGAGACCAAACAGGGCAAATGGAATCGTGACGGCTGGATTCAAATGTCCATCTGACCCCAATGCGCCGGCCACATAGACCCCCATCGTAACGGCCAATCCCCAGGAAGTGCAGACAAACAGCCAACTTGATCCCTTAGCATAGGACTTATTCAGGTTCAACCCAGCACCCGTGCCGGCTCCGAGCAGGATTAAAACCATGGTCCCAAAAAACTCACCGATAAATCCATTCAAAATTGACACCCACCTTTTCTAAGTATTACCATTTTTACTGGCAATTCTATCTTAGCAAAGGCGAGCGGTAGAATTTTATGCTGTTCACCTTTGAACAAGTGAACGCGGCTAAAATTTGCTATTTCTTAATCGCAATCAGCCGCTAAAATTTTCGCTTGCATTATCGAACGTTTGTTCGTATAATACTATTTGAGGTGATGATCATGGAACAACGCGCATTCAACGGAAAAATAATGGCTGACCCGAAAGTCCTCAAGCTCAGTCCCCTACTCATCTTTGCTAAGGTTGCCGACGAGACCGGTAACGTTCACAACTGCCTGATTCACCAACACGGCTTGAACTTCCTGTACCAGGCCACGTCCGGAGCACGAGTTGCGCTTTATGGGCACCTGAACCAGCGCAAACAATTTGTCGTGACCCACTTTACTGTGGTGGCCAGTTCGGCTTCTGTGGCTTCTTAATGCTAATAAAAATGGACCGAGCCCGTTAAACGGGTTGTCCATTTTTTAATGCTTGTACAATCTAAATTTTGTGTCCACAGCAAGGATGTCAATCGCCCCTGAATGAATTCAGAGGCTTGTCGCTCACGTGTCTGGCGACACAGTAGTCCAGCATGCCTGATAGGCACTCCTACTCGTAGTGGCAACATCATCGGGTAATTGACGGCTACCCGTTTAACTTGCCAGGTTTACCCAGCAGTTGTTAGCTTCTTAATCTTTGGGCGCTTGACACCGTTCAACCAGCTTTGCCCAAGCATTGCAATATTCATAGCTCCTAATCTGTCATCGTTACAACGATACTGGCACTGCTGACACCAATACTCGTGAGTTTCGTGATGGCGGTTGTTCTTCTCAACTAGCCCACACTTCGGACATCTCTGTGAAGTGAATGCTGGATTCACTTTCACGACAGTGCTCTGAATAGCCTGCGCCTTGTATGTTAAGAATGACTCTAGCTGGAAGAAAGACCAGGAACGATGGCTATTACGCAGAGATTTAGGTAAGTCATCGGTATTGAATGTTACGTTGGTTAAGTCTTCCAAGACAAAAAGTGTATGCGACCCATATGCTGCAACGAGTGTCTTAGCTAGCCAATGGTTCACATCGGTCATCCAGCGGTTCTCTCGTTGAGCTAGTCGTTTCAGCTTCTTCTTGGTAGATTTAGTACCTTTACTTTGTAGTTGTCGACGAATTTCTAGGAACTTCCTCCGCTTACGTAAGATTTTTTGACCATCAAAGAATAGCGTTTTTCCTTCACTATCAAAAGTGGTTGCTAAAAAACGTAATCCTCGGTCAATACCCACAATTTGAGGGTTATCCTCGGGATTGAAATCACTAGTTTCCTTTGTGATACCAATATACAAAAACCACTTACCCCGATTGTGAACCAACTTAGCGGTACCTAGTTTCCAATCCTCGGTAAAGTATTTTTCAAATCCTTTGCTGGTGAATCCCAACTTAGTCCGTTTACCTAGAGTGGTTATCGAAATTTGTTGCATCTTGTCTACAAAAGAGTAATTACTCTGACGTACCAAGTCTGCTTGTGGCCGACGAAACTGGATGGGTTGCACTAACCAGTTCAGGTCCCTGGGAACTTGAACCCAGTTGTTTTCTTCGTTCCTGTAACGGTAAGGATGCTGTTTCATCTGTTCCTGCACTGTTTTGTAGCGAGTTACTACTGTCCGAAAGACAGACTGGACCATCTGACTATTGAGCGGTGATTTTTGTCTAAATATTTTGTATAGATGGTGATTGATTTTTAACCAGCTTAATTGAAACTCATGGTCAAAAATCCATTGACTGACAACATTAGCTAATCGTTGATATTCTTGACTCATTGCTAGAAACTGTTCTGCTTGATTCGTGTCTGGATAGAGTCTCAGCTTGATTGTTCGTCCTAATTTAGCCAACGGATACCTCCCCTGTAGATTGGGTTAAGTATACCATGTTTAGTCCTCTAGGGGAACGTATGTTTCAGAAAATATTATTAAGTTCTGGCATTCATCCCGCGATTAAAATCGCGGGTTTTCTGCCTGGTTTTTTAATAAAACGTTTTTTCCTGAATTCTCCCAATAATTCGTCCCGTATCTGAAATTCGGAAGACCCAAAAACCCGGTAGACAGTCTAAGTGTCGTAACGAGCGCGTAAAATCAGGATGAACCGCCACAGCAACCTCTTTTTCAGGAAGATTTTCTAATCCCAGTCGTTTAGGCCATCCAAGAATCGCATTGTAGCGTTCTGACGAGAGTCGAACCATTTTGTCAAACAATTGTCCCTTGACGACTTTGGTAAATCCCTTATCATCAAAGCCATACTTTCTATCTCGTGTGACGAAAGAAAAGTTAAACGCCAAGCGATCCGGTTCAAAGTTAAGAACTTTTCGCTTTCGCAACTCAACCTTTTTTCTCGCAGACTTCTCGTACTTGGGTGTTAACCGGAGTTTTGTCACTGAGCAACAACCTCAGCAATAAAGAAGTCTTTCATTAGCTCAAGACTGATGACGGTATTTTGAGGTGTTTCCAACCACGGCCGCTCCTCATGCGTTCGCCGCATCAACTCGGTTGCTGATTGATCCCCAAGGGCCGCCCATACAGCTGTCAATACGATGCCTAGTCTGGAATATTCAGAAATACTCTGATAGTCATTGACTGCAGTTATGTCGTCAGTTAAATTTCCAACGATTCCCCGCCGATTCTGATATTTTTCGTGGACCTCACGTACCACCGGTCCAAACTGCCAAGCGAAGAGGTCATTGGCAAAAGCCTTCTCACCATAAGCTGCTAAATACGTTCCCTGAACGTAATACAGCAGCTTCATGACCTTCATTTGTGTTAACTCATCGGCTTGAATCGTTCGCATCTCTGCATTACTGGTCACTCTAAACCAATTAACAATTTTGAACACATCGGTCATCGGCTCTCGCCCCTTTCACTTGCGTCTTAACGACTACAGGTAGTATACCCGCTAACTCAGGCTCTTGTAAACGAATTGCCGCGATTCTCATCAACTAATAACAATCGTGTCTGATTGGTTTAGTTGCTTGATACTTCCTGCATGACATTGACTTTTCACCTAAAAATACCCAAGACTGCCAATCAAAAAATACGCCTGACTACTTGCCCTAAAATGACAAATAATTAGACGTATTTTTCTTGTTTTCCGGAACATCCCCCGACTCCAGGGAACTTTTGTGTAGAAAGACTGCAGTCGGGGGACGTCCCCTTTTACCATCAGCTCACAAGCCAACAGCCCCCATTGCCACTTCCTCTGGAGGTGAAAGGTGGCAATGACCTTACGACTTACTTCTGTGCGCCATATGCGTTGCCATAATTATAGCCTTTAGGGTTCGTTTGCTTGGTCAGTTGCTTACTGGTGTAGTAGTACGGGATATCAACGGGCAACGAAGACAAATTCTTAGCATGAAGCACCTTAACCTTCTTGCCGTTCACCTTAGCAGTGACGACCTTGTAACTCGAAAGGGCATCCTTAGCCGTCATCGCACGCTTAGTGGTGTTCCAGCCGCCCATTTTAGTCGACTTCCCGGCCTTATAGGCAAAGATCCAGCTATCTTTACCCTTTGGCAATTTCTTAGCTGGGTTGTATTGATGGAGCACGTATTTATCCGTGCTTGCTTTCGTGGTTCCCCACCCTGCCCATTTCATGGTTAGGCGCTTAGCGGTAAAGGTCAGCTTACTGTACGTAAACTTCCCGTTGTCGTTCTTTTCATAATGGTACCAGGTAAGCCGTAACGACTTAGGGAACGCCTTCAACGACTTCTTAGCCTTGGCGTCAGCCGTCACGCCTGGTGTGGCAACCACGACTGCGGCGCCCAGGGTCGTGGCGACCATCACTGCACTGACGATTTTCAATAATTTCATTTTGGGTCTGCTCCTTTGCAGTTATTAAAACTTCAGTCGAATCAATCTCTAGCTTAAGTCACCAACGGCCGTGCTCAAAGCTTGGGCAAACGTTCCCATAGTTGAGGCAACTTCATCCAGGTTATCTGTGATGGGTTCCAGATTATCTAATTGCTTAGCCATAGCATCCAAGTTCTTCCGTTGAGAGCCAGAGAAACGGTTTTTGAACACAGCATACGCGTTAATCAAAGCATCTTTATCTTTAGCTGCTACCTTGACCTCGTCTTCACCATAGTACCCATTATTTCCCCAACTGTTATCGATTGAACTTGCCAACGCATCGTAACTACGTTCACCTGGGGTGTCTTTATCATCACGGTTAACTGGCATCAATGCCTTCAAGTAAGCCGTATAGGTATTATTCAGCCGCTTCTGCTTGTTAAACGGGGCCTTCCCAGAACGCAGATACTTCTTGTAGATCCAGCCAGACTTGCTGCCGGACTTGATGTAGGCCAGGGTTCCCTTCTTACCGTGGTTCTTAATAACGGCCTTCTTGGTAGCGGTCCAGGTGGTATAACGGTACTTGCTCATTTTGTACTTGCGGTGCGTCAATTTGACACTACTGTAAATGTTTCCCATGCTCCCGTGATAGGTCTTGTGGGCAACCTTACTAGTCGACAACACCTTGACCTTACTCTTCGCACTGGCTGGTGTCGTCAAACTGGGGGCAACTAACACAATACTCAGGGCAGCTAACAGCCCCGTCTTCATTAATTTATTCATGATAATCCCACTTTCTAGAACTTTTTGTTCTCACTTAGATTAGGTGTTACTTGTAAGCCTTGACCTTGAAACTCTTGTTGGCCGATAAAACGAAAAACGACTGATGACCCTTGACCTTGCCGTTATAGCCCGCCTGTAGTGTCAGCTTCTTGGCTTTGGTCTTCACGACCTAACTAAAGGTTAACCGCTTCGTGACCTTTGCCAACTTGACACTATTAGCCGTCACGATTTGCACGTTTTTAGCCGGCGTAAACACGCTCAACGGAATGTTGGTGACGGTTAATTTGCCGCTGACCTTCACCGATTTGCCAGACTTGGTCCGCTTGGCCTTGACGTTCGTCAGCTTATACGTCCAGCGATTTTCCTTGGCCTTAACGCTGCTATCACTGGTAAGGCCTAGCTCAATGCCTTGTTTCAGCGTGTATTGCTTGCCGTTATACATGACGACCTTCTGACCATTGACCTCCGTCACCGTAGCCTTGACTGGCTGCGGCTTGGCCTGGGCCGTCGTTGAACCTGTGACTAAGGCCCCGCCTAAGCTCAACGCGACCAGCAAGCCGGCGAGTCCGCCTTTCACTATATCCATATGTACATCCTCCTTCACCTGACAAACCGGATTTCCGATTGCCGGCACAACTGTCTTGGTACCGTTTCACCAGACACTCGTAATCATACACGTTGGGGATGTCACATTATGTCGTTTGGTATCATCCGCTAAATAAAATAGCAACTTTTTTATTTTTAACGTAAAAATCCGGGGGTCATTGGCAATTTACCCTACCAAAGACTCCCGGATTTTACCTTTCGCGTGCCTATGCTTCACGATTACAATTCACCGGTCCACTTAACCAAATGCCATTTCCCCTCACCGCCAGCCCAGAATAACGTCTAAAATCGCCGTGAGCGCGTCGCATGTGAAAATTGGTATAGTCAGACGTTTTCGCCCGTCAAACGCGTCCTAGGACACTAAAACGGCTACTGATGGGTCGTTAGACGTTCAGGGCTAGACCCGATAAGCCAATTTCACCCCCGGCTGGCAAAAAAGCACCGCCACAAAATTCGTAGCGATGCTTTCATTTAAAGTTTAAGTTTAGAGCCGAGCGTTTAATTCCTTGCCCAACTTTTCAAAACCAGGCTTGCCTAACAGGGCGAACATGTTCACCTTGTAAGCTTCAACACCGGGTTGGTTGAATGGGTTGATCCCGTTCAGGTAACCAGAAATGGCAACGGCAACTTCGAAGAAGTAGATCAAGTAACCCAACGTGTATGGCGTTTGGTCAGGGATGTGGACGCCCATGTTAGGGACACCCCCATCGGTGTGGGCTAAGACGACCCCTTGGCCAGCCTTGGTGTTGACAAAGCTCATTTGCTTGCCTTCCAAGTACTTCAAACCATCTAAGTCATCGGCCTCGCTAGGCACGTCAACGTCGTTTTGTGGCTTGTCGACGGTGATGACCGTTTCCATCAAGTTCCGGCGACCTTCTTGGATGTATTGACCCAAGGAGTGCAAGTCGGTACTGAAGTTTGCGGATGATGGGTAGATACCCTTCTGGTCTTTCCCTTCGGATTCACCCATCAATTGCTTCCACCATTCTGCAAAGTACTGCAGACGTGGTTCGTAGTTCTCCAGCAATTCAGTGGTGTAACCCTTGCGGTATAAGATGTTCCGCAAAGCAGCGTATTGGTAAGCTTCGTTCTTGGTCAAATCAGGGTTGGTGTAGGCGTCTTGGGCGTCAGCGGCCCCCTTCATCAATTCATCGATGTCAGCGCCAGATGCGGCGATTGGCAACAGACCAACGGCAGTCAAGACGGAGTAACGACCCCCAACGCCGTCAGGAATGACAAACGTTTCGTAACCAGCAGCGTCGGCTTCAGTCTTCAAAGCGCCCCGTTGCTTGTCGGTCGTGGCGTAGATTCGGCTCTTGGCCCCATCGGCACCATACTTCTTGACCAACATATCCTTGAAGATTCGGAAGGCGATAGAAGGTTCCGTCGTGGTCCCAGACTTCGAGATGATGTTTACAGAGAAGTCACGGTCGCCAATCAAGTTGATCAGGTCATGAACGTAGTCCGGACTGATTGAGTTCCCAGCGAAGAAGACTTGTGGTCCTTGACGCTTTTCTGCTGGTAAGTAGTTAAAGAACGTGTCGTGTAAGAAGTCCACGGCCATCTTGGCACCCAGGTAAGAGCCCCCGATACCAATCACAATCAAGACTTCAGAATCAGAACGAATCTTCTTTGCTGCGGCCTTGATGCGGGCAAATTCTTCCTTGTCGTAATCATGGGGCAGTGCCAACCAGTCACGGAAGTCACTACCGGCTCCGGTACCTTGGCGTAATTCAGAATCTGCAGCGGTGACAAGCGCTTGCATTTCTCCAAGTTCGTTGTCATGAATAAACGGATCAAGTTTGGAACGATCGAAGGCGATATGTGCCATATTTAGATAACCTCACTTTTATTGTTTTGACTAGTCCATTATAACGCATTCCCCTTAAAAGTAAATGGTCTAGTCCACACTTTTTAAGAAAATAAAAAGGGACGCCAACCCACGTTAGCCGTCCCTTATAACTATTTCATTAAACCGAGCGTAACCCCACCAGCAACAACTAACAGAGAGCCAATTGTGATGTAGACCATTTCGCGTCCAGTCTTCTTTTCACCCAGTAACCAGATGCTCCCGAACGTGGAAATAACGATCCCACATTGTGCCAGGGAGTAGCTGATGGCCAAGCCGACCGTTGGAATGGACATGAACATAAAGAAGTTCCCAATGCCCCAGACCAAACCGGTCATGATGTTCTTGGCGGTTGCCTTGTGCCAAACTTTTTGGCGGGAGAACATTACGAAGATCAAGGCCCCTAAGATCATCCCCAAAGATTGTGGGAAGATGATGGTCTTGGAATCCAAGCCGGATGCCGTGACGATAACCGTGTACAGCACGTAACCAATTGTGGAAATCACGATGGCGATTGAGCCCCGACCCGCTTCAACGGGTTGACTCGAACCGGCTGCGGCGCGCTTGTCACGCAAGGACGTCATGGCAGCCCCGATGATCAAAACGATCACGGCAATCGTGCCCATTGTCACCATCTTGGTCGTCTTCCATTCATGGAACAGCAGGACCCCGGCCAACGCCGTCCCCACGAGTTGTAACCCGGTGGAGATAGGCACCGTCCGTGAAATCCCGATGAATTTCATGGATTGGAATTGTTCAAACTGACCGACTGACCAGCACAGACCGGAGGCAACCCCGACCAACATGGACATGCCGGTTAAGGCACTGTGGAAGTAGACCAATGAGAAGATTCCGAATAAAACGGCCCCAGCGGTCATCCCTAACGTCTGTTGGTAGGAAGTCCCACCCAGACGGCCACTGATCAATCCAATACTTCCCCAACAAACCGTGGGGATCAAAGCTAATAATATACCCATAATGCAAACCTCAACTCTCGTTTCATCTCTGTCGTTTCTCTCTGTAAGCGCTTCTTAATTAGCATTAGTAAGTGTAAATGTTTCTTTTCGAAAAGTAAACCATTGTTGTGCAAAAAAAGGACCAATTGGTCAGTGGTCTATCTAACCAAGTAGTCCTTCTTGTGTTCATTTTCAATCGTTTTCATTAATCAACCGACAAGAGTAAACCCTTTAATGATTCACTATGACGGTCGGCAACGTTGGTCAAAAAGTCATTTGGCGAACCGTACGTATTGAAAGCAGTTACATGACCGGTATAATTTTCTACCGCAGCGTTAACCGTTGACTGTAGGTGCTTCATGGAATACGTTGGCGCGGTCGCCGTAACCAGGATCTTCGTCCCCGTCGTTGCGACCTTCAAGGCTTGTTCAACCAGGGGTTGTAAGTCCTGTTCCAGCGTAAAGGTCCGCTTCTTACCACGGATAAAGGCAGGTGGGTTGATCATGATCATATCAAAGGTCAGCCCATGCTTGCTGGCGTAATCCAAGTAGTTGGTCACGTCCATCGTCCGCATTTCAACGGGAGCTTGTTCCAGGTTGTTGGCAGCCAATTGCGCCTGCAACGTGGTTGTCGCCCGGTTCGTGGGGTCCACGCTGACAGCGTCAACGGCTCCACCAACCATGGCAGCGGCAACTAACCCAGTTTCCGCGCTGAACAAGTTCAAGACGCGCTTTTGTTGGCCGTTTTGCTTAGCCCAGTCCCGGACATCCCGGAACTCTAAGGCTAACTGCTGCCGACTCAACGTCAAATCAACGGGATACGTCACGCCGTTTTCCAAAATATTGACGGGTTGTTGCCCCAGGTCACCACTGATCAGTTGCGTCTTTTCTTGCCCAGGAGTAACGGCCACAATGGTCTGGTCCTTGCCCATGATGCGTTCGAAGCCCGCGTAGATCAGCCGGGCTTGTTGCTTCAGTGCGTCATTTTGCCAACGGAAGACGTAGATGCCCTTGTAAACATCAACGACTAAGCCACCGAGGCCATCGCCGGTCCCGTTAAATAGCCGATAGGCATCCTGGTTGGCAAAGGCGTTCCGCTTGGCAGCGGCGGCCCGGAACTTGCCGGTAAAGAAGCGTTCGTCGATGGGTTCGTTTTCCTTCAGGCTCAGCACGTAGCCGATTCCCCGGTGTTGCTTGGCGAAGTAAGCCGTCGCCACGAAATGGCCATGGTTTTCCAATTGGACCCAGGCCCCGTTATCAAAATCCTTGTTATTTTCTAAGTCGGTTAAAGCGACAATGGGATAGCCGTCCTCAAACTTACGGACGGACTTCCCGGTAATTTGTACTCGTTTCAAAAGTTTCCTCCTTAATGGTTCCCTCATTGTATCATGTTTAGCCCCAAAACACTCCCGCGAATTCCCTATTCCGTGGTTTTTGCGCGTTGCGAGTTGGTTTGGTGCTGATCGGGGAAGATGACGGTAAAGGTCGTGCCGACCCCTTCCTTACTGGTCACGCTAATTTTTCCGTGATGCAGTTGGACCAGCTGGTGCACGATGGACAGCCCTAAACCGGACTCGCCATACTTGGTATTCTTCCGCGAAGGATCGGCCTTGTAGTAGCGTTCCCAGATATTTTGCAGCTGCTCGTCACTCATCCCCATCCCGGTGTCGGCCACCTTGACGATGGTCTCCTCGTACCCGCGCTGAGCTGAAATGGTGATGTGCCCCTGCTGGGTAAACTGAATGGCGTTTTGCGTGATGTTAAACATAATCTGCACAAACCGGTCGTAGTCGGCGTACACCGCAATTTTCTCGGGCGACTGTAACTCTAAGACGTCGCCGGAATCATCGGCCTTTTGCTTGAGCTGTTCCACGATGTTGTGTAGCGCATCGACCGCGTTGAACTCGTGGAGGTTCAGGGCAATCTGGTTGGACCGAATCTTCTCGTAATCCAGGTTTTCGTTGACCAACCGAATCAAGCGACTGGTTTCACTCCGCATCAGATCGATGCTCTCTTCCTTGCTCTCTTCGGGAATGGCATCGTAGGCCAAGCCTTCCAGCAAGCCGTTAATGGTGGTCAATGGCGTCCGCATTTCGTGGGACGCGTTGGCCATGAATTCACGGCGCCGTTGCTCCTGACGTTGAATCTCTTCTTGTGAATCCTTCAACGAGTGAGCCATGCCGTTGAAATCATTGATCAAGTCATCAATTTCATCGCGGTTGCGACTCGCCATCTGAATGTCATAATTTCCCTTAGACACCTGATTGGTCGCTGTCCGCAGTCGGTTGATTCGTGACGTATAGTACCGAGCTAAAATGTAGCTCGCCACTACGGCCACTAAGAACGAAACCAATAGTGCCCGAATCAAATTGCGGTTGATTTGGTTCACGTTGGTGTTGATGTCCGAGACGAAGGCCCCCATCACTACGACCGCCACTAATTTATGATTATAGAAGTAGGGTTTCATAACTTCGGTCATCGCCGGACTGACCCGACCATTCTTGTTACGAACCCGGCGATCGACGACTTTGTGAATGATTTGGTTATTTTTCAACTTCTTCCAATCTGACTTATCGATGGCCTGTTGGTAGACGTTGGCGGGAAAAACGATTTTATTAGTTGCACTGTAGATGGTCGTGCTGACCGCCTGGTTCTGTAGCAGCTGTTCACTGCTCTCGAGCGAGGTCGTGTCAAATTGCACGGTGTTGGGCTTCTGCGAACTGATTCGCAGGGACTGCTCAATCAGACTGTTTGAATATTTTTCCAGCGAGTTCCAGGTGTTACTGTACACCATGCGCCGGGTCATCTGCGAATACGACACGCCCATGATGACCAAAATAATCATAATGGCCGCAAAGAACCCTAACATCTGTTGATACATGAGTTTCATTGCTTGTTTGCTCCACTGTCATCGAATTTATAACCGACTCCCCAAACCGTTTGAATGATTTGCGGACCAACCTTTTCAATCTTCTGCCGGAGCTTTTTAATGTGGGCGTCCACGGTCCGTTCATCCCCGTAATACTCGTAGTCCCAGACCAGCTGGAGGAGTTGTTCGCGGGAGAAGACCTGCCGAGGCTTCTGGGCCAACGTCTTCAGGAGGTCAAATTCCTTGGGCGTCAGGTCCTCAATCTGTCGGTCGTTCAGGTAGGCTTCCCGGGTCTTGGTGTTGAGCTTAAAGTTTTCCGTGACCACGTCAAACGCCTCAGTATCATTGGCGGTATCATCTTCGGTGGTCTTGGAAACGGGTCCCAACTCGGCGCGCCGGTGCAGCGCCTTGATCCGCGCAATCAACGTGATGGGACTGAAAGGCTTGGTGACGTAATCGTCGGCCCCCATTTCCAATCCCAAGACCTGGTCACTTTCGGAGTCTCTGGCCGTTAACATGATGATCGGCACGGTCGGCGAAAGTTTACGAATCTCCGCGCTGACCTGCATCCCGTCCATGCCGGGCAGGTTCAGATCAAGCGTGACCATGTCCCAATCATTGGGCGTGGCGGAAAACATCTCGACCGCTTCGTTGCCGTCATAGGCAAACTGCGCGTCCCACTGTTCCTTCTTAAAAAACATCGACATCATTTGCGAAACTGAATGGTTATCTTCTATCATTAAAAGCTTCATCGTTACCTCCACTGATTCCAACGTTATCTGGATTCGGTGCCGGCAAAAAAGTTCGTCGCTCATAGTTATCCTGAAGTTAACAAGTTAATCAGAAGTGGTGGTGATAGAACTATGAAGTTTCTGTAACTTTTAGCCGGTAACCGTTTTCTCTTCTATTATTTAAGGGTCATCCTGGCTGATAACGCCCCTAACACTTGAATCGCTTAAAATAGTTGTGCTGGTCACTGCTGTCAGTATAAACTAATTTCTGGCTGGGAACTACTGACACCGTCTCCGGATTGGGGCCAGTGTCATTCCCGGTGAGCACTGAAATCGGACTCACCCTCACATTATACCGTTCAATTCAAGTCCTGGGTACCACATGGGGCGGCCGTTTTTCAAAATTGCGTCCGGTCTCCAATTCAGCATACATCTTTTAGCTTAAAACAAGTTAGACGGATTGACCAGCGTTCCACAGCACCAGCCGACTCAGTCCCCTACCAAAAATTTATGTCGTTTACGGCCGATTCAAGTCAAATATTTTGCAGACGGGCTCAGATATGGTACACTGTATCAGTATCGAAATGGGGCCGTTCTGGATTCGACTGGTATAGGTTGAAGCTTGACTGCGCGTCGTAGCGGCATCTACGTTAAAAGGTCCAGTTTATTATAACTGCAAAAAATAATAACAATTCTTACGCTTTAGCTGCTTAATAGGCGCTTAACGTAGATCCTCCTAGGCTTGCCCGCGGTCTAGATCTGGGTCCTAAATTTAACGGGCTTACGCTAACGGCTCCCACCTGAAGTACGTTAGAAGAGATGAATCAGGTTAGCTGAGTATGTGGGCCCTGACAGGCGGCAAGTTATTCAGTGAAACTTTAAGTAGTCTGCCTATGCGTGTAGACGTTAAGTTGGCAATATGCTAGGACGCGGGTTCGATCCCCGCCGGCTCCATAAAGCACCAGAAACGGATTGTTATAACCCCTTTAAAATGCCGGTAATACGGCATTTTTATTTTGTCCAAAATGTATTAATCATCAAGATATGGTCGCCAACGGGACTCTTTCTGGTAACCAGCACACGAGAATCATCATGTAGGGCGGTGAAAATCGTAAAAAATCCATTATTGTCAGGGGAATGTCATATGAAGATGCAACGCAGACTAAACATTGCGACGATTATCCTTAGTATAATTGCCGGTGGTTTATTATATATTAAGATAACTGATTATTATCAACTATCGAATGTATGGGTAGATTTGCCCGACGCGTCATTGAAAAACTATATTTTGCGTTTATGGATTTTAGCAGGCGCTTTAATTTTAAGTGATTTGGTCTGGTTTTATCTTCGTTCTAAAGATTTAGACTTCAAAACGTGGAGTGGCTTCGGATTCTTGATAGTCGTTCTGTTAGGATGTATTTTTCAATTCACCCAAACACCAAATTATAAAAACTACCATGAAACGCCTTACGCCATAAGTGCTACTACAGTGGAAAAACGAATAAACGCCAAGTCCTTCGATCCGTATAAGGATTTCCCGATTTACTTTTATCGAAAAACAGATTCTACTTATAAAGGCGTACACCATCAAATTCGGCAATTCTCATTGGAACAGCAAAATGATATACCAAGTATTGACCTAGCAACACTGGAGAAAAAACTGGGTAAGAAAAGGTATGCCGTCGTTCTTAAAAACGCTAAGATAAACTCTAATAGTGCTTTCTTTATGAAGTATTATGATGACAATGGTGATGCTCATAGAATAACGTTCAACAATCTACAAGATTCTGAAAACTTAAATAAAGCATTTAAGTTTATGACTGATCACTAATTGACGACTTCATTACATCAGCTATCGGTTTCCTGACGCTAAGTCATCATATTTTCAATTGACAATTAACCTTTAAATTGGACGCCGAAAGGGTTGCCAACTGCCATTTTTAACGGCTGACGGCCCTTTTCAATATCGCTAAAATTTAAAAAATTAGAATTCAGCGTTACCTGGCGTCCGTGGGTATAGTAGGCTTTCTGGGTAACCAGCTTGTAAAATCATACATAATATGATTCTATAAAACCACTGTGTTTTTGAGTATGCTTTTCGAACAAGCAGCTTATTCCCCGAATACGTATATTATATGTTATACTCTAAGTACAAAAAGATTTTGGAACATTGAGTTCACCAAAGGCCCTGACTATTGGAGTAGTCAGAGCCTTTTTTATACGTTTATGTAAAACTAAACGGGTGGGTTAGAAGTTACCTAAAACTACCTATGCCGTCTACGGTCTAACCAGTCCGCAAATAAGGCGACTAGGATGCCAACAACAAGTGGCGCAAAAAGATTTTGAAACATGAGAGTTCACCTCCCCACTGTTGCTAGTGTGGGTTAGGCAACTTCTCTATTATCAGGTATGGCGACTAGGATTGCAATGCATTGCGTCGAAAGTGCTACTAACATCAGAAAACACATCAATATCTAAAAATTAAAATATCTGTTTTTGGAATCAACCTTGCACTCTTTGAGTCTGTACGCCACTTTGCCACTGATAAATAACTCGCTAGCTGCGCGGCTAACGGGTTTTCTTTTACACTTTTTCTGGACGACAAAGGGCTGCCAACCGCTATTTCTAGCGGCTGACAGCCCTTTTCATTTTCCCTAAATTTCAAAAAAATTAGAAGTCAGCGTTACCTGGGGTCCGTGGGTAAGGGATCACGTCGCGGATGTTTTCCATCCCCGTCACGTACATCAGTAACCGTTCGAACCCGATACCGTAACCGGAATGTGGCGTTTCGCCATACTTCCGCAAATCAAGGTACCATTGGTATTCTTCTTGTGGCAAGTTGTTGTCCTTGATCTTCTTGGCCATTTCAGCGTGACGTTCCTCACGTTGACTCCCACCGATCAATTCACCAATACGAGGAACCAATAAGTCAGCGGCAGCAACGGTCTTACCGTCGTCGTTATCGCGCATGTAGAAGGCCTTGATTTCACGTGGGTAATCTGTCAAGAAGGTTGGGCGCTTGTAAACCTGTTCACACAGGTAGCGTTCGTGTTCGGCTTGTAAGTCGAGGCCCCAGTAGACGGGAACATCAAACTTAACGGGTGCCTTTTCCAACTCTTCAATAGCTTGCGTATAAGTGACTTGGGCAAATTTTTCGTTGGTCGTTTGGTGTAACCGGTCCAACAAGCCCTCGTCAACGGCGCCGTTCAAGAAGTCTAACTCATCCTTGGCGTTGTCTAACAGGTAGTTGACCACGTACTTCAATAACCCTTCGGACTCGTTGATGACGTCTTGCAGGTCGGCAAAGGCCATTTCTGGTTCGATCATCCAGAATTCTGACGCGTGCCGGGCCGTATGTGAGTTTTCTGCCCGGAAAGTTGGGCCGAACGTGTAAACGTCACGTAAAGCTAAGGCAAAAGCTTCAACGGGCAGTTGGCCACTGACCGTCAAGTTGGTTTCCTTCTTGAAGAAGTCTTCGTGGTCATCGACCTTGCCATCTTCTGTCTTAGGCAGGTTGTTCATGTCCAGCGTGGTGACCCGGAACATTTCCCCGGCCCCTTCGCTGTCACTACTGGTGATGATTGGCGTGTTCACGTAGGTGAAACCGTGGCCCTGCAGGTATTGGTGAATGGCAAAGGCTGCCAATGACCGAATCCGGAAGACCGCGTAGAACGTGTTGGTCCGTGGCCGCAAGTGGGCCATGGTCCGCAAGAATTCATAGGAATGCTTCTTCTTTTGCAGCGGGTAATCGTTGTCGGAAGTCCCTTCCAACGTGATGGACTTGGCGTGAACTTCTAAGGGTTGCTTAGCGTCTGGCGTGTAAACGACCGTCCCCACGACCTTGATCGTTGAGCTCAGTGGTAACTTCGTCAGTTCTGCATAGTTTTCAATGTCACTCTTCATCACGATTTGGGCATTCTTGATGGTTGAGCCATCGCCGAGTTCGATAAAGCCAACCCGCTTAGACCCCCGCACCGTCTTCACCCAACCGTGTAAGACAACTTCTTCACTTTCGGCAAAGTGTGTTTCGCCGAATAAATCTCTGACTAACGCTTCTGTCATTTGTATTCTCCTTCTCTGAGCACTAAAAAAAGACCCAACATCCCCATAATCAAGGGACGAAAGATCTTTCCGCGGTACCACCCAAATTGTTTTAGTAATCAAAACCAACTTTAATAAACGTACTATCATACGCTCCGCTTGATAACGTGGCGGATCACGGCGCGGCCTACTCTCGAAATTTCAGCCGGCAACGAAAACGGGGTTATCCCCACCTGACGAGTGACTAAGCTCTCACTATCCTTAGTTCGCTAACCGTCGTAGCAGGCTGGGCGTTGGCCGTTTTTATTGTCTTTAAGCTTATGCAACTGTTGTCAGATTAGCACAAGTTGCGCCGAGTTACAACTGAAATTTCTCGGCGCAGCTTAAAAACGCGCGTGAAATCTAGGTCAAACGGGCAATCTGGGTTGCCACCGCCTGACTGGTCGGCTGACAGGTGACGGATGCCCGTTGGCCCAGGTGCGCCAGCTGAGCTTTGCTGTTAACCCAGACGCTGGTCCGCGCGCCGGCCAACATTTCCAAATCATTTTGATCATTACCAAATGCAATGTAGTCGGTCACGCCCAAGTGTTGCAGGGCTGTGGCCTTGTTAATATTTTGGGCCGTAATGTCTAGGTTGCCCTCCCCGGTATAACTGACGACTGCCAAGCCTTTCCGGGCGGCCAACGTACGGTGCAGGTCGGTGGCCTGCCGTGGCGGCAACCCCAGGAGCACGACTTTCACGGCCGTGGTAATTTCTGCTAAAGTGACCCGTTGCGCCAAGTGCGCCGGATCGATTCGTTGGGCAAGGGGATGTGTTGGTGTGACCCGTGCGGCGTAGTCCCAGCGGCCATCGACCACGTAATCCAGATTGGCCTGCGCAATGACCCCACGAAGCCGATGAAAGTCTGCCGTCTGAATGGGCGCAACGACTTCGACACGGCCGTCCTGAGCCACGAGGGCCCCGTTGGCACCAATCAGTTGGGCATGCTTAAACCCAGGAATAATCGGCATTAAGTCCCGAATGGGCCGTGCTGAAGCAAAAATTATCCGGTGGCCCCGTTCCACCAACGCCTGAATGCTGGCTAAAATTTCCGCCGCAATCGTTTGCCCATCAAAACTCAAGGTGCCGTCCACGTCAAATACAAAGGTCTTCATGCCCACTACCCCCAAAATATTAAGTTGATAAGCTCAATCCTACCATGGATAGTGGACCCTGCCCATCACATTCGTCACCACCCCTTAAGCGAGTTTACGGCCAATTTATCTTGGATATTCGCCATTTTCAGCGGCAAATTATTTCAATTTTCTAGTGATTCACACGCTTAGTCACTCACCGGATCACCACTTATCTGCGTGAAAAATTCTCAACGACTGACATCCGCCGTTACTGAACTGTCTTAATCTGTAAACGTCATGAGACACCCCCGCAACCTTTCATCGGTATACTCGAAAGTGTCGTTAAGGCTTTCACCGTTTATCTATAGAAGCCCCCGACAAATACTTAACCATTGGAGTGACACTTATCACTATTCGAACGCGTCTCTTACTCAGTACGCTTGGTGCCAGCGCCCTGTTCTTTATCGGCACGACCACGGCCTCGGCCCACATGACGGCCCAGGCACAACCGGCTACTCAGACTAGTCAGGTCGCCACGACGACTGGCCGACCAGCCACCTCCTCGACTACCTATGCCCACACGACGGCCAACTCTTCAGCGGCCACGGCCACCACAACCAGCAACGTCGCCGGTGGCAATGGCTTGAGCACCGCGCTAGCCATCGCCAACAGTGGCACACCATACGTTTACGGTGGCAATACACCGGCCGGTTTCGACTGCTCCGGCTTGGTCCAATACGCCCTCGGGTTAAGCGCTCGGACGACCACGCAGCAGGCCACGCTGGGTGCCCACCACTACGACGTGGCCAACGCGCCCGCTGGTGCCATTCTATTCTGGGGTTCCGACAGTCAACCGTACCACGACGGCCTATCGCTGGGTAATGGCTCTTACGTTGCCGCCCAAAACCCAACGGACGGTATCGGCGTCTTCAGCCAAACTTACTTCCAACCTAGCTTCTACGTGATTCCTTAACAACACGTTCGGTACAACCAACTAAACGCCAAAATGGCCCGGGACAGTAATTGTCTCGAACCATTTTGGCGTTTTTAGTTAATCTATTTCCTATTTAAGCCCGGCCAAATGCCTGCAACAGTTGCGCCGTGTAGGCCACGTCCTGCTGATAATCGGCAACCCGCACGTTTTCGTTTGGCGCATGCGGGCCTGACCCCGCCCAGGTGGACCCGAAGGCCACGATAGGCGTGTGCAGGGTCTCATCAAATGGTGCCTGTGGCCCGGTTCCAGCCGCATTGGGCACCAATTTCACGTGGTCCCCGTAAACCGCCTTGGCCGTGGTCAATGCCGTTTGCACGAACGGGTCGGTCAAGTCTGACCGGAAGGGTTTTTCACCTAATAAGTAGGTCACATGGACGTCGTCGAAACCATTGCGGTCCAGCTGCGCCTGAATCAATTGGGCAATCTTATGTGGCTCCTGGTTCGGTACCAACCGACAATCCAGCTTGGCTTGGGCAAACTTAGGTAGGACGGTCTTGACGCCATCCCCCTCGTACCCACTGGTCAGGCCGTTGATGGTCATGGTCGTTGCGTTGACCAGCGCCGTCGTCGGTTCACGCGTAACCAACGGCCGCTTCAACCCAAAGTTCTGGCGAGTCGTTGCTTCATTGAAGGCTAATTGATCCGTTGCCTGTTGCTCCACGGGCGTCAAGGCGCGCACGTCATCGTAAAAGCCGTCCACCAACACCTCGTTGTTCGGACCCCGCAACGACGCTAAGGCGCGGGTCAACCGCCAAGCTGCGTTGTCCGCGTAAGCCGCTAGCGATGAATGCAAATCGTTATCGGCCGTTTGGACGCTGACCTCGAAGCTCATGATGCCCTTCACGCCACAGGTGACGTTGAAATTCTCGTCCGCATCCTTGCCGCCGGTCTCCCACACCACCACGTCAGCCGCTAAGTCCGCTGCGTGTTGCCGCACCATTGGTTCAATGTGTCCACTACCAACTTCTTCTTCACCCTCGACGATAAACTTCAAGTTACAAGGTAAGCCGCCGCTGTTCTGGAGGGCCTTGACCGCCGATAACCGGGCCATCAGCTCGCCCTTGTCATCGGAAACGCCCCGGGCAACGTACTTCCCATCAATCTCTGTGAGGGTAAAGGGTTCCGTGTGCCATTCATCTAAGGGTTCCGGTGGTTGCACGTCATAATGGTTGTAGAACAACAGCGTCTTGTTCGCATTGCCGGTCGGTCCAGCGGCAAATGTCGCGAACACAAAGGGATTGCTCCCAGCCACATCCCGCCAAACTTCCACGTTGGCGCCTAACTTCTGAAAGGCCTGTTCCAAGAACACCACCGTTTCGGGGATTCCCCGTTTCTGCGCGGAGACCGTTTCCAAATGTAAGTAGTCTGCCAGTCGTTGCCGATCCTCGGCTAGGGCCTGATTGACGGCGCTCTGTAACGTTTCTGCTGCTGTATCTGCCATGAAACCACTCCTTCGATATTTTCTTGGTTTAAACTGATTGTTTTGGCGCCTCCGGGATGGTGAAAATGGGCCGTGGCGCGGTTCTGGTCGTTCCCGCCGGCGGGGTCAAAACGCCCTGCTATGGGGTCGGTTCCAGCCTGAGAAACAGGCTTCCACCTCAACTTTGAGCCAAAGACCGGTCTCAAAGCCTGTCCCGTGGACTAGGTTGGGAAAAGTTCGCCCAACCAAGACCACCGACACAGCTGGCCATTTTGCCCCGCCTCTGGTCACTAACACAGACTTCGCTGCCCATTTTCACCATCCCTGCGGCTAACACTGGTTTAACCCACAACTAGCGAATCCATTAATCTAGTCGTTTTTTACTTACTACATTGATTCTGCGATACCCATCCATAATTGCAGTACGAAATCAGATCAGCATCCTACGCAACTGGCAATCCCCCACCACTACCAGTGACCAGAGGTGGGTCAAGGTTGCCCTGCTGTGTCGGTCATCTTAGCTGAGGTTTCTCACTCAGCTTAGATGACGGGACGACCTTTGAGACCGGTTTTCAGGCTCAAAGTCGAGCTGGAAGACCGCCCCTCAGGCTGGAAGCGTTCCCCACAGCAGGGCAGCCTTGACCCCACCGTCGGGAACGACCAGTGCCATCAATCAAACCCGTTATTTCCAGTAAGCGTAACGGTATTGGGCGGCGGTACTGAAGGTGCTGTACTTCACGCCCCCGACCTTGTCGCTGACCAGGTTGACTTGAGCTTGCTGGTACAGTGGGTTGAACACGCCCAGCTTAGACAGCCGTTGACTGGCTTCCTTCAAAAGCGCAAACCGCTTCTTGGCGTTGGTTTCCGTTTGGGCGGCCAGCATCAATTGGTTGTATTTCTTATCCACGTAGTTCGAGAAGTTGATGGAGTTGCCCTTCATGAACAGGTCGAGGTCGGTGGTTGGGTCTGGTTCATCCCCGGTCCAGCCGAACGTGGAAACGTCAAAGTTGCCCTTGAACATCTTGTTGATCTGTTGCGTCAGTGGCATCGAGGAAATCGTGACGGTCAGTCCCGGCATATCCTTTTGCCATTGACTTTGGATGTATTCGGCCACGTTCTTGGAACCGTCGGAATCATTGGTCAGAAGCGTGATGTTAAATTTACCCCCGCCCAATTCCTGCTTGGCCTTGTTCCAGAGTTGCTTGGCCTTGGCATCGTTGTGTGGCGTGTAGTTCCCGGTGCTGACGGCGAAGTCCTTGCCGTTGTTCGGGTCCTTGGCAACCCCTTGGGCCACCATGTTCTTCAATGGCACGGACCCATCCTGGTTGACCTTAGTGGTTAATTCTTTCCGGTTGATGGCCAGGCTAGCCGCGGTCCGGAAGTTTTGATTGCCACCCAACTGCGTTTTGGTGTTGAAGTATTGGATGGACACGGCCGTCGTTAACGTCTTACGCATCTGCTTCTTCAGTTTGGCGTTGTTGGCCGTCCCGGTGACCGTGGTGCCGGAAATCTTGGTTTCTTGAACCTTGCCGGCGGCGAATAACTTTTCAGCCGTCGAGTCGGTCTTGACCACTTGCACGTTGACCTTCTTGATCTTGACGCTCTTGGCATCGTAGTACTTGTTGTTCTTCACGTAGACCCAATTGTCCTTGGTCCCGTTCCACTTTTTCAGCACGTACGGCCCATTGGCCACAACGCGATTGGAGTTGGTCCCGTACTTGGCGCCGTACTTTTTAACCAGGGTCCGGTTGACGGGCAGGTATTCGGTCGCCGCTTCGTAATTGAAGGACGGGTTCTGGCGGGTCAGGTTCACTTGTAATTTGTATTTGCCCAACGCCTTAACGCCTAACGCGGACGGTTGTTTCGTGCCCTTCTGAACGGCATCGTAATTCACAAACGTGGCAAACCGGTTGGCGTATTGCGCCTTAGTCGTTGGATCGACCTGCCGGCGGAAAGACTCGACGAAATCCTGGGCCGTGACTTGGTCGCCGTTGCTCCATTTGGCATCGTGGCGCAGCGTAAACGTATAGGTCTTCCCATTGTTCGTGGGCTTCACAACTTTGGTGGCAATCGCTGCGACCACCTTACCGTTATTGTCCTGACGATATAAACCTTCAGTGGTCTGTTTCATCATGTAAAATGAGTACGCATCCGTGGCCTTATTGGGGTCAGCCGTTTGTAGCTCGGCTGGCATGGTCACGTTCAACGCCTTGTTCTGGTTGGTCGCCGACTTGCTTGACCCACAACCGGCTAAGGTACCAACCACCATTAATCCCAACAATCCTAATCCAAATCTCTTATCCATCGAATCCCTCCAAACTTTTCATATTCTGGTAAGCCTTTAGCTGCCGTGGTAAAAAAAGAGCACCCTCAACAGAATTTTACTTCTGCTAAGGGCGCTCAACGCGCGGTACCACCTCATTTACGACCTTAAGTCGTCACTTAACGGACTGCCCGGGACAATCCGCTCGCACGATAATGGGTGCCACCAACGCGGTTACTAGAAAAAATTTCTTCACCACTTCACTCCGAAGTGATTTTCGACCGGGGGCCTGTCTCCCCTCACACCAAACGGGAGTCGCTGGTCAGTGCCGCACCAATCTAATCGTCTTCATCAACGCTAATTATTTACCTGCAATCTAGCTTGAAGATAAGATTAGACTTTGATGAGAAATATGTCAAGGAGTTTTTAATCTAATTTTCATTTTATGCCCGTATCCGGTTGAAAATAGCCGACAGAGCTGGTTGCGACCCACTTGGCTTGCGTCAAGGGTTTAAACGCGGCACTCTTCCCGGTCACGATCACGCCGGCAAATTTGGCCTGATCCAGCTTGGGATAGCGTTTGGCAAAGTGGTTGGCGTAGGCGAGCACGTCAAAATTGTTATACGTCATCCCACTCGCAGTGGACAGGGCCTCGTGACGGAACCACCGGTAGTTTTCCGCGGTGAATTTGGCCTGGCTAGCTCCCTGGAAGCCAACAAAATTATTGTCCATGATGGTGGCGTCGGCCTTGCCAGAAACGCCGGCCCAGTACCAGTTGGCGTGAACGCCGGCCGGCAACTTGGCGTTAATTTGTTTCAGGGTCAGTCGGTGGTCAAAGGTCAGAGCGACCTCAGCCAGGTAATGTTTCTGTCGCACGACCTGCCGGACCTCGTGGGCGCGCTGAACCTCGGACTTCTGCCGATTAACGTTGTAGAAGAGCGGAATTTTGTGTTGGGTAATGCGGTCATAGGCCGCCGTGTCGCTGATGTCCGTGGCATTCGAAAAGCCGCCCCCACGGCCCAGCAACCAGGTATACGGCCCCCGATTGGCGGACCAATTCTCGCGGGCCCCGTCAATATCCTTATAGCGGTGACTGACCACGGTGCCCCCAAAGAAATCGCTATTCTCCAAAAATTGATCACTGATTTGAATGTTGGGAGACAGCACCGCGTTGATCACGTCAAACGACCGATTGATCTCATCGGACGCCCGCTTAGCCTTGACCCTGGTCATTTGGACAAAGGCCAGTCCCCCACCGACCATGATCACCAGAATCAAGCCGATTGTGATGCTCCAACGACGCCACTTGACCCGGCGCGCTAGTTTTTGAAATTGTTGCTCCTCATTCATGCTTCCTCACTCCTCAATATTCTTTCCAACTTGCGATAAACGCGTTGCAGGCGCATCTTTACGGCTGCCGGGCGAATCCGTAACTCCTGGGCAATGGCGGCCATCGATAGCTCCTGATCGTACCGCAACAGTAACAAGCGGCGTTCCTTGGCCGACAGCTTTGCCAGCGCCGGTCCCAAGGAATCTTCAACGGGTGGTTGCCGGGTCACCATTTCCGGGCGTAAGTATTTCTCGACCAAATCTCCATAACGCTGGTCACGCCGATACTGATCCAGGTAGGTGGACCAGGCCACCCGGTACAGGTATGGCCGCAGCTTGTCCGGTGGCAAGACCAGCTCCATTTCCAAGACCTTCACAAACACGTCTTGCACGATGTCCGCCGCCGTCTCCCGTTGTGCCCCGCGGCTGATCAGGTAGCGCTGCAGCTCGACTGCCAGTTGCGTGACTAATTTTTGATACGCCTGTAGCTGCATCCTGCTGCCTCCCCCTCTCACTGAGATAACGAACGACTCGCCCAAAGGTAACGTTTTTTCTGAAAAAAGTTTCTCTAGCCGCATTATACCGAAAGTTGGGGATAACTAAAACGTTGGCACAAAAAAGGCCGCCCGCCTGGACGACCCCCTCAACATTTTCTATTCTGGTCGGTTCACGTTCGTCATGGCCAACGGATCGACCCACTGCTCAAACTGTTCGGCGGTCACGTCACCTGACTTTAACGCCGCCTCACGTAGCGTCCAGCCGTGTTGTTCCGCCGCTTGGGCAATCGCCGCACTGGCGTGGTAGCCGATGTGGGGCGACAGTGCCGTCACCGTCATCAGTGAGCGGTCGACCAGTTCGGTCATGCGTGTCTGATTGACCGTCAGTCCGTGAATCAGCTTATCCGCAAAGCTCTGCATCGTCCCCGTCAGGAGATCCGTCGATTCCAAAAAGGCGGCAATGATGACCGGCTTGTACACGTTCATTTCAAAATTCCCCTGGGAAGCGGCCACACTAATCGTGACGTCGTTGCCCATCACCCGCGTTGCCGCCATGGTCAGCGCCTCCGCCTGCGTCGGGTTCACCTTGCCCGGCATGATGGATGACCCCGGTTCGTTAGCGGGAATGTTCAGCTCGCCATAGCCGGCCCGCGGGCCACTCGCCAGAAAACGGACGTCGTTGGCAATCTTCAACAGGTCCCCAGCCAACGTCCTCAACGCGCCGTGCACCACGGTCAACCCAGAATGCGCGGCCAGCCCAAAGAACTTGTTGGTCTTAGCCGTAAAGGGTTGCCCGTAGGCTTGGCTGAGTTGGGCGGCAACGGCCACATCAAATCCAGGCGCCGCGTTCAGTCCGGTACCCACGGCCGTGCCCCCGATTGGGAGTTCCAAGAGGGTATCCTGGAGCGATTCAAGGTAGTCGACGTCGTGTTGGAGCATGCTGACCCAGCCACTGATTTCCTGGCCAAAGGTGAGCGGCGTGGCATCCTGTAAATGGGTCCGGCCAATCTTAACAATCTGCCAGTACGCCGTTTGTTTAGCCGTCAGCTCGGCAATCAAGTGTTGTGTCGCCGCCAATACCGGCTGTAAGGCCATCCGTGCGGTAATCGCCATGGCCGTTGGAAAGGTATCATTGGAGCTCTGACTGTGATTGACGTCATCGTTGGCCAGCACCCCGCTGGTCGGGTCGAGCTTGGCCGTCTGATGCGCCAGCACTTCGTTAACGTTCATGTTGGTCTGTGTGCCCGACCCCGTTTGGTAGACGTGAAGCGGAAAATCCCGTTGCAGCTGGTCATCGGGCAACGCCAACAGTTGGTCCGCTGCCTGAATAATCAGGTTAGCCTTAGCCTCGCGGACTTCGCCCAAATCACGGTTAGCCACCGCAGCGGCCCGCTTCAGCTGAATCAACGCCCGAATCAACACCAGGGGCATCAAGGGTCCGGTCGTGAAATTGTGCCGGCTTCGTTCCGTTTGTGCGCCCCACAAGGCGTCGGCGGGCACTTTGACGGTGCCCAACGTATCTGCTTCTTCTCGATAGGTCATTGTTTAATTTCCTCCCAAAAAAGTCTCTCTCTGGTGAATGTGCACAGCTGCCGTCGTTCCCGCCGGCGCGTTCAAGGTTGCCTGCTATGGGGCCCATTCACCGACTCAACAATTTTTTCACTGTGGTTATTTCGTCCTTAACGCTACTCGATGCCACTCACTATTCTTAATTGCATCAAGCTTACCATGTTTTTCTCAAGTTCACCGCATATTTCCACAGACAATCTGGTCGTAGATCAAAAAAGTTTCTATCCACTCTGCCTCACAGAAATTAGGAAATACAGAAACCAAGCGGCTTATCACAAAACGATCAGAAATCTTAGAGCTCACCACTACTTTAAACGCGCACAGAACCAAACCAATTTCAACTTACAGGGCTGGTGAAGATGAGCCAGTTGTGGGAGTGACCAGAGGTGAGCCAAGGCGACCAGCTGTGTCGGTGGACTAGGTCGGAGTCCCTTCCCGACCTAGTCCACGGGGCAACCTTTGAGACCGCTTCTTGGCTCAAAGTTGAGGTGAAAGACCGCCCTTCGTCTGGAACCGACCCCCACAGCAGGGCCCCTTGAGCTTACCGTCGGGAACGAAAACAAATACAGAACAAAAACCATCAGGGCTGGTGATGACGCGCGGGCCGGAAAGTGTCAGTGACCAGAGGTGGGTCAAAATGCCCGGCTGTGTCGGTGGTCTTGGCTGGCGTTCTTTGCTAGCCTAGTCCACGGGGCAACCTTTGAGACCGCTCCCCAGGCTCAAAGGTGAGGTGGAAGACCGCCTTTCGTCTGGAACCGACCCCATAGCCGGGCGTTTTGAACCCGCCGCCGGGAACGACCAGCTCCGCGACTAGGCGCCTCGTCACCAGCCTTGATGCACCAAAAAAGTCGCTCCCGACTGATCGGAAACGACTCATTTTGGCTTCTATTTCTTTGCTGGTTAAGCGTGCTGATTTAACCTTCAGCGGAGGTCTTTAACTTCAATTCGTCGTTTTTAGCCAACTGTTTCTCAGCCTGTTTCCGGGCATCAACAGCATCATAAAAGTCGGTAAAAGTCTGGTTTAAAATGTAACGGCCATGGTAGAATAGACGTGCAGCCCATTTGCCAGAACGCTTGTCGAAGCTGACGCCGATAACGCCGGAAATGTTCCGGGAGCTAATCTTTGTCAGTGCCGCAACGTTGCTACCATTCACTAATGGCAGGTTCATGGCGTTACCAATTTGTTTGCGGGTCCGGGGATCCTTGGTGAGCCGGTCTTTACTAACATCTCGCCGGTAACACCCACAGCTCACCGTAATCCCGTGCCGCAACCGGTAACTATCAACTGTGACCAGGTTGCCACAGTTACATTTACACAGCCACGTCGCGTTACCATTCTTAGCCGTGCCGTCACGACGGATAACCGTCAGTCTGCCGAATTGTTGTCCACTTAAGTCTAGGAGTCTCATGGGAATTCCTCCATTCATAATTTCAAAAGTCTTGGTGTGACGCCATTCTCCCCGTGAATGACCCAGGTGGTCCTGGTAAATTTATCCTCACTTAACTATTCTACACGCCAAACTAAAAATTAGCTTAAAGTGGCAAATATTTTTGATCTGAATGAATGATTACCCACACCGTTATCCGTTATCCAATTTCCACTATACTAACTCAGATAGAAGAAGGCAATTATAATGATTATAATTTTAACATTCTTAATTTATTTTGTCGCCATTGAACACCTCGTGATTATGGGCCTGGAAATCTTTGGTAAACCTGAACAACAAGCCAAGCTATTCGACATGCCCCTGAGCTTCGTCAACCAGGCCCCCGCCAAAGCCGCCCTCGGTAACATGGGTATCTACAATGGCATGTTGGCAGTTGTCCTCCTCGTGAGTCAGTGGGTGCTCACTGGCCAACCCCGGCTGATCACGACGGCGCTGTTACTGGTCTACATTGTGATAGTTGCTATTTATGGGAGTCTCACCGTTAAAAAGTCGATTTTTTGGTTCCAAGGAATGCCGGCATTAGTGACGTTTCTCGTTTTACTAACACAATTCCTTTAAGTGAATCTTTAAATTTGAGGTTTACAGACCCCCGTGGCAACGTTATAATAAAGATACATATTCAGGTGAGAGCCTGCCACGGGACTTCAATCGTTGGAGGAGTTAATTGACATTTAGCCATTATTAACACCATTGAAGCCGTACACATACTTCTATTCTGCTGGTTGCGTCCGACGTAACTAGCTTTTTTATTACCTAAAATTTCAAAAAAAGACCAAGCCCGTCATCTCGGACTTGGTCTTCTTAGCATTTATTGTGCGAACTTACATGTGGCTAGCCGCGATCCACAACATAATCATGTGGTAAATCACGTCTGCCATGATGCCGATGAACAACCATCCACTCAGGTAATAAACATAATACATCATTGGACGTTTCATCTTCTAGCCCCCTAATTCGTCACAGCGTACCACGAATCACCGCGTAACTAGTCAAAAGGGCTTCGGTAGCCCCAGTTACCTAACTAACCGCGGACGTCTCACGCCGTTGGGCCGCCGCAACAATGGCTTTTTGTTCCGCCACGGTTGCCGCAAACTGTTGCATCATTTTCTTCTCAACCACCTCGGCGCCGTGTTGTTTCGCGCGCCAGGTAATCATCTGGAACTTCTTGCGTTCATCTAATAGCTGTTCGTTTAACATTTGGCTCCCCCCAAACTGTTCGCCAGTGTCTGCTACTTAATGACTACATTATAAACATAAAATCCGGTGTGGTCTACCCCCGTTACGCAATTATTACAAAACTTTTACATAAAACCGTTTACGTCATTCCCCCGGGTTAGCGGGCTTTTGCCTAATGTTTACTTTCGTGATAATCCGCATTTCAGACCATTTAATCTATAATTGGTATGGTCGTGGTGTGCAAACGGTTGAACGCTTGTCCCACCTTGACTTGCCGTAATTGTTTAATGGCTTAACCGTCATTGGTTTAGCCGTTAGGAAAGCCCTTACACTTACGTAGCGTTTCCGTTGTTTTTTCGTCTTAATCGGCGTAATCTAGGGGTAGACTAGACGAAAGAAGGTAATTCCTTTTGGCCATTGACCGTAAAAAATTTCCACCCCGTTACCGGACCGTTGCCAACAACGACGATGGGCTGGAGAGCCACTCCTACGTGCCAGGCGGATTGGACGTTTTAACCACTGATCCGCTCTCCGACCAACCGGGTGCGAACCCCGAACAATTTGTCGGGCTCGCCCTGAGCACCTGTCTGAACGCCACGCTGGAAGCCATCGAGAAACGCAAAGGGATTCCCCACACCTCCCAAATCCATACAATTGTGGAAATGGCGCGTGACACGCGTGGGCTCCAATTTTACGTGACCGCACAGGTTCGGATTCCCGGTGTCGATCAGGCCACGGCTGAAGCCATGGTGGATCTCGCCGAACGCCGTTGCCCCGTCGCCAAACTCATGAGTGGCAGCGACAACGTCCACGTCGAACTGGTAAAAGAATTCTCACCCGTTGAGGCGGTTGTGGATTAATCCGTCAAAAAAATGGACCACTCGCCCTGACAACTCTGTCGGGAGCGGGTGGTCCATTTTTAATTAGCGCCGGCCCAGATGCCGGGTCAGCCGGTCCCACCATGATCGTTTCACGGGTTCCCCGTACACATACGACCGTGATTGGCGTGGCGACCGCTTGGCATCGTGGTCATCATCCATGAAGACAATCTTGCGCCAGCGCTTCTCTTCCTCAGTACTCATGCGCTTTTTGCTCATTGGCTCCATTCTCCTTCTCCATCGCAAATTCTCCGGTGGTCAAACGTCCAAGACGTTCACTTACTTTTTCATGCGAGTAACCTGACTGAAATCTCGAATAAAGTTCAAGATTTCGTGAGCCCGCTCATCACCGTAAACGTCGACCCACCCCTGGAAACGGTGGTTGATACGTTGCCGGATTGCCTGTTCAGCTTTAGTGCCAGCTGGCGTCGCCAAGAGATACAGCCGCCGCCGGTCATTTTCATCCGGCTGCTGTTGCAAGTAGCCCTGCTTTAACAGGACCTTGATCTGACGAGAAATGGCGCTGCGCGTGACCTGCCGCTTGCTGGCAATGTCCATCAACGTGACGTTCTCGTTGCGCGTGATTTCTCGCAGGATCAAATACTGTTCAAATGACAAATGAAACGCCTTAGCTGGTTCGGAAACAAACTCATCTAAATACTTCAGCGAATTCATGTAGACGTCGATAAATGCGTCTAACAAAGGCTCTTCTTGCTCAGCCATGATTACCCACCTACATTTCTCAAAATACGATTTTTATCTTAGCATTTACGCCCGGCAAATACCAGCTTTTTCCTACCCAATTAGGCGGTTGTCCGCCCCGTCCTATGCTAAAATGAGGGTAGCGGCTCCCCGTTTTCAGTGGCGAGCCACCACAGTCTTAATTTTTCACTTTCAAGGGGGAAGTTTCCATGTCACACGTCAAATTAATCGCCGTGTTGGGGAGTGTCTTATTGCTGGCGGGATGCGGCGCCGGTAACAAGTCTGCGGCCAAAACACCATCCAGTCAACAGGAACCCGCCAGCAGTCGGTCGAGTCAGTCATCGTCAGCGCAGTCCAGCCATGCCAAGTCATCGGCTAGCGCCAGTTCCAGCACCGCTAGTGTTGCCAAGACGGCCACGTTTAGCAATCAGACCTTTACCATTAAAAACGTGGCGTTCAAGCTGACCGGATCTAAGATTACGGCCAGTGCCACGGCCAACCGCAACCTATTTGTCATTTATTATACCGTAACGAACCACCAGAACACATCAATTATCCCAAGTGACCTCTGGCAAGCCGCCGTGAGTGCCACGCAAAATGGCCATAAGTTGGGCACCGGCAACCTGGCCTTCACCACCAGTCAAACCAGCGACAATAACAAATTGAACCGCACCGTGATGCCGGTTAAGGCTGGACAGTCGGTTAGTGGGCTGGCGATGTTTGAGCCTAAGGGCAGTCAGACCATCACGGTGACGTTCGCGGATACACACGGCCAGACCGTCCACACCAGCACTTACCCGGTGAACTAGGGTTTCGGTGAAAATGAGGCCGGACCGCGGTGGTTGCTGTCCATTCCCGGCAGCGGGTTCAAAACGCCCTGCTGTGGGGCCGGTTCCAGCCTGAGAAGCGGGCTTACACCTCACCTTTGAGCCACAAAGCGGTCTCAAAGGTTGTCCCATGGGCTAAGCTGAGAAAAATCGCTCAGCTAAGACCATCGACACAGCCGGGCATTTTGACCCGCCTCTGGTCACTCACAACGACCACTGCTTGCCACATTTTCACCAGCCCTGCGGCTACCACTAGTTTAGCTTAGAGTCTAGATTGTGTTGGCAATCTAGACGACCATCAGTATCAACGCAACAGCAACCTATCACCGTGCCCAAAATTATCAAACATTTTCAGCTTTATCACCCGAATCTATTTCAGCGCCAGAAAGGAATTGCCTATGCCGAGTTTAATCGAACGCATTCACCAAGTTGAGCTGGGAAATCTTGCTCAGTTTGCGCATCTGTGCCAGCAACTAGACCTTCCCTACTTTTTAATGGGGGGCTCACTTCTCGGCGCGATTCGCCATCAGGGGTTCATTCCCTGGGACGACGACGTGGACGTTGGCCTGCTCCGTGCCGACTATGACCAGTTCTTGGCCGCCGCGCCCGACCTGCTTGCTGGTAGCCATTACTTTCTGCAGACGCCCACTAGCGATGAGAATTACGCGCTGAGTTACGCCAAGCTACTGGACCGCAACACCTATATTGAAGAGAAACGTAACGTCAACAACGCGCGGAAGGGCATTTTCATCGACATTTTCCCATTGGATCGAATTCCCACGGACATTGCCGCCCAGCGCGAACAGCTCGGGAAGTTTCAACTACTTAATACGCGAATTCTCCTGCAGTTGCGCTACCACTTGATGGACAATCCCCTCCGCAAGCTTCAAAGTCCGCTCAAGCCTGAGCAGGTCACCGCGGTCAACGAATTGAAGGCCCAGCGGGAAGCCGTCATGACCCAGTACCAAGGCGACGAGACGCTCCCTCAAGTCAAAAATTTAGCGTCCCAGTACGCTTATGACAAGGAAATCTACAGCGTTGCGGAACTAACCGACCTAACCCCCGTGCCATTTGAGCAGTTAACTGTTCAGGCGCCGACGCAATATGATACGATTTTAACACGGCTATACGGCGACTATCACCAATTGCCACCGGAAAACCAGCAAACAGAAAAACATCTCGACCTAGTCATCATGGATAATCAATTATTTACCGATTAAATTAAAGCGTTGCCAATTGGATTAGCCCTCTGACAAACCAAGTCAAATCTCGAAGTTTTTCACATTATTTTTGCCCCCAGCAACATGGTCCAGACCAATTTTAGTATAATAAACACAATCTGTGACAATAACTAAAGTGGTAAAACCTAAGTTGCGTTAGCCTACCCGTATGTATCAATGGGGTCATCCGTTCACTGGCCTACAGCCTGAGTCTATTGGCCCGACCAAGCAGTCCTTGTTTCACAATAGGTTAAATCTGATCCATGGACTCACGGTAGCCACAACAAGAAGTACATTAGCCTCGTTGCTAAAACACAGAACAACCGTACGATTGGGGTTAAACCGTGTCAGCCGCAGGGCTGGGAAAATGGGCCGGTCGTGGGAGTGACCAGAGGGGTGCCAAGGTGCCCGGCTGTGTCGCTGAGTCACCATGCTCCAGCACCTGACTCAAATTGTCAGTTTCCCAGCAGGCACAACATAACTCCGCTGCCCAGGACACAGAACGGACCACACGATTGGGGTTAAACCTGTGTCAGCCGCAGGGCTGGTGAAAATGGGCTCAGCCGTGGGAGTTGCCTTAGCGGGTTCCCCGCTTAGGCAACTGCTATCTTTGAGACGTGAACTTCGGCTCAAAGTAAGTCCGAAGACCGCTTCTCAGGCTTCGGACGTGCGCCCACAGCGCCACGGCCCATTTTCACCAGCCCGGAGGCGCTGCCACAAACCTGTTTAACCCAAAACCAAGAATATTGAAGAAAGTAGATGAATTTTATGGCTGATGATTATTTTGGCGCTATGCTCGTAAACGTGTCCAGTATTGAATTGTCGATTGTGAACCTTAAAACCGGCGCCCAGACGGAACGGGTCAAATCGGCCGTCGCCATTGGGGAAAATATTTACAACCATGAAGAAATTAGTTTTGAAACCGTGGGTGACGCCGTGGAAGCGTTACGCGGTTTCCTCCAAATTTTAAAGGACTACGGCGTGACCCGCTATAAACTGTGGGGCTCACAGGCCCTCTCGTCGGCACCCAACGCCGAGTTCATGCGCGATCAACTCTACGTACGGACCGGTCTGCACATCGAATGGCTGTCCCTGGGCGAGGAATCCTTCGTCCGCAACGAGGCAATCGCCCTGAAGTACGACCGCTATCATCACCTGGTCAAGGACCACGCGGCCATCATCGGCATGAACTCCGGGAGCACCACCCTGTCCTTCTTTGCCCACGACGACCTGATTGCGTCACACAACATGAAGCTGGGGCCTATCCGGATCAAGGAAGTCCTGCAAACGCTGCGGGCCACCGCACCCAACCCAGTCGACGTCCTGGACGATTACATCAATAGTAAAGTCGATGATTTCTACCGCTTCTTGCCGGAAGAATTTCAAACAACGCAAAACCAGGTGATGCTGATTGGGGCAGCGCCACTGAACACCTACTTCATCCCCAAGGGCGACGTGAGTTACACGCTGTCCGTCAAATCGTTTAATAAATTCTGTAATGAGGTGGCTGGGGCCTCCAACCAATACTTAATGGAGCGGCTCCACCTGACCGAGGAAAACGTGGAAATCGTCTTACCCGTGGTCTTGCTGGTTCGCAAACTCCTGACGGTCGTGCACGCCGAGAAGCTCCACCTGGTCAACCTGAACGTCTTAGACGGCCTGACCACCAATCAAGCCATCACGGCGGGCTATCATAAATACCATTTCGAAGACCAAATCTTGGCTGCCGCTAACGACCTGGCCGACCGGTATCGCGTGGAACCCAATCACATGGAATTGGTCCGACGCTTTGCCTTGCACCTCTTTGACCAATTGAAGCCGCTGCACCACCTGACCCCACGTGACCGGCTGTTACTCGAGGTGGCCGCCATCGTTCACGACATTGGGGGCTTCATCGACACCCACGAACACTATCTGCACTCGGATTACGTGCTCAAGGAATCTGAAATTCTGGGATTGTCGACCGAGGAAACACAGATCATTGCCGCCGTTTCCCGTTATCACAGTACCCGGACGCCCGCCGAAGACCTGGCTCATTTCCGCCAGTTGGACAGCGACAAGCGTGTCGTGGTCGCCAAGCTCTCCGCCATCTTGCGGATTGCGGACGCCCTCGACGACGCGCATCAGCAAACGATTCAACGCATTTCCGTCTCCGTGCGGACCAACAAGGTCGTCATCACGGCCTTCAGCGACGACGAGCTCTCACTGATTCGCTGGGCATTTAACTACAAGGCCGATTTCTTTACCGACGTCTTCGGCCTACAACCAGTCTTAAAACAGAGGAGGTTACACAAATGACCCTGGATTATACAAAAGCAAAATATTACACCAACCGGGAACTCAGTTGGCTCGATTTTAACGACCGGGTCCTGGAGGAAGCCCGTGACAAGGCCAATCCGTTACTCGAACGCGTGCGGTTCCTGGGCATCACCCAGAGCAACGCGGACGAGTTCTTCATGGTCCGGGTCGCCTCGCTCTCGAAGCTGGCCGCGGTCAACTATCCTAAGCCCGATGCCTCTGGCATGACGGCCGAGGACCAATTACTTGCGGTCAACGCCAAAGCCCACGACCAGGTCGTTAAGCAATACTCTACCTTGAATCGGATGCTGTTGCCGGCCCTCGCTGCGAAAAATATTCACATTTTGACGCCCAACGAGTTGACGCCACCACAGACCCGTTTCATTGAAAAATACTTCAACGATGAAATTTCACCCGCCCTGACGCCAATGGCGGTGGACAGCTCACGGCCGTTCCCGTTCATTGGGAACAACACGTTAAACATCGCGATGCGGCTGTACAAGGACGGCGACAAGAAGGATAAGCGCTTCGCCACCGTGCAGGTCCCCGAGATTTTCCCACGGACCGTGCGTCTACCGGGTGCCGCCAACGATTTCATCATGCTGGAGGACATCATCAAGACCTTCATCGGCAACCTGTTCATCGGCTACCAAGTTAAGGAAGCCGCCAACTACCGGGTCATCCGGGACATGGACTTGGACGTCGCCGAGGAGGATACGTCCGACCTCCTGAAGGAAGTTGAACAGCAACTGAAGAAACGGGAACACGGGGGCGCCGTCCGCATGGAAGTTGAGGCCGGCATCAGCCAATCGCTGCAGAGTCGCCTGGCGACCTCCATCAAGATTGCCGACTACGCGGTCTACGAAATTGGCGGGCCCATCGACCTGACTTTCCTGTCGAAATTGACCAAGCAGATCAGTGGCCACGACGATGAAAGTTATCCGAAGTTCACCGCCGCCCAGACCCCTGGCCTGCAGCATGACGATGACGTCTTCAAGACTATTCGCCAGCACGATGTCTTGGTTCACCACCCCTTCGATGATTTCGCTGCCGTGACCGAACTGATTCGCCAAGCCGCCTGCGATGACGGCGTGCTGGCCATCAAGATGACGCTGTACCGAGTCTCCGCCAACTCCCCAATCATCAAGTACCTGGGGAACGCCGCACAGAACGGCAAACAGGTCACGGTTCTGGTCGAAGTTAAGGCCCGTTTTGATGAAGAAAACAACGTTCACTGGGCGCAACAGCTAGAAAAGATGGGCTGTCACGTCATCTACGGGCTGATTGGCCTGAAGACCCATTGTAAGCTGACGCTGATTGTTCGGCGGGAACCCGACGGCATCCGGCGCTACATGCACATGGGGACCGGGAACTACAACGACGTCACCGCTCACTTCTACACCGACCTGGGGCTGATGACCACCAACACGGACATGGGCATCGACGCCTCCAACATCTTTAACATGTTGTCAGGCTACTCCGAACCACCTTACTTCCACCAGCTCCACATGTCCCCCGATGGCATCCGCAATTTTATTACGGCTAAGATTGATCAGGAAATTGCCAACGCTAAGGGCGGCCAACCCGCTTGGATCGAAATGAAGATGAACTCCTTGTCCGACTCGGCCATGATTGCCAAGCTCTACGAGGCGTCCAACGCCGGTGTTAAGATCAAGCTGATTGTCCGGGGCATCTGCTGCCTAAACGTAGGTATCCCTGAACTCAGCGAAAACATCGAGGTTCACTCCATCGTCGGCCGCTTCCTGGAACACAGCCGAATCTACGCGTTTGCCAACGCCGGTGACCCACAGCTGTACCTGTCCAGTGCCGACCTGATGACCCGGAACCTGAATCGGCGAGTTGAGTTACTCTTCCCAATTTTGAAAGACAACCTGCGTGAAAAGGTCTTTGACATCTTCTCCACACTGTGGCACGATAACGTGAAGACCCGGGTGCTCACGGCCGACCGGACCTACACCCGCGTCGACCGCCGGGGCCTCGAACCCCTGGATGCCCAGGAGACCTTCATGGCCCGGGCAACGGCGAAAATCAAGGCCAACGCCACGCACGCCCCACAGGACAGCAACGCGCCGCACCAATTTAAACCGATGTTAAGTCCTAAGAACCAACCAAAATCCCCTATTGATCGGAGTCTTGACTAAATGGAAAACTTAGTTGTCATCGACCTGGGTTCCAACTCAGTGCGCATGACCATTAGTGAAATTGACGAAGCCGGCAATCACCAGACCGTGGCGGAAGAAAAGCGCTACGTCCGGTTGTCGGAAAACATGGGTGAAGAGCAGCTGCTCCAACCCGCTGCCATTGAACGGACCCTCGCGGCGTTAGCGGAATTTAAGGCCATCTATGATAAATTAGTCGACCCGCAAATCACCGCCGTCGCCACGGCAGCCGTGCGCCAGGCAGCCAACCAGAAACAATTTCTGAAGCAGGTCAAGGACCAATTTGACCTCGACTTCGACGTCATCTCAGGGGCGACGGAGGCCCGCTACGATTACGTCGGCGTGGTCCACACGCTGCCCATCGTGAACGGCTTGATCGTCGATACCGGGGGGGCCTCCTCCGAGCTGATTCTGGTGGAAAATCGCCAAATGAAACACGTCGTCTCGATTCCGCTAGGCTCCGTGACCCTGTCACAGGCCTACCTGGAAAGCGACAAGGTTCAGGCGGACTCCTTATTCTCCGCCATGACCTTCGTCAACAACGTCTTTAACGACGTCTGGTGGCTGCGTGAGGCAGCAAACCTGCCCGTCATTGGCTTGGGCGGCGCCAACCGGACGCTGGCCAAGATCAATCGGCGGAACAAGAACTTCTTAAACGTCGAGGACGTCCACGGCTACAAGCTCACGGCAACCGACGTCTACAATACGTTGACCCAGTTGTTAGGTCTCGACCTGGCCGGCCGTAAGAAGGTACCTGGCCTGTCCAAGGACCGCGCCGACATCATCATCGGTGGCCTGATTCCGGTGGCCCTGTTGATGCGACTGCTGGATTCACAGCTGATCACCTTCTCCAACGCCGGCCTGCGAGACGGCATTCTGTACGACCGCATCGACCAGATCAAGGCTGCGGTGAAGTAAATTTACTGGAAATTAAAAATCCCAACCATTCAGAATTTTCTGAGTGGTTGGGATTTTTTGTGCTGCTTGGATTGCTCAGGTGTTCAGTTACCACTTACTCCTCCAGGAGGTGGTTACTTGAAACTAGTTCAGCTACTTAACATGTTCAAGCTACCAGCTTAAGGGGCGCAACCAACATAACCCAATTAATCTGGCAGCTGAACAATATACGGCCCCAGATGTGGCACCGTCACAATCTCAATTGGTGTGGCAAACGTCCGGCCCAACAATGCCGCATCGCGGAGATCATCCGGGGTGCCGCTGGCCACCAGCTGGCCGTCCTGCAACAACCACAGCCAATCACTCACGCGAAAGGCCTGGTTGATGTCATGGAGCACCTGGATCACCGTCAGGCCCCTGGCCGCCAGCTGCCGCAACTGCGTCATCAACTGCTGCTGGTAGTGGACGTCGAGATAGGTCGTCGGTTCATCCAGCAGGAGCACGGCCGGTTCCTGGGCCAAGGCCGCGGCCAACCAGGCCCGCTGCTGTTGGCCCCCGGAGAGGTCTTGAATCAGCTCATCGGCCAGCGAGGTCAGCCCCGCCATCTCTAGGTATGGCGTCACCTCATTTGCCGGGACCGCCTGCAACAACCCGTGATACGGCAACCGGCCCGTTGCCACGACCTCGCGCACCGTCAGCTCGTCGTACAACTGATGATGTTGCGTCACCATCGCCACTTGCTGGGCCAACTGCTTGGTGGTCAATTGGTCCAACGGCTGTTCATTTAACACGACCTGTCCCGCCTGTGCTGGGAGCCGCCGCGCTAATAACTGGAGCAGCGTGGACTTGCCTGCACCGTTGGGCCCAATGATCGTCGTGACCTGTCCTGGTGGGAAGACCCCCGTCAGGTCACTCAGGCCGCGAGTTTGGCGAGGATACTGATAGCTAACGTGTTGACATTCCATGAAAACCTCGCCCCCGTTGTAAGAGAATAATGACAAATGGCCCCCCAATGACGGCCATCATGGTCGCCGCGGAAATCTCGCTGGGCACGATGACCGTCCGTCCCAGCGTATCGGCGGCAAGCATCAACCAAGCCCCCGCAAGCATGGAGAATGGGAGCACGGTTTGGTAATCGTGACCAACTAGCCGCCGGGCCACGTTGGGAATCACGATACCGACAAAGGGAATCGTGCCGACCACCGCCGTGACACTGACGGCCAGGTACATCCCCAGTAACAGCAACGTCCAGCGGAGCACGTTGACCGGCACGCCCACATTTTTCAGGGCGCTATCCGTTAATTTTAAATAGTTCGCCCAGGGTGCCAGTATCAGGGCCACCACGAGCCCCAGGACGCCCAGTCCGAGCAAGGTGGCGGTATCGCTCCAGGTCAGTCCGTTAAACGTGCTGTGGCTCACGGCAGCGGCCCCACTGCTCAGTAGCTGTTGGAGGCCGACAAAGGTGGCATCGAGCGCCACCCCCACGATGATCAACCGGTACGGATCGGTCAGGGCACGGCCGCTGGTCAGGATGGTCAGGGCAATCAGCCCGCCGACCAATGCCATCAGCCAGTTGCGACCGGGTAGCCAGGGTAAAAGAATCGCGCCACCCAATTTAAAGAAATCGGCGGCGGAGCTAATCCCTAAGATGCTGGGGTCGGCGATGGGATTGCGAAAAACGGCCTGAAACAGTGCGCCGGCGACCGCCAGACTTCCCCCACAGATGAGACTGCTCAGGATTCGTGGTAGCCGCAGTGAAAAGATCGTCACAAAGGCGCGACTGGCCGGATGGCTGACCGCCCACGTGACTTGAGGCAGTCCCAGCCATGTCGTACCGGCCATGAGCGCAATCAGGCTGGTCAGCACCAGCAGCGCTATCACGCCACCATACCACCAGCCAGCGTGTTTGGTCATGCGGCCGCCCCCTTCGGATACAGCCATTGACTGACCTGCTTGAGCGCCGTGGCGACCCGCATGTTCGCGGTCGCGTCAAAGGTCGGCTCCTGCAGGTCATAGACGCGGTGGTGCTTGACCGCCGCCGTCTGCGCCCACATGGCATTACTCTTGAATTCGTGGTTAAACTGCTGGGTCACCATGCTGGGCATCGCGTGCTCCAGCCGCAAAATGACCTGCGGGTTCGCCTTTTGAATGGCCTCGTCGTTGGGCGCTTGGTACTCCTGCGTGCGGCTGGTGAAGACGTTTTGGCCCCCGGCCAGACGCACCAGGTCCCCCACGTACGAGCGGTTGGTGGCCACCATGTAAGACGCGCCGGGCAACCCCATTAATACCAGAACTCGGGGTTGGTGCCGGTGACGTGCCCGGGCGGTTGCCCGCTGCTTGGCTTGATCAATCAGCTTATTTTGTTTCGCCGCCGCTGCCTGTCGGTCGTACCGCTTGCCCAGCTGCGTCAACGTTTGCTGCAGCTGGCCCACACTGGTTAGATTCAAGAAGTGCGGCGTCACGTGTTGGGCCTTGAAGGCCTTACCAAATTGGTCGTCCAAGGTCGTCACGGAATACACGGCGGTCGGTTTCAGCGCCGTGATTTTTTCCACGCTGGGATTCATCGGACTCCCCACCTTAGTGACCTGATGGTACCGTTGCGGCAGCTTATTAGCCGTCGTTGGCACGCCCACCAGGGGTAAGTGGAGTTTGTCCGCAATCTGAACGATAGCGACCGTCGTTGCCACGATGCGTGGCTGGCTTTGCTTCTGCCGTTGCTGGTGCCAGGCAATACCGCCACCAACGAGGCCCAGCACGACCAAAACGGCCAACGTGATCAGGCCGATTTTTCTTGGATTTTGCATGTGCATTTACCTCCTAGTGTCGGCCAAAGTACCACCAACTACCGCCACCGACTAAGACGACGATTGCGACCACGCCGCCAATCAGCGCGCCCCAATGGGTCTGGTGCGCTGGTAATTGGTCCGCGCTGGACGCCGATTGACTGTCGGTACTGCTGGACGACTGGCTGCTAGTGGATTGACTGGACTTGGCTTTTGATGACGACTTCGCCTTATTTTTTGCTTTCGTGGCACTACTTTTAGCCTGCGCTTTAGACGCGGACTTCGCGGACGATGATGCGGCAGTGACAGCTGGCTTAGTTGACGCGCTAGTCGCCGTACTGGACTGGGTCCGCTTTGCCCGTGTCGTAGTCGTCCGCTGGTTCAATGCTGGCAAATTCCCCGTTTTAAATTTAAAGGTGATCAGGTGCTTGGCCTTGTACACGTCCGGCACATAGATCGACAGCTTCGCATTTACCGCGCGTTTTAAATTCGTGGTGGTAAAGCTATAGTACAGATGGGAGTTGCCCGCTGAATCCTTGACCTTGCGGACATTTTCGGGTGATTGCCCATCAACTGATAAAACCTTCACCGGCCAACTGGTTAACTTCTTGGCCGTTTTAATGTCCATGGTGACCACGTAGGCGTGATTCTTCACCGTCACCTTGGCCGGATGGACAAAGTAGCCGCTGGCCATCGAGGTTTGATTCGTCCCATATTTGAGCGCTGAATAATCCAGTGATTGGGCGTGCGCCGCCGTGGGTAGGAACCAGACAGCGATGGTCACCAGGACGGTGAGCATGAGACCGCGTAAGCCTTTAGTCATGGGCCCGACCTCCTCGCCAAATAAACCCGCCGAGCGCTAAGCCCACGAGGCCCAGGACGGCCCAGTTGTTCGTGGCTTCACCCGTTGGTGGCAGTGTTGCCTGATGCGGCTTAGTCGTGGTCGACGTGGCCGTCGGACTGGCACTAGCGCTAGCTGCGGTCACCGTGGTATGGGGCAACGTCGCGACCGTCGCAGCCGCTGCCTGATCAGCCGCCCCACTCCGGGCAAACCGGAAACGAATCGGGAACGTCTGACTGATGTTCATGGCAGGCACCGTCACGTGAATCTGACCCGGAATCAATTTCTGCGTCAACGCGGACCGCTTCGCCACGGTAAAGGTGTAGCTCATGGTATAGTTCCGACCGCTCTGGCCGTACGTCACATGTTGTGGCTGTGCGCCGTTGATACGCTTGGGCACGACCGCCCGGGCCCCGAGCTTCAGGGACTTGGCGTATTTCACGTGGAGCGTCACCTGATAACCGGTGCCCTTCGGCGTCACGGTCGCCACGTCCGTGTAGTACTGGTCAGCCTCGGATTTGGTCATCTTAGCGCCCTGTAAGACTTGGTAGCGCCAGTATTCGGTGGCTGTGGTGGTCTTTTTAGCCGTCGAGGTGGCGGTAGGTTTAGTCGTTGTGGACTTTGGCACGGTCACGGAAGAACTCTGATTGCTGGCATTGGCCTTAGCAAGCGTCTCAGCCTGCGCAATCAGATCCGTGGTCGCGACACTTTTGCTGACGGATTTGGCCTGGGCCCAGTTCAGGGTCAGGCGAGCCTGTTCCTTCATGGCCCCCATCGGCGTCGTCAGGCTAAAGGTCGTGGTCAGCGGACTGATCTGGGCCGTCAGATTAAACTGATACACCGCCTGGTGATCTACCGTCTTGACTAGTGTCACGGCTTGGTCAGCCACGGTCATCTTCTTAATGTACTTGGCGCCATTTGAGGTGATCAAAACCGTCACCTGAGCGTGATTCACGCGGACCACGGCCGTTTTGCCAAAGAACTGATTGGCATCGGACGTGGCGCTGCTGTCCGCCTTGATAATTTTCATGGGAACTTGATAAAGACCATTGCTTAACGTCGCGGCATGGCCGTCCGTCGTTTGGGCCCAGCCCAGGAAGACGAGACCCACGACCAGACAGGCGATGACACGGAAAAATTGCTGTAGATGTTTCATCTTGTGCTCCCCCGTTTCTTATTTTTAGTAAAACCAAAAAATCACCACCGAAACCGGTAGTGATTTTTCCACTTACTTAACCGTTACGGTCTTGGTCACGGTCTTGTAACCGGCTTTAGTCGCGGTGACCTTCAGCTTCCAGCTCTTTTTAACGGCCTTCTTCAGCTTGACCGTGTAGGCCTTTTTCTTGGTTGTGACCTTACCCAGCGTGGTCTTGTTGTGCTTGACCGTTACCTTGGCACCCTTGGTGGTCGTACCGCTGACCGCCTTGGTCTTGGCTTTGACCGCCTTGGTGCTCAGCTTAACGGCCTTCTTAGCCTTCGCCTGCGTGGTGGCCTTCAACGTCTTGGTTTGAAAGGCCAACGTCGCGGTTTCCTTCATGGCTTGTGGCATGCCCGGAACGGCAACCGTAAAGCCCATCGTTTGGTCCTTCTTCAAGTTCACGTTGCTAAACGTGTATGTATTGCCCGTTGCTGCCTTCGTGACCTTAGCCGCCTGGCCGCCTAACGTGACGGCATCCAGATACTGGTTAGCGGCCGCCGTACTCTTCAACGCCACGGAAGTCTTCTGGTTTTTAGCCGTAACCGTTGCGGTGGTGAAGTAACTAGCCGCTTCAGAAGCCGTCGTGGTCCCGGTCTTGTACAGGCTGTACTTCACGCTGTACTTACCATTTGCCAGTTTAGCCGCGTTTAAAGTCGCCGCTTGAGCCGTCGCCGTTGGAGCTGTGACTTGGTTCAGGGAAATGCCGGCCCCCGCACTGGTGACCATCAATAAAGCACTCATAATCGTTAAAGATTTTTTCATAAAATAAACCCTCCCAAAACAATTTGTTGATTATCTATGAATCCGTTTTCATAGTAGCACGATTATTGGTTGAGTACCACAATTTTGTAGCCAATCAAATTGTCATTTTGTTTATATACTGATAGGCCGATTAGTTTTTTCTTGGGGTTAAATGCGTGGTTAAACTGTTTCGGGAGGCGATGACATCCGTTCCCGGCGGCGGGCTCAAGGTTCCCTGCTGTGGGGTCGGTTCCAGCCGAAGAACGGGCTTCCACCTCAACTTTGAGCCTAAGGGGCGGTCTCAAAGGTTGTCCCATGCTCTAAGCTGAGAAAATTCACTCAGCTAAGACCATCGACACAGCTGCTCGCCTTGGCCCGCCTCTGGTCACTTAGACTGTCCACTGGTCCATTTTTACCATCCCACATCTACTGAGTCACTAATCGCTGATTCATATTTGTGAGTGCTGTTGATCCACGTGATCAGTGAGCTTTGTTTGCTAAGTTGGCTAACTATCTTCTGTCGTGAATCGCATGTTGCGTGAGCAATTTAGCTCCTAACGCGTCCAAAGAAAAAACCACATCCTCATTGACTAGGACGTGGTTTACTAATGCATCATTTAACGATTACCCAATATGGTTTTCGTGGAGAATAGCCGCAACTTCCTTTTCCATTTCTGGCGTGCGTTTCCATTCTTGAAATTCAGTGAAGGCCTCTTCTGGCATCGTGTAATTTTCGTTCACGTAGTCTTCGTAAGCCTGGACGTGAGGCGTGTGGGCAATGTTTAGCTGTAGGATCCGCACTTGCTTGATCAGCTTGCGCTCTACTGCCAGTTCCGCCCGGCCATTTTGGACCATGTCGCTGATTTCCATGTATTTACTGCCATCGAGGCGGGTAATTTCCTCGATCAGTGTAAATGTTTCGTGACTTTTCATTTTTAAATCGCCTCCGCACAATGTTTCTATTATACCGTGATTTTGGGCAAAACAAAACCACTACCAGGGAATGGCAGTGGTCGGCATAAGAGAGAAAGAGAATTGATTAGAAGGTAATTATTAATACCTTACGAGATATAATATACCGGTTTTTGTAAGCGCTGTCAATAGCTTTCAAAAAATAGTTGGTGATTTTCACTATTATTTTACGTTATCACTTTGGGTGCTCACCAGTTACTCCCTACTCCTACATAGGGTTGGACCGGATTGACGGCCATTTAAAAAAATTATATTTTGTGTCGAACTTGAAAATGGTCTGTAACTTGGCTACTAGCTGGCGCGGCTCAACTTGCGCCAGAGTTCAACTAAACCCACTACCAAGGCCGCACCAATGACCAGAAGAATCCCAACATGCACGGGGAAAATCTGACCGTGAAATTGGCCGATTGCTTGGGTGACCCGGTAAAAGGTGATGTGGAAAAAGTCTACCCTAAGAGGCGTGACATCATTGGCCCGGGCAAACCAGGCGTCAAAACCGCCCCATAGGAGCATAGCGATTGCTGCGATTAAGCCACCGCTGATCATTTCAATGAGAATTCGCCGACTGGTTTTGTTCATGTGGATGGCCTCCCCTTTTGGTTGGGGCTAGTTTACTGCACGTTGTTTGCGATGGTATTAATTTGTGTGCGGTTGGGTTGGTGAGTTTTAATATTGTGCGTTTTGATTCCTTTTCAAAAGAAAAGAGCCACCTTGGATTTGGTAGCTCTTGATTGGCATTAGATTTTATTAAGGCGTTTGATTGGCTCCTCGCGGAACTATCCCGGTCCTGGCGGCTTCTGAAACGTGCTACGCGGGGCAACTGGTTCCGCTTAACACCGTAACGGAAACGACCCAGGCCCGGGATAGGTCTTAAATTCTATCTTGTCTTAGGGCATTCGATTGGCTCCTCGCGGAACTATCCTGGTCCTGGCGGCTTCCGAAACGTGCTACGCGAGCCAGGTCCCTGCGCTTAACCCCGGTTCAGCAATGACCCAAGCCCAGGGTCATCACTGAACCGACGTTAATGCTCAGGACCTAAACGCCCCGCTCCGCACTCTACAAAAAGAGACCGAGAATTTCTTCTCGGCCCCGCCATTTAGTCTTCACCAAATGAGAGATAAACCTTTATTCGGTTCATTGGGAAATCAAATAAAGGGGTAAATAAATGGTAACTTAAAGATACCACGAAAAATAATAAAAATCTATCCGTATTCTTATTATTCTCTAATTTATTTCACATTTGTTGTTTTGTTTGAGTCGTGAAGCACCGTTTCTGGGTGCACAATGCTCCCTGGATTTTGCAGGACTTCACTCACTGAGTGACCCGAAACGTTGACCAAGCAAGCCAGGACAAAGACGATAGCGACTCCGAAGGTTAAAATTCGGTTCCCCCAACTCATCTTTTCACTGATAACTGAACCATAGAAGTCCTTCTTGACCTCGGCTGCCACGTTGGCATCATCTGGTGCCGCCGCTTGGCGTTCTTCGGTGACCTGTTTCTGGTAGGCATCAATATCAAAAGACTTTTGGTTGGTCTTCATTTGGCGTTGGAAGTGCTTCTTTTCCTTCTTGGTCTGACCCTTGAACCACTTGGTGAATTCACGGTAGTGCTTGACCACATCAGATGTCTCACCAATTTCCTTGAGCGTCCCGTAGTGAATCCAGGCGACGCGGTCACACAGAATTTCCACTTGCTTCAGGGAGTGACTGACGAAGACGATGGTCTTGCCCTCATCCTTAAATTCGGAAATCTTGTCCACACACTTTTGGTAGAAGGTATCATCCCCAACGGACAAGGCTTCATCAATGATCAAAATATCTGGGTTTACGTGCACGGCAATTGAAAAGCCCAGCCGTGACTTCATCCCAGAAGAATAGCTCTTAACTGGTTGGTACAAGAAATCACCAATATCAGCGAAGGACACGATGTCGTCCATTAACGCGTCAATTTCGGGATTGGTCAGCCCCTGCATCAAGGCCTTCAACCGAATGTTTTCCAATCCGGTCAGATTACCCCGCAAGCCGGCCCCGATGGCGATGATTGAGGTGTCCCCGCGAACATCGACCGTCCCCGTCGTTTGGGGAATGATGCCGGAGATAATGTTGGACAGCGTTGACTTTCCGGAACCGTTGACCCCAATCAAGCCCAGAGTTTCGCCCGGCTTCACTTCCAGGGAAATCCCCATCAGTGACCAGAAATGTGGCACGGTAGAGTTACGCAGTGAGAAGAACGCGCGCAGTTTTTCCGCTTGGCTCTTGTACAGATCGTATTCCTTCGTAACGTGTTGTACTTTAATTTTGTAAGAATTATCCATGAATTAAACTTCCTAACTCAATTTTTACGTTTCCTTATGCGGCCCGTAAACGTACCGGGCTCAGTCTGTTGTATTATACCAAATATTTGTGACTTGTGGGAACTTTCTGGTCAGCCTTAGCGATTTGTTAAGGTGTCCACGGTTGTCCAGCAAGCAAAAAGGGTTCAGCAGCCCCCATGGCTACCAAACCTTCAATTTACCCCTTTAATTTAAGCTAATGCGCGTGAATCGACCCAGTAGTTGGTCTTGTTCCCGCTGAACTGGATGCGGTACCAAGTCGTCCCGTAGGCCGTCTTGAGTCCCTTATAGTTCACCGTAACCTTTGCGCCCTTTTTACTGCCACTCGGCCATTTATAGCTTTCCTGGTTGAAATGGGTCTTCTTCACGTGATTGTAGAGCGTAAACTTTTTGTACTTGGCGCTCAGTTTCTTGGTTCCGCTGGCCGCTGAGTACACGACGTAATCGTACTGGGGACTGGCAGCCGTTTCCGTTGACGCAATCCAATACTTGTTGTCGCCAACCTTGATTCGGTACCAGGTCGACTTGACACCATCCTGCGTCTTCACCGCCTGATTATCAGCCGTGTAGGACTTCGCCGTTAGCTTCTTCAGTGCGCCCATGGACTTGGCCAGATAGGGTGAATTGAACACGTGGTTGTAGTAACTTCCACTCAACGCGCTGTTCACCTTAACCGTGGCCGATCCCTTGGTGTATTTAACGGTCGGCAGCGTTAAGGCCTTGCCGTACACCCAATACTTCTTGGCCGAACTACTGTTGCTAAATTTCAGCCGGTACCAGGTGGTCTTCTTACCAGTCGTCGCAGCCTTCTTTACCCCACGCATATCGAGGTAAACCTGGACATCCTGGCCAGCTCTGACCTTGTTCCAAGCCGTCTTCGTGACCTTCTCGCGGGTCCCCTTGATGTGGTTGTACAGGCGGTAACTGGTGTATTGGGCATTCAGCCGGGCTGTTTGGGTCCCACTCGCACCAAAGTACATCGCCTTATCATACACGACCGGTTTCGGCTTAGGTGCCGCGGTATCCGCACTACTACTGTTAGAGGAGCTGCTGGATGAACTGGTCGAGCTCCCATCTAGCAGCGAGCTCAAGCTATACGTCTTAATAATCGAGATCAGACTGCTACCATAGGTCGGGGCGGTGGCGTAGGTGTTGGTCAGCGCATTGGCTGCATCACTGTAAGTCGCCGCATTTTCCCGCCAGGTCCCACTATAAATCGTGGGATTGTAACTGGTCCCGTTGCGTAACAACGTGGCATTGTCCGTCATTGAGGCCTTGGCGCTAGGATATTTTCTAAAGTTGGCATTTGTATAGTATAACTGCCCGTTACTATCGTACTCGGACGTCTGCATCGTCACAGATTGGCCATTGTAAGCGCCCTTAATGCCAAAGTAATTATTGGCAGTAGTAGTGAGCGTACTGGTCCCCCAAGCGCTCTCTAAGGCAGCCTGCGCCATCATCACGGACGGATACAGTTTATACTTGTTGGCAACCGTCGTGACCGGACTCTTCAAAGTTGAGATAAAGGTTTGTGGGTCGGTGGTCGCCGCATGACCCGTCCCCTTACTAATGGTAAAGCCACCGACGCCGACACCCAAGACGAGCGCGGCTAGTAGCCATCGTTTCGTTCGCTTCATTTTACCGGTTTCCCCCTTAAAATCGCTTCCAGGACAAGAATACCATATGTGCCCCGGGTGCAGAAAGGAAAATTCAAGAGAAAATGCGGTTGAAACAAAGACTTAATCTAACTGACTTGCAGCGGCTTCATCCAAGATCACGGTCACGTTCGGATGAGTCTGCAAATAACTGGCTGGCACGTCTGGCGTTACGGGGCCTTGAATCATGGCAGCAACCGCGGCGGCCTTGGCTTCACCGTAGGCCACAATCAGGATTTGCTTAGCCTTTAAAATGGACCCAATGCCCATGGAATAGGCGTAACGAGGAACTTCATCGGCGTTGTCAAAGAACCGGGCATTGGCTTCGATGGTCGAGTCCGTTAACGTCACCTTGTGGGTCGTTGAGTCGGGATCGGTCCCGGGTTCGTTAAAGCCGATATGGCCGTTCTTCCCCAAGCCCAACAGTTGTAAATCAATGGGGTTTTCCGCAATGATTTGATCGTATTCGCTAGTGGCCTTGGCCGCATCCAAATCGGACCCGTCTGGGACGTATGAGTGCGCAAAAGGTTTAGCGCTAAATAAATGTTCTTGCATAAAGTAATGGTAGCTTTGTGGATGGTCCGCGTTCAAACCAACGTATTCGTCCAGGTTGACCGACGTTAATTGACTGAAGTCCAAATCGCTCGCAGCCAATTGCTCATAAATGGTGACTGGCGTGCTTCCAGTTGCTAGGCCTAAAACCTTGGCCCCGTTCTGTAACGCCTCTTCAAAGACCCGGAAACCAGCCTGGCCCCCTGCTTGCTTGTCGCTAACAATTTGTACCTTCATGTTCGTCAATTGTTTCATATCATTCAGTCTCCCTCTCTTAATGGTATAGTCCAATTATAAATGCTCTAGACCAGTTTTGCAAGCCATTTGCTCGGGATTTTGAAAATTTTTGAAAACAAAAAGGACGACCGCCAAAATGGCTACCGTCCCACTACTTCCGCCGAATTCCCCGCCGGTTGGCGCTTAAATCGTTCTGCTGCTTCCGGAATTTTTCAAAAGTGGCATCCTTTTGCTTCTGGTTTTTATGACTATCGACTCGCTTCGTATATTTCATCATTTTCACCTCCCGCTTTCATAGATTATTTGCAATCACTATACAACTAAAAGTAAGTTAACGCAAGAAAAAGACGTTTCACCACTGGTGTAAGGCCAGTCGTAAATGCTGCGTTACTAGGCCATTGACAAACTCTTTCTGTGGGCTCACCAAGCAAAGTCGTGAACAGCAAGCTAGTTAGACACGGCTACCAGACCAGTTGAATCTACCCACTGGTTAGGTGGCGCGCATCGAACCAGTCTCAGCGACCAGAGGCGGCTCAAAGTGCCCGGCTGTGTCGGTGGTCTTGGCTGAGGTTTTGACTCAGCCTAGTCCACGGGACAACCTTTGAGACCGCTCCTCAGGCTCAAAGTTGAGGTGGAAGACCGCCCCTCGGTCTGGAACCGGCCCCATAGCCGGGCACTTTGAAAGCCGCCGCCGGGAGCGGAAAACCAACGACCAAATCAAAAAAAGAGCCACCCAACAAGTGGGTAGCTCTCAGGTGAAACTTTATTCAACAGTCACACTCTTGGCCAAGTTCCGTGGCTTATCAACATCCAAGCCCTTGTTCAGACTAGTGTAGTAAGCCAACAGTTGTGCTGGGACAACGCTCAGCAATGGCATTAACATTTCATCAACATCTGGCAGGATCAAGTCGTCGCCGTCAACGGCTAAACCTTCGCGAACGATGGTCAACGTCTTGGCACCCCGCGCCATAGTTTCTTGTAAGTTACTCCGAGTCAGGCCGGCCGTCTTTTCCTGGGTAATGAACCCAATGACTGGCGTGCCCTCTTCAATCAAGGCAATCGTCCCATGCTTCAATTCACCGGAAGCAAAACCTTCACATTGAATGTAGGAGATTTCCTTCAACTTCAAGGCTGCTTCCAAAGAAACGGCGTGGTCGATACCCCGGCCAATGTAGAAGGCCCGGTTGGTCTTCAACAGGTAGTTGTTCGAAATGGCTTCCAACTTATCCTTTTCGTCAACGATGGCCTGCATCCCCGTGGCAACTAACCCAAGTTGTTGGCGGATGTTAAAGTTTTGGGCGATAATTTGGCCCGTCACTTCACCTAAGGCCTTAGCCAGGATGGCTTCCAACGCGATTTGCGCCGTGTAAGCCTTGGTTGAGGCCACCGCAATTTCAGGACCAGCATGTAACAGCAACGTGTAGGTCGCTTCACGAGATAACGTGGAGTTTTGGACGTTCGTGATGGTCAGGCTTGGGTAGCCGGCATCGTTCACGTTGACCAGCACTTCACGACTGTCGGCCGTTTCACCGGATTGCGTCAGGAAGATGAAGAATGGCTTCTCTGATAACATTGGTTGTTCGTAGGCAAACTCAGAAGAAACGTGAACTTCCGTTGGGATGTGCGCCAAATTTTCAAACAAACGCTTCCCAATCAGACCGGCATGGTAACTGGTCCCGGCACCCACGATGTACAGGCGGTCAGCGGCTTGCATTGCCTTCAACAGCTTGTCATCAATTTCTGGTTCGCCGTGTTCTGACAAGTAGGTTTGGGCTAACTTGCGCATCACGTTAGGTTGTTCGTCGACTTCCTTCAACATGTAGAATGGGTAAGTCCCCTTGTCGGCTTCGTCAGCGTTCATGTCAACGTGGAAGGTCTTCCGTTCAACGGCATTCCCGTCAGCGTCTTCAATGGCTACCTTGTCTGGTGTGATGGTTACCACTTCACCATCCATTAATTCCAGGAAGTCATGAGTTTCGCGTAACATTGCCAAAGCATCGGAGCAGACCACGTTAAAGCCGTCGCCGACCCCAATCAACAGTGGGCTCTTGTTCTTGGCAACGAACAACGTATCTGGTTGGTCGCGGTCCATCATCAAGAAGGCGTAAGAGGAGCCCTTTAACAGGCTCAACGTCTTAAGGAAGGCCTGCTTGGCATCCAAATTGTCTTCAACGGCAAACTTGTCGATCAATTGCACAACAACTTCGGTATCGGTTTGGCTCTTGAAAGGTACGTCGCTCAAGTACTTAGCCTTGAGTTCTTGGAAGTTGTCGATGACCCCGTTGTGAACTAAGTAGAAGCGGTCGTCGTTTGAGAAATGTGGATGCGCGTTATCCACGCTAACGACCCCATGAGTTGCCCAACGCGTATGACCGATCCCAGTAGAACCGTGTACGTCGGGGGTAATCTTTGAACGCAATTGGGAGATCCGGCCCTTGGTCTTAACCAAGTAGTCCTGTCCCTTTTGGTCGTTCACGTAAATACCAGCTGAATCATAACCCCGGTATTCTAGCTTTTGTAAGCCGTCGACTAAGATCTTAACGGCGTTGTCGTTACCCGTAACACCAACAATTCCACACATAGTTTTTATCTTCCTTTGCTCGACACCGGTTCCGGTAAACCAGACGGGTCGGATAATTTGATTATTAAATGAATGAGCTTTCTCAGGAATTGGTATAGACTGAAACATTTTGAAAACCATCCCTGAATGACTATACTTTACAGCGTTCTGTCAGGGTTGTCAATTAGAAAAGCCAAAACCGGTCTATCAAAATATTTATACTAGAAAATCTTAAAAAACACGCACCTATTTGCCTACTAATTGGCTAAGTAATTGGGCTATTTGGTCATTCATGACTAACAGTAATTTCCCGTTCACCAGCAAATCGCCCAAGAAAAAACAGGATTGGCGGCTCAGTCTATGAGTAGTCAATCCTGTTCGAAAATCTAATTTATTTAAGCAGTGATCTGATGTTGTCTGCTATCTAGCAAAATAATCTCACCGTCGAACAGCCGCCTAGCAAGACCAACACGGGTTAAGTTAATGTCAGCCGTGAGGTCGGCGAAAATAAACTCAGTCGTAGGAGTTTCCTTGGTGGCAGAGCCACCAAGGAAACTGGTATCTTTGAGACTCGTTTCTCAGAGGCTCAAAGTAAACCTGGAGACCGCCTTTTGGCTCCAGGCGGCCGCCTACCACGTTCCGGTCTTCTCTAAGCCAAACTTTAAACAAAGAATCGTCTCGACTAGCACGGGTTAAACCCGTGTCAGCCGTGAGGGCAGTAAAAATGGACTCAGCCGGCGGATTTTCTGAACGGCAGCGCCGCTCAGAAAATGGTGACTTTGAAACTCGCGATTTTCGAGGTTCAAAGCAAGCTTCAAGACCGCTCTTCGGCTTGAAGCGTCCTTCCCCAGCGTTCCGGTCCATTTTTACTGCCCGGTAAGGCGCGGTTTAACCCCAAGCGCTAGTCGACGCCGACTTCGGCGCGGACCACGTCAGCAATCCGGTCCACGTAAGCCGCAACCGTTTCCTCAGTTGGCGCTTCCGCCATCACCCGCAACAGGGGTTCAGTCCCGGAAGGCCGAACCAAGACCCGGCCGTCGCCAGCCATTTCTTTTTCAACCGTAGCGATCATGGCTTGGACTTGTGGATTGTTCAAAGCAGCTTCCTTGTCAGCAACCTTCACGTTGACCAACTTTTGAGGGTAGGTCTTCACGTCAGCGGCCAATTCGGACAACTTCTTGCCCGTCACCTTCAGGATGTGGAGTAATTGTAAACTCGTTAACAAGCCGTCACCGGTCGTGTTGAAGTCCAAGAAGACAATGTGGCCGGACTGTTCGCCACCCAGGTTGTACCCGGACTTCCGCATTTCTTCAACCACGTAACGGTCCCCGACCTTGGTCTTCACAGACTTCAGCTCGTGGGCTTCCATGGCCTTGTACATCCCCAGGTTACTCATGACGGTCGTCACGATGGTGTCCTTCTTCAGACGCCCATGTTCGGCCATGTATTTCCCGCAGATGTACATGATCTTATCCCCGTCGACGATGTTTCCTTCCTCGTCAACCGCGATACACCGGTCGCCGTCACCATCAAAGGCTAACCCAATGGCCGCACCCTTTTCCACAACAAACTTTTGTAATTGTTCTGGGTGGGTCGACCCAACTTGATCGTTGATGTTCAAGCCGTTGGGCGTGGTGGCAATCGTGTCAAAGTCCAGGTTCAGGTCCGCGTATAACCGGGAAACTAAGCCGCTGGTAGCGCCGTTCGCGGAATCCACCGCGATGTGTAAGCCTTCCAGGTCATCCGCAATCGTTTGTTCCAGAAATTGAATGTACTTTTGGCTCCCTTCGGAGTAGTCTTCGACCGTGCCTAAGCCATCAGTCGTTGGCCGTGGTAAGTCATCGGTTGGGGCGTCCAAGAGGGCTTCGATTTCTTCTTCCATTTCATCGGACAGCTTGTAGCCGTCGTTCCCGAAATACTTGATCCCGTTATATTCAACGGGATTGTGGGAAGCCGTGATCATGACCCCGGCTGCGGCGCCCTGCGTCCGAACTAAGTAAGCCACGGCTGGCGTTGAAATCACGCCTAAGCGGAGAACTTCGATCCCCACGGACAGCAAGCCGGCAACCAAGGCATTTTCCAGCAATTGACCGGAGATCCGGGTGTCGCGGGCTACTAAGACTTGGGGGTGTGCGTTGTCACTATCAGCGTGTTGGGTCAAGACATACCCACCGAACCGGCCGACTTTAAATGCTAACTCGGGAGATAAATCTTGGTTGGCAACTCCCCGAACACCATCAGTTCCAAAATACTTCATGTCAAATTTCCTCATTTCTCAATCTGTTTGTTGGTTTTATTTGGTTGTTGCTGTGACCGTGACCTTAATGGTTGACGGGTCAAATGCCGTGACATCGTTATCATTGGTGTCCAGTGTGACCGTCTTGGTCGTTTTATTCTTCACATCACTTACGTCAACGTCGACGTCAACGCTGTCACCCAGAGCCTTTAACTGCGAGGAACTCCCATACGCCGTGACCTTGTTGCTGGTCGTACTCAGCTTATAGGACGTTCCCGATGACCCGTTCTTGGCGTTCAGGTTCACGCTGACCTTTTGGCTCTCCCCGTCAGACGTCACTGGCAGGTTCACGGTCGTGGTCGACGGCGTCAAAATAACGTTGACCGTCTTGCCACTACTGTCGAGCGCCTCAATGACCGCTTGGTTATTCACGGTCTTCTTGGTGTTGGCCGGCACCGTCAGCTGGGCGATGACCTGTTTGACCCGCGAGATCTCGTTGGCCGCGCCGGTCGCCTTGACCGTCGTCACGTCAGAGGTGGCCTTGCCAGCGGAATACCCCGCTGCAATGTTTTGACTATTATACCGAACCTTGACCGGGAATGAAACCGTTCGCCGCGGCTCAATGTCCACGTTAATTTTCGCCGGATCAATGCTTGATTCAATTTCGTGATTCAGGCCCTCCTGGTGCAGGGTGACCGTGTGCTTGCCGACACCCAGATCACTGAGCGCCACGTACACTTTAAAATTTTGCGTGTTGGCCGTTGTCGTGACTAAGGCTAAGGGTCCCTTCAGTTTAACTTTGACCTTGGAGGGGTAGCCGGTCACGAAATATTTATTACTATTCACATTCAGTTGTAACGGCACCGACACTGTCATGGTCTTGGTGGCCGTGAGCGACGTGGTGTTCCCCGTCGAGCTGGTCGACGAGCCACTGCTGGAAGACTTGGTACTGTTGACGTAGAAGAACAACAGCACGGCCAGAATCAGCGCCAGGATGCGGTACAACCACGTGGTATAACGCGCGTTCTTCATTAGCGCCGCCCCCCTCTAAACCGTTGATCAAACCAATCCAGTGCCCGTAAGAACACGTTATTGTTGTCAGTGGCTTCATCATTGACCAATTCGTTGCGTAAAAACTTCAGGTAGTCCGTTTGGGTCAGCCCGCGTAACAGCTCGTTGTTCTTGGTGATTGAAACTTCCCCGGTTTCTTCTGAAATGACGATGGTCAACGCGTCCGTCACCTCGGAAATCCCTACGGCTGCCCGGTGCCGGGTCCCCAATTCCTTGGGAATCAGATTGCTCTCGGATAGGGGCAGGTAGGCCGCCGCGACGGCGATACGGTTATCACGGATGATGACCGCGCCATCGTGCAGCGGGGTGTTGGGAATGAAGATGTTGATCAGTAGTTCACCGGTCAGCTCGGCATCCAGGTCGATTCCCGTTTCAATGTAGTCCTCCAGCCCGGTGTCCCGTTGAATGGTCATTAACGCCCCAATTCGCCGTTTGGACATGTACTGGATGGCTTTATCAAGGCCTTCGATCATCTTGTTGGCGGCTTCATTTTCATGCCGCACCCGGACAAACAAGGACCCCCGGCCGAGGTGCTCCAACCCCCGCCGGATTTCTGGTTGAAAAACAATAATGATGGCGATAACGCCCCAGTTGATCACTTGATCGACCAGCCACGACACCGTGTTCAGCCCCAAGTAGGCACTGATAAAGCGGACAATCAGAATTAAAATAACCCCACGGAAGAGCTGGATAGCCTTAGTTCCCCGTAGCATCACGATTAATTCATAGATGACGAACCACACCACAAGAATGTCGAGGAGGTTGACCAAATTTCCTATAGTTAGGAGATTTCCCCAATCCAGGTTCATGACTTTCCCTCCAAATTGAATTCAAATTTTATTATAGCACGGCACCGCTGACATTTCGCCCCGATTGCCGACAATCCCGTGAAACTCTGCCCCATTGGTCACAAAGCTTACAGATTTCTTAAGGTCAGGTTCACCCGTTATTTAAATGAAAATAATCTGCTAATATAGAAGTCATATTCTGTTCGATTTCGGCCCCGCGCTGTAGAATGAGGGTAGTACTTTGGGAAAGGATTGGTGATGGCTATGAATCGGCGAGCCCGGTGGGAAATCCGCGTCTTCTTTGTGGCGTGGCTCATTTTCCTCTATTTCCGTGCGAAGGACCCCTTCTCGTTCTTGGTGCTCAACACCTTTCTAGGCGCCATCCCCATCGAGATCAGCTTTCATCTCGGGGCTAAACGACCGCGCGGCTGGCTATTCTGGCCACTCGTCCTGCTGTGGCTACTCTTTTATCCCAACGCGCCCTACCTGCTGACTGACCTCTTTCACCTGTCGCTCCTGCAGCCCTACGCCATGAGCGGCCTCCTGCGCGTCACACCGCACCTGTGGATCTACTTCACCTACATGATTGTCAGTGCCATCAGCTGCTCGTTTCTGGGCTTCTGGAGTCTCAATCACGTCAGCCAGGCCATCACCGCGCGACTGGCTAAGGGCAACGGGATTGCCCGGCTGATTGTCGTCTTGCTCCTGACCTTCCTGACGTCGGTTGGCCTGTACATCGGCCGTTTCTTACGGATCCACACGATTTACTTGTTCTTAAATCCTGAACAGTTCATTCGGCCGTTGATGACCATGTGGACGCCGGACATGTGGATCTTCGTGGTCCTGATGACAGTTATTCAGCTGTTCTGCTACTGGATCCTATACCTCATCATGAACAACCGTGACGTGACGGATTAGCTAGGAATCAGCCCCGTATCCATCACCCACTGCATGATGTTCTAACCTAATAAATAACCCGCAATGACAACCGCTAGTCCTCGTGACTGTCGGTTGTCATTTTTATTTTGGGAACGAAAAAAGTCGCCCACTCTGATTAATTTCAGAATGAGCGACTGATTTTAAAATTTGCGTGAAAACACGACCTTGAACGCCTAACCCTCTTCGCTGTTCAGCGACATGACCAGCACGTTCTCGGAATAGTTCACGTACTGTCGAAGATGGGATGCCATGTTCCAGGTGATGTTGCCGGCTTCCAGCAACGTCTGAATCCCGGTCCGTTCGGCGCCCAGTGCCCGCACCCGTAACTTGTTGATCTGGTGTTGGTAGAGGTCCTCGTGGTCCGGTGCCGTCTCGGCCTTGGCCCGTTCGATTCGGTTCCGGTACTGGACCAACAAGTGGTACACCGCTTGGTTATCGAACTGGGTCTCATCGACGTCGGAACTGGCCAGGTACTGTGACAGCGCCTTGATGGCCGCCTTCGCCGTTTCCCGTTCAATCAGGTTATTCTCGGCATGCAGCCGGTCCGTATCCTCCGAATGGAGCCAGTAGGCGGCGTTCCGGAACATATGCTTGAAGAAGACCCGCCAGTAACGCAGAACGCTCGGCATGGTGTGCCCCGCGACCTGAGTCAGCCGGTTCTCAAAGTTTTCGATGCGCCGGATGGCCCCCACGTAACTGGTCTGGGTAATCTTTTCACCCTTGCGCAGTTCCTTGAGGGACGCCCGTTCACCGGCCAGTGTGACCTCGCGCAGCTTGATTTCGTCTTCCAAAACCTTTTGCATCGCGGTGTCGGCGCGGTAGTTCATTTCCAAGCGACGAATGACAAATTGGTAATCCAGGATCAAGTCGTACGCGGCGCGCTGGTTGTTCGGTCGCCGCAGCTCTTCAATCTTAGAAATGGCCAAGCGCATAATGTACGCCCGCGCCTCATCCTCACTGATTTGGCGCACGGTGTCGGCGGGAATCTCCTCGCCGTCCTCGTCCAGATCAATTTCGTTGGCATTTTCATCGCTGGCACTCGCCCGCGTTTGCAGGGGTTGCCGCGATGTGGAAATCAATGGCAACGTAATCGTCGCCGCCACCAGACTGATGATGATGACCCCGGAGGCCACGAACAGCATCAGCGACCGCGTTGGAAAGCCGGCCCCGGAGGCCACCGTCATGGGCACGGATAAGACCCCGGCCATGGTCACGGCTCCCCGGACCCCAGAGAGACCGGATAAAATGGACATCCGTATCCCAGGCCGCTCGGAACGTTCCTTGTGATTGAGTCGTTCAAACAAGACGTACCCGTAGGTCCAAACTGTCCGAATCACCACGATAATCACCCAGACCATGAAGGCAAAGAACAGGGCTTGCCAGGTGTTGAACTGGCCACCCTTGATGACCTTCGACGTGGCCACGGGTAACTCGATCCCCAGAATCACGAACACGATACCGTTCAATGAATAGATAATAATATCCCAAACTTTTTCAGTCACTAATTTCAATTCTGGTGAATCTTCAACGATCCGGTTTTCCCGGGCGTGATAGAGCACCCCGGCTGTAACCACGGCAATAACGCCTGATGCGTGGGTAATCTCTTCGGTCACCAGGTAAACCACGAATGGCGTGGCAATCTGAAGTACGGTGTTAAAGATCACGTCGTCAATGCCTTGCCGGCGCAAAATATCCATCAACAGCTGGATGGCTGTCATGAAGATCAGCCCGGACAGGAAGCCGACGATACTGATGTAGAAGAAATCCCCGACGGCCGTTCCCATGGAGAAGGCCCCAGTCACCGTCGCCGCAATCGCGTATTTAAAGGCAATCAGGCCACTAGCATCGTTGATCAGACTTTCCCCACTCACCAGGTGCAGCAGGCTATCTGGCAACTTGGCCTGTTTGGAAATCGACTGCACCGCCACGGGGTCGGTTGGTGACAGAATCGCCGCCAGGGCCAACGCCACGGTAAAGGGCATCTTGGGAATCAACTCGTAAATCAGGAAGCCGCCCAAGATGGTGGTCAAGAAGACCAGCCAGATGGCGTTGGCAAAGATGGGGCCGCGCAAGCGCCAGAGTTCTTTTCTGGGAAAGCGCCGCCCATCGTTATACAGCAACGGGGCGATGAACAAAAGCAAAAACCAATCAGTTTCCAGTGGGACCTCGAATTTCCAAATTAAGGCAACGAGGAGTCCCAGCGCAATTTGAATCAAACTGACCGGAATAAACGTGAGGTAGTGACTGATAATATTAGAGAACAAAACTAACACGATCAACAGGATCACTGCTTCAACTATAGGCACATAAGGTTCCCCCTTTTGTAATTCGTGTGCTTAGGCCGTGGTCGTCGGTTCTTCACCGATGATGCGGACCTCTGTTTCCAAATGAACTTGATTCTTTTCCCAAATAACGGCCTGGATGTGGTGAATCAGGTCCAGGTAATCCGTGGCTGTGGCATGGTCGATGTTGACGATGAAGCCGGCGTGCTTGGTCGAAACCTGGGCACCGCCCCACTTCAGGCCCTGCAAGCCGGCCTCTTGAATCAGCTGGCCGGTGTAGTGACCCGTAGGCCGCTTGAAGACACTGCCACAGGATGGTAGCTCTAGCGGTTGCTTGGCAGCTCGCCGGGCATTCAGGTCATCCATTTTTGCTTGAATGGCTTGCCCGTCGCCAGGCGTCAACGCAAAGGTCGCCGTCAAGACGATATCATGGTAATCTTGAATCGAGCTGTGACGGTAACCGAAATCGAATTCAGCCTTGGTCAGCGTCCGAATCTCACCGGCTGGCGTCAAGACCTCAGCGGAGAGCGCGACCTCACTGATTTCACCACCATAGGCCCCGGCGTTCATGAAGACGGCACCCCCGACGCTCCCAGGAATCCCGGCCGCAAACTCAAAGCCAGTCAGGGCATGTGCCTGGGCAACCTGGGTCGTCTTGATCAGTGCGGCGCCGGCTTCGGCGGTCACGGTGTTGCCGGTGGTCGTAATCTGATTCATCTTCGTCAGAATCATAACCAGTCCCCGGATGCCGCCGTCACGGACGATGAGGTTGCTGGCGTTACCGACCACGGTGACCGGCAACTTTTCTTCGTTGGCGTAGGCCAGTAAGGACTTGGTTTCTTGAATGTTCGTTGGGAATGCTAAGTAATCGGCAGGTCCCCCAGTCTCGGTGTACGTGTAGTTGGCCAAAGGCTCGTCACGTAAGATCTCAATTGCTGGAAATGCCGTTGCTATATCTGCCATCATCATGATTTTCCTCTCGTTCCGCAAAAATTTAAACTTGGTTTTGTTAGTCACTGGGCCAACTGTCATTGCGGTCGGTCCATTTTTGTCGTCAATAGAATTATTTTACCATGAAACGCCAACCAACCGGGAGAGAACGCTTCAATTACAGCAAATTCTAACTTTTCTGGTATACTAAAATTAGTTAGTTGGAGGTGCGTTATGAAATTTATTTCTTGGAACGTAAATGGCCTACGGGCGATTGTGAAAAAGAATTTCGTCGAGACGTTTAAGGACCTCGATGCCGATTTCTTTGGCATTCAGGAAACGAAGTTACAGGAAGGCCAAATCGACCTCGACCTGCCAGGTTATTATCAATACTGGAACTACGCCGAACGCAAGGGGTATTCGGGGACCGCGCTCTTTACCAAGCACAAGCCACTGAACGTCCTCTACGGCATCGACGCCCCAGACTTTGACCACGAAGGCCGGACGATTACGCTGGAATATCCTGACTTTTACGTGCTGACCTGTTACACGCCCAACTCTGGGAGCGGCCTGAAGCGACTGGACTTTCGGATGGGCTGGGAGGAAGCCTTCCTGGCCTTTGTCCAAAAGCTAGACGCGAAGAAGCCCGTCATCTTCTGTGGCGACCTGAACGTGGCTCGCACGGAAATCGACCTGAAGAATCCCAAGACCAATCACAAGAACGCCGGGTTCACCGACGACGAACGGGAAAAGATGGCGCACCTCCTGAGTGAAGGCTACACGGACACCTTCCGTTACTTCAACCCAGATGCCACCGAACGCTACTCGTGGTGGAGCTACCGGTTCCACGCCCGCGACAACAACGCCGGCTGGCGGATCGACTACTTCATCACCAGTAACCGCCTGCAAGACCAACTGGAAAAGGCCGAGATCCTCGACCAGGTCATGGGCTCGGACCACTGCCCCGTTGAACTGGACGTCAAGGACCTGACCGTCTAACCCTGTTGTTAATCGTCAACCCATAAGAGAGGAAAATGTCCCTGTGAATTTTGTTGCCATGGACTTTGAAACGGCTAGCGGCAAACGCTACAGCGCCTGTTCCCTCGCACTGACCATCGTGCGTGACAGCCAAGTCGTTGATGAGTTTTATTCCTTGATCAAACCCGATACCGACTTTTTCTGGCGCAACGTCCAGATTCATGGGATTCATGAACGTGACGTTGCCAACGCCCCCACGTTTCCAGAAGTGTGGGAGCACGTGTCCCCCTTCTTCCAGCGCGACCGGTTAGTGATTGCCCACAACGCGCCGTTTGATAACGGTGTTTTGCGGAGCAGTCTGGAGCATTACAACCTGCCGACCGCCCGCTACCTGACGCTGGACACGGTGAAGACCAGTCGGAAGTTCTTCCCGGAATTTCCGAATCACAAACTCAACACCGTTTGCGACGAGTTGAACATTGATCTGCACCATCACCACAACGCGCTCGACGATAGCTTGGCCTGTGCCAATATTCTGTTGTACGAGGCCAACCACTTCGGTACGCAGCCGTTGAAGTCATTCGTTACGGTGAATGCTTAATATTGAATAGTTCCATCGGACTTAGCCGTCACTCCATTTTGTGGGTGGCGGCTAAGCCTTTTTTTGATGAAAATTGGTTTATTGATTATCGACTATTGATTATTGTTTATCGATATTGTATTATCGAGTCGTAATAAATTTCAGGGGAGATGTTAACCATGTCGAAATGGTTAAAGATTGGTATTAATGTTTTAATTATGTTTCTTAGATTTGGGATTGTCGCCGGTTATTTCATGCTCATTTATCCGATTATCTACCTGGCCGATGCGTTTCAAAACCACACTACTCACGCCATTCTCAACGGCTCTGACTTTTTACGTTTCTCAAACAATCAGCAAGCCACACTGGGTGCCGTGAAGCGTTTCCCCAGTTGGCCGTACGCGCTGATTATGTCGGTGGGGGTGGTCCTCACGGTATGGGCGACAATTAAACTGCTTAAAGCCCTGATTAAGTTACTCTCGAATATCCGCGACCAAAACTATTTCTCCACCTCAAACGAGTTAGCCCTAATCACGATTATCAAGGCGCAGGTCATGATGCTACTGGGTGATCTGCTATTCGCTAGTGGCAACCAACTGTCACAGAGTTGGCTGCTGCGGGTGAATACCGGGGTTTTCTCGGAAACTTGGGAAACCTGTTTCCACGATGTCTTTCAAATCATCATGCTTGCAGCTATCTACGAAACTTACCGCCACGCGATGCGGGTCAAAGCTGAAAACGATTTGACTGTTTAGGAGGTCGACTTATTGTGGTGAAATTAACGTTGAATGTGGTCATGGCGGAGCGCAATATCAGCAGCCAAGAACTGGCCAAGGCCATTGGCATCACGCCGGCCAACCTCTCAATTTTGAAGACTGGCAAGGCCAAGGCCATTCGCTTTAGTACCCTGAGTAAAATCTGTCACGTGCTTGAGTGTCAGCCTGGGGATATTTTGAAATACGTTGACGAATGAGGCTGCCAAATGATCACCAATTAAATATATGGTACAAAAATCGGACTAAACATTTGTAGAAATGCTTCGTCCGATTTTTTGCGGTCCGATTTTTTGTGTTCAGTATTGTTATTTACTGTCTAACTAATTTTTGACGATCGACTACTTAGCGTCCCAATCAATGGGCGATTGTGCGGCCAAAATCGTTTCAATCTGGTCAAGCTCCGCGGAGCTAAAGACCAAGTTGTCCAGTGCCGCCACGTTATCGGCGACCTGTTCCGGCCGGCTGGCACCAATCAGCACACTGGCGATGGCGGGTTGCCGCAGGTTCCAGGCCAAGGCCATCTGCGCCAGGCTTTGATTGCGATTGGCGGCGACGGCATTCAAGACTTTAATCGTTCCCAAAGTCTGTTCAACCTGGGCGGGATGCAGGAACGGAATCGTGGTCTTCTTGGCGCGAGAATCGCTGGGGATGCCGTGCAAATATTTGTTCGTTAATAATCCCTGACACAGCGAGCTGAAGGACACGGCGCCCTTCTTCTCGGCGGTCAGTTCTGGCAAAACATCATCTTCGACTTGCCGGTTCAAGAGGTTGTAGCGCGGTTGGTCAATGATAAAAGGTGTGTGTAACTCACGAAAAATCCCGGCCATGACCTTGATTTGCGCCCCACTATAGTTGGATAGCCCCACGTATAGGGCCTTGCCCTCACGTACCAGTTGATCCAGGGCCAACGCCGTTTCGGCCGGATTGGTCTGGGGGTCCGCCCGATGACTGTAGAAAATGTCAAAGTAATCCAGGCCCGTCCGCCGCAAGCTCTGGTCGGCGCTGGCAATGATACTCTTGCGGGAGCCCCAGTTGCCGTAGGGACCGGGCCACATCACGTACCCCGCCTTGCTGGCAATCACCAGTTCATCGCGGTACGGTTTCAAATCCGTCGCCAGCATGCGGCCAAAGTTGATTTCCGCACTGCCCGGTTCCGGGCCATAATTGTTGGCCAGATCAAAGTAGGTGATTCCTAAGTCAAACGCCTGGTGGACGATGGCCTTTTGCGTGGCATAATCATCCACGCTGCCAAAGTTGTTCCACAGACCCAGGCCGATGGCGGAGAGCTTTAAGCCACTGTCGCCGACCCGATTATAAGTCATTTTATCGTAACGCTGTTCATTTGCCTGATACATCCTGCATCCTCCTCAAAGTGATGTCCCGCCTCAAGGATACCGCTTTCACGGAGACAAAGGAAGCAGTGGCCCGCCCCCACTCATCTAAATTTGCCGAAGAAAAAAGCATCCGGGACAGCTCCCAGATGCTTTGACTGTTCTAGTTTTCTATGGCCGAAACGCGTGTCAAGAAGCAGCCGGCTCCGCTTAAAACTGGTAACCGCCTTCTGTCACGCTCTAATCAGCGTCCAGTTGATAAACCATCTCAACCGCCGTAACCCGCTCGCCATCATCATCCGTGACCTTCGTTGGCGGGGTCGTCGTGCGGGTAAAGCCTAACTTCTGATACAGCTTCATGGCGGCCACGTTGCGGGTCTGCACAATCAGACCGATTGCCTGCAAGTCGCTGGCCGTTTGGGCCCAGTACAGCGCCTCGTCGACCAGGGCCGTGCCGATTCCCATGTGCCAATATTTTTTCTCAACGGCAATGCCGAGCTCACCGACGTTTCCTTGGGGTGTCGGTGCGATTGAGCAGACCCCCAGCAGTGTCTTGCCCAGGCTGGCAACCAGCAACAAATGACGCGGACTGCCAGCGATTTGTTTGAGCTGGTCGGCTTCCTGCGCCGCACTGACGGGATCGTCAGCATCGGCCAAGCTGAACGTATCACTCTCCTGCTGGAGCCGGTCTAGCAACGCTAATAAATCTTCAGCGTCGGCTGGTTCTGGCAAACGAATGGCGACTTCTTCACTCATTTTTGACTGTCCTCCAACTGCTGCACAATTTTTTCGAAGCGGGCACCCACGGGTTCAAACCGCAACGTCCGCTGATTTTCACCGGCTTCATCGTCACGTTTGAACACGATGCGCAGGTACTGGGCGGGCAACTCATCTGCAATGAACTGGGACCATTCGACCACGTTCACGCCATCCCCGTTGAAGTATTCATCCAAGCCCAGCTCATCTCCGCTGCCATCTTCCAGGCGGTACACATCCATGTGGTACAGGGGGATGCGGCCACTCTGATACTCACGAATAATGGTAAACGTGGGACTCTTAACGTTGCGCTTAATGCCTAAGCCGAGCGCCAATCCCTTGGTAAAGGTGGTCTTGCCGGCTCCCAGATCACCGTCCAGTAAAATCACATCGCGCGGTTGTAGACTCGGCGCTAAGGCTTGGCCCCAGGCCATCGTCTGGTCGGGACTCGTTACGGTCGTTTCAAACATACTGCCATTCCCCTTTTTCAAAACTGATTTCTCATCCTTTAGCCGTGACCAGCCCCATTTCCGAACCGCTCACGACTCACCAAAATAAATGATACCCGGACTGCTAGCAAATAGCAATCCGGGTATCGTTATTTAACACGATTCATTTGTGTCCAGTAAATGAAAAGTTTAAAGTGATTGGGCTGCGGTGATGATGGCAACCTTGTAAACGTCCTCTTCGTTGCAACCACGAGACAAGTCAGAAACGGGCTTGTTCAGGCCTTGCAGGATGGGTCCAATGGCTTCAAAACCACCGAAGCGTTGGGCAATCTTGTAGCCAATGTTCCCGGATTGTAATTCTGGGAAGACAAAGACGTTGGCGTGGCCGGCAACCTTGGAGTCTGGGGCCTTTTGAGCCGCAACACTTGGCACGAAGGAAGCGTCAAATTGTAATTCACCGTCAACGGCTAAATCAGGCGCCGTTTCGTGGGCAATCTTCGTGGCTTCTTGCACCTTGGTAACCATTTCGCCCTTAGCAGAGCCCTTAGTGGAGAAGCTCAGTAAAGCAACCTTAGGGTCGATGTCAAAGACCTTGGCGGTGTGGGCACTTTCAACGGCGACTTCAGCCATGCCGGCAGCATCCAATTCAATGTTGATGGCACAGTCGGCGAAGACGTAGCGTTCGTCACCCTTTTGCATGATGAAAGCCCCACTGATACGGCTGACGCCTTCCTTAGTTTTAATAATTTGTAAGGCAGGACGAACCGTGTCGCCAGTTGCGTGCACGGCACCAGAAACCATCCCGTCAGCCTGGCCCATGTAGACCATCATGGTCCCGATATAGTTCGGGTCCTTTAACATTTCAGCGGCTTGTTCAGGCGTGTTCTTGCCCTTCCGACGTGCAACCAAGGCATCTAACATTTCCTTGTGTTGGTCGGCTGGAATCGTGGCTGGGTCCAACAGCGTGACTTGACTCAAGTCAATGTTGTTGTCCTTGGCAGTGGCTTCAACGTCACTCTGCTTGCCTAAAACGACGGACTTGATCAAGCCATCAGCGGCTAAGCGGCTAGCGGCACCTAAGACCCGAGCATCTTCCCCCTCAGGGAAAACGATGGTTTTGTTTTGTCCATTAATCTTTTGCTTGAGACTATCAAAAAGTTCCATAGATAATGACCTCCATAAAATATCCCACGAATCAATTCTCTCTCTGTCTATGCTTGGTTGGATGCTGGGCGGGACGTCTCATCTTCGGTAACGTGTTCTGGTAGTTGCCAGTCGATGGGCGTCTCCCCTAATGATGTCAATGCGATGTTGGTCTTGGAAAATGGCTTGGAGCCAAAGAACCCGCGGTAAGCGGATAGCGGACTGGGATGCGGTGCTTGCAACACAATGTTGGTTTGCGTGTCAATCAAACTGATCTTAGACCGCGCGGCACTCCCCCATAGGATAAAGACTACGGGCTCGGGTCGCTCCGACAATTTCGCAATCGCAGCGTCCGTTAACCGTTCCCAACCGTGCCCTTGATGGGAAAAAGCCTTGCCATCACGCACGGTCAGAACGGAGTTAAGTAACAGGACACCTTGCTTGGCCCATTTTTCCAAATAGCCATGGTTAACCGGCTTGATGCCCAAGTCACTATCGAGTTCTTTGTAAATGTTCTTCAACGACGGTGGAATCGGTGTGCCCGGCCGAACGGAAAAGCTACAGCCATGCGCCTGACCAGGATTGTGGTACGGGTCTTGCCCCAAAATAACCACCTTGACCTGACTAAACGGCGTCCACTCGAACGCGGTAAAAATATGATACATGTCCGGATCGATGCGATAGTGCTGATACTCTTCGACCAAGAATTTGCGCAGTTCCTGATAATAGGTCTGCTCAAATTCGGGCTCAAGCACTGGCCACCAGTCATTATGAATAAACGGTTTCATTCCCAACACCTCGCCTTTTATTCTATCATAACGGCCGGCTAAATGATATTATCGAACAGCTTCTGGTGAAACATGTTAGAATGGGTTTAACGAATTCGAGCACGATGCAAAGGAGGAGCCCCATGCGTACACTGTATCTCAATCAGGCCGCGCTGTCCGCCAAGGCGACGACGGTCATCCGCGATACGAATAATCAATCCTGCTATTTGCTCGTGGGTAAATGGGGGCTCAGAGCGGACGTGCTGTCGGTCTACACGATTGCCGGGGCACTGGAAGCCGAGGTCAAACAAGAATCGTTGGGTCTGTTGCCAAAATTTCGCCTGGTCTATCACCGGCAAACGGTCGGCCGCGTCAGCAAGACCTTCGGCGTGATTCGCGAAGTCCTGTTCGTCCGCGGACTCAATTGGATCATCATGGGCAACCTCAGTAGTGGCCATTTCAAAATCACCCATGGTCGTGACTTGATTGCCACGATTGACCAAGTCAGTCAATCCGGCGGGGGCACCACGACACTAGCCGTCGATCAACCCGACCATGAAGCCCTAGTCATCTGCCTGGCCGCGATTCTCGACCGCTGGGCTAAGCATCAACATAAGGCGTTGGCTCCCCTGCGGAGTCACGCTTGGGCCCCGGCTACTGGCGACATTGCGCAATTTACCAAAAAATAAAAAATCGGTATCAGCCAGTTTCCATGGTTGATACCGATTTTGCTATTTCACGGCTAACACAAGTTTCTTGTTGGCCGTCACGTACTTGCCATTAGTCAATTGGAACCGCGTCGTCTTATGATACGCAACAATCTTTTTGACCTTTAGCTGTTGGCCCTTTCTATAGTGGACACGCTTCGTCTTCAACGCTTTTTGCTGGTAAGCGTTAAGCCCGTTCTTCGCAATCACTTTAACCTTAGCTTGCTTGGTCGCATAGTACACGCCCGTCACATAACTTGGTTTCGCCGTGATATACCCGGTCTTCCCGGCTGTCTTGGATTTATGATTCACGTCCTTGACCTTGTAGCGCAGATTGCCCTTCTTGGAATCAGCCGTGCCGGTCACCACAAACATTGGCCGGTTGGCCCGTTTCTGCTTGCTGTACCAGTGTTTGACCGTCTTCTTGGAGAAATTCTTGGTCTGATATAGCCCAATCTTCTTCGTTGCGTAAACGACGCTAGCGATTGGGGCCACCGTGGCGGCATCCCCACCAGACATCAAGTTGCGCGTGTAGTGGAAGGTCACCGTCTGGGCACGGTCACTAAACGTCCCGTTGACCTGGCCCTCGATCCGGTTCAGCTTGTATCCGGCAAAGTTCAGCTGGTTAGCTTGATAGATTTCACCAATGTCACCAGTCAACACCTGGTTATTGGCCAGCTGACTACCCTTTTCATCCAGGTAACGAACGGTCACGGGCTGGCTCTGCGTGACAGCGGGTGGCGTAACGGTAGGTGGCGTGACCACGGGTGGGGTCGTCGGTTCGATCACCCGATTGACCGGCTGCCACACGTAGGTGACGACACCACTCGGATTGTCCGTCCCGTTATACAGATCGGTAATGTCCTTACCATGAGCGAACTCATCGCCGAGGGGATTTTGAATCGTCCCCTTGCCCACGGCTTGCCACAATCCGGTAAATTCATCCGGAACCGTCTGGGCATCATTCAATTTCGGATCCCCGGCGAAATGGGTCTTCGGGCCAAACGTCACTTGCCCAATCGTGGTCTTGTTGGCAAACATGCCGTACCCCGAAAAGGTTGCCGGTGGCGCAAAGGAATCCAAGCGAATTGTCCGTAGATCAGACCCTGAGAACATGTAGTCGGCACTCTTCAAATTAGTAAACGTTGCATTGGCCAGGTTAATGGCTTGCAAACTAGAATCGCCAAAAAACATGGACGTCGCGGCCGTCACCTGTCCGGTATCAAAATTCGACAGGTCCAGTTCACTGATTCCTTTGAGGCCATAGAACATCCCCCACATGGTCGTCACATTTTTCGTGTTAAAGTGAGAAACGTCCAGCGAGGTCAACACTTTGTTGCCGTTCATCTGCAGGAACATCCCCTTCATGGAGGTGGCCGCAGACGTATCGAGTAAATTCAAATTCTCATAGTCGGTCACATTGGGCAACTGTGCAAAAAGATTGGCGGCGTTGGCGGAGGTCTTAATCGGCCCGTCCAGCACGACCTTGGTCACTAGACTCCCGGCGGCCGTGAGCTCAGCATCACTGGGAGTCGTGAGCCCCTGTTTTAACGCAATCTGTTTGGCAAACTGCCCATCACTCGATCCCGTTCCACTCGCCGGTGGCATCGGTTCATCGGCTAGCGTGCCGGCACCTAAATGGAGAACCCCACTAGTTGATAACGTCCAGTGAACGCCATAGTCGCCTTCATACTGGATATCATCTTTCGTTGTTGCGGCCTGTGCAGTCACAACCGGTGCTGTCTGCGGCAAAACGACCGCACTGACGGGTTGGGCCATTCCTAAGGTCAATCCTGCTAACAAAATCGTCGCTTGTAACTTCATAAGTCTTCCCCTCCTCAAGGTTCGTTTATCGTTTTACTTTTAGTTCAAAAGTCCCTCTGGCCATGAATCGCCCGTCAAAAAAGCAATGATTAAAATACGTTGCTACATTGCCAAGTATAGCCTCAAATTAGTAACACTTGATTTAATTTATCTTCAAATCATATGCATTAGTGAATATATTTACCAGCCATATAATAGCACATAGTGAAAACTAATGAAACTGCTATCACTCGCAACTTTTTTCAGTCTTAAAGCATTCGTGATAAACAGGACTACATCAGCATTCACGTTAGTTCTGTCACTTGTCGAAATCACAAAAAATCCGCCCCGGAATTAACCAGAACGGATTTTTTGTCTAAACGTTAAGCACTTTATTTAAGAATTCCTGCGTCCGCGGATTCTGCGGATGGTCAAACACCTCTGTGGGAGTCCCTGCCTCTTGGATAATCCCCTCATCCATGAAGGCCACGCGATCGGCCACGTTTTTGGCGAAGCCCATTTCGTGGGTCACAACGACCATGGTCATGCCACCTTCTGCCAGATCCTGCATGACTTGCAACACGTCCCCGACCATTTCGGGGTCTAGTGCCGAGGTCGGTTCATCGAACAGCATGATTTCGGGTTCCATCGCCAGTGCTCGCGCAATGGCCACCCGCTGTTGCTGGCCGCCGGATAACGAATGGGGCATCGCCTCAGCCTTATCTTCCAGGCCAACCTGCTGGAGGAGCTTTTCGGCCCGCTCTTTAGCGGCGGCTTTACTCAGGCCTTTCAACTGAACGGGCCCCAACGTCACGTTCTGGAGCACGGACAAATGCGGAAACAAGTTAAAATGCTGAAATACCATCCCGATGTTCTCACGAATCTGGTTCAGATTGACTTTCGGGTCACCAACCCGTTGGCCTTCCACCCAGACCTCGCCGCTCGTGATTTGTTCCAACCCATTTAGACAACGGAGAAAGGTACTCTTCCCGGAACCCGAGGGCCCAATCATGCAGAGCACTTCCTGGGGCTGGACATCGAGTGTAATGCCCTTCAAAACTTCATTTTGACCAAAGGCCTTATGCAGGTCCTTGACCCGAATTTTTGGTGCAGTTGCCATTTAATTAGCCTCCCAATAAAAACCTATCCCAATTTTATGTAAAAAGGGACAGCCGAACCAACCAAGTTCTGCTGTCCCCCTTATAAATGACTAGTAACGCTTCATGACCCGCGCAATCTCCCGGTCTTGTTCCCGCCGTTTGATTGTTTGGCGCTTGTCATATTCTCGTTTCCCATGGGCAACCCCAATTAACACCTTCGCAAATCCATGCTTCAGGTACATCTTCAACGGAATCAGGGTAACCCCTTTATCCATTGTTGCTTGACCTAACCGCCGAATTTCCTTCTTGTGTAACAGGAGTTTCCGGTTCCGCAACGGATCGTGGTTGAATCGGTTTCCCTGAACGTACTCACTGATGTGCACGTTCATCATCCACGCTTCGTTGTTCCGAATCTGGGCGAACCCGTCTTGCAGGTTGACCCGCCGTTCACGCAACGATTTGATTTCCGTCCCCGTTAAAACGAGTCCGGCTTCAACCGTTTCCGTGACTGCGTAGTCATGCCGTGCCTTCCGGTTCTGAGCTAAAACGTTATCTGGTGTTTTCTTGGACTTTTTTTTCGCCAAGTTCAGTCACCTCGCTTAGTGCCGACCACCTTGTGAATTGTTGCGGTGTTGGCCGCCACCATTGTTATTACTCCGGTGTTGGCTATTATTCCCACCACGTTGGTTCGATGATCGCTGATTCCCGTTCTGGTGATTGCCACCATTACGGTTGCCACCGTGATTATTACCATTACTATGACCACCATTGTTGCTCCGACCGTGGAAGTTGCCCCCACGAGAGCGGTGTTCACGGTGTGGTAATAAATCACTAGTTGGTGTTTTTTCTGGATTTAATAATTCAAAGTCAATTTCACTTTGTTCCTTGTCGACGTGGATAACCTTAACCCGAATTTCTTGACCGATCCGGTAAGTCCGACGCGTGTTGCGCCCAACTAAGGCCAGATACTTTTCAACGTATTCGTAGTAGTCATCCTGCATCCGACTGATGTGAATCAACCCTTCGATGGTGTTTGGCAATTCGACAAACATCCCGAATTTCATGACGGAACTAACCACGGCGTCAAACTCTTCGCCGACGTGGTCAGCCATGTATTCTGCCATCTTCATGTCGTTGGTATCACGTTCAGCATCAATGGCACGACGTTCAGCTTCGGACGTGTGAATCCCGATTTCTTCCAGAATTGGGGCAAACTTTTCCTTGCTGCTATCGCCGGTACCGTGGTCTTCGTAGTAGTGAATCATCCGATGAACCATGGTATCTGGGTACCGCCGGATTGGTGACGTAAAGTGGGTGTAGAACTCAGCGCCCAACCCAAAGTGACCCAAGGACTGATCAGCGTAACGGGCTTGCTTCAAGCTCCGTAACATCATCACAGAAACCATGGCTTCTTCAGGCTTACCCGCAACCTGCTTCAGAATACCTTGCAACATCTTTGGCCGTAAGTGATCGGCATCACCCTTAACGTTGATCCCGAAGGCCGTTAAGAATTCAAAGAAGCTCCGGACACGGTCGCCATCTGGCGTTTCGTGGACCCGGTATAAGAAAGGTACCTTGGCACGGAAGTAGTGTTCCGCAACCGTTTCGTTAGCTGCCAACATGAAGGATTCAATCATCCGTTCGGAGATTCCACGTGTCCGTAACTTAACGTCTACGGCGTGGCCCTTGTCATCGACAATGATTTCAGCTTCGCGGTCATCAAAATCAATGGCCCCACGACGCTTACGGTGCTTAACCAAAATCTTGTGCAACTCGCCCATAGCTTCAAACATTGGGACAAGTGACTTGTAACGGTCCATGGTCAATGGGTCATGAGCTTCCAAGATTTGGTTAACGGCCGTGTAGGTCATTCGCGCCTTAGAACGCATGACAGATGGGTGAATCCGGTGCTTAACCACGTTCCCGGAGTCATCAATTTCCATGTCACAACTCATACATAACCGCAATTCGCCCTCGTTTAAGGAACAAATCCCATTAGATAAGCGCCGTGGCAACATTGGAATAACCCGGTCAGTCAAGTAGACACTGGTCCCCCGCTTGTAGGCTTCCTTGTCCAGGATTGAATCTTCTTGAACATAGTGGGAAACGTCAGCGATGTGGACCCCTAAATGGTAGTTTCCGTTAGGCAATTTCCAAACGGTAACGGCATCATCCAAGTCTTTTGAAGACTCGCCATCAATGGTGACCAAATCTTGGTCCGTAATATCTTCACGGCCAGCCATTTCTTCGGGCAGCACGTGATCTGGAATCTCATCAGCGGCCTGCATGACCTCTTCTGGGAATTCAGAAGGAATATTGTGTTGGTACACAATCTGTAAAATATCGATACCAGGGTCATCAACACTCCCGATGACTTGCTTGGCAATCCCAACCATGGCATCTGGATGCGCATCGCTTGGGTATTCGGTAATTTCAGCCGTGACGACCTCACCTGGGGTGGGGTTCAAGCCAACAGCGGTCACGTAGAACTTGTATTTCATGACCTTCTTGTCCGTTAAACGAACCTGACCCAAATAACCGTTATCGTCTTCGGTCTTGAAGAATTCACCAACAACTTGTTCGTAGTGGTGTTCAACAATTTCCGTGACCTTACCTTCAGGTCCCTTGCCGCTACGAGGATCCCCCGCGCGAACAATTTCGATTTTAACGGTATCGCCGTTCAGGGCCCGTAACGTGTTGTTAGGCGCGATGTAAGCATCCGGTTCAATCTTGTTTTCATCATATGCGACAAAGCCAAAGCCCTTGTCGTTACCGTGGAAAATCCCGGTCAACGTCCGTTGGCTAGGATCCAATTGAAAATGACCGTGGTCCGTTACTTGGACAAGACCGTCGCGTTCCAACTGTGCTAACTCCTGCACGATCAGCTTAAAAGCAGCTGAACCGTGGTAGTGGAGTGCATCCGAAATATCTTCAACTGTGTAGCTCTGTTCCGAATGAGACCGGAAGAAAGCTGTTAAATCTGTTTTCAATGTATTATCTTGCACTATCGATTCCTCGTTATTTTAAAAGATTGTTTGTAGATAAGCTAAAATGTCCGTTTCTAATGCGCGGTGCGCGGTGTTCACGGTTAACACGTGACCTGCTCCTGCGTATTCGTGAAAATCAATTTGGTCGGCCGGATAGGCCTCCGCCAACCACTTACCCGAACGGGGGTCGATCATGTGATCCGCATCCCCTTGGGCAATGAAGACGGGTTGCTTCACCCGGTCTAAATGCGTCGCTGTCGTATCAGCGAACGCCTGAATGGCCATCAACTGCGCGTTCAAATGGTCTTTCAACCACGCCACACGTTGTTCTTGGTCATCCCCCGTAATGTTCTGTTCCCGGTAGCTGGCACGAGCCATTTCAATAAATGCCGCCGGAACGTTGGTTTGTCCCCGGTAGATCACGGGGGAGGCAATCGTCCCACCACCGAGAAGTTCAGGATGTTCCTGGAGTGCTCGCGTCGCAAACAAGCCACCTAACGACAGGCCAAAGATGGCAATCCGCTCGTAACCACGTTGCTTTAACAAAGCAATCGCGTCCTCAGTGTCCTGCCACCACTGCTTCGGTGAACCCAGCCGCAAAACATCGGCCGGGTCCCCCGTGGCGTGGCCAGTAAAGATTGGCGCCAGCACGGTGTAATTTTCACCCTGTAGCCGGCGCGCTAAAATACGCATGTCATTGGAGCTCCCGGAATAAGCGTGCAGTAGAATCACTGCTTGAGGCCCCTGCTCGAAAAAGAGCGGGGTTGGTTTTCGAATCATGTAAAACCACCACTTTCCGCTATTTTTGACTCGGGTAGTCTGTAAAAAAGCCCCCTGTAACTAACAAACAGGAGGCCCACATTCTACTCTAGTGTGAAGATAAATAAACTAAAGCCATTGCCAGCCCAAAGAATAAGGCACCCAAAACAACGGTCACTTTTTGCATGAAAGCTTCGAAGCCACGAGGCTTAGCCTTTGCAAATAAGTCGTCCGCACCACCAGATAAAGCGGATAACGCGTCGTTGGTCTTAGCAGGCTGCATCATTACCGCAATGATAATCAAAACAGCAACAATTAAAATACAGGTCATTAAAAAGTTATACACGAATTTGCCTCCTACCTATCGAATAGGTCTAATAGGTCTAACTATACCTTACCAATTTATCATAGTCAGCCACTTTTTACCAGCCCCCTGCTTGGTTAATCGGCCAAATGAGGGTGAGAATCGTTTAACTGGGTAAGCTGTTGGCGGACGAACGCTCGGTTACGCTGATACGTAAAAATCAGTAACGTATCGCCTGCCCGTAAAATGGTATCACCACGGGGAATCACGGACCGCTCGCCCCGTTGAACGCTGACCAGCAATGACCCCTTAGGCCAAACTAAATCACGGACCTGCCGACCAGCCAGGCCGGAGCCTTCGCTCACCGCAAACTCAATCCGATCCGTCGGTCCAGCCGTCTTGGCCTCTGCTGGCGCCACCATCTGCTGGAGCATGGCCTCATAAATTGGCGCGCCACCCAAGACATCGACGGTGATATAGGCCACAATGGCAACCACAGCCAATGGCATCAAATGATGCAAGGTCCCAACCATTTCGGTAATCAGTAGGATTGCCGTAAAGGGGGCCTTAGAAATACCGGCAAAGTAACCAGCCATGGCATAAATGATCAGATTGGCCACGTAGATTTTTGGTAACCAGCCCACTAACACAAAGGACCGAGCACCAATCGCACCGAGCAAAGCGCCCAATGTCAGAATCGGCAGGAAAATCCCACCTGGCAGACCGGAACTATAGCTAATCGTTGAAAAGCAGAACCGCAGAATGAAGTAGCCAATTAACGGCATGAGTAGCGGTGTATGCTTAGCGAACAGAACAATCATCTGATTCCCGCCGCCTAAGGCAACCGGCCACAGAAGACCGATAGGAATGACCAGCAAGAAGGGAATGATACCATCAAGGTGTTGCGGTAACCAAGTGAGCTTCGCATACCAGTTACCGCCACGGAGCGTGACCCACTGATAGACGTAGCCCAGCAGGCCTAACCCGATTCCTAAAATCAGTAATAACCAATAATATTTTAACGGCAAAGCCTGCTGGTAGTTAATGTGCAGCACTGGCGTTAAGCCAAAGAACTCATTTGAAACAAAGTTGGCAACAACGGCACTGGTCAGCGACGTGAGCCAAACCAGTGTCGAGAAATTATGGTAAACCTCTTCCAAAATAAACAGCGTCGACGCAATCGGCGCATTAAATGCGGCTGACAGGCCAGCTGCGGCCCCGCCGGCAATCAATAAGCGGCGTTGGCTGCCCTTCAGGTGTAACCCTTCGGCGACTCCTTGAGCGACAGTCCCACCCAATTGAATGGATGGCCCTTCCCGTCCCAGAAACAGTCCGGACCCAATGCCCAGAATCCCACTGACAAACTTCTTCCACAGAACCGGCCACCAAGCGTAGTCCATTTCGCCGGCCAGTTGCCCTTCAATTTGGGGAATCCCGGAGCCCTTGATCATGGGAGATTCCTTGGTCCAGTGACCAATCAAAATGGCCACGGCAACCAGCAAAATTGCCCACGGAATGAGCCACCACGGGTTCTGACCGAACCAGCCGTACATTCCTTGCATAAACTTAAGAAGGTGCTCTATGGCCAAACGAAACGTGCTGACGACGACCCCAGCAAGTAGGCCGACCACGCTACCGAAAAAGATGGCGTTGAGTCGTGTGAGATCATGTTGGGTACGGTGCTGACGTTTCATTAGGCGATTCCTCCGGTATTTTTAGTCTAACAACTAGTTTAGCACAAAATGTTGCCAGACTAACGACGAATCCGCCGGTACCCGGTCAGACCGGTGAGTCCTAGAAGGACGCTAGCGCCGTACCACGCCAATGGAAGCGTTTGTTCATCCGTTTGGGGTAACTGCGACGTTTTTGCCGACTGTGCTGGTTTTGCAATATGACCTGGCTGCCGAGCACTAGTCGCTGGATTCGCAGCCGGACGACGATGAGCCGTTTGGGGCTGATGCGTCTGCTGAGCTGGTCGCTTAGCTGGCTTATCTGGCGTAACATTTGCCGTCACCGGGTGCCACCAATCCGCAGCCCCTTGATGGCTCAGCGGATGATTGACCACCTGCAATTGCGGCAAGGTACTGGTATTGGGTGCGGTGGTCAGCGTAGGCACCGGCTTCTTACCTGGCCGTGAAACAGCGTCCAAGGCCGGTTGCCCGATGGGGTGCGTGATTGTGGGCACCTGAACAGGCCTAGGATGTGGCGTTGGTGCCTGCGGTGTACTTGGCTTGGTTTGTGGTTTCGACGGTACTGGCGGCTTAGGAATGGCCACTACGTCCTTGTCACCAGCGTCTGGTTGTTTGGCGGGCTTATCTGGTTTCGGTTCTGGTTTCGGTTCTGGTTTCGGTTCTGGTTTCGGTTCTGGTTTCGGTTCTGGTTTCGGTTCTGGTTTCGGTTCTGGTTTCGGTTCTGGTTTCGGTTCTGGTTTCGGTTCTGGTTTCGTATCAGGTACTTGCGGATTTGGTCCGCCGTTTGTTTCAGAACCACCCACTTGCCCACCAGGTTCCCCCGTGGAAATGGCCTTAACCTTAACACGCCATTCTTCAGATAAAGACAGTACTCTGCGCTCAGCATCCCCAACATCAACCAACTTATAACCTGCCGGAACATCAAAGACTAACCGACCGCCGAGAGTTAATTCTGGCTTAGATTCTCGTTTAGAAATTATTCTCCCATTCTCAATCTCAAAAATCAGATGAACATGTGCCAATGCTAGAGAACCATTATATACAACCGTTACTTGTCCTTTATGTTCCGAATAATGCTGTGACGTAAAATGTTCCAACGCTGGTAATGTCTTCACGTCGTCTTCAGTTTGAAGATTTTGTGTCTCTTTCTTATAAAGCACTGTCTGAGGTTTAGTATCGCCCTCATTAAAAGCATTTATCTTGTGCTCCACGGTCACCAATTTAGCCCAAGCCACCGAGCCTCCAAACACACCAACACTCCCCATCCCCACAGTAAAGCCACTAACCATCAACAGCATGACGCGCAATCTTGTAAAATTCATCATTGTAATTCCCCCTCGTTAAAGTTAACTCCGTAAGAAACCGCCGATTATTTTATTTTTCGCGCAAATTTTTCAAATTCTTTTTCACGCACAAAAAATTATGTAAAAAAAAGAAGCAAGCCCATCGCTGGACTTGCTTCTTCACATTCATTTTTTAAACTATTTGTTGATGATGGCCAAACGCGCATCTTCGCTCAAGTTGTAGAAGGAGTGAATACCCTTGTAGTTGGAAGTCTTACCTAATTGGTCTTCGATCCGCATTAATTGGTTGTACTTGGCGATACGTTCGCCACGGCTCATTGAACCAGTCTTGATTTGGCCGGCGTTCAAAGCAACAACCAAGTCAGAGATAGTCGTGTCTTCAGTTTCACCAGAACGGTGAGAGATAACGGCCGTGTAACCAGCTTGCTTAGCCATTTCAACGGCTTCAACAGTTTCAGTCAAAGTACCGATTTGGTTCAGCTTGATTAAGATAGAGTTGGCAACGCCCATCTTGATACCCTTTGCCAAGTAGTCCGTGTTCGTAACGAATAAGTCGTCACCAACGATTTGGACCTTCTTGCCAAGGCGTTCAGTAGCCATTTGCCAGTCTTCCCATTCGTTTTCGTCCAAAGGATCTTCGATGGAAACAACTGGGTACTTGTCAACGATGCTTTCCAGCAAGCTAACAAATTCTTCAGCAGTGTATTCCTTGCCGTCACCCTTAAGTTCGTACTTCTTGGTGTCAGCATTGTAGAATTCTGATGAGGCACAGTCAAAGGCGATAGCAACGTCCTTACCAGGTACGTAGCCGGCGTTCTTGATAGCTTCAACTAAGATTTCGAATGGTTCTTCGTTGTTCTTCAAGTCAGGAGCGAAACCACCTTCGTCACCAACGGCAGTGGAGTAGCCCTTTTCGTTCAACAGGTTCTTCAAGTTGTGGAACGTTTCTGAACCCATCCGGATAGCTTCCTTGACGGTCTTGGCACCAACAGGCATGATCATGAATTCTTGGAAATCAACCTTGTTGTTGGCGTGCTTCCCACCGTTGATAACGTTCATCATTGGCGTAGGAAGGACGTGACCATTGAACCCGCCTAAGTAGTTGTACAGAGGTTGGCCTAATTCGTCAGCAGCAGCACGGGCAGCAGCTAAGGAAACACCTAAGATAGCGTTAGCACCTAACTTACCCTTGTTTGGCGTACCATCCAAGTCGATCATAGCTTGGTCAATGGCACGTTGGTCGGTAACATCGTAGCCAACGATTTCTTTGGCGATGATGTTGTTTACGTTGTCAACAGCCTTAGTAACACCCTTACCCATGAAACGACTCTTGTCGCCATCACGAAGTTCAACGGCTTCATGTTCACCAGTTGAGGCACCAGAAGGAACGATCCCCCGGCCCATTGCACCGGCTTCAGTATAAAGTTCAACTTCAACAGTTGGGTTACCACGAGAATCTAAGACTTCGCGTGCGTAAATATCAGAAATAATAGACATTTTTTGTATTCTCTCCTTATGAGTGTTTGGCTTCACGGGAACAAAACAATCATCCCATGCTTTATTCTATAAGTTTAACTTTGAACTTTCAATCACATTTTGCTCGAATTACAAATTTTGGTAGTTCGCCAGCTGAATGAAAGAGGTTTCATCCAAACTAGAGCCCCCAGCGAGCACGCCATCGACATTATTCTTAGCCATCAGGCCAGCAATATTGTCGGGCTTGACGCTCCCACCGTAGAGGATTCGAACCCCATTGGCTAAATCATCCGAGTAAATGTCTGCCAACGTTTGGCGAATCAGGTAGCAGCCTTCTTCGGCTTGGTCGGTCGATGCGGAAGTCCCACTGCCAATCGCCCAACTGGGTTCATAGGCAATCACGATCTTCGCAGCATCTTCCGGACTGACACCCTTTAGTGCGGCGGTCACCTGGTTGACGACCCAGTGAATTTTTTCACCAGATTCGCGCCGGCCCATGGTTTCGTCACAACAAACGATTGGGGTCATGCCATTTCGGAAAACCGCTTGGACTTTCCGGTTAATGACATCATCCGTTTCGTTAAAGTAGCGGCGCCGTTCGGAGTGACCGACGATGGTATACGGAATCCCCATCTCGTGGAGCGCGCGTGGGCTAGTTTCCCCCGTGTACGCCCCGTCATCTTCGTAGTAGCAAGCCTCCGCGCCAATGCGCAGCACATCTTCAGTATTTGCCTCTAACATGGTCTGTAAAAATAACGCTGGTGCGGCAATCGCCGTTTCCACGACGTCCGCAGCCGGTAACTTCCCCTGCACAGCTTCAACGAAACTGCGCGCTTCCGTTACCGTTTTGTTCATTTTCCAGTTACCAGCAATGAGTGGTATCCGCAACCTAATCCACCCTTTCCTAAAAATAAATTGACTACGCCCATCATCTTACCGAATTCCCACCGGATTAGCCAGCGAAGACCCTTAATGATCGGCGACTATCACAATAAAAAGCCGTGATGACAACCACCACAGCTCTTTATTAATTTACTTATCAGAAATTGCGGCAATTCCTGGTAACGTCTTCCCTTCGAGGTATTCGAGAGAAGCCCCACCACCAGTAGAGATGTGGGAAAGCTTGTCAGCAACACCAAGTTGTTGAACAGCAGCAGTTGAGTCACCACCACCGACAATCGTCTTAGCATCCGTCAAGGTCCCCAAGAACTTACCAATTTCCAAAGTACCTTCAGCGTAGTTGCTCATTTCAAAGACACCCATTGGGCCGTTCCAAACAACCGTCTTGGCAGTCTTCAGAACGTCTTCGAATTCAGCAACTGACTTAGGTCCAATGTCCAAGGCCATGTAGCCATCAGGCACGTCACCGTCAACCGTCTTGTGAGCGGCATCGTTGTCAAACTTTTCAGCAACAACGGAGTCAACAGGCAGAACCAGCTTGTCGCCGGCCTTGTCCAAGATTTCCTTGGCTAAGTCAATCTTGTCAGTTTCAACCAATGAGTTCCCAATCTTCATACCCTTAGCAGCGTAGAACGTGTAAGTCATCCCACCACCGATAAGAATCTTGTCAGCCTTAGCCAACAAGTTGTCGATCACACCGATCTTGTCGGAAACCTTGGCACCACCCAAGATAGCAACAAATGGGTGTTCTGGGTTGTCAACAGCACCACCGATGAATTTGATTTCCTTTTCCATCAAGAAGCCAGCAGCCGTTTGGGCCATGTTGGCAGCGATACCGGCGTTAGATGCATGAGAACGGTGAGCCGTCCCGAAAGCATCGTTAACGAAGACGTCACCCAATGAAGCCCAGTACTTGCCCAATTCAGGGTCGTTGCCGGATTCACGCTTAACGTATTCGCCGTCTTTAACATCTTCGTAACGGGTGTTTTCCATCACTAAGACGTCACCATTGTTTAAGCCATCAATGGCATCTTCAAGCTGCTTGCCTTCAGTCGTTGGGACGAAGGTAACGGGCTTGTTTAACAAGTTGGACAGACGTTCAGCAACTGGACGCATGGACAATGCTGGCTTGTCGTCTTCCTTCTTGATCCGACCTAAGTGGGATAAGAGGATGGCCTTGCCACCATGTTCGATTACGTACTTGATCGTTGGTAATGCAGCAACGATACGGTTATCGTTACCAATCACGCCATCTTTGATTGGGACGTTAAAGTCGACCCGCATCAGGACTTTTTTGCCCTCTAAGTCTAAATCAGAAACTGTTAATTTAGCCAATTCTGAAATCCTCCTTGAGTTCTTATCTTTAAATGATTACTTTCACAATATACAGCACTTACCTCCGAATTTCAAAGGACTTGTGCAAATTTTTAACGACTTACAAAAAACGCAGCGAAGAAATTCCTCCCTCCGCCGCGTTCGTGAGTCTATTTAAAAGCTACTGTTACAACGGTCGGATTAGAGAGTTGCGAAGTGCAATAAAGTCCGGACCATGTTGCAAGTGAAGCCCCATTCGTTGTCGTACCATGAAACAGTCTTAACTAATTGGGTGTCACCGTTAGTCGTAACTTCAGTTTGGGTTGGGTCAAAGACAGAACCGTGGTCATCATCGATGATGTCTGAAGAAACGATTTCGTCGGCGTTGTAACCAAAGGCTTCGTTACCTTCAGTGTGCTTCTTCATAGCGTCGTTGATTTCGTCAGCAGTAACCTTCTTGTCCAGAACAGTAACTAATTCCGTCAAAGAACCGTCAGTCAAAGGAACACGTTGTGCGTGGCCTTGTAACTTACCCTTTAAGTCAGGGATAACTAAACCGATAGCCTTAGCGGCACCAGTTGAGTGAGGAATCGTGTTAACACTGGCAGTACGGTTGTTACGCATCTTCTTACCACGAGGGCCATCCAAGATTTGTTGGGTAGCAGTGAACGCGTGAATCGTGGTCATAGTCCCGGCCTTGATCCCGAATTCTTCGTTCATGAAGTAAGCCATAGGTGCTAAACAGTTCGTGGTGCAAGAACCAGCAGAAACGATAACATCGTCCTTGCTTAAAGCGTCCATGTTAACACCAGGAACAACCGTCGTAACGGCACCGGCTGGAGCAGATACTAATACCCGCTTAACACCAGCATCGATGTGGGCGTGAGCCTTTTCTTCGGAAGTGTAGAAACCGGTACATTCGAGAACGAAGTCAACACCGTCGTTCTTAACCCAAGGAATGTCTTGAGCCTTAGGGTCAGCGTAAACAGGGTATTCCTTACCGTCAACCACGATGCCCTTGTCCGTAGCGGAAACTTCGCCAGGGAAACGACCATGAGTTGAGTCATACTTCAACAAGTAAGCCAACATTGAAGGTGTCGTCAAATCGTTGATGGCAACAACTTCGATGTCACTTGAGTGGAGTTCGTGAATCCGCTTGAAAGCCAAACGGCCGATACGTCCGAAACCATTAATACCAATCTTTACAGTCATACTGTGATTTCCTCCTTCAGGAAGCAAACAAAGATAATTTTTTTAAAAAGCAATACTTGTTCATTGTATCACTTCTTTAAAACAAAGTCAGCAGCACCTTCGTCGGTAATTAACCAAGTCTGTGCTGGCGCTAAACGCATGTACGCCGCAATTGCAGCGCCCTTCTCGGCACCACCGGCTACGGCGATGACTAATTGTTTAGCGGCTAAGTCGCCAATTTCCAGCCCGATACGGGGAAACTTGCTGACGACGTGGCCCTGGTCATCATAGAAATAACCAAAGGCCTCACCCACGGCATGGGCCGCAGATAAATCGGCAATCACGTGCGGATTCATGTTGCGCCGCTCGGCCATGACGAACGCCTGACCGATACCGTGAATCACCACATTGCTTTGCGCAATCAACTGGAGCACTTCGTGAATGGCCGGCTCGGCAAAGAGCGGCTTGTAAGTCTCCGTATTTAATTGCTCAGGCACATACAGCTGGCGAAACTCACTGTTAGTGTGTTCAGCCATGGCGGCGCTAACCGCATTGGCTTGAATGGCTGGCGATTCACCAACCCCACCGCGAGCGGGGACAAATAGCAACTGCCGATTGACGGCTAGTGCCGGTGTCAACGCATCTGCCACGGTAGCCAACGTGTGCCCACCCATGACGGCCACGGTACTTCGGCCCTGCGGCATCTGATCGTTCAACACTTGACTAGCCGCCTGGGCTAAGCCGTTGAGCGACCCATTTGCCGCGGTGCTATCACCTGGCACGATGGTACAGTGGGCAATGCCCAACCGTTTTGCCAGTTCTCGTTCCCGCTGTTGCCGACCAGCCAAGTCGTTCATGACGGGGGCTAACCCCTGGAGAACGCGCTGACCAGTGGCCGTGATCTGCATGCCCTTCACGGACATTTGAACAAAACCGAGTCCCGCTAAGGCATCCGTTGTCGTGCGCACCGTACGCTCCGAGCAAGCTAGCTTGGTAGCGAGGGTCCGGCGACCGACGGGTTGGAGGTTGGCGATTCCTTGCAGAACACGGAAGCGGCTGGTCAGTTTCCCAACCATCTGGGGCATAATTGCCTCGACCCACTGCCAATCTTCATGCATCCTGCTTACCTCCTAGTGGGACGTTATTCGACCAGAGGTGGCTGATAAACGCCCACCCTGGTCAAAAATTTAAAGGCCAACCAGAGCCAACCTTTTACGATTAATAGTATAAGTCACCACAAGCGCTTTAGCAAGTGATTCAGTCTGTTAATTTATGTAAGCCCTTACAGTAGAAGAAACTGGAAAATTAGTTTTCATTAGCCCACTCAGAATGGCGATTTCACCGTCTAAATGAACCGCAATTCAAAAAAACTCGACTAGTCGTTACATGCCCAATTCCACCCCGTTACAGCAACCACAAACTAATTTCAGGGTATAAAAAAATCCCACACCCGAAGGTATGAGATGCCGTGTTGTTAGTGATGCGCCCGGAGGGAATCGAACCCCCATTTCAAGAACCGGAATCTTACGTGCGATCCATTACACTACGGGCGCATAAAAATTGTTATGAACAACACCTCAATTACTATAACTGATTTTGGATAAAAATACAAGTCAGTTTGACTGTTTTCACGAAAAATCATGCTATAATAACGGCATTAACTTACGTGGAGGTTTCGGTAAATGACGCGACACAAGACTTTCCGCCTGGTGGTGGACGCGCTCCTCATGGCGATTGTTTTACTACAAAATATCATTCCATTTTTGGGCTACATCCCCTTTGGGCCCTTCAGTATGACGTTGATTGGTTTGACCGTCATCGTCGCCGGTACCGCCTTAGGGCCGAAGGATGGCATGGCCATTGGTGGTTTCTGGGGGCTGATCACGTTCATTCGGGCCTTCACCTGGCCGTCCAGCCCGGTAGCGCCACTGATTTTTACCAACCCGTTCATTTCGATTCTGCCCCGGCTATTGATGGGCCTGGCTGCCGGTGGTCTGTATGCCTGGGGGCTCAAGCGCCACTGGTCCCAACGGCGCTCCATGCAGGTTGCTGCCGGCTGTGCAGCGCTGGTCAACACGTTGCTAGTCTTGGGATTGGTCTTCATTTTCTACCAAACGCCCGCCGTGGCTACCGCGTTCGGTGCCCAGGGTAACCAAACCTTAGGCTACGTCTTAATGATTTCGTTACTCACGAATGGTATTCCGGAATTACTATTAGATGTACTTGTGGCCCCACTGATTGCCCTACCCCTGCGGAAACGCTGGGATCGGATTCGTCGCTAACTTTCAAAACCACGCGAGTCTGGGACTAAATCCCAGGCTTTTTTATTGCCACAATTTAGTTTAGACGGCAGTTTAGATTTGTCCCGCGATTAATCGCAATCGCTCCTCACCATGAAACAAAAAAGGCCGCAACCACAAGGGTTACGACCAACTGATGCGCCCGGAGGGAATCGAACCCCCATTTCAAGAACCGGAATCTTACGTGCGATCCATTACACTACGGGCGCATAACAGCATCAGTATTTTTGAGTACTTAATTACTATACCTGATACTGCATATAAATTCAAGGGGCCGTCGAAAAATTTTTATTTAGACGTAAATGATGGTCATCCCGCCAAAGGAAATGTTCCCGTGAACCCGGACTTCTGGCGCATTCGGATCAGTCTCCTGGAAGCCTTTCTCCTCGACCGCGCCAAAGCTGGTATTCATATCATTTTTAACGTTCCACGTCTTGGGCAGGTAAAGTTCAACGCCACCAAACGAATCATCCACGTAGACATCCGCCCCGGCATCATTGACCTTCACGTTGTCGAAGTAAACCTTGGCATTGCCCATGGACACCTTAATGATAGCGCGTTTGAAATCCTGTGACTGCAGGTACCGGATACTACTGCTCATGTTCACATCCACGGTCAGCTCGGGATCATCCACGTCCTGCACGTCCTCCGTCCAGTCTTGCCCCCGGTGATGCCAGTCCTGACCATTGACGATGACGCGTGGACCGTGATGGTGCCACCGCCACCGCGGCTTGATGATCAGGGACAACCCGGCTGTCAGCAAAATGGCGGCCCCGAGAATCGTCCAAGGGGCTAACGCCGCGATGCCCAACGGTTTCGCAAAGATAATCGCCAAGAACGCTAGCGAGAAGACCATCCCCCCCACCGTTAAATGAACCAAGCTTTCCACAAACGCGGCCACTAAGAAGACCGCGACCAACAATGTCCAGAACCCAATTTGATAGGTAAAAATTCCCATCCGGCTAGTCACTAAGATACCCGCGGCTAACACCAGGAACACACCCCAAAACCAATTTCGATGCATAACGCTTACCCCTTTTCCTCTAATGCGTCCTTCAACGCCTTGTAATACCGGCGCGACACGTAAATTTGTTTATGCGATTGTTGAAACCGAACCAAATTTCCGGTCACCGACTTGGTCAGCGACAAGATCTGATTGCGATTGAGGATGGCTGATTTGGAAATCCGTTGGAAAGTCACCGGTAGGCTCTCGGCCAATTCATACAGCGGTTGCCGGGTCACGAAGACCGCGTCGGCCGTGTGGACCATGACCTGGTGATCAGCGGCCTCTAAGAAGAGAATATCCGCCACGGCCACCTGGACGCTCTGGCCCCGTTGTCGCAGGGTCAGCCGCTTGGGCGTCGTCTCGACAGTAGTGAGTGCTGCCATCAGTTGGCTGAGGTCGGTATTGGCCGCCGCGCGAATCGTCACCTCGGGCTCGGTCACCGTGTCGTCAATTTCCACGTGAATTTTCAATCTGCCACCCCCTTTCGTTGTTCTTAGTAAACCATATCCCAATTGAAAAATAAATAGACTGGTCGCAACTGGTTATTTAACCGGCGTAAGTGGTCGTAACTGACTGAATACTCAGGCTTAGCGTCGTTAGCACTCTTCCGATTGACTGACAGAATACGTGACGTTTGGCCAAACTCTGTTATGATAGTTTTAGTCAAAAGGTTCAGGGTTCCTCAGCGAGTCTTTTCGTTTGACCTACTCTGACCATAGCGGTACACTAACAACATGTTAGCAAAACGCTAGCCATTTAATTGTTAATAAGGGAGGCTATCTTGTCATGAATTTAGTACCAACAGTTATCGAACAATCATCCCGTGGCGAACGGGCCTATGATATCTATTCACGACTCTTAAAAGACCGGATCATTATGTTGTCTGGTCCAATCGAAGATGACATGGCAAACGCCATCATTGCGCAGTTGCTCTTCTTGGATGCCCAAGACTCCACTAAGGACATTTCACTTTACATCAACTCACCAGGTGGGGTCGTCTCTTCCGGCTTAGCCATTTACGATACCATGAACTTCATCCAATCCGACGTGCAAACCATTACGTTGGGGATGGCAGCTTCCATGGCCAGTGTCTTGGCTTCATCCGGGACCAAGGGCAAGCGGTTTGCTTTGCCTCACGCCCAAGTGATGATTCACCAACCATCCGGTGGTGCCCAAGGCCAACAAACTGAAATTGAAATCGCTGCTCGCGAAATCTTGAAGACGCGTCAATTGATCAACAAGATTTTGGCTGACAACTCTGGCCAACCCGTTGAACGTCTGAATCAAGATACTGAACGGGACAACTACTTGAGTGCTCAAGAAGCCGTCGATTATGGTTTGATCGACCACATCATGACCAATAGTAGTGAACAAAAGAAGTAAACTTGTTTTAACGATAGCACTGACCCCCGGGGCCGGTGCTATTTTTTTGCGCGCATTTTTTCCAGCGTAAAATTGGCCAAAAAAAGAGCCCGGAAATAGCTCCAGACTCCTCTTCATACTGCCTAAGCCGTCGCTTCTTCGCGCAGCTGTTTGGCATAATCATTAATTTTACGTAACCGGTGATTGATTCCTGACTTGGAAATCGGACCGCCGGGTACCAGGTCGCCGAGCTCCTTCAAGCTGACTTCCTGGTGCGCCATCCGAGCCTCGGCAACTTCCCGCAGCTTCGTGGGCAGTTGGCCCAAGCCGACCGTCGCATCGATGAACTGAATGTTATCGAGTTGGCGGGTCGAGGCGTTGGCCACCTTGTCCATGTTGGCGTTCTCACAGTTGACCAGGCGGTTGACCGAGTTACGCATGTCGCGCATGATCCGGACGTCTTCGAACCGCAGCATGGCCGTCGTCGCCCCAATCAGTGACAGGAAGTCGGCAATCTTTTCGGCCCCCTTCAGGTAGGTGATGTACCCACTCCGCCGCACGATGGTCCGCGCATTGAGGTCGTAACGGTTCATCATCTCCGCAATCATCTGGTTATGTTCCTCATATAGTGAGTAAATTTCCAAATGGTACCGGCTGGTCTCGGGATTATTGACGGAACCGCCGGCGAGGAAGGCCCCGCGGAGGTATGAGCGCACCCGCATGTCATCATTTAAAATGTCATCGGGTACGGACTCTAGTAGTTGCATGCCGTCAAAGATGCCCAGGTCGGATAGGACTTCCGTGACGCCAGTCTTGACCCGCACAATGTACAAGTTATTTTTCTTTAATTTCATCTTACGCCGAACCAACAGTTCACTTTCCAAATCGTAGAACTGTTTGAGCAACTGGTACATCCGTCGGGCAATCGCGGGATTTTCCGTTTGGACGTTCAAGACAAAGTGGTGGTTCGCGAGCCCTAAGGCACCGTTCATCCGGATCAACGCGACCAATTCGGCTTTAGCGTTGTCCCGGTGGACCTCCAGGGTGGTTAATTCTTTCTTGACTTCACTGGCGTATGACACCGTTAAGGCCTCCGTTTCATTCGATAGCGCGGCTGCCCAATCAGGTTCAAGAGTTCATGAACGACCTCTTGCCCGTTGTGGAACGCCCCGTTATCGCGTAATTGTAAAAAGTCGGTCGAAATGACCCGGCACCCCTGATCGCGGAGTCCCTGAAAATCATGCCGAACGGGTTGAGACATTTCATCCCAACGTTGGTAATCAATGTACTGGTCGGGCACCTTACGGGTGTTGACCAATACGGTATCAATAAAGTTTGCGTTTAAATGTTCATTCAGCACACGCACGTGATCGGCGTCGGTAAAGTTTTCCGTTTCGCCCTTCTGCGTCATGATATTGCAGATGTAGACGACTTCGGCAGAACTTTCCCGCACGGCATCCCCCACGCTCTTGATCATCAGGTTGGGCAGGATGCTGGTAAATAGGCTCCCGGGCCCTAACACGATTTGATCAGCGTTCATGATGGCATCGATCACGGGCTGCACGGCTTGCGGCTGGTCATGATGGTCACTGGTTTCGACCCAGACCCGCTTGATCAGCTTATGGGCGGCCGTGATTTCCGACTCCCCGCTGAGCGTGCTGCCGTCAGCGAACTGTGCATGTAGTTCCAGCGGTTCGTTGGCGGCTGGGTAAATGTGGCCGTTGACCCGCATCAGTTGCGATAACTCCTGCACGGCATCAAAAATACCCCCCCGCATTTCTGACAGGGCGGCAATGATGAGATTGCCAATGGCGTGACCCGCAAAGAAATCATCCGTCGTTTCAAACCGGTACTGGAATAAGTCTTTATAAATGTCTGGGACTTCCGCCAACGCCACCATGACGTTGCGGATATCTCCAGGCGGCACAACGTTGACATAATGCCGGATGATGCCGGAGGAACCCCCGTCATCAGCAACGGTGACGACTGCCGTGATATCGACATCTTGATCGCGTAAGTTGCTCAAGATGACCGGTAGCCCCGTGCCCCCGCCAATGACCACAATCTTGGGCCGGCGGCTGTTTGTTAGGTCTCTCATGATCGATTAGCGGACTCCTTTCGTTTGTTAATATCCCGATGGGTGACGTGTACGGGGTACGTGTCCCCGAGGGTCTTGCCAATGCGTTGCGTCAAGGCGACCGAGCGGTGTTGCCCACCGGTACAGCCAATCGCAATCGTCAGGCTCGACTTGCCCTCTTTTTTATAGCCGGGCACAATGGACGTCAACAGGCCCACGAACCGCTGATAGAAGTCTTCCGTTTGCGGTTGACTCATCACGTAATCATAGACCGGTTGATCCAGCCCGGTTTGCTCCCGCAGCTCGGGCAGGTAGTACGGATTCGGTAAGAACCGGACGTCCATCACGATATCCGCATCGATGGGCAGGCCGTATTTAAAGCCAAACGACATGATCTCGATGTGAAATGTGTGGGTGGTTTCCGTTTCGTAGTTATGAAAAATTTCTTCCCGCAACTTCCGCGGGCTTAATTTCGTAGTATCAATGACCAACTGTGCTGCCTGCCGAATGGGGGCGAGCAAGGTCCGCTCGCGCTGAATCCCTTCCATCACGCGGCCATTCCGCGCTAATGGGTGGGAACGACGGGTCTCCTTATAACGGGATACCAGCTCCTCATCCGAGGCATCCAGGAAAAGTACCTGGGCATTCATGGTCCCATGAACCGCCACATCGTTCAGCATCCGGACAATTTCGTCATAAAATGCTCGTGAACGCAGGTCAATCACTAACGCAATCTTGGACAGCTTCCCCGACTCGCGAACCAGGTCCCAAAATTTCGGCAGCAACGAAGGCGGCATGTTATCAATACAAAAGTAGCCTAAATCTTCAAAGCTTTGCATGGCGACGGTCTTGCCGGCCCCACTCATCCCGGTGATAATGACCAGGCGAATATCTTCTGTCATGGCTCTCCTTTGCTCCTTTTCGAAAACAATCTTTATGCAGTATAACACACCGGGTGTGTCTTTTCCTAACGATTCTCTTAAATTCACCGTTTTTTGGAAACTTACCGGCTTTTCATGAGCGGGGTGGGTGGTTGTGGCTTAAGCTAAGGTCAGAGCGACAACATCTCTACGATTACTTGGGGCAACTTAAAACACGAGGCAGGACGGCGGTCCTGCCTCGTGTTTTTAAACTATCTTTCCTAACGCATTAAGACTGAGATTCACCGTTGCTGGGGCTACGATATGCCATTCTAGAATCTTCGGCTAACCATACCAGTCCACCCCTTCCGACGACCACCGAAAATGACTCGGCCAGTGTGAGTGACCAGAGGCGGGCCAAGGTGCCCAGCTGTGTCGGTGGACTTGGCTGGGGTTCTTTCCCAGCCTAGTTCCACGGGGCAACCTTTGAGACCGCCTCTCAGGCTCAAAGTTGAGGTGGAAGCCCGCCCTTCGGCTGGAACCGACCCCACAGCAGGGCGCCTTGAGTCCGCCGCCGGGAACGGAAGCACACCGTCTGATTTTCAGTTAGTCGTATAGGAGCTCGTCTGGCCGGACTGTGTGATACAGCGAAAAGCCCCCATCCAAATTAACCACGTCAAACCCCTGCTGCTTCAAAATGCGTTCGGCCACGTAACTCCGGTGGCCGCTCTGGCAGCTGACAATGTATGCCTGCTGCGGATCTAATTCCCCTAACCGGTCACGCAACTGGTCGAGTGGAATGTTCCGCGAGTCCGGGAAATACCCCTGCGCCAATTCATCCGGATTTCGCACGTCGATCAGCTGGCGGCCGGCCACCTCATTTTCCTTGAGCGCAGACCACTGAATGTTATCGCTGAAACCCTCAACCACGTTTAACGCGGCGTACCCCAGCAGGTTCACGGGGTCCTTGGCGGAGCCAAACGGTGGCGCATAGGACAATTCCAACTCCGGTAGGTCTGCGACCGTCAGGTGTCCCTTAATGGCCGTGGCCAAAACGTCGATGCGCTTGTCAACCCCATCCGGCCCCACCCCCTGTGCGCCGTAAATTTCGCCGCTATCCGGGGCAAAGAGGAGCTTTAATAAGAGGGACTGGCTACCGGGAAAATAGCTGGCGTGATTGTCTTCTCGCACGTGAACCGCCCGAAACGGCACGCCTTGATTGCGTAGGTCGGCTTCGTTCAACCCGGTCATTGCCGCAGTCTGATCGAACACCCGCACGATGGCCGTGCCGATGCTTCCGCGGTTCCGCCGGGGATGGCCGGCCACGTTATCCGCTACCTGGCGGCCCTGCCGATTGGCCGGCGACGCTAACGAAATGAGCGCGTCTTGCCCGGTCAGTTGTTGCTTGACCAGAATGGCATCCCCCACCGCATAAACGTCAGCCGCACTGGTTTGATAATACTCGTCAACCACGATGCCGCCGTGGTCGCCCAAGGTGATGCCGCTGCTGGCAAGGAAGTCCGTGGCCGGTCGCACACCGACCGTCAGCAACGTCAGGTCCGTTTGCAGTTCGGTCTCGTCATCCAAGACCAATATTCGGCCCGCGTGGCGAAACTCCTGGACCGCGTGGCCGGTGATGACCCGGACATCATGGGCAACGAGTGCCTGCTGAACGCCGGCTGCCATTTCTTCATCCAACGGTGGCAAGAGGTGCTGGTGCTGTTCCACGATGGTCACGGTCAAGCCCCGTTGACGCAAGGCCTCGGCCATTTCCAGGCCAATAAAGCCGCCACCCACCAACGTGACGCGCTGGGCGGCCGTGTCGTTGAGCTGCGCCATGATTTGGTCTACATCGGGAATATTGCGCAAAACCCAGACATTCTTCGCGGCGGTCAACCCGGCTAACTCGGGCACGACTGGCACGGCTCCGGGCGCCAAAATCAGTCGGTCATAGGCTTCGACCGTCTCTTGTCCCGAGCTGACCACGGTCACCGTATGTTGTGCTGGATTAACGGCCGTCACCCGATGGTTCGTCCGCACGTCGATAGCGAATCGTTGCCGTAACTTGGCGGGCGTTTGCACCAGCAGATCTTCCCGGTCACTGATTTCACCGGACAAATAAAATGGTAAGCCACAGGTGGCGTACGACACGTAGGTCCCCTGTTCCAGCACCACGATTTCTGCCGTCTCATCTAACCGACGTAATCGCGCAGCAGCAGCCATACCACCGGCCACGCCCCCAACAATCACAATTTTCATATCCAAGCTCCTTTCGTGATACCCCCGTAGGTATGTAACTTCTTTCAGTATAGCCGACCCGTGATTGGGCGCAACTATTTTGCCAATCAGTGTAAAAGAAAAGCCGGCAAACGATTTCCGTTTACCGACTTCACTATGATTAGGAACGACTGCGCGCAATGGCAATCCAAATCGCGTTCACACCAAAGACCGCAAAGAAGAACGCAATCAATACGTTCAGGGACAAGGCGGCAGCAATCGGGTGAATGAAGAGCATGATGCCGACGATTAAGGTTACGACATCTAACACGACCGACAGCCAGAACCAAACGCCCCCGAAGCTCCGGAGGTGACTGGCGACCAGCAACCGTTCAATGGAGTCAAAAATAAACCACAGGGCAAATAAGTAACCCAACGTGACGATGGCACTGTTCATATCAAAGAAGAACACCACCGCAATCAGAATATCCAGGACACCAAAAACTAACGCAAAGTTAGCCCGTAAGCCGGTTGCATCATGCAATTTTTTATAACCCGCAATCGTGGTCAACCCACTCAGTAGTGCCATGAAGGCAAAAATAATGGCTAATCCGGTTAGCCCGATCTTAGGTGAGCGCATTAAGCCAAACGCGGCAACGATGAATAGAATACCGAGAATGAACTCGCCCCAGTCAAAACCCCAACGGGATCGATTCATATTAAACATAGTCTGCATCTCCTCACAATTCCGGTCAAGTGGCGACCGGCTTTCAATCATTGTACTGGTTTTTCAGTCCGTCGACAAGTTCTACCCGCACCTACACGCCGGACAAACCGTGAACGGTCAACGTTACCCCATTTTGTAACATTTTGATGACTAACCGACCGAATCAAAAAAGCAGCAAGCACCGCGCACAAAGACGTGGGCACTCGCTGCTACTAATTGGCATTTCGTTAAGCTTGATCCTCTTTAGTCCGGGCAGTATCCCGTTCCAACACCGGCTTCAGGTATTGACCCGTATAACTCTCGCTGACCTCAGCCAGTTCTTCGGGCGTTCCGGTCGCAACCACGTTACCACCGGCTTCCCCACCTTCAGGACCCAGGTCGATCAGGTGATCAGCCGTCTTGATCACGTCCAGGTTATGTTCGATAACCAACACCGTGTTGCCCTTGTCGACCAGGCGATGAAGCACAACTAACAGGCGTTTGATATCATCGCTATGCAACCCAGTCGTCGGTTCGTCCAGGATGTAGAAGTTCTTCCCATTTTGCTGCTTGTGCAGTTCGGAGGCTAACTTCATCCGTTGGGCTTCCCCACCAGACAACGTGGTGGCGGGTTGGCCTAATTTAACGTAACCCAAACCAACGTCCTGAATCGTCTGCAGCTTCCGGGTAATCTTAGGAATGGCGTCGAAGAACTTGAGAGCTTCACTGACGGTCATGTTCAAGACGTCAGAGATATTCTTCCCCTTGTATTCGACTTCCAGCGTTTCGGAATTGTACCGCGTCCCATGACAAACCTCACAAGGCACGTAGACGTCGGGCAAGAAGTTCATTTCAATCTTTAAGATCCCATCACCGTGGCAGGCTTCACACCGACCACCCTTGGTGTTGAAACTGAACCGCCCCTTCTGATAGCCCCGCAGCTTGGCATCGTTGGTCTGCGCGAAGAGCGTCCGCACGTCGTCAAAGACCCCGGTATAGGTTGCCGGGTTACTCCGGGGTGTCCGACCAATGGGACTCTGGTCGATATCCACCAGGCGCTCAATGTTTTTAACGCCGGCGATGCCCTTGTACTTACCAGGCTTCTCGGAGTTGTGATTCAGCTTCTGTGCCAGGGCCCGTTTCAAAATCGTGTTGACCAGCGTGGACTTCCCGGAACCAGACACCCCGGTCACCACGACGAATTCACCCAATGGGAAGTCGACCGTGATGTCCTTCAGATTGTTCTCCGCCGCACCCGTAATTTCGATTGACTTCCCATTACCAGCGCGCCGTTCCAAAGGTACCGGAATGTACTGTTTGCCAGCCAAGTACTGACCCGTCAACGATTTCCGTGAGCGCATGACCTGCTTAGGTGTCCCGGCAGCCATCACGTGGCCCCCGTTTTCACCGGCACCGGGACCAATATCCACGATGTAATCGGCAGCGCGCATGGTATCCTCATCATGCTCAACAACAATCAGGGTATTCCCCAAATCACGCATTTGCTTGAGGGAGGCAATCAGCCGGTCGTTATCTCGTTGGTGCAGCCCAATTGAGGGTTCGTCTAAGATGTAGAGCACCCCGGACAGGTTTGACCCGATTTGTGTAGCCAACCGAATTCGTTGGGCTTCCCCACCGGACAGGGTCCGCGCCGAACGACTGAGCGTGAGGTAGTCCAACCCCACGTTCCGTAAGAACGTCAACCGGTCCCGAATTTCCTTCAGGATGGGTTGCGCGATGACTTGGTCCTGTTCCCCAAAGGACAGGTCTTGGAAGAAGGCCAATTCCTTTTCAACGGGTAAATCAGAGACCTCACCAATGTGTTGGTGATTGATTCTGACACTCAAGGCTTGGCGGTTCAACCGGAAGCCGTGGCAGGTCTGACAAGTTAATTCGGTCATGTACTTGCGCATCACATCACGGGTGAAGTCGCTGTTGGTTTCGTGGTAACGCCGGTCGATGTTCGGGATGACCCCTTCAAATGCAACATCCACGTCACGCACGCCACCAAAATCATTTTCGTAATGGAAATGGAATTCCTTACCTTGTGATCCGTAGAGCACCAGGGCTTGGTCGTTCTTGGAGAGCTTTTCAAATGGGGTATCCATGTCCACACCAAAAGCGTCACAGGCCTGTTCCAGCAAGGCTGGATAGTACTGTGAGCTGATGGGATTCCAGGGTTCCAAGGCACCTTCGCGCAGTGTCTTGGTTCTGTCGGGAACGACCAGATCCAGGTCGACCTCCAGCTTGACCCCTAACCCATCACAGTCTGGGCAGGCCCCAAATGGTGCGTTAAAGGAGAACAGCCGGGGTTCGAGTTCCCCCACCGTAAACCCACAGACCGGGCAGGCGTAATGTTCAGAGAAAATCATCGGCTCACCATCAATCAGGTCGGCAATGGCATAGCCGCCACTTAGTCGCAGAGCGGCTTCGAATGAGTCAAACAGGCGGGAACGAATCCCCTTCTTGACTACGACCCGGTCGATGACGATGGCGATATCGTGGTTTTGATTCTTGTTCAGTTCTGGGACTTCGGACAGGTCCATGGTTCCACCATCTACCCGCACCCGCACGAAGCCTTCGCGTTGAATCTTTTCAAAGATCTTCTTATGCTGCCCCTTCTTACCCCGGACGATGGGTGATAAAATTTGCATCTTCGTCCGTTCAGGCAAGGCCAGGACTTGGTCGACCATCTGCTCAACACTCTGGCTGGTAATCTTAGTACCGTCGTTGGGACAGATAGGCGTCCCGACCCGAGCCCACAGCAGGCGCAGGTAGTCATTGATTTCGGTAACCGTCCCGACCGTCGACCGCGGGTTCTTTGAGGTCGTCTTTTGGTCAATGGAAATGGCCGGGCTGAGCCCATCAATGGAATCAACGTCTGGTTTATCCATCTGTCCCAGAAATTGCCGAGCATACGATGACAGACTCTCAACGTAACGACGTTGGCCTTCCGCGTACAGGGTGTCAAACGCCAATGAACTCTTCCCGGAACCGGAAAGGCCACTGATGACGACCAATTTATTCTTAGGAATCGTCACGTCAATATCCTTTAAGTTATGGGCCCGCGCCCCGTGAATCACGATTTTATCGTTTGCCAAATTGAAATCTCCTCACTAACCTAATCACCGATCTCAGTCTTCATGTCCATGATGGTATCCCGTAACGATGCGGCTTGCTCAAAGTCGAGCTTCTTAGCAGCGGCACGCATCTCGTCTTCCAACCGAACAATCAGTTTTTCTTGATCTTCCTTGGTCATATCTTCAAAGTCGCTGGCCACGAAGTCATCCTTCTCGTCAGCGTTATCGTTTTTCTTCGTGACCGCAATCAAGTCACGAATTGGTTTAATAATGGTGGTTGGGGTAATCCCATGCTTCTTGTTATATGCAATCTGAACTTTCCGCCGCCGAGCCGTCTCATCCATCGCGGCCTGCATGGATTCCGTCACCTTATCGGCATACAAAATAACGTGCCCGTGGGAGTTCCGCGCGGCCCGGCCAATCGTTTGAATCAGCGACCGTTCGTTACGCAAGAAACCTTCCTTGTCGGCATCCAAAATCGCAATCAGCGAAACTTCTGGGATATCGATGCCTTCCCGCAACAGGTTGATGCCGACTAACACGTCGTACTTACCCAGTCGCAGGTCCCGCATGATTTCGGTCCGTTCCAGCGTCTTGATGTCCGAGTGTAAATAGGCCACCTTGATGCCCAGATCCTTCAGGTAATCCGTCAGGTCTTCAGACATCTTCTTAGTCAAGGTCGTCACAAATGTCCGCTCGTTCTTCTCAACCCGCGCGTTGATTTCACCCACCAGGTCATCCATTTGCCCCATGATTGGCCGCACCTCAATCGTCGGGTCCAACAAACCGGTTGGCCGAATGATCTGTTGCACGACGTGGTCGGTCTGCGCTTGTTCATAAGGGCCTGGCGTGGCTGACATGTAAACGACCTGGTTGATGTGCTGTTCCACTTCGTTGAGTTTCAGTGGTCGGTTATCCAGCGCGCTTGGCAGCCGGAAGCCGTAGTCTACCAGCTGTTGCTTCCGGGCACGGTCCCCGTTGTACATCCCCCGCACTTGGGGCATGGTCACGTGAGACTCGTCGACGACCATCAAGAAGTCCTTGGGGAAGAAGTCTAATAACGTGTAAGGCGGCTCCCCTTCCTTACGACCGTCCATCCAGCGTGAGTAGTTTTCAATCCCACTGGTGTAGCCCATTTCCCGCATCATTTCGAGGTCATACGTGGTCCGTTGCTTCAGCCGTTGGGCCTCCAACAATTTCCCACCGTTTTCCAACTCCGCGACTCGGTCCTTGAGCTCGCCTTCGATGCCCGCCGTGGCCTTCGCCATGATGTCATCGTTGGTCATAAAGTGGGTTGCCGGGAAGATGGCCACGTGTTCGCGGTCGCCCACGATTTCACCAGTCAGGGCATCCACCTCACGAATCCGGTCGATCTCATCGCCAAAGAACTCGATTCGTAGCGCCCGTTCGTCCCGGGACGCTGGGAAGATCTCAACGACATCCCCGTGAACCCGGAACCGGCCCCGCTGGAAGTCGTAGTCGTTGCGTTCAAATTGAATATTCACTAATTTACGTAACAGGGCGTCCCGTTCAATCTCTTGGCCGACCCGCAAGGAAACCACGTGGTTCTTGTACTCGGTCGGATCACCCAACCCAAAGATAGACGATACGGAAGCCACGACAATCACGTCGTTGCGTTCCAATAACGAACTCGTGGCCGAGTGCCGGAGTTTATCGATTTCATCATTAATGGACGAATCCTTTTCGATATAGGTATCACTCGAGGGTACGTAAGCTTCCGGTTGATAATAATCATAATAACTAACAAAGTATTCCACCGCGTTGTTGGGGAAGAACTGTTTGAATTCCCCGTAGAGCTGGCCCGCTAACGTTTTGTTGTGGGACAACACCAGTGTCGGTTTGTTCACATTTTTAATCACGTTAGAAATGGTAAACGTCTTACCGGTCCCGGTGGCCCCCAACAGAATCTGGGCCTTTTCACCAGCCTCGATTCCCTGGGTCAACTTGCTAATGGCCTCGGGCTGATCCCCGGTAGGTTGATACTTGGACACCAAATCAAACTTACGGTCCGTTTGTCGATCGATCATGAATGGTAACCTCCCTGCTACTGTTATTTTCACTGCGCTGGCTGAAAGTCTGGTCTGTTCCCAGTCCCACTTTCCTCGACGCCACGCCACAGTCTCGTTCGTTGTCAGACCCTGCCAGACTGACAGAAATGCCTGCAATCGCAAAAAGAGTCTGGACGTAAATCCAAACTCATTACGCTAAAATATTTTACCATACCGAACATACTTTCGCCAGCTTGGCGACCTGCTTAAAATTTATCCTGGTAAATCGTCACGTTGGCGACCCGTTCCCCTTTTACGAGCGCGGTCGTCTGCATCGCAGCTAACCCGCGGTCTTCCCAGAACTGTTTCATTTGCCGGTCGCCCATGAAGACACTCAACTGGAGCTGAACTGCCCCCGCGGCTTTCAACGTCTCGACCAAGCTCGCATAAAAGGCCGCGGACTGTTCCGTGGTGACCGTCTTAGCTGGTAGCCACATGCCTAGCCAGACCAGACTTGGCAGTGGGTAATCGATAATCAGATCGACCAGTACCTGCAACTCGCCATCCTGAAAAATTCCTAGGTAGGCCTTCTGCTCCGGCTGTGCGTTCAGCGGAATGTCCGTCACGTCTTGAATGGCCTCCTGCCGCGTCACGGGATGGTCCTGGAAGTGGGCAAAGTATGCCGGATGACTGGCCTGAAATTGGTAGATCAGCGCGTCATCGTCATGCGTTAACGGCCGCACACTGGCGCCGTCCAGTCGTTGATTCCAAACTCCTGCTAATTTCATTGGGCGTTATCCTCCAGTAATTTATCCGTCAACTGTGCCAACTTCTGCCGGTCACTAAAGTCTGCCGCCAACATTTCTGGCAACACTTCGGCCAAGAAATACTGGACGCAGGCCATCTGATTGAATGTCAAAATTGTGCTCAGACTTTCCCGGTAAATTTCGGTGAAGACGGGTTCCGGATTACCCTTTTGAATTTCGCCAAAGGATTCGTACAGCAAGTCCACCTTGTCGGCCACGGAAAGAATCTGGCCTTCCAGCGTGTCGTCCTTCCCCTCACCTAAGCGGCGGGTGTAGGCGGCCTGGAACTGTTCGGGAATTTCATTTTGAATGAAGTTGGCCGTCAACGACGTTTCCACGTCGGCTAGCATCTGACGCAACTGCGGTGTCGCGTACTTCACGGGCGTCTTGATGTCGCCAATAAACCGCTCGGTGTAATCGTGATTCAAGGCCTTCTCGTACAACAAGCGCCAGTTGATCTCATGCCCAGCTTGCTCTTCCACGTCGCCTAAGAATTGCGCGACTTCCGCCACTTTAAACGAGTGTGCGGCCACGGAGTGTTGCTCAAATTTAAAGTATCCCGGTGCCCGGTCGATCGTTTCCAAGTCACTCAAGCTTTGCAAAAATTGATTCATGCCCATAGTTCCCTTCAACTCCCTCAAGTTAGTGATTGCCGTTGGAGTGGTCCCCAACATATTCTAAAGTTAGCTTACCACTCTTTTCGGTTTCAATTCACTAAATCTGATTAAATAAAAAACGGGACTCACCCGCAAAGGCGTTCCCGTTTCCATTCAAACCTTATTTAGTTGCAGCGGCCTTTAAGTCTTCGATGAAACTGAAGGCTTCTTGGCCCGCGATACCGCCATCACCGACCGCCGTCGTGATCTGCCGCAAATCTTTTTGCCGCACATCGCCGATAGCAAAGATACCAGGGACGGCCGTCCGCATGTGTTCGTCGGTCTTGATCCAACCAGCGTCGTCCGTGATGCCCAGGTCCTTGAAAGGAGCGGTCATTGGTAAGTTCCCCACGTAAATGAAGACCCCACTCACAGCCTTTTCGCCGGTTTCACCCGTCACGTTGTTCTTCGTGGCCACACCGGTCACCTTCATGTCGTCACCCAACACTTCGGTCACGCTGGTGTTCCAAACGAATTCGATCTTGTCGTTGGCAAATGCCCGGTCCTGGATAACCTTTTGGGCCCGCAACTGGTCACGCCGAACGTAAACCGTGACCTTGGAAGCTAAACCAGAGAGGTAGATGCTTTCTTCAACAGCGGAATCCCCGCCACCGATAACAGCAACTTCGCGGTTCTTAAAGAACGCCCCGTCGCAGACCGCGCAGTAGGAAACACCCCGGCCACCGAATTTATCCTCGCCAGGCACGCCCAGCTTCTTGTATTCGGAACCGGAACCGATGATGACTGCCTTCGCAGCGTAGTCACCGTCGTCAGTCTTAACCACCTTGTGGTCGCCATGGTCTTCAATGGCTTCAACGCTACCGTATGCAAACTCAGCCCCAAATTGGGTCGAGCCTTCGTACATGTCCTTGGCCAGGTCGGGTCCGAGAACGGACTTGAACCCAGGATAGTTTTCAATGGCAGCCGTGTTGTTCATTTGACCCCCATAGATGCCGCGATCCAACATTAAAACGGATAAGTTGGCTCGTGAGGCGTACAGCGCTCCGGTCATCCCACCGGGGCCGGCGCCGATTACAATCACATCATAATTCTTCAAGCGTAACGCTCCCTTCCACTCTTGCCTTGATGATAGAGCCTACTTTACTATTAAAAAGTAAGCTTGTCACCTATTTCGACTTGGGTGCCTTCTCGTCGGCCTTAGCCAGCTTGGCGCCCAACTCTTTAATGTAGGCCCGGAGTTGGTCCTTGGTTTCTGGATGGTTCAAGCCATATTCGATGTTGGTTTGAATCCAGCCGAATTTATTGCCGACGTCAAACCGCTTGCCCGTATACTCATGGGCAAACACGCGTTGGGTCTTGTTTAGATTATCAATGGCATCCGTTAATTGCAGTTCATTGCCCAAGCCAACTGGCGTGTTCTCCAGGGCTTCAAAAATTTCTGGGGTGAACAGGTACCGGCCAATAATGGCCAAGTCACTAGGTGCCTCGTCCGGTTGGGGCTTTTCCACAAAATTCGTGACGTTGTACAGTCCTGGCGCCGTTTCCTCGGAAGGATTAATCACGCCATACTTCGCCGTGTCCTTGTGGGGTACCCGCATAACCGCCAGCGTGGAGGCACCGGTTTCTTCATACCGGTCGATCAATTGCTTGGTCAAGGGTACCTTGCTGTCGGTCATGTCGTCACCCAACATCACCACGAAGGGTTCGTCGCCGATGAAGGCCTTGGCCGTCAATACGGCATCCCCCAAGCCCCGTGGATAGGGTTGGCGAATAAAGTAGAGATTCATGCCCGTGGTTTCTTGAACCTGACGCAACAGGTCGTCCTTATGCTTGGCTTCCAAATTCGCTTCCAATTCCGGGTTGGAATCAAAGTGATCTTCAATCGAGCGCTTAGACTTGCCATCCACGATCACGATATCTTCAATGCCAGACTTGTGGGCCTCCTCAACGATGAATTGAATCGTTGGCTTGTCCACGATGGGTAACATTTCCTTCGCTAACGCTTTGGTTGCAGGTAAGAAGCGGGTTCCCAAACCCGCCGCTGGAATCACTGCTTTTCTAACTTTTCTCATAGTAATAAGATCCTTCCTCGTATCCCCAGAAATTTTTAAAATTCAGACCGACCCTCGCGTTGCATCAAATCAGAGATGGCGGCGCGAATGTCCTTGCCTTCATAAATAACCTGATAGATAGCTTCCGTGATCGGCATGGAAACGCCGCGCTCACGAGAAAGTTCGTAAGCGGCCTTAGTCGTTGCCAAGCCTTCGATGACCATGCCCATATGGTTGATGACGTCATCCAACGCCTCACCGCGACCCAGCTCATCGCCGGCCCGCCAGTTCCGTGAATTAGAACTCGTGGCGGTCACGATAATATCACCGACACCGGACAGCCCAATGAAAGTCATTGGGTCGGCGCCAAAGGAGGTCCCCAACCGAGAAATTTCGGCCAGCCCCCGGGTCATCAAGGCAGCCTTGGCGTTGTCGCCGTAGCCTAAACCGTGTAAAGCCCCGGCACCCAAAGCAATGATGTTCTTCAGTGCGGCACCAATTTCGACCCCAATAATATCAGGGTTCGTGTAAACCCGGAAGTATGGCGTCATGAACAGTTTCTGCACGTATTTAGCCGCGTCAGGGCTCACACTAGCGGCCGTTACCAAGGTAATATCCTTGCGGGCAACGTCTTCTGCATGACTTGGGCCAGACAAGACGGTCACGGCCTTGCGGTTAGCTGCGGGAATCTCTTCCTCCAGCACTTGTGACAACCGCTTGTAAGTCTTCTGTTCAATCCCTTTGCTGGCATGAATCAGTTCAGGTTGTAAGTTCTTAGCCTTTAAAATTTCAGCAACCTGACCCGCCACGGAACGAATGGCCTTGGTGGGAACAACAAACAAAATGGCGTCCACGCCGTCCAGGGCGCTCGCCAAATCGGAGTAAGCCACTAACGACGGAGAGAAAGTAAAGTCCTTAATGTAATGCGTGTTCGTATGCTGCTGGTTTAATTCCTCAACTTGTTTGGGATTGTACGACCAGAGGCGGACGTCATGACCATTTTCGTCCAAAACGCTCGCTAAGATTGATCCCCATGAACCGGCACCGAGTACTGCAATTTTCTCTGACATAGTAATGGATTCTCCTTATTTAGAAAGATTAGTTTTTTCTTGAAACGGATTTCCGTCGAGGTAAGCGATTGGTGGCGTGGCCGCCCGTCGCCGGGATACCCAGAGAATCAGGGCACCCACAAATAAGATGATCGACAACAACTGTGACACTCGGATGACGCCCAACAACATCAGGCTATCCGTCCGCATGCCTTCGATAAAGAACCGGCCAAACGAGTACCACATCACGTAGCCCAGGAAGACCTCGCCCTGTTTGAAGAGCTTGGGATAGTGACGCAGGCTCATCAAAATGACGAAGCCCATCAGATCCCAGGTCGACTCATACAGGTAGGTGGGTTGGCGGTAAGCCCCGTTGATCAACATTTGATTGATGATCCAGTTTGGCAGATGGAGGCCTTGTAGGAAGGCCAGGCTAGTGATGCGGCCAAAGGCTTCCTGATTCATAAAGTTCCCCCACCGACCAATGGCTTGACCCAGAATAACGGTCGGCGCGGCCACGTCCAGCATCAACCACACCGGAATGAACCGGGAACGGCAGAAGAAGTACACGACCAGGCCGGCCCCAATCAGTGAGCCGTAGATGGCGATACCCCCATCCCAAATCGCAATAATCTCACCGGGATGGTGCTGGTAGTACGACCACTGAAAAATAACGTAATAAGCGCGAGCCGCAATCAAAGCGGCCGGCAATGCCCAGAGAATCATGTCGTAAATATCATCCGACTTGATTCCCCGGCGGTCACCCTCACGCACCGCCAGGGTCACCGCAATGATGACCCCGGTCGCAATAATGACGCCGTACCAGTGGACTGCAATCGGTCCCAGGTGAATGGCGATGGGGTTCAGCGCCGCCACAATAGGTGAAAAGATAACGCCCATCTCCCTTATGATTTATTTCCGTTTTGCTTAATTAAGCGCTTTAAGTTTTCATCAAAAACTTTGGTGGCATCATAGCCCATTGACCGCGCCCGGAAGTTCATGGCGGCGGCTTCAATGATAATTGCCAGGTTACGCCCAGTCTTCACGGGAATACTGATTTTTGGCACCACGACATCAAAGAACCGTTGTGTCTCATCATTATTGCCGAGACGGTCAAAGTGGTTGTCGTCCTTCCAGAGCTCCAGGTGGACAATCAAATCGATGTCCGTTTCACTCCGAACGGCACCGGCACCAAAGAGGTTCATCACGTCAATGATCCCGATTCCCCGAATCTCAAGCAGATGGCTCAAAATGGCCGGGGCGGCCCCAACTAGGGTCTGTTCATCCTGCTGGTACACTTCAACTCGGTCATCGGCAATCAACCGGTGGCCCCGTTTAACCAGTTCCAACGCGGTTTCACTCTTCCCAACACCGGAGTCACCGGTAATCATGACCCCAACCCCGTAAATGTCCACGAGAACCCCGTGAACGGATTGGCGTTCGGCTAATTTGCCTTCCAAAAAGTTGGTCATGTTACTGAGAACCCGCGACGTGGTGAGCTTGGTCCCTAAGATAGGAATCCCCGCTTCAGCAGCAGATTCCTTGAGTTCTTCTGGGGGATCCAGTTGCGTGGAAATCACAAACGCGGGTGTCTCGGGTTGACACATCTTCCGCATCACATCGAGCAATTTTTTGTGACTCATGCCCTTTGCAAACGAGGTTTCGGTGATTCCCAGTAACTGAACCCGTTTTGCTGGATAGTAATTAAAATAACCGGTCAATTCCAATCCCGGCCGGGAAATATCACTGGTCGTAATTTGACGGTCTAGATTTTCTTCGCCGGAATACACATCTAAGCGGTTGGCTTTGACGAGTTCGGCAACCGTGACACTTTCTGTCATGGGCGCTCCTCCTTACTGCATAGTAAACTACTTTAATTTTAGCACTTTCCCGTGGGAACTCCCACCAAATTAAACCGGTAGCAGCAAGTTATCCTCGGGCAAAGTGGTCGCTGATAATCGCGTTACATAACGACATGATCACCGCGATGATCAGAGTCGTGCCAAACGAGCTGAACGCAAAGTTGGCACCGACAAATACCGAGGTCAGCTCCAGCATGGCGGCGTTCAACACGATGCTGAACAAGCCCAAAGTCAGAATGGTAATCGGCAGCGACAGCACGAAGAGAATCGGCTTAACCACCGCATTCAACAGGGCTAGCACGAAGCTTGCCAGTAAGGCAATCCAGACGCTGGAGACGGTGAAGCTATTTTGAAATGACCCGGCCAGCGAGCTCTGGAAAAAGCCGGCTAACGCCAGGAAGATTAACGCATTCACAAAAATTCTTGGCCAAAACCGCACCCTACTCACCGTCCTTGTGAGAATCCTTGACGTCCTGTTCGGTGACGTCATGAATCACCTTACGCCCGGCGTGGTCGGGTTCCTGTTGGCCCCCGCCCCGGAATAGATCCCGGAAGTTAGGCGTTGCTGGCTGTGAATCATCCAGCGGCATAAAGGTCATCACAACCACGTAGACCAATAGGCCCAAGACCCCATGGGTGGGAATCGCGAGTGAAACCAAGACGTAGATCAACCGTAGAAGGTTGGCGTTCCAATCAAAATATTCTGCAATGCCGCCCAATACCCCACCAACTAAGCGGTTAGTACGGGAACGGACGAAACGTTTCTTTGCTGCCATAGGCGAACACACTCCTTTTTAATTTACCTCATAAACATTTGAAATATATTAACTAATAAACTCTCTATCAGCCCACTAAGTAATCGGCTAGGCGACCACGTTAGCTGTGAGTTAGCAACGTTAGCCGCAGGGAGAGTGAAAATGGTCTCAGCTGTGGGAATTGCCTTATCGGCGAACTAGGCCGATTAGGCAATTGATATCTTTGAGACATCTTGATGGCTCAAAGTAAGCGCGGAGACCGCTCTTTGGCTCCGGGCGTTCGCCCACAGCGTTCCGGACCGTTTTCACTCTCCCGGAGGCCTGTACAACGCACGGCTTACGGTTAAGTGCTTCTATCATATCCGAAATTACCTTAGTAAATCCAGTAATCTTGCGAGAATTATCGGGCTCACTAGGGCAAGAATAACGAAAGCGGCCACTGAAAGCAAGTCTTCAGTGGCCGTTCTCATCAATCTTCAGTTTAGATTAAGCTTTCGTGCTGGTCGCAACGGATTACGCCGTTTCGCCATCCTGACTCGCCGTGTTCAATTCGATGATTTGACCAGACTTCAGGTAAACAATCCATTCACACACGTTCGTCACGTAATCCCCAATACGACTGAGGTCCTGCGCCACGTTCAGGTAAATGGACGCGCCCGTTTCAAACGCGGGGTCGCTACGCATCTGGGCATAGCTATCGGCCCGTACCTGGTGATTCAGCTGGTCAAGTTGCCGATCGACATCGGCTAACTTGCGCGCTTCGTGGTCGTTCTTATCCACGTACGCCGCCAAGACATCCTTAACCATCTGGGTCGTCATCAGCCCCATCTGGTTCAGTAGCTGTTCTAAAACGGGAATCTTTTGCTTCGTGCCAAATTTAATCGTGGCGTGGGCAATGTTTCGGGCGTGATCCCCGGCCCGTTCCAGTTCCGACACGGCCTTCAAAATCGTCACGATTTCTCGGAGATCCGTGGTGACGGGTTGGTACAAGGCAATCATTTCAAACGTTTTCTTTTCCAACGCAATTTCACGTTCGTTAATCTTATGGTCGTGGTCAATAATCTGTTGCGCGGCAACGGCATCCCGATTGGTAAAGGAACTCACCGCCTGCTCAATCGTTTCACTGACCAGCATCCCCATTTCAGTAAAGTCAGCATCTAATTCAGCTAACTCATCATCAAATAATCTGCGCATATCCTGCCTCCTTACCCGAAACGACCACTAATGTAGTCTTCTGTCTGCTTGTTTGCTGGGTTCATAAAAATATTCTTCGTTTGATCCACTTCAATCAGCTCCCCGTTCATGAAAAACGCGGTCCGGTCCGCAATTCGGGACGCCTGCTGGAGGTTATGGGTCACAATAATAATCGTATAATCGTGGCGTAAATTCAAGAGTGTTGCTTCAATTTGGCTACTGGACACGGGATCCAGTGCACTGGTTGGTTCATCTAGCAAGATGATTTCTGGTGAAACGGCCAGGACCCGTGCGATGCAGACCCGTTGCTGTTGCCCACCGGAAAGGGCCAGGGCACTTTCATGCAGGTGATCCTTGACCTCATCCCACACGGCCGCCTGCCGCAAAGACTTTTCAACGACGGCATCCAGCTTTTCCTTGTCCTTTTCCCCGGCAATCCGCAGTCCGTAGATCACGTTGTCGTAGATGGAAAAAGGAAACGGGTTAGGTTGCTGGAACACCATGCCGATTTCCTTACGAATCTGTACCGTGTCGGCGCTGGGGGCGTACAGGTCATCACCCTTAAACTTAATCGTCCCGGTAATCGTGACGTTCGGAATCAAATCGTTCATCCGGTTGAGGGTCCGCAGGTAAGTGGACTTCCCACATCCCGATGGCCCAATCAACGCGGTGATGCCCTTTTCATCAAAGTTTAAATTGATGCCCTTCAAGGCTTCCTTGTCACCGTAGTATAAGTGAAGATCCTGCGTCGTCAAAATTTCTTCTTTCATTATTTCTCCTCCTCTTAGCCGAAGTTCCCCGACACGTAATCACTGGTCACCTGCACCGACGGATTGGTAAAGATATGGCTCGTGGTGTCGTACTCCAACACCCGCCCCTGATTGAAAAATGCCGTATACTCACTGATCCGCGCGGCCTGTTGCATGTTGTGGGTCACAATGATAATCGTGTAATGCTCCTTGAGTGACAACAACGTGTCTTCCAGTTGCCCAGTCGACACCGGATCCAACGCACTAGCTGGCTCATCCAATAATAGGATGTCTGGCTTGATGGCAATGGCACGGGCGATACATAACCGCTGTGCCTGACCACCGGAAAGCGCCAGCGCACTCTTGTTCAGGTCGTCTTTGACCTGGTCCCAGAGTGCCGCCTGCTTGAGCGATGTCTCCACGATTTCATCTAACTTATGTTTACCGGTTACCCCCCGGAGTCGTAAAGCAAAAGCGATGTTATCGTAAATTGACTTGGCAAACGGGTTGGGTCGTTGGAAGACCATCCCCACCCGGCGCCGCATCTCATAGACGTCAATGCTGGGCTGATTAATATCCACGCCGCGGTACATGATTTTCCCCGTCACCGTGGCGATCCGATCATTCATCCGGTTCAACGACCGCAAGTAGGTCGATTTCCCCGAACCGGAGGGCCCAATCAAGGCCGAGATTTGATTGCTGGCAAACTCCAGGTCGCCTTCAAACAGGGCTTCCTTCTTGCCATAATACACGTGGAGGTCTTCCGTGGAGAGAATGACGGGATGGTCCGGGTCACTGAGCTTAATCACGTGCCGCTCTTCCATGGCCATCGCATTTTTTACATCGTTATTCACAAACATGGCTTTCCTCCTCTACGCCGACGTCAGGCGCTTATACAAACGTTTGCCCAGGTAACGGGCCGCAAAGTTAAATAGTAGGATGGCAATCACCAAGACGGCCGATGACCCGGATGAAATGGCCTTGGCGTCCGGCATGATGCCTTCCGAATTAATTTTCCAAATGTGGACGGCTAACGTTTCTGCTGGCCGCATCGGGTTCAGCGGACTGGAAATGTTAAACGGATTCCAGTCCGTGAAGTCCAACGCTGGGGCGCTCTGGCCCGCCGTGTAGATCAACGCAGCGGCTTCCCCGAAGACCCGGCCGGCACTCAGGATGACCCCGGTCAGGATACTGGGTACCGCGGCGGGTAAAATCACCCGGGTAACGGTTTCCCACCGTGACAGGCCGAGCGCTAGGCCACCTTCCCGCTGCACGTCGCTGATGGTACGTAGGGAATCTTCAATGCTCCGCGTCAGCAACGGTAGGTTGAAAAACGTTAGGGCAAAGGCCCCGGACAGAATGGAGAATCCCAGGTGCAGCTTGACCACGAAGAACAGGAAACCAAACAACCCAACAACCACGGAGGGCAGCGAGCTTAAAATTTCAATCGCCGTTCGAATCGTGGTCGTGACCCAATTATCCTTGGCGTATTCATACAGATAAATGGCTGCGCCCAAGGCAATGGGAAAGGAAATCAGCATGGCCAGGATCAACAGGTAAAAGGAATTATACAGCTGAATCCCAACGCCCCCGCCCTTCAGGAACGCCTTACCCGGTGCGGTCAGGAAGTGCCAGCTTAACTGTGGCACCCCACTGGCCAAGATGTAGCCAAGCAGGGCTAACAAAATCAGAACGACCAATCCGGCAATTCCGTAGAGACCGCCAATGGCAATCTTATTTTGCGTTTTGGAATTCATTATTGTAAGCGCCCCTTTCGACCAATCAAGCGAATAATTAAGTTAAAGACCAATGACATGAATAACAGAACCAGTGCCAGGGACCACAGCGCATTATTTTGCAGCGAACCCATGACGGTGTTGCCGATTCCCGTCGTCAGGACCGACGTCAGCGTGGACGACGGTGAGACCAGGCTGTTGGGCATCAGTGCGGCATTCCCAATCACCATTTGTACAGCTAAGGCTTCCCCGAAAGCCCGCGCCATGCCGAAGACGACCGCGGTCATTAAGCCTGGCGTTGCCGCGCGCAAGACCACCTTGTAGATGGTTTGCCACTGCGTCGCCCCCAAGGCAAGGGAAGCTTCCCGGTAGTAGCGGGGGACGGCCCGCAAGGCATCGGCGCTCATCGAAGTGACCGTTGGGAGAATCATCACAAAGAGCACGCAGGTCCCGGAAAGAATCCCGAAACCACTGCCGCCAAAGATGGCTCGGGTGGTCGGCACCACCACGGAGAGTCCGATAAACCCGTACACCACGGAAGGAATCCCAACTAAGAGTTCCGTCACCGGTTGGAGAATCTTGGCCCCTTTATTAGGTGAAATTTCATTCATAAAGACCGCCGTGCCAATCGCAAATGGCGTGGCCACGATGGCCGATAAAATCGTAATTAAGAAGGAGCCGACAATCATGGGCAACGCCCCAACTTCAGGCTTGCCGTTGGCGCCATTGACCCCGGGATTCCAGCTCTTGCCGGACAAAAAGTCCCAGAGGCTGACGTGGTTACTGGTAAACGTTGCGATCCCTTTGGAGGCTACGAACCCAATGATGGCTACGACGACCGCTACGATTAGCATCAGCGCCGTTAGACTGACCAGGCGCCCCCAAATTTCTAACTTGGCGGCCTTGGAACGACGCTTCAGCTTGGCTTCTAATTGTTCCGTTGTTTTCATATTAGTTGCCCTCCGTCTGCGTAATCTGCCCGGTTGCATTTCGTTCGACCATCATTTGGTTGGGCGAAAGATAGCCCAGTTGACGGACCAAAGTATTTTGGACCGCTGGCGATTGAACGTACGCAATGAAGGCCTTTGTCAGACCGGTTGGCTGGCCTTTCGTGTATAAATGCTCGTAGGACCAAATCTTCCAGCGATTCGTCGTCACGTTGTCTTCCGTTGGCGCCACGTGATTCAAGGACAGGTCCTGAACCGTTTGGTCAACGTAAGAAAAAGCCACGTAACTGATGGCACCGGGCGTCGTGGCGACGATGGACCGGACCATCCCGGAAGAATCCTGTTCCTGTGAGGTCTTGGAACGGTGCTTCTCCAGGCCAAATTGTTCAAACGTTGCTCGAGTCCCACTGCCTTGGGCCCGGTTGATTAAAACGATGGGGAGGTTCGCGCCACCGACCTGACGCCAGTTTGTGACCTGGCCGGTAAAGACCTGAATCAGCTGGTGTGTCGATAGGTTCTTGATGCCCACTTTTTTGTTCACGATGGGGGTAATGCCCACAACAGCTACGCGATGGTCAACCAATTCCTTGGATCGAATTCCCTTTTGTTCTGCAGCGAAGAGGTCTGAATTTCCAACTTGGACCGCGCCCTCTTGAATCTGGCTCAATCCCGTCCCGGTGCCCCCACCCTGAACGTTGATGAACGTCCCCAGGTGTTCGCCCGTATACTGTTCGCCCGCTGCTTCTACTAAGGGTTGAAGGGCCGTTGACCCTACCGCAGTGATGGATTCACCCGCATGGCTGACCTGACGCGTTTGGTAAGCGTAAACTCCCAACGCAACCAGAACAACCAAGACCAGGCCCTGCACCCAGCGCTTCTTAGACATACCGTTAACCTCCTAATCGGCTAGGCTTTGCGGCCCGACCATTTCAAAAGCAAGTATACCTAACGAATGTAAATGTCGTGTAGACGTATTGTAAAGGTTATGTAAATATATCCCGTTATGGGTAATTTTTTTGGCTAAGTGGTCACGCCCCACAACTAGCCAATTAAGCAGTTGACGTTCGTTACGCCATCCCCACTGTCTCTGCCTAGTATTTCCTTTCGCCAAGCAAGCCACAACCACCCGTGCGTCCATCCCCCCTGCACAAAAAAAGGTGCCCGGAAAATAATTTCCAGGCACCCACGTCATTCGTCTATTCTTTTTCAGCCAAAGGGAACGTCAGTGTCACCTTAGTCCCGACGTCTGGCGTACTTTGCAAATCGATCTTGCCGTTCAACGATTCGACCAACTCCCGAACAATGGCGAGGCCTAAGCCACTCCCACTGACCAATTGGTTGGAATGGGACACGTCGGCTCGATAGAAACGCTCGAACACCCGGAGCTGATCCTGCGGGGCAATGCCAATCCCGGTGTCCGCAATCGTCAATGCCCACGAGTGCCCTAAGATTCGGGTCGAGAGCGTCACAGACCCCTGCGGCCGATTGTATTTAATAGCGTTGCTCAACACATTTTTCAGCACCTGATCAAACTTACGCTGGTCGGTGACGGCCATTAAGTCCGTCGGCACCTGATTGATCAGCGTCACGGCATTGACCGCCGCCAAAGGCGTTAACAACGCGACCTGACTCGCAATCATCTGCCCCACGGGGACCTCGGTCACCTCAACGGCGTTGCCCGATTCGATGTGCGAAATGGTTAAGACATCATTGATTAATTCCACCAAGCGTTCGCTCTGTTGGTCAATAATTTTTAAGAACTCGACCGATTTTTCCGGGTCATCCTTGGCTCCTGCTAACAGCGTTTTAGCAAAACCGGAGATTGCCGTGACCGGGGTCTTCAATTCGTGGGACGCATTGGACACGAAGTCCATCTGCATCTGCTCCACCGCATAAACTTCGGTCACATCGTACAACAGCACCAGCACTTGAAAGTAGTCCTGCGATGTCGCCGTATAAATGGCCCGGGCATCCACGGTCCGCTCGTTAACCACGCCTGGCAACTTCAGGGTTCGGTGCTGGGTCTCGCGGTCACTCAACGCTGAATTGATCAGACTGGCCAGCTCAAACTGCCGAATATCTTGCGTGAAGGGATGCCGCCGCGGTGAGATGCGATGCTGCAGGAACTGCTCCATCGCCGGATTAGCCAGTTCGACCTTGCGATAGCGGTCGATCACCATCACGCCGATGGGCAGGTAATCCAGCAGGGTGGCAAACTCTTGGTTTTGCCCCGCCATCTGCCGCCGAGCCTTACGCTGCTGCGTTTGCAGATAGTTGATCTGTAAGGCCAACTGATAAAACGGGTCGTGTGGGGACAATAACACGTGGGCCGGGGCCTCCTCATGACGGATGCCCTCGACCTTCTTCGTCAAAATCGTGATTCGCTGTTCAGCCCAGTGGTATAGGTAGCCAGCGACCACCGTTTCCAGCAAGGCCAACGACCAGGCTACCAACGTGGCCAAGGCAAAATGTGGGGCGCGCACCACGCTCACCAGTAACGTATTGGCCGCACCCAAGCCGAGAAACACCACCAGCAGTTGCCGGATCATGGCTGGACCTCAAAGGTATACCCAAAGCCCCGCACCGTCTTCAACAACGTTGGATGCTTGGGGTCCCGCTCAATTTTTTCCCGGAGATGAGACACATGAATGTCGACCATCCGCGTCTGCCCACTATAATCAAACCCCCAGACGCCCTCCAACAATTGCTCGCGGCTCCAGACCTTGCCGGGACGCTTCGCAAAGAACAGGAGCAGTTCAAACTCCTTGGGGGTCAACTCAATCGGCTGGTCGCCCCGCTTCACCTGAAACTTATCCTGGTCAATGGTCAGGTCCCCGACCTGTAGCCGGTGTGCTGCCTTGCTAGGCGCCTTTTCTTGCGGTTCATCCTCATGGTAGCGCCGCATCACAGCCTTCATCCGGGCAATCACCTCGCGCGGACTAAACGGTTTGGTGATATAATCATCCGCGCCTAATTCCAAGCCAAAGACCGTATCAAATTCACCCGTCTTGGCCGTCACCATAATGATGGGTGTCTGAATTTTCTCTTGGCGGAGGCGTTTGGTCACCTCAACACCATCCAATTTAGGCAACATTAAATCCAGTAAAATCACATCAAATTTTTCGTGTAGGGCTAAATTCAACGCCTGTTCGCCATCAATTGCTGTGACCACTTGAAAATCTGCTTGTTCCAAGTTGTACTGCAACAACGTCACAATGGCGGGTTCATCATCGACGACTAGGACTCGACTCATAGGTTACCCCTCCTGATCTCTGAATAAAACGATCCCAATTTCGTGCGGTGCGCCGGAATAAATGGCCGTTTCGGTCATCTTCAACTCGCCATTCATGTCCCGCACGCGTAAATGACAGTACGCGGGATTGGCCAGCAACGCCTCATAAAAACTCGTTTCACTATTGATGGGACGATGGTTGCATTCCAAAATAATATCGCCAGCAGCCAGATCCATTTTCACGGCTGGTGTTCGTGGCCGGATAGCCAGTACCCGGACGCCGTCGTCCACCTGAGAATACCAGAATTGTTGGTGTTCGTCATAGCGTTTAGCCCGCCATAGGATAACAGCATAACCAACTAACAGGACGATTAATAGGAATGGCGAATCTTGTGGCCGAAACGTTGTCCAACCCACGAAAGCCGCAGCGACCACGCCTAACCAAACGAATTGCTTCGCCAAACGCCGGTAGACCAGCTGCGGGGCCTGCCGAAAGATGGTGAAACGTAGGCCTAGCAGTAATGGTAAAACTAAGATTGCAAAACTCTGTCCTTGAATGTGAAAGACCGGCCAAAAGGCCCACTGACTGGTAAACCAGTCCCCAGGAACCAGCGTCACCATGGGGATGACGAGCAGTTCACGCCAAGGGTAACCGGCGATGCGCTTCCCCCGTTGTTTCGCATAGATCTTAGGACTGGTGAACCGGCCCCCATAGTGAGCAACCCAGTGGCCCAGCAACAGGAAGAACATGACGGCGAGCCACAGATAGTTGGCCCCCGCTACGGGTCCAAAGCTGAGACCGGCAGCTGATAAATCGGGCTTGATTGGTATGTAATTACTGCCCCACCAGGTGATTAACGTGCTCACCACAATTAAGGTCAGTGGTAAAACAGTGGTTGGCAAAATGATCAACGTGATAAACGCCAACACTTCATAAACGATAATCCACATAATAGGTAGACTGAACCCAATCAAGAAGTTCACCAGGGAGAGCCCTAACCCCAGCAAAATCCCCTGCGTCAACAAGTGACGCAACTCAAAGTGATCGCCATAAACGGCGCTCCCAAAGTCATGACGTTCGGACTTGATCCGCGCGCGACTAGCCAGCCAGACCCGCAGAACGGCCAGCCAAACTAGCGGCTGCAGCAAATAACTGCCACAAGCAATAAATGTCCGCATGAAATCGACACCTTTCCTGAAAAAATAGCTGTCCCCAGTATAGCATGAAACAAAAACGGGCAACACGACATTCGTGTTACCCGCGCAATCATTATTTTTGTGAATCAGTCAACGCCCGTACATGCCCGCTGGCAGTTTCATCAGGCCACTTACCGTAGCAGTTGCCCAACGGTGATTGTTAGTTGCACTAACGTTTCATCACGCTGACGGACTGCTTAGTCTGGATTCTTCTGGCTCAGTTGCCACTGCAGATAGGCGTCGATGAACGGATCCAGGTCACCATCCATGACAGCCTGGCCGTTCCCCGTTTCGTAGTCCGTCCGGTGATCCTTGACCATCGTGTACGGATGGAACACGTATGACCGAATCTGAGAGCCCCAGCCAATATCCATCTGGTCGCCTTCCAGCTTGGCCTTTTCCTCGGCCTTCTTCTGTTCTTCGCGTTCATACAACTTGGCCCGCAACATCCCCAAAGCCGTCTGCCGGTTTTGCAGTTGTGACCGTTGCGCCTGACTCTGCGTCACGATACCCGTTGGCAAGTGGGTGATTCGTACGGCCGAAGACGTCTTGTTAACGTGTTGGCCCCCAGCACCCGACGCCCGGTAAACATCCACCTTCAAGTCGGCCGGATTAATTTCAACGTCGACCGAGTCATCCAGTTCTGGTAAAACATCCACGGAAGCAAATGACGTGTGCCGCCGCCCAGCCGAATCGAATGGGGAAATCCGAACTAGCCGGTGCACGCCCTTCTCGGACCGGAGATAGCCATACGCATTGTGCCCGGCAATCAGTAACGTTGCGCTGCTTAAGCCCGCAACATCCCCCGGTTGATAATCCAAAATGGTGACCTTAAAATCATGCTGCTCGGCCCAGCGCGTGTACATCCGCATCAACATGTCCCCCCAGTCCTGGGATTCAGTGCCCCCAGCGCCGGGATGGATTTCTAAAATCGCATTGTTACGGTCGTACTTTTGGTTGAGCAGCATGTTCAGACTGTACTGCTGCAGTGCTTGCTTAGCCTTGGCAAAGTCCGCCTCAAACTCCGCCTGCATGTCGGCATCGGGTTCTTCCTGCAACAATTCCAGGGCAACCTCGAGGTCATCGACTTGGTCGGAAAGATTTTGGTATTCCTCGACCTTTTTCTTCATTTCATTGGTTTCATCAATTAATTTTTGCGCGGTTTGGGCATTGTCCCAAAAGTCCGGTTGGGCCATCTGGCCTTCGTTGACACTGATGCTTTCGTTCAGGGCATCAAAGTCAAAGCGACCCCCTAAAGCCGGTTAGTTGTTCACGCATGGTGGTAATTTCACGTTTTGCATCGCTTAATTCCATATTGGTTGGCTCCTTTTTAGTTATTCTATTTGTTTCAGGCTAAATGTTTTCGCCTCCGGGCTGGTGAAAAATGAGCCGTGACGCTGTGGGCGCCCGTCTGGAGCCAAAGAGCGGTCTCCAGACTTACTTTGAGCCTCACAGCCCGAGGCTCAAAGATAGCAATTGCCTAAGCAGACCAGCTGCTAAGGTAATTCCCACGGCTGAGCTCATTTTCACCAGCCCTGCGGCTAACACTAGTTTAACCCACAAACAAGACTCCCACTAGTATGACACACTTATCAGTCATATGCCGCCAATAAACTTTGTCTTAAACTTATTCGTGACTAAGACTGTCTGACCTTCTTGATTTCCAATAACATTCTCGAAGTTAAAAGAAAACGAGGTCGGAATTGCTTCCGCCTCGTTCGTTCCCGTTTAACGGGTAATATTTTGTCTAATTTCAGACTTCATGAACAGGCGCGTGGCGTCATAGTCGATGTCGGAAATCATTTCGCCGAACATCCGGAATCCATCTTGTTGGTATTCAACCAATGGGTTCAACTGACCATAGCCCCGTAATCCAATGGATTGACGTAATTGGTCCATGGCATCGATGTGATCGGTCCAGTGAGAGTCGACACAACGTAACAGCACAACCTTTTCGAATTCCAGCATTTGGGCTGGGTCGTAGAGTTGCTTTTGCTTGTCAGCGTAAACCTCTTCCGCCAAGCCCATGAAGAAGGCCTTGATTTCATCAGCGGTCTTGCCCTTCAAATCATCCAGGCTGATCTTATCTGGTGAAACCATTGCGGAAATCCCGAAGTCTAGTAAGGTATCCAAATCCCAATCGGATTGGTCGCCTTGCGTATGCAGGTTAACCACCCGTTCAACGGTCCGTTGGATCATTGGCATCAAGACCCACTTCAATGAGGCGTCTTGGTTAATGACCTGGTTCCGTTCGCCGTAGATAACGTCCCGTTGTTGACGCATAACATCATCGTATTGCAGAACGTTCTTCCGGGAATCGTAGTTGTTCCCTTCAACCCGCTTTTGTGCGGATTCTACTTGCTTGGTAATCATCCGGCTACGGATAACAGCGTCTTCGCCATCAACGTTCATCCGTTCAAGGAAGGCTTTGACACGGTCAGAACCGAACCGCCGCATCAAATCATCTTCCAAGGACAGGTAGAATTGGGTCATACCAGGGTCACCTTGACGACCGGAACGTCCACGAAGTTGGTTATCGATCCGCCGTGACTCGTGACGTTCAGTCCCGATAACGGCTAACCCACCAATTTCAACGACGCCGGGTCCCAATTTAATATCGGTCCCCCGCCCAGCCATGTTGGTGGCAATGGTAACGGCACCCTTTTGACCAGCGTTTTGAATGATATCGGCTTCCTTGGCATGGTTCTTGGCGTTCAAGACCACGTGCGGAATGTTTTCACTATCCAAACGTTGGGACAGGTATTCAGAAGTTTCCACGGCAACGGTCCCGATTAACATGGGTTGGCCCTTTTCGTGTAACGTCTTAATTTCTTTAACCACGGCGTCAAACTTGGATTCCAAGGTTGGATACAACAGGTCAGGTTCATCGACCCGGACAACCGGTTTGTTGGTTGGCACGGTGATAACTTCCATGTTGTAAATTTCCCGGAATTCTTCGGCTTCGGTCTTGGCAGTACCCGTCATCCCGGAAAGCTTCTTGTACATCCGGAACAAGTTTTGGTACGTGATGTTGGCCATCGTCTTGGTTTCTTCTTGAATCTCGACGCCTTCCTTGGCTTCAATGGCTTGGTGCAGGCCGTCAGAGTAACGACGACCGTCCATAACCCGTCCAGTAAAGGAATCAACGATTAAGACTTCACCGTCTTGAACCACGTAATCTTTATCACGAAGCATGATAAAGTTGGCCCGCAAGGCTTGATCCATATGGTGGGTCAAGGCCGTGTTGTCGGTATCATACAAGTTCTTCAAGTTGAAGTACTTTTCGGCCTTTTCAATCCCAGTGTCGGTCAAAGCAACCGTCTTGGATTCCAGGTCAATCTTAAAGTCGTCTTTTTCATGTAAGGTCTTCGCAAAGCGATCAACCCGTTGGTAAAGCGCACTCGTCCCTTCGGACTGACCAGAAATGATCAGTGGCGTCCGGGCTTCATCAATTAAGATGGAGTCAACTTCATCGACAATCGCAAAGTTCAATGGTCGTTGAACCATATCTTCTTTGTAAACAACCATGTTATCACGCAGGTAATCGAAACCGATTTCCCCGTTGGTTGAGTAAGTGATGTCGGCGTTGTAGGCTTCCCGCTTTTCTTCTGGTGACTTCTCAGCCGAGTTCAACCCAACCGTCAAGCCCATCCAGGTGTACAGTTCACCCATTTCAGTGGCGTCACGTGCAGACAGGTATTCGTTAACCGTTACAACGTGAACCCCTTTACCGGCAATAGCGTTCAGATAGACGGGCATTGTGGCGGTCAAGGTTTTCCCTTCACCAGTCTTCATTTCGGAAATGTTCCCTTCATGAAGCACAATTCCCCCCATGATCTGCACGTGGAAAGGATAGAGGCCGAGAACCCGCTTGGCACCTTCACGGACAGCCGCAAAAGCCTCAGGCAGTAAATCGTCCAACGTTTCGCCGTCTTGATAACGCTGTTTAAATTCCGGCGTTTTTGCCTTCAGATCATCGTCTGAAAGTTGTGCGTACTCGTCGGCGTAAGCACCAACTTCGTCCGCTAATTTACTGAGGCGTCGTAAAGTCCGGCGATCACTTTCGACCCATCGTTTCAAAATATTTGCCATGTGAGAATTCCCTTCAGTACATTTAGTAAGTCTATTTAAAGTTACCCATTTATTTACAATAAATCAACCTACATTTTACCACTATCCCGACCAAGATGAAACAAATCTCCATAGTGGCGGCTGGGTGAAGCGGTTTCTTTGGCTTAGCACCAACCTAAAATAGGGTTAACAAAATTAGTTTAACAATTAATCTATTGCGATATTCACGGGGGTCACAGACTTCCAGCGTGCATCGCGGTCTCCCCGACACACTGATTCGAGTCTTAAGTATAACAGTTCTGCGTTAAGTCTGCGTTGCGGGGAAATTAAATTGTGATTTCAGCGGCCAAACCGGCTGGCGACTAACAGGTCAATTGCTTGCGACACTGTGTAGTGACACCTAAGTTACCTGGCAGAAACGTGCTACGCGAGCCAGGTCCCTGCGCTTAGAAAGTAAAAGAACTCCTGCCCGGCGCTGCCGGACAGAAGCTCTTTTACTCCCTAATGCTCAGGACCTAAGCGGCTCGCTCCGCACTCTTATACAAAAAACTCTCTGAGGGTGCCGCTTCGCTTTACCCTCGTAACCATATGGTGAAATGAACCGCCTTTCCCGGTATA
>NZ_RHNW01000001.1 GCF_003946045.1 Levilactobacillus mulengensis | reverse complement strand
AAAACGTTTGCACTTTTTTTGCACTGCACGGCTTTAATCATTGATATAGCACGATCAAGTATGCCTGCTCGGGGCATCATGAATAACTTTAAAAAGCAGTTCGCGAAAGCGAGCTGCTTTTTTGTCGTCTACAAGCCCAATTTGGCCCCCTAGAGTCCAGTCCACTGGTTATTAGTATAATTATACGGTCCCCGGTAGAAACGCGCTGAGCCACAATTAGCAGGCATTTAGTGCAAACAATTTGCGACACAACACCTTTGACGCCCTAGGGAATTAGTGTACACTGAGATTAATCATCTTGATAATTTTTGAACTACAGGGAGGAATTTTCGTATGGACTATAAACAGAAGGTTATTACGGCATTGGCGAACGCGTTAGACGGCCAATTGTCGGCGGAAGAGATTGCGTTGAAGCTTGAAAAGCCCAAGACGTCTGATCTCGGGGACATGGCGTTCCCCACGTTTGCACTAGCTAAGCTCCTGCACCGGGCACCGCAACAGATTGCCCAAAATTTGGCCGAAAAGATTGATTCAAGTGACTTTGAACGTGTCGTGGTTGCCGGTCCATACTTGAATTTCTTCTTTGATAAGGGTCAATACAGTGCTGCAACGCTGGAAAATGTCCTGAATGCCGGCGCTACTTACGGCCAAAACAATGATGGCAACGGTGGGAAGGTGCCCATCGACATGTCCTCACCAAACATTGCCAAGCCAATGTCCATGGGGCATTTACGGTCGACCGTGATTGGGAACTCGATTGCTGAGATTCTGACCAAGAACGGCTACGCGCCCATCAAGGACAATCATTTAGGCGACTGGGGGACCCAATTTGGGAAGCTCATCACGGCCTACAAACTGTGGGGGAATGAGGCCGACGTTAAGGCTGACCCCATTAACAAATTAGTTGAATATTATGTTCGCTTCCATAAAGAGGACGTGGACAAGCCCGAACTGGACGATGAAGCCCGTGAATGGTTCAGAAAGCTGGAAAATGGCGACCCTGAAGCGCACCGTCTCTGGAAATGGTTCCGGGAAGCTTCCTTGGAAGAGTTCAACGACGTTTACAAGAAGTTGGGTGTAACGTTTGATACCTACAACGGGGAAGCCTTCTACAACGATAAGCTGGAAGAAGTCGTTCAAATCCTCAAGGACAAGCACCTGTTGGTTGAATCCCAGGGCGCCCAAGTCGTTGACCTCAGCAAGTACAACCTGAACCCAGCACTGATCTTAAAGAGTGACGGGGCATCCCTCTACATCACGCGGGATATTGCGACCGCGCTGTACCGGGACCGCGAATATGCACCAGCCAAGAACTTATACGTGGTTGGCTCAGAACAAACGTATTACTTCCAGCAGTTAAAGGCCGTTCTGTTAGAAATGGGCCTGAAGTCAGCGCCGAACCTGCAACACGTGCCATTTGGCCTGATCACCGTTGATGGGAAGAAATTGTCAACGCGTTCCGGCCGGATTATTCTGTTGGCCAAGGTCTTGGAAGAATCCGTTGAGCTGGCTGAAAAGGAAATCAACGAGAAGAACCCTGATTTGGCCAACAAGTCAGCGGTTGCGCAACAAGTTGGGGTCGGCGCCATCGTCTTTGGTGATTTGAAGAACGAACGGACCAACAACATTGACTTCGTTCTGGCAGACCAACTGAAGTTCGAAGGGGAAACCGGTCCTTACGTACAATACGCCCATGCCCGGGCCGAAAGCATTCTGCGGAAAGCTAAGGCAACCACCATAACGGCGGATGCCAACCAGGTCACCGATCCCGAAGCTTGGGATACCATCAAGGCCCTGGCCGACTTCCCAGCCATGGTCAAGATGGCCTGTGACGAGTTGGAGCCTTCCGTCATTGCCAAGTACGCCATCCGCTTGTCCAAGACTTTCAACAAGTACTACGCGCACTCCAAGATTCTCGCGGATGATGCCGGCTTACCAGCCCGGTTAGCTTTGGTTAAGTCCGTCTCAATCGTCGTCAAGGAAAGCCTGCGCTTGTTGGGTGTTAAGGCACCAGACGAGATGTAGTCCGCACCTAATAGAAGAATTAATTTAGCAAAGAGCGTTCAAGTCTTCGTGACCTGAGCGCTCTTTTACTAGTCTCAGGGGCTGACAAACGCTGAGAAGGGGGACCAGCCAGTTGCTTGTGATTAAATTACTAGCGACCGGGGGAGCACGGCCGGTCTGGCATGCTTTACCTGAATAATGCTCAGTTTATACATTATCTTTACAATGAAAAATCTCAGGCCATTTTGCAGGGAAAGTTAACGAAAAATCCCCGAACCAAGAAAATCATGAAATCGCTAGCGTTGTTGTAAAAGCATTCCCAGGGTATAGAAATCCTTTAATACCAACGATAGAAATCGAAAAAAGCCGTCTTTTCGTCAATGACGTTGCCTCTGAAAAGTCATGCAAAGAAATGATCTGCAAAAAAATGTAAGAAAAACACAAATTAATTTTATGTAAAAAAGTCTATTTTTACTAATTTTTACCAGTCAAAATGAATGAATAATGTATATTTCGGGCTGAATATACATTCCACTCTTAAAATGTGAAATCCTTCGCATTTTGAATGCTAACCACTTAATGTTAGCGTTTTCAATTCGAGATTATACTCTGTCTTGTAGTTAAGCAAGGGAGGAAACAATGATGACAACACCTATCCATGTAACATCTGAAATCGGTAAACTGAAAACGGTTATGCTGAAGCGTCCGGACGTTGAAGTTGAAAACTTCACGCCAGATATGATGTCACGGTTACTGTTTGATGATATTCCATATTTACCAATCGCCCAACAAGAACATGACAACTTCGCTAAGGTTCTTCGCGAAAACGGGACTGAAGTTCTGTACTTAGAAAAATTATCCGCCGAAGCCTTAGACGATGGTGGCGAAGAAGTTAAATTAAATTTCTTGCAACAGATGTTAACTGAAAGCGGCTACATGGCCGGCACGATTCATGATGTCCTGAAGGAATACTTACTTTCCCTCGACACACAAGCAATGGTTAACAAGATCATGGGTGGGGTTCGTAAAGACGAACTGGACTTCACACCTAGTGACCTGGTTAGTGCCGCTGAAGATAGCGACTACCCATTCTTTATGGACCCAATGCCTAACCTGTACTTCACTCGTGACCCAGCGGCTTCAATCGGGGATGGTTTAAGCATTAACCACATGACGTTCGCTGCTCGCCAACGCGAATCACTCTTTATGGAAACCATTATCAAGTACCATCACCGGTTTGCTAACAAGGGCTTGAACGTATGGCGCGACCGGAACCACACCACCCGGATTGAAGGTGGGGACGAACTGGTTCTGTCCGATCACGTGATGGCCATCGGAGTTTCACAACGGACTTCTGCCAATGCCATTGAAGACATTGCCCGGAACCTGTTCAAGGACAGCAACTTCGATACAGTGATTGCTATCCGGATTCCACATAACCACGCCATGATGCATTTGGACACGGTGTTCACCATGATCAACACCGACCAATTCACGGTTCACCCAGGTATCTTAGGCGAAGGCGGTCACATCGACACCTGGACCATCACACCTGGCAAGGGCACCGAAGACTTACACCTCGAACACAAGACGGACTTGAAGCAAGTTCTGAAAGACGCCTTAGGTTTGGATGACTTAGACTTAATCCCAACCGGTAACGGTGACCCAATCGTCGCTGGCCGTGAACAATGGAATGATGGGTCTAACACCTTAGCCATTGCCCCTGGTGTCGTCGTTACCTACAACCGGAACTATGTTTCTAACGAATTACTTCGTAAGCATGGCTTGAAGGTTATTGACATTCTCTCAAGTGAATTATCCCGCGGTCGTGGGGGTCCTCGTTGCATGAGTATGCCATTGGTACGTGAAGACTTAAAGTAAACAATTAATTTTAAAATTAGAGGAGATTGATTAATCATGGCACAAGATTTCAAGCAAAATGTCTTTCAAGGTCGCAGCGTTTTAGCTGAAAAGGACTTCACCGCAGAAGAACTCGAATACTTGATCGACTTCGGTTTACATTTGAAGGCTTTGAAGAAGGCTGGCATTCCTCACCACTACTTGGAAGGTAAGAACATCGCCTTACTCTTTGAAAAGTCCTCAACTCGGACCCGTTCAGCATTCACCACTGCTGCTATCGACTTAGGTGCTCACCCAGAATACTTGGGCCAAAATGACATCCAATTAGGTAAGAAGGAATCGACTTCTGACACTGCCAAGGTCTTAGGTGGCATGTTCGATGGGATCGAATTCCGTGGGTTCAAGCAAAGCGATGCTGAAATCTTAGCTCGCGACTCAGGTGTGCCAGTTTGGAACGGTTTAACCGACGAATGGCACCCAACCCAAATGCTGGCTGACTTCATGACCGTTAAGGAAAACTTCGGTACCTTAAAGGGCTTGACCTTAACCTTCATGGGTGATGGCCGGAACAACGTTGCCAACTCTCTGCTGGTTACGGGTGCTATCTTAGGTGTCAACGTGCACATCGTTGCCCCTAAGGAACTCTTCCCAACTAAGGAAACCCAAGACTTGGCTCAAGGCTTTGCTAAGAAGTCCGGTGCTAAGCTGCTGGTTACCGATGACTTGGATGAAGGTTTAGCAGGCTCCAACGTGGTTTACACCGACGTTTGGGTATCCATGGGCGAAAGCAACTGGGAAGAACGGGTCAAGTTATTGAAGCCATATCAAGTTAACATGGCTGCTCTTAAGAAGACCGGTACCCCAGATGACCAACTCATCTTCCTGCACTGCTTACCAGCATTCCACAACACCGAAACCCAATACGGTCAAGATGTTGAAAAGAAGTACGGCATTACTGAAATGGAAGTTACTGAAGAAGTCTTCACTAGTAAGTATGGGCGTCAATTCGAAGAAGCTGAAAACCGGATGCACTCCATCAAAGCGATGATGGCCGCAACTTTAGGTAACTTGTTTATTCCTAAAGCTTAACGAGTGATTAAAGACGGGCTAATCAGAGCGATTAGTCCGTTTTTTATTGCAAACACGAGGAAAAGAGTGAGAATATGGATGAAAATAAAGGATTATCTCTGGGCGCGTTAACGGCGGCCGTCGTCACTAGTTCAATCGGTTCAGGGGTCTTTACCTTAACCAGTTCACTGGCTGGCGGCGCTGCACCTGGCCCCGTTCTGTTAGCGTGGTTGATCGTTGGATTTGGGATTTTAATGTTAGCGTTGTCACTAAACAACTTATTGTTAAAGAAGCCCGACGCCGAAGGAATCCATGCCTATGCCCAAGAGGGGTTCGGTAACTTTGCCGGATTCGTGAGTGGCTGGGGCTACTGGCTGAGTGCTTGGTTAGGGAACGTGGCCTTTGCCACCGTCCTGATGAGTTCACTGGGTTACTTCCTGCCAATGTTCAAGGGTGGCCAAAATGTGGCTTCCGTCATCCTGGCAAGTATCGTGTCCTGGGTGCTGACGTTCATCGTGAACCGCGGGGTTGAATCCGCTGCGGCCGTGAACACGATTATTACGATTTGCAAATTGATTCCCCTGTTTGCCTTCATCGTTGTCGGTATCTTCGTCTTTAAGGGTGGCATGTTCACCGCACACTTCTGGACGAACGTGACCACTGGCGTTGCCGGTGGTAGCGATATCTGGACCCAATTCAAGTCTTGCTTGATGATCATGATGTGGGTCTTCGTTGGGGTTGAAGGGGCAAGTATGCTGTCTTCTCGTGCCAAGAGCAAGAACGATGCCGGCCGAGCAACCATCATCGGGATCATTTCCTTACTGGTCATCTACGTCTTGGCTTCCGTCTTACCTTATGGTTACCTGTCACAAAACGAATTGGCTAAAATCAACCAACCCGCCATGCTCTACATTTTCCAAGACATGGTCGGCAAATGGGGTGGCGCCTTCATCAGTGTCGGCTTAATCATTGCTATTTTAGGGGCATGGTTATCCTGGACGATGTTGCCAGCCGATACCACCATGTTGATGGCTGAAGAAAAACTCTTGCCGAGTTACTTTGGTAAGAAGAACAAAAACGGTGCACCAACGTTCTCACTGGTGCTGACTGCTGCCTTAATTCAAGTCTTCCTGTTAGTGCTGTTATTCTCTGAAGAAGCTTACAACTTTGCCCTTTCCCTGTGTACCGCCGCTATCGTGGTGTGCTACATCTTCGTGGGGATGTACCAAGTGAAATTCTCTGCGCAAAATAAAGATACGAAACAGATGTGGATCGGGATCTTTGCCTTAGCCTTTCAAGTGATCGCCATTACTTTAGCTGGGTTACACTTCCTGTTACTCTGCTGTATCGGTTACATTCCAGGCCTGTACTTCTACTACCGTGCCAAGAAAGAATTCGATATTGATGATGGGAAGCTGACCAAAGCTGAAATCATCTACTCGACCTTAATTGTCATCGGTGCGGTTGCTGGCGTCGTCCTGGTTGCGATGGGATTGATCACGATTTAGGAGGAACGGCCCATGGATATCGATGGATTTGGTGTTGAGGAATGGCTGAACGTTCACGAACGCGAGGCGACCTATGATTTGGCCCAGAGCACGATTACGTCGTTTTCAATGAATGAACTGGTCAAGCTGACCCAAGATAACACCTATGATGAATTAGACCAACAGAAAATGAATTACGGCTGGATCGAAGGCTCACCGACCTTTAAACAAGAGGTCAGCAAGCTGTACGATCACGTCGATGCTGCTAACATTCTGCAAACGAACGGCGCCACCGGGGCGAACCTGTTAGCGTTGTACGCCTTGATCAAGCCGGGCGACCACGTCATCAGTGTTTACCCAAGTTACCAACAGCTGTACGATATTCCGCGGTCACTGGGTGCGGACGTTAGCTTCTGGAAGTTACAGGAAAGTGAAAACTGGTATCCGGACATTGAAGAGCTGAAACGCTTGATTCGCCCTGACACCAAAATGATCTGTATCAACAACGCCAACAACCCAACTGGGACGATTCTGAACCGGGACTTCATGGAACAGGTCGTTGCCATTGCCCGTGAAGTGGGCGCCTACGTGCTGGTGGATGAAGTTTACCTGCCATTCGATGAAAGCGTTGACTTCGCACCAATCGCGGACCTCTATGAAAAGGGGATTTCCACCAACTCGTTGTCGAAGACCTACTCGATGCCGGGTATCCGGGTCGGCTGGACGGCTACCAATGCCGAACTAGCCGAAACGTTCCGCAAGTACCGGGACTACACCATGATTTGTGCCGGGGTCTTCAGTGATCAGGCGGCTTGCCTGGTCCTCCAGAACCGCGACAAGGTGTTGGCTCGGAACCGTGAGATTGTCCAAAACAACCTGAAGATTTTCAAGGATTGGGTTGCCAAGACGCCCAATGTGAGTTGTGTCTTTCCGAATGGGGTCTCAACCTCATTTGTTAAGCTCGAAACCAAGACGTCTAGCCTGGAATTCTGTCAAAACTTACTCCGGGATACCGGCGTTCTACTGGTTCCTGGGGAAGCCTTCGATGTTCCGGGACACGCCCGCCTGGGGTACTGTGCCCCAACGGAAACGTTGAAGAAGGGCTTGGCTGTTTTAGCGGATTACTTGAATAAAGATTAAACAAAGACGAGGAGAATTGATTATGACAAAGCGTAAAATTGTTGTGGCCCTTGGCGGTAACGCCATCTTATCAAAGGATGCTTCTTCGGAAGCCCAACAAGCTGCTCTGCGGACGACCGCAAAGTACTTGGTGAAGTTCGTTGAACAGGGGGATGACCTGATCATTTCCCACGGTAACGGTCCCCAAGTCGGGAACCTGTTACTGCAACAGGCTGCCGGGAGTACTGAAAAGAACCCCGCAATGCCACTGGATACGGCCGTTGCCATGACGCAAGGGAGCATCGGTTACTGGATGCAGAACGCTCTGGACGAAGAACTGGCCGCAGCCGGGATCACCAAGGACGTTGCCACGGTGGTTACCCAAGTTGAGGTTGACCCTAAGGATGGCGCCTTCACGTCACCAACGAAGCCAATCGGCCCATTCTACAACCAAGCCGAAGCTGAAAAGTTACAAAAGGATCACCCAGAATACACCTACGTTGAAGATGCAGGCCGGGGCTACCGTCGCGTTGTGCCATCACCAAAGCCAATTGGTGTGAACGAATACCGGGTCGTGGACACCTTAGTTGGTGCCGGCGTCATTCCTATCTCCGTTGGGGGTGGTGGCGTGCCCGTTGTCCGTGAAGGCAACCGCCTCGTCGGTCGCGAAGCCGTTATCGACAAAGACTTTGCCTCAGAAAAATTAGCTGAATTGGTTCACGCCGACCTGCTGATCATCTTGACGGCCGTTGACAACATTTACGTGAACTTCAACAAGCCAGATCAAAAGAAGCTGGAACATGTCAGCATCCAAGAACTGGAAGACTACGAAAAGGATAACCAATTTGCCAAGGGGAGCATGCTCCCTAAGGTCCAAGCCGCTGTCGACTTCGTTAAGAACAGCAGCCATGGTCAAGCCGTTGTGACCTCACTGGAAAATATCGGTGAATTCCTCGAAAACGGTCAAGGTACCATTATTTCTAAATAGTTAGCGCACGTTGCCAATCAAACTAGCAATTTTTTGATGATCGGTGCTGATAATCCGCTCAAATTACGTTATGATGAAATAAGTCATAACGCGTTTGGGAGGATTATTTTGATTATACGAAAGAATGAATATCCACAATATTTACAGCTTTTGAAAAAAAATCCCGAGTTTAAAGATTTTACCAGCGAAGAGTTTGCCGTGATTCAAAATAAAATGCGGGTCCGGAGCTATCCGAAGGGCCAGTTACTGTTCAATCAGGCCGATCCGCGCGCAAACTTTTATTTTTTGGCGAAAGGCTTGTTGAAGACTGAGCGAACCGATGAATCCGGGAATGAGTTTTTCTACGAATTTATCAATGAGACGAAGGGATTTCCCTACCGGGGGATGTTCCACGACCATGACTATTCCTATTCGGTCACGGGCATGACGGCGACCGAAATCATTTCGATTCCGATGGCGGACTTCGAAAGCCTCTTGCTGAAGAACAAGAAGATGATGCGAAACGTCATCCTGGAAATGGGGCAGATCATCAACGAAAATGAGAATCAATTACAGTTGATGGTGAACTCCAGTGCTAGCAGTCGCGTGCGCAACGGACTCAAGGTTCTCGGCCAGTCCATTGGCAAAGACGGGGCTGACGGGACGCGCCTGATTCCCTATCCTATTACGTTGATCGAACTCTCCCAAATTTCTGGGACCACCCGCGAGACCGCCAGCCAGGTAGTTAAAGAACTGGTTGCCGGTGGGCAAATCACCTATGAGCGCAAGTATTTCACCTTGTTGAACAATTAGCGTGGGACAGAAGGCGGTTAGCAGCCTTAAGCGGAACCGGGTGCCTTCTGTCGCACGTTTCGACCATATAAATTGGGTACACAAAAACGAGTCCGGGGAAAATTCCCAGACTCGTTTTGTTTACGCATCAATTCGACTAGAGGCGCAGGGAACCATTGAAGAGGCTGATCAAGGCCAACACGGCACAGCCCAGGATGATGGCCATCCCGGCCCATTCCTTGTGGGACAACATTTTGCCGCCCTGGGTGCGGTGTTTGCGCGCCATCAGGAAGAGGATGCTTCCGGGGATGTAGGCGATGGAACAGAAAATTAAGTATTTGATCCCGGAGAAGTAGACGGCCGTGCTTTCGAAGAGCAGGGCGCCAATCCCAATCCACAGCTGGAGCTTGTTGCCCGCTTCCTGCAGGTGATGCCAGGAAAACTTGATTTGGTAGGCTGCCACCAGGATGTAGCAGATGGTGATGGCAACGGTACACATCGAGTAGGCAATTTGGTAAGCGCGGTCTGTGAAGATTAAGGTTAAGAGAAAGAATTGAATCAGGGCACTACTGGTAATCAACGAAATGGTAGCGGTGCCGTTTTTATTTTTGCGACTGAAAATCTTGGGTAAGAGTTCTTGCTTGGACATTAAGCGAATCGTTTCTGCGGGAAGCATGGTCCAGGACAACCAGGAACCCAGGGTTGAAATAATCAGACCTAAGCTGATCATTGCGCCACCCCAGGAGCCAACCATGTCCCTGAAAATGTAAACCATGGCGGGCTGCTTCATGGCGGCCAACGTTTGCCGGTCGAAGTAGCCGTAAGGGAGAACAGAAGCTAAGATGTAAATGATCACCAGGCCACACAGCCCAATCAACGTGGCCTTACCGGCATCGGATTTCTTGTTCGCCCGCGAGGAGAGCATCGTGGCCCCTTCGATCCCGACGAAGACCCACATCATGATGATGAAGCAGCTCTTGATCTGCGAGCCAATCGAACTAGGTGCGATGGCACCCTGTACGTTGGATTGGACGTTGCCCCAGAAGTTGACGGTGAAGACCTGTCCCTTGAACAGGATAATCGCAATCACAATGAAGACAAACAGGGGAATCAGCTTGCAGACAGTAATCAGAGAATTAATGACGGCGGCACTTTCAATCCCATGATTGACCAGTAGCGTCAGTAACCAGAGAATAATACTGGTGACAATGACGGATGGAATCTTATTGCTACTGTTAAATAGGGGAATGAAGTAGCCGACCGCGTTCATCATCACGGTGGCAAAGGCCACGTTACCCATCCAGGCAGAAATCCAGTAGCCCCAGCCACTAACGAAGCCCGTGTATTTTCCAAAGCCCTCCTCGGCGTAGGAGAAGATGCCTTCGAGGTCGGGGCGCTTGGTGACGAGGTTGTTGAGTGATAGGGCCAGCATCAGGGTTCCGAAACCCACGATGCCCCAGGCAATAAGGGCGGGTCCAGGTGAAGCAGCGACCGCCAAGTCAGAAGTTAGGGCGAAGATTCCCCCACCAATTGAAGAGGAGATAACGGTTGAGATCAGTGCAGTGAGGCCTAGTCCGTGACTCGGCCTGGCAGGGGATTCAGGTTCTGACAGCGTTGACATTTTCATAATAGAAACGATCCTTTCAGCCTGACGAGACGCTCGCCAGACTCCTATGGGGATAAAAACACTTACGAGAAATAATGCGCTTACATTTTTGTTGAAATACACATCGGATTGGCTGTCAGTCGTTGTGGACAGCCTAGTCCGCAAATGTGATGGTCGGGTGCTCCTTGGTGACTAACGTATAGGTCGTGTCCAACCCGAGGTAGTCCTTTAGCCGTTGCTGCAGAGCTTGAACGGCCTGAGCGTGATCTTCTTGGCGTTCAGGATTAACATTTTCCATGTAGAACAAAAGATTCTTGGAGTCCTCGGTGGCCTCGACCCGGGCACTATCGCGCCAAGCCCAGCAACGTGAAATGACATCGTGGGCGTCGTGGTAAATAACTTCACCGGGTAGAGCCGTTTCAACCTCATCCTCACCGATTGGCCGGAAGGGTTCGCCACCTTGAGCAACTGTTAAGTGAATGTCGCCCTGAATCTGATCCATATCCTCCGCCGCAACGGGGAAGGCCCATTCGAGCGAAACGGAATTGTAGATATCGACAACCGGATTGATGTTGCCGACGCCCTTGCCGTTCTTGGCCCGCTTCAACAGGCTTTCAACGGCGCAGCGCGCACCCTTTTTCGTCTTGAATTGTTGAAAGGCGTTACGCCAGTCTTGAATCACGGCATTCTTACTGATGGGATCATTGGGAACCCAGTGGTTGGCGGCCGTTTCGTTGGCAGTCGATAAGAGCGTTGCCGGAACTTGACCGGTGTCGTGGTTATCCACGTTGTGCGCCGTTAAAAAAGCAATTTTAACTTCGGGAAAGATTTCCCAAAATGAGTCGTCAACAATAAATTTTTGTGACATCCTGAATGCCTCCTAATCATGAATAAATTACACTTCTAAGTATACAGTTTTTACCCAGTCGTACCAGTGATTTTAGCGATTTTCTTCAAAATTTAATTTTTAATTTCTTCTACTATATTTCATTAAAAATGTTATTTTAAAACGGGGCCGTTTGGATGGTAAATAATTTTGCGTTTAACCGCATTTTTTGCTACAATGTGGCTAATCGTTATGCATAAAAAACCGGTAGTTTATACATTTTTATTTAGTGTAAGGTGACATTTATACAGTGGGGGCGGATTTATTGAAAAAGAGCATGCGACAGGCACACATTGAACGATTAATTAATCAGTATCCAATTGGGACGCAAGAAGAATTAATGACCCATTTGGAAGAGGTGGGCATTCAAGCCACCCAAACCACTATTTCCCGGGATATTCGGGAGATGCAGATCGTTAAGTCCCAGGATGGGCACGGCCATTTGCGCTACACGATTTTTAAGGCCGGCAATCGGAGTGAGGAAGAGCACCTGCGAGAAACCATTAACGAGGTGGTTGTCGGTATCACGCGGGTAGAATTCGTGAACGTAATCAAGACGCAACCCAGCAATGGGAATCTGCTGGCCGCCATTTTTGACGACCTCGACCTGCCGGAAATTACGGGGACCTTGGCGGGGCACGACACCATTTTTATTATTAGTCCGACTGAAGACGTGGCTAAAAAGTTGCATGATCAGATTTTAAAGGACGTCAATCCGGACATTATTAGTCATTTGTAGCTTGGTGGTTCTGCGAAAGTAATTGGTAAGCGGCTGAACCAACGGAATTTCTGCGAGAATGGTATAGTGAAATTAGAGTCCATTTTCAGAAAGGAGTTTTCCATGCCAACTAATTTACCCACACACATCAAGGTCCGCGGCGCCAAGGTCAACAATCTCAAGGACCTGGACGTCGACATCCCCTTAAACCAATTCGTTGCTATCACCGGGCGGAGTGGGTCCGGCAAGTCGTCACTGGCGATGGGTGTGCTCTACGCAGAAGGGGCCCGGCGCTACCTAAATGCGCTCTCGACCTTTACACGGCGGCGCATCAACCAGATGGGGAAGGCCGCAGTCGAATCCGTCGAGTACCTACCTTCAGCCTTAGCGTTACGTCAACGGCCGCAGGTGCCCGGGGCCCGCTCGACCGTTGGCACCATGTCTGAGAGTCTCAACATTTTACGACTAGTCTTTTCTCGGCTGGGGTCACCGGTTTGTCCCAACGGGCATCAGGTGCCGTCGACGCTAGCTGTCGCGGAAAATGATGGTTACGTGACCTGCCCGACCTGTGGCGTCACATTCCGGGCGCCCGGCGCAGAAGACTTTGCGTTTAACTCAGGTGGGGCTTGTCCCACCTGTGATGGGCTGGGCGAGGTCCGGCAACTGGACGCGTCCCTGATTATTGGCAACGAGGATCAGACGCTTCAGGAAGGGGCCGTGGCTTCCTGGCACCTGCCCGGCCGGAACTTCATGCCCATCGTGGCCAACGCCATCGGTATTCCCATCGACGTTCCTTACAAGGACCTGAGTGACGCGGATAAACAGCGCGTGCTCCATGGAAAGAAGCAGTTCGTGGCCATCGACATCCCCAGCAGCAAGGGGAAAATCTTCCACATGGATAAGGCCGTTTACGAAAACGCCTTTGCCGCAGTGGAGGACAGCATGGCCACCAGCAAGAATGAACGGACGATTACCAAATTAAACAAATTTTACACGTTCGATACCTGCCCAACCTGTCATGGTACTCGCTTGAACCCGGCACTATTAAAGCAGAAATTAGTCGGCAAGAATATCGCGGAAGTGTGTGACCTGCCCGTCAATGAGCTGCGGCAGTTTGCCGGGACCATTGTGAACTGGCTACCCGCTAAGATGCGAGGCATCGGCCAGAATTTGGTCGACGAATTACTGTTGAGTCTCCAACCAATGGTGGATCTGGGTTTGGATTACCTCACGCTAAGTCGTCCCGGCGCTACCTTGTCGACCGGGGAACTCCAACGGATTCAGCTGGGGCGCACGCTACGAAGTGCCACCACGGGCGTGCTCTACGTGTTGGACGAACCCTCCGTGGGGTTGCATCCCGCCAACGTCACCGGATTGATCAAAGCCTTCCGGGGCTTGGTGGCGCAGGGCAATTCCGTGGTCGTGGTCGACCATGATACCCGAATCATTGGCGCGGCCGATTACGTGATTGAAATTGGCCCCGGTGCCGGCAAAACGGGCGGGACCGTCGTTGACCAGGGGACCGTGGCCGAGGTGGCCCACAGTCAGCAATCACTGATTGCACCATTTTTGAACGGGACCGCCCAACTGCGCGAACGGCCACAGCTCGATGACCAGGCACTCTGGCAAAAGGGCAGTCTGAGTCTCGAGGTGCAGCACCGTTTCAACATTGACGATGTTGCCGTGAAATTCCCGAAAAACCGCTTGACCACGGTCACGGGGATGAGTGGGGCCGGCAAGACGACGCTGGTGCTCGACAGTCTGATTCCCGCCATCGAGGCGAATGTGGCCCATCGCACGTTGCCCAAGCACGTCACCCAGTTGGACCGTGCTGGCATTCGTCACGTGGTCAAGGTGGATTCCGTCCCGGTTGGCAAGAATGTCCGGTCGACGGTGGCCACGTATACCGATATTTTGCACCGGTTACGTAAGCTGTTTGCGGCGACCTCGGCGGCGAAGAACCAGGGCTATACCAACAGTCGTTTCTCGTATAACGTCAAGGCGGGGGCCTGCCCCACGTGTAACGGGACCGGTCAGATTTCCCTCGACGTCCAATATTTGCCAGATATCACGGAGATTTGTCCCCAGTGCCACGGGCAACGCTACAATCCAGAAACGTTAGCCGTGACCTGGAATGGCTATAGTATTGCCGACGTGCTGGACCTGTCCGTCGATGAGGCGTTACCGATCTTTGCGGAGGAGAGCGGAATTGAACAAACCCTGCAGACGCTACATGATATGGGACTGGGCTACCTCCTGTTAGGGGAGAGTACGCCAGCGTTGTCCGGCGGCGAGGCGCAGCGCTTGAAGCTGGTCTCACGAATCGGCAAACGCCAGACTGGGACGCTGTTTATCTTCGATGAACCCACGGTCGGCCTGCACCCGCTGGATATCCAACAATTGGTTAAGGTCTTTGACCAGTTGCTTCAGCAAGGGGCCACGGTGATTGCGATTGAACATGACTTGGACCTGATCGCCAACGCGGACTACGTGATTGACATGGGGCCCGGTGGCGGCATCAACGGGGGCCACTTGGTCGCAACCGGCACGCCTACAGCGGTCAGTCAAGCCACGGAAAGTGTCACCGGTAAATATTTAAAGGACCAATTAAACTTATTTAAAAAATAGACCGCAAAAAAGCGCATCGCCAGAAATTTTGGCGATGCGCTTATTTAGCAAATTAAAGTTTTTTGGAAACGGTGTAACGTTTGGTCGTTGACGGTTCTGTGCGATCGGTCAACTGTTGTTCCGCCAAAAAGATATCGAACGATGGCTCCCCGTGTTCGCTCTTGACGACCAGGACGTGACCGGACTCATCATGCCGTTCCTGGTAAATCTGGGCCGTTTGCACGGCTTCGTGATAATCGTGAAAATTACCAATTGAATCTCCTGGGTTGAAAAGGACTACTTCATCCATCTAATCATTCCTTTCGAGGCTAGCTGCTAATTTCATTATAGCGCATTCCTCTTGAAAACGATACCAATTTACAGGCCGGCATCCATGGTAAAGGTCAGGGCGGAAAGGTCGGCGTTGGCCTGAACTAATTTGCCCGTCTGGATTTGAATGGCTTGGGCCAAGGCGTCGGCCGTCTCGGCGTTGAACTGGCCGAGAGAAGCAGCGGAAACGGTGGCTTGTTGGTCGCCTAAATGTAAGCGTTGGTAGCCGGCCGCCTGCGTTTCATTGAGGAAATTGGCAAGCAGTTTCCGGTTCTGGTGGTAGTGTTCCTCGCTCAAAACGTCGAGCAACTTGTTGGCCCAGTAAGGGTTCTGTCCATTGTAAGCGGCGTTGTCCTCGCCGTATGCCAGACCCACTTGATCACCCTGTGCATAGAAGGGCAGGTAGGGACTGAAGGCGGGATTGCCGAGGCACTGCCAAACGACGCCGGCCAGGACGGGCGCCACGTTGCGACGAATTTGCAGAATATGTGAGTTCTGGGTCCGTGACAGGCCGACCGCCCGGAACTGGTGCTTGGCCTCTTCGCTACCGGTGCCCAACGGATCGAACGGGGTTTCTTGGTAGTGGGAACCCAAGAATTGTTCAACGGCCCCGACACTAATTTTACGTTCGGCGTGCCGGATGAATGGCAGGTCTTGGCTGCTAGGATTCTCCAGGGCGCTCGGGGTGAACAGCTTGTGGCCGTACCAGACCCGTGGTGTGTTGTAGTGCGCGTCGTCAATTGTTTGGGTACCGAAAATGTGGCGGGAGTTGAAGCGATTGCCGTCGGGGTTCAAGCGATTTTCCTGAACAAACTGACGGATATCCGGGGAGGTCAAGAAGTCCTTAGTATCAATGAAGTCGACGTCCTCGATGGCCAATTGGTTGGCAACCACGGCGTAGGCGTCATCGGGGATGCGCTGGGCGACCCAGTGATGCCCACTGACGATTTCCATGTACCAAACCTCTTCGGCGTCACTGAAGAGGACCCCGTTGGTTTCGGCGGCCCCATTTTCCGTGACCAGTTGGCCCAGCCGTTGAATACCGGCCTGTGCGGAGTCGACGTAAGGCAGAACGACCGTTAACATAGCGTCCTCGGCGATACCGTCCGTGACCAGTGGATCAATGCCCAAGACGCGGCTATTGGTATAGGCGCTTTCAGTCGCGCTCATGGCCACGTTCTGGTCGTTGATGCCGCTCTCCTCAAAGTAGCCTTCGCTAGGGTCATTGTCGGGCATGGCCGTGTAGTGGTAAGCCTGCTCGGGCAGCGTTGTGGTAAACGCATTGCCCTTCGAGACAAAGTGACGGTCACGTTTTTCATTAGCAGGGTGGATGACGGCCCGTTTTGGCCAAATGGCCACGAAGTTATCTTCGTTACGGGCAATCAGTGTGCTACCATCTAAAGTAGCAAGTTTGCCGGCTAAAAACGAGGTGCAAGCCTGATGGGTATGACGGTTCATAATAATTCCTCCTCATAGAATGTCGTTAAGCACACTATAACACACGCGTGGCGCGGGATAAACCGCTATCATTGTGAAAGGGATGGGGCATTTCGCCAAGAGTGAGGCGTCAGCCACCGGTAACCGCTAATAGTTTGATAGAATGGACTTAACTTGGTCGTTGTCTGGCGCCTCCGGGCTGGTGAAAACTGGGTCTGGTCGCGGTGGTTTTCGTTCCCGGCGGCAGATTCAAAGTGCCCGGCTATGGGGTCGGTTACAGCCAAAGGACGGGCTTCCACCTCGATTTTGAGCCGAAAAGCGGTCTCAAAAGTCGCCCCGTGGACTAGGCTGGAAAAGAACTCCAGCCAAGACCACCGACACAGCCGGTCACTTTGATCTGCCTCTGGTCACTAACAACGACCTAGCGGGACCCAGTTTTCCCATCCCTGCGGCTGACACTGGTTAAGTCCATTATCAAACAGATCATCAGCGGTTATTGGTAGGTGGTAGTGGAATGGTTGGGCAGTCCGTCCTTGACGACTCAGTCTCACCAGATTTGCAGGTAACGCACAGTGGGGTTACGGTATCAGTGACTTTCAGTAATTTGTAATTGTGAGAATTAGTAAGAATGCGGCATGTAAAGTGTGGTGCCATTCCAGATCAGACGGAGTGGCATTGGTCTAGTGAAAAACGGTGGTCAATGTCAGTGACCAGAGGCGGGCCAAGGTGACCAGCTGTGTCGGTGGTCTTAGCTGAGTGATTTTCTCAGGTTAGAGCACGGGACGACCTTGGAAACTCGCGGTTTTGGCGAAGTTTCAAGGCGAGGCGGAGGACCGTTCCACAGGCCGGAGTCGTTCCCCACAGCAGGGCACCTTGAAGCCCGCCGTCGGGAACGGAATCAACCCACCATTTCTCACTAGACCAATCGAAAAAATTAAGGAGATGCCGAAATGGTACATGAACATCATCATGAATCAATCGAACAAGAACTGGAATGTGTTTCCCAGGTGCCCATTTTTCAGCGCTTGTCGGCGGATCAACTGACGTCGGTGGCTCAGGTTACCCGACCCGTCATCGCCAAAAAGGGCGGGACGGTGTTTAGCACGGGAGAAGTTTCACAAACCCTGTACATCGTCAACGTGGGTCAGGTACGGCTGTACCATTTGGGCGAAGACGGGCGTGAACAGGTCTTACGGGTACTGAATCCGGGCGACTTTATTGGTGAAATTGCGCTGTTTACGGATGAAATTCACAGTTCGTACGCCGAAGCCACCAAGGACAGCGAGCTATGTACCATTTCGCGAGCCTCTCTGACGGCGTTGATCAAGCAGATGCCGCCGCTGTCCATGGCCTTGCTGGGGGCACTGGCGGATCGGCTGAAAACGGCGGAACGACAGGCAACCTTGCTGGCTATTCCGGACGCGCTGCCACGGTTAGCCGGGTATTTACAGGAAATCAGTGGGCACCAGTCCGGGGTCATTGACTTACCGATGAGCAAGCAAGACCTGGCCGCTTACCTGGGCATGACGCCAGAGTCCTTGAGCCGCAAGCTACGACAGCTGGTCAAGGACGGTGTGATTGAGACGATCGGTCGTCGACAAGTCAAAGTGATCAACACGGATCAATTGGCTGAAGTGGCGCCAGAGTAACCGGAGTTTTAGCTATCCATTAAGAATCCTTAATATTATGGTATTCCCGAAATAAATTTGCTAAAATGATGGGTGTTGTGTTTCATTTAATTTTAATGAACGACTAAATTAGGCGATAAGAATAAAGGAAAAAGGGGATACGCACATGTGTGGATTCGTTGGCTATGTGAATCAAAAAGATGTTCCGACTAATACCATCAACAGTATGGCAGATCGGATTAAGCACCGGGGGCCGGATGACGAGGCTTTCTTCCACGACGAACAAGCCGTGATGGGTTTCCGCCGGCTGTCGATCATCGACTTAGCCCATGGTAAACAACCCATGTATAACCGGGATCAAACCAAGGTTTTGACCTTTAACGGTGAAATTTATAACTATCAAGAAATTCGGGCCGACTTACAAAAGTTGGGTTACGAATTCCAAACTGACGTGGATTCAGAAGTCTTGATCCACGGGTACGATGCTTGGGGTCCGAAGCTGTTGGACCGCCTGCGTGGGATGTACGCCTTCGCCATTTACGACAAGACGAAGAACGAAGTCTTTGGCGCACGGGACCACTTTGGTATCAAGCCAATGTACTACTACGATGATGGTGAGACCTTCCTGTGGGCCTCTGAAATTAAGGCGTTTCTCGAACACCCGAACTTCAAGAAGGAATTCAACGAAGCCCTCTTACCGATTCATTTGAGTTTTGAATTTATCCCATCACGGGACACGATGTTTAAGAATGTTTACAAGGTCTTGCCTGGTCAATACTTCATTCACCATGCCAATGGCGAGACGGAAACGCACCGTTACTACAAGTTCAACTACGATCACATCGACAACAGTCAGACGGTTGAAGAAGATGCCAAGAAGATTCGCGGGATCGTTGATGAATCCGTCAAGACCCACATGATCGCCGACGTTGAGGTTGGGAGCTTCCTGTCCAGTGGGATTGATTCTTCCTACGTGTTGAACGAAGCTTCTAAATTAAAGCCAATCCAATCCTTCTCCTTAGGATTCAAGAACTCTAAGTACAGTGAATTGAGCTGGTCGACTGAATTTGCCAAGGAAATCAAGCAAAAGAACACGCCACTCTACATGACCGGTGACGATTACTTTGACATTTTGCCAACAATTATGTACTACATGGATGAACCGTTGTCCAACCCATCTGCGATGCAACTATACTACCTGTCCAAGGGGACGCGTGAATCCGTTAAGGTGGCGCTGTCTGGTGAAGGGGCCGACGAATTCTTCGGTGGCTACAACACTTACTTGGAAGCTATTCCATTCGAACGTTACCAGAAGTGGGTACCTAAGGGCATTCGGAAGATGCTGGGTGGTATCGCTGAAAAATTCCCTCGGTTCCATGGTCGGCGGTTCCTGGTCCGTGGTGCGCAGCCATTGAGCGAACGCTACTACCGGGTCAACTACGTCTTCGATTACCATGACCGCAACAAGATTCTGAAGAACCCAAGTCTGAACCAAGATGCTGGGGCTTACACCAAGCACTTTTTCGATGACGTTAAGGGCCTGGATGAAATGACGCAGATGCAATACTTTGATATCAACACCTGGTTACCTTATGACATTCTGCACAAGGCTGACCGGATGAGTATGGCGAACTCACTTGAAGTGCGGACGCCATTGGTTGATAAGGAAGTTGCGAAGTTTGCCGCAACCATGCCAGTGAAGACACGGATTCACGCGGATGAAACCAAGGTTTCTCTGCGGGCCGCTGCCGAGGCTGAATTGCCAGAACGGGTGGCTAAGAAGGAAAAGATGGGCTTCCCATCTCCAATCGCCACCTGGATCAAGACGGAACCTTACAAGTCACGGATCATCGAAGCATTTAACTCCGACGTGGCCCACAAGTTCTTTAACACGGACGCCCTGATGGATATCTTGCACGAGCACATCAACGGTAAGTCCAGCATGCAAAAGATCTTTACCATCTACACGTTTATCTTATGGTATGAAGTTTACTTCCCAGAAGATACGACGGCTAAGACGGTGGACCTGGTTCGCCGCACGCAAATTTAATTTAAAACGGCATAGCTGTTTGGCTGGCCGATAACGATCAAGGTTGCTATTGGACTCGTCCGCTAACAACCTTGATTGTGTTTACTTAGCTTTTTTCCGGTCCAACGACTGGTGAAAATGGACCAGAACGCTGTGGGCAGTTTCCGTTCCCGGCGGCGGATTCAAGGCGCCCTGCTGTGGGGTCGGTTCCAGCCGAAGGGCGGGCTTCCACCTCAACTTTGAGCCTGAAAAACGGTCTCAAAGGTTGTCCCATGGTCTAAGCTGAGTGAGAAACCTCAGCTAAGACCATCGACACAGCTGGTCACCTTGATCCGCCTCTGGTCACTGAGACTGACCACGCTTGGTCCGTTTTTACCAGCCCTCCGACTGACACGGGTTGCGGACCGGACATCGCCTGTAACACGGGTGTTCATGGCAGTAATTGTGAACACCCGTGCTGGCTGAAATAATTATTGCCAGAAATTGTGCGATAAATAAAATAAATAGTTGAACATTTAATGAGAGATATAAGTACGTTGTGAAGGGACTTTAATTTGTTATGGAAACCAATGGAGCAAAATTCACGCCCGTTCTGTTAGGGAGCGATTTTAACGTATACGGGATGGCCCGGTCGTTTTATCAGCTGTACCATGAACCCGTTCAGGCCTTTGCCAGCATTCAGTTGGCACCGACCCGCTACACCAAAGTCGTCAACCTGGAATTGATTCCAGGATTTGATGAGGACCCCGTTTGGATTGAAACCATGCGGAAGCTGAAGGAACGTTACGCGGATCATCCAGAACCCGTGATTTTGATTGGGTGTGGGGATGGTTACGCGGAACTGATCAGTAAGCACAAGGACGAACTGGAAGACGTATTCATTTGCCCATATATCGATTACGATAAGCTGCGGCATCTGAACAACAAGGAAAACTTCTACAAGGTTTGTGACCAGTATGGCTTGCCATACCCCGCAACGCGGATCATCACCAAGGCAGACGCCACGGCGGCAGAACCCGTCGAACAACCCTTTGACTACCCGGTAGCCCTGAAGCCTGCCAACAGTGTGGAATGGTTAGACGTCCACTTTGAAGGACGGAAGAAGGCTTTTCGGATTCAGTCCGAGGCAGAATTCCGCGATATTTTACAAAAGATTTACGCCAACGGGTACCAATCCGACCTGATTTTACAGGACTTTGTGCCCGGGGATGACAGTAACATGCGGGTGTTGAACGCCTACGTGGACCGCAACCATCACGTTAAGATGATGTGTCTGGGTCACCCCTTACTGGAAGACCCAGCGCCATCCGCGATTGGGAATTACGTGGCCATCATTCCGGAATATAACGAAACGATTTACCACAATATCCAGAAGTTCCTGGAGGCCATTGAGTTCACCGGTTACGCCAACTTTGATATGAAGTATGACGTGCGGGACCAATCCTTCAAGCTGTTTGAAATCAACTTGCGGCAGGGCCGGAGCAGTTTCTTCGTCACCTTAAACGGCTATAACTTGGCCGATTGGGTGGTCAAGGATTACGTTCAGGACAGCTTAGCGGATGCCCCAACGGTGTACGGCAACAAGGACGAAAGCCAACATGCGCTCTGGTTAGGTGTGCCGGTCAAGGTCTTCAAGCAGTACACCCGGGAAAATGCCGACAAGGACCGTGCGTTGAAGCTGATTGCAGCGGGCAAGTACGGCACGACCTACCGTTACGACGAGGACATGAACCTGAAGCGCTGGGCGTTGATTCAATGGATGCAACACAACTACACGGTTAACTTTAAGAAGTATTTCGCAGAAAATAAGGGGTAACCACCATGAAAAAATTCTTTACGATTATTGGCGGTATGGGGACCATGGCAACCGAGAGTTATCTTCATTTGTTAAATGCTCGGACGCCCGCCCACGCCGATCAAGATTATTTGAATTATATTTTGGTCAACCACGCGACGGTACCGGATCGGACGGCTTACATTTTAGATCACAGTCAGCCCAATCCGTTACCCAGTCTGCTAGACGATATTCGCCAGCAGAGTCAACTGGGCCCAGCCTTTTTCACGTTGCCATGTAACACGGCGCATTACTTTTATGATGACCTGCAGGCGGCAACCGATGTTCCCATCCTACACATGCCGTGGGAAACGGTGAATGAGATTAAGCGTAAGTACCCGAATGCCAAGCGCATTGGGATTACTGGGACGCAGGGAACCATCACCGATAAGGTTTACGAAGATGAGGTTAGAGCAGCCGGGTTGACGCCCGTGTTGCCAACGCCGGAAATCGAAGCGGAAACGATGACGCTGATCTACGACCACATTAAGCAAAATAATGACGTGGATGCCGATTTATTCCACCGCATTGTTCGCGAAATGATTGAAGACCAACACGCCGATGTCGTGATCCTGGGTTGCACGGAATTATCCTTGGCTCAGGAACGCGAACCGGAAAAGACGTACCCAATCGTCGACAGCCAATCCGTTTTGGTTGACCGGACGATTGAGATGGCCTTGTCCAAGCTACGCAACTAAGATTAAGCAAGTTGAAAAGGAATCACTCAGCTTCTCCGTATGGAGGGTGAGTGATTCCTTTTTTAGTGAAATGATTTAAGCGTTGACGTCAATGACGACCTTGAGTGCCGTCTTATCAGTGTTTGCCCGTTCAAACGCGGCTTCGCTCTCGGCAAGTGGGTAGTGAGCGGAGACGATTTCAGGGAAGTGGTTGTCAGTCTGGGTGACATTGGCAATGGCTTCCTTGATATCGACGGCGGTATAGATGGCCGAGCCAATTAGGCTGATTTCATTCATGGCCAGGAACTGTGGCTTGAAGGTGACCGGTTTCGCACCCAACGCGACTACGACAAATTTTGCGCCGAACTTGGCTTGGTCGATGAAGTCGGTCATGAAGCTGGGAAGCCCGACACAATCGATGTAAGTGTCTACGCCAATCCGTTCATCGCCCATAAGACCGGTCCCGGTGCCAAAAAGTTTTTTCAGAGCGGCGGATAAGTTGGTTTTGGCAGAATTAATGACGTTAGCTCCTAACTTTTTGGCGAAGGCTAAGCGTTGGTCGTCAATATCGACAACAACGACCCGGGTCATGCCTTGACGCAGCAGGCCAGAAGCACTTGCTAAGCCGACTGGTCCGGCACCAAAGATGCAAAAGCTTTGATTGGTTTGGGGATGCGCGATATTTTTGCCGTGGATACCGACGGCGTAGGGTTCAATCACGACTGCCCGGTCAAACGACAGTGATTGTGGCAAAAGAAAGACATTTTGATCAAGGACGGCATCCTGAATCAGATTGAATTGGGAGAGCCCACCAGCCATGGCCAGCTGGCTAGTGGAACCCTTAGCGCGACTGGGATTGATGAAGACGTGGTCATCGACTTGAATGCCAGTCACGTTTGCGCCGACCTTGGTGACAATGCCGACAAATTCGTGACCTAAGGCACCACCCTTGAGAATCCCAATTTCATCGCCGCCCAAATTGTAGGCGTGGAGGTCTGAGCCACAAATACCGTTACGCATAACCTTGATGACGATATCATTTGCAGTCGGATGGGGCATGGGTAAGTCCTTAACCGCGATATCGTGAATACCATTATAGATAACACCTTGCATATCGTTCACTCATTCACATGTACTTGCCTTTATTTTAAAAGGAGCTAGTAGAAAAAGCAAACAACCGCAAAAAAGGACCCAGCCAATCGGCCAGGTCCGTCCATTACTGTTTAAATTCAGTGAAGGCCCAGCGTGAGTCCCAGGGCAATCGTTGTGAGGGCGACCACACCTAAGATCCAGTAGACCAAGTGAGGCGTGTTGCGCTCCATCTTCCGGCCGAAACTGATTTCGATGAGGGCAATCGTGCCGATACCCAGCAGAAACTTCAGGCTAATGAGCAGGGGCGCGTGACTAAAGGTCCGAATGCTTAAGACGACCCCGCTGATGATCATGACTAAATACGCGATCCGCGCCAGAATCAAAAACTGCGTGGCCCGCTTTTCTGAATGGCGGGTCAAGCCACCGACAACTAAAATTGTTAAAACTATCCAGGTCCAAAAATGTAGGCCTAACCACATACCGACCGCTCCTTCGCGTAAAAACTAAATTAAGCGTACCATACTCACGCGGTCAAGCGTTACTAATTTCTGCGTCGATAGACCAATTCGGCCAATGGTCCAAGGGTGTGGGCCTGCGTCAAGGTGAATTGGTGTGGCGCCGCGAGTTCTCCCCACAGGCGCTTGCCCTGGCCTAACACGATAGGGGCAAGCTGTAAGTAGAGTTCATCGACGAGGTCGGCGGCCAGTAAGGGAGTCAAAACGCTGGAACCGCCCACAATCCAGACGCTACCGTCCGTTTGCTTGAGTTGGCGAGCAAGGGTGACCACGTCACTATCGGTGAACGTCGTTAATGGCAAATTCTGCCGGTTCTCCCGCGTTAAAACGTAATTGTGCATCCGTGGGTTGGCAGGGTTAAACGGGGCGTCAGGCGCCATTTTAGCCACAAAATCGTAGGTAACGCGACCCATGATGGCACTGGTCATTTTGGAAAGGACCTGGACGCCGGCATCGGTGGGAATGCCGGGTAGTTGGGTGAGCCAGTCGATCTTGTCCTCGGGGGTGGCCAGGTAGCCGTCGAGGGAGGTGGCGCCGTAGAAAATAATTTTATTCATCGGAAAGAATCCTTTCAAAAAAGGCGCGGAACAAATGCGTTCCGCGCCTTAGGTAGTTTTAAGCGTTGCCGTTCAAGCCGGCTGCTGGAATCCAGTAAGCTTTATCGTTTAAGGTGATGCGGTACCAGGTCGAACCGTCGCTGGTCTTAAGACCGGACTTGTTCACTTTGACCTTGGTGCCAGCTGGGAAGTCCTGCGTGTGCGCCGTCGTCTTAGACAGGTAATTTGAGTTTAACACGTGATTCGTCAGCTTGTAGTTGGTGTCGGTGTTCAGGGTGTAGGTCCCGCTGGCGTCACTGTAGGTGACCTTGGGGAAGTTCAGCACTTTACTGTAGACCCAGTATTTGGCTGTTGAATTCTTACCAAAGCGAATCCGGTACCAGGTGCCACTCCAACCGCCTTTCTTCACACCGCGAGAGTCCACGTAGACCTTCGCGCCACGGTGGTCCGCACTCAGGCGACCCCAACCGATCTTGTAGGCACCGCTCGTACCCTTGACGTGATTGTAAACGGTCCACTTGGTGTAGTTGCTAGCCAGGGTAGCCGTTTCATTGTTGCCACCGTGGTTGTATTTAACCGTCTTCTTAGGCGTTGTCACGGTATGGTCCGTCGAGGTGTCGGTTGTATCGGTCGTATCCGTACTGTCCGTGGTCGTGCCACCGAGATTGGCGTATTGGGTATTGACCAGCGTCATGAAGTCATTCATGGTGTAAGTCGTGCCGAAGTAGGCGCTGGCATTGGCTTTCCAGTAACCATCGGGGTCGGTATGGTTCGTGCCACCAAGGTTGTTGGACACATCATGGTGGGAGAGAACCGTCACGTTACGCTTTGGTGATAGGCCGTACTGGTTAAGGATATAAGCCGTGTAGTAGGCGGCATTGTTCAATTCAGACGCGAAGGCTGCCTTGCTGTGGACTTCAACTTGTTCGAATTGGACGTAGCGGGCGTTGGCAATGGGACCGGCTCCCCAGCATAAGTAATTCGTGTTGGCGATGTTGATGATACTGCTAGCATCCACGAAGGTGTGGACGAAAGCTGATTGATAATTATTCTTCATATAAGAAATTTCACCGTAAATCGTCGAGTTGGGGTTGGCCGTTTCATGGACCACGACCCCTTCAGGCTTCCCATTCCGGTAGCTATTCTTAGGAAAAGTCGGCCAGATATTCTTCGTGATTTTGGGTGTTGCATATTGCTGATTGGCAATATAAGTATTAATTGCATTGGCGCTGGCCGTTGTTGACCAGAAAAGGCCTAAACAGCCCGCCGTGAGAGCGATTCCCCGAACCGCCCAACGTTGCCATTTCTTCATAATGTCTTCTCCTCCTATGAAAATTTCCTATTGAATAAAAACGAACTAACACAACGACTAGATTATAACTTATTTAGACCAATTTGAGTATGGTTTCGGAATTCGCCGAAATATCCCGTTGTTCGGTAATTTGCAGTTAAAAATGATATTGAAGTTAAAATAGAAATGTACGTTCGCGTTTTGACGGATATAATTACTAAACAGCAAGTAAGGTTCGGCTTTCTCATTTTGTTTCAATCACCTTACAATTAGATTGCAAGCCACGAGAAAGCGGGCGTAAACGGTGGCACTAGGGGGAATCATGAAGTCTGGGAGGGAACTTTACTTGCTTCACCGCTGAAACATGGCTATAATATTACTTTGCATACGAAAGGAGCGACGAACAATGGCTGAGACTACAGAGATTAAGATTGGCGATTACGTTGCGGCGAAAAAATTTGGTCCTCTGGAACACGATTTCACTGGGGAAGTTACCAAAGTGTATGATAATTCAGTTTTAGTTGAGATTCGGGACTACGATCCTGCCGACAAAACTGCCGTTGGCGACATGAACAACCGCGCTGTTGTGCGGAAGTCTGCTGCTAAAATTACCGGAAACAGTGCGGATGAAAATTAGTTTTTCAAAACTTTTTTGAATTTATTTGCAAAAAACGATGACAACTCACAAATGATATGCTATACTCATTTGTGTTGTGCGGGTGTAGTTTAGTGGTAAAATTCAAGCTTCCCAAGCTTGCGTCGCGGGTCCGATTCCCGTCACCCGCTTTCGAATGTTGGGCGGCCAGTCTTGGTCGTCTTTCTTATTATTCGAAGGCATTTATCGCCATTGAAATAGTACGTTGTGGAAATCCTTTTCAGCGAGTCCGGAGTGCTGCGAGCCGGACAAGGACCCTAACGGAACGGAGCAATTGGTGTCATTTAAACAGAATTTTAAAGTGGACTTTAAAGTCAATCAGAGTGGTACCGCGGGTCATTCTCGTCTCTTACAATTTATTTTGTAGGGGACTTTTTTTATCCCGTGAAGCGCCTGAGACTGACGATGATTTTGAGAAGAATACGAGGAGGAACTAGTATGGATTACAAACAAACAGTTACCAATGCCTTAGCTACCGCGCTGGACGGCCAATTATCCGCAGAAGATATTGCGGCTAAGCTGGAACGTCCTAAGACGTCAGACAAAGGGGACATGGCGTTCCCAACCTTTACCTTGGCTAAGTTGTTGCACCAAGCACCCCAACAAATTGCCCAGGATTTGGCGGACAAGCTAGATAAGACGGGCTTTGAAAAGGTTGAAGTCGTGGGTCCTTACCTGAACTTCTTCTTTGATAAGAGCGCTTATAGTGAAGAAACGTTGAACACGGTCTTAACGGCTGGTGCCAGCTATGGGCAAAATGACGACGGGAACGGCGGCAACGTGCCAATCGATATGTCCTCACCTAACATTGCTAAGCCAATGTCCATGGGTCACTTGCGGTCAACGGTGATTGGGAACTCTATCGCTGAAATTTTGACGAAGAACGGCTACAACCCAATCAAAGACAATCACTTGGGTGACTGGGGAACGCAATTCGGGAAGCTCATCACGGCCTACAAGCTGTGGGGGAACGAAGAGGATGTTAAGAAGGATCCTATCAACAAGCTGGTTGAATACTACGTTCGCTTCCATAAGGAAGACGTTGACAAGCCTGAACTGGACGATGAGGCCCGTGAATGGTTCAGAAAGCTTGAAAATGGCGATCCCGAAGCCCACCGTCTCTGGGACTGGTTCCGGAAGGCGTCATTGCAAGAATTCAACGACGTTTATGAAAAATTAGGGGTTACCTTTGATACTTACAATGGTGAAGCCTTCTACAACGATAAGCTGGCCGAAGTTGTTCAAATTTTGAAGGACAAGCATTTACTGGTTGAATCTCAAGGTGCCCAAGTGGTTGACTTGAGCAAGCACGACTTGAACCCAGCCTTGATCCTGAAGAGTGATGGCGCGTCACTGTACATCACCCGGGATATTGCGACGGCCCTGTACCGTGACCGGACTTACAAGCCAGCCAAGAACTTGTACGTGGTGGGTTCCGAACAAACCTACTACTTCAAGCAGTTGAAGGCCGTCTTACAGGAAATGGGCGTGCCATCCGCTGATGACGTCCAACACGTGCCATTTGGGCTGATCACCGTTGATGGGAAGAAACTTTCCACCCGTTCTGGTCGGATCATCTTGCTGGACAAGGTTCTCGAAGAATCTGTTAAGCTGGCCGGTGAAGAAATCAACGAAAAGAACCCTAACTTGGCTAACAAGGAAGAGGTTGCCAAGCAGGTCGGGGTTGGAGCCATCGTCTTCGGTGATTTGAAGAACGAACGGACCAACAACATTGACTTCGTGCTCGCTGATCAATTGAAGTTCGAAGGCGAAACGGGTCCTTACGTTCAGTACTCACGGGTACGGGCCGAAAGTATCTTACGTAAGGCCGGTGACGTCGCCGTTAAGGCCGATGGTAACCAAGTTTCTGATCCAGAAGCCTGGGATACGATCAAGACCTTGGCAGACTTCCCAGCTATGGTCAAGATGGCTTGCGATGAGTTAGAACCATCCGTGATTGCTAAATACGCGATTCGTTTAGCCAAGACCTTCAACAAGTACTACGCCCACTCCAAGATTTTAGCGGACGATGCCGGCTTGCCAGCCCGTTTGGCTTTGGTCAAGGCAGTGTCAACGGTCTTGAAGGAAAGCTTACGTCTGTTAGGGGTTCAAGCACCTGACGAAATGTAATGAATTGTGTTCAAAAGAGATGCCTGCGGGCGTCTTTTTTTATGGAAAAATTTGACGCTGATTTTCATTATGTTCGCGATTACTAAATATTTTAAACGTAAAATGAATACATCAACAATATAGTTCTACTAAAAACGAATATTAAAATAATTATATCGACTAATTGTTAGTCTTTTGGTTGACAGTCGGGTGGTGAATTGCTAAACTTAGCGAATAAATAGACTAGCGGGAGGAATAAACATGGTGCAGGTTGGTTTAGTCATGGGGTCTATCTCGGATTGGCCCACGATGCAGTTAGCAGCGCAGCAATTGATGACCCTAGGCGTTGACTACGAGCGGCGCATCATTTCAGCGCACCGAATGCCGGATGTCCTGCAAGACTACGGACAACAGGCGCTGAACCGGGGGCTGCAGGTCATCATTGCCGGGGCTGGTGGGGCAGCTCACTTACCGGGGATGCTCGCGGCTAATACGATGCTCCCAGTCATTGGCGTGCCCATGCAGTCGCACGCGCTGAACGGCATGGATTCGCTCCTGTCCATTGTCCAAATGCCAGCCGGCGTCTCGGTGGCCACTATGGCAATTGGGGCAGCTGGGGCCAAGAACGCGGCGCTATTGGCAGCACAAATTTTGGGCTTACAGGATCAGCGAATTCAAGCGCGGGTCCAAGACTTTCGACAACGTCAGCGGCAGGAGGCAGAACGTAGTGAACAACAATTCTGAGACGCCAATCTTACCGCCAGCAACGATCGGTATCGTGGGTGGCGGACAGCTGGGCCAAATGTTAGCGCTGAGTGCCAAGGCCATGGGTTATCACGTGGGGATCCTAGACCCGACACCCCAGTCCCCAGCGGGGCAGGTCGCCGATTTTCAAATCGTTGCGGACTATCAAGAGACCGCCGCTCTGGAACAATTGGCCCAACGAAGTGATGTGCTGACCTACGAGTTTGAAAACGTTGATGTCGCAGCTTTAGATGCCGTACAATCGCTGACTCGACTCCCACAGGGGACGGATCTTCTGCGGCTAACCCGGAATCGTCTTGCAGAAAAACAGTTTTTACATAGTCAAGGGATTCCGGTCACGCCGTTTGCGGCGGTTCAGGGGACGGCAGCATTAGAAACGGCGGTTGACCAGCTGGGGACGCCGGCCATTCTGAAAACGTTGGAGGGCGGCTACGACGGGCATGGCCAGGTTGATATCAACCAACCAGAATTGTCGGCAACCAGTCGTGAGCTGTGCCAACGACCTTGTATCCTAGAGCGCCGGCAAGATTTCAAACTAGAAGTGGCGATGATGGTGACCCGTGATGTGGCGGGAAACGTGGTGGCCTTTCCACTGGTTGAGAATCGCCATCAAAACCATATTTTGCACACCACGATTGCACCAGCTCAGGTTGCGCCGGCCGTGCATCAGCGTGCACAAGTGCTGGCTACGAAGATTGCTACAGCCTTACATTTACGTGGGGTCTTGGGGATTGAATTCTTTGTCTTACCTGATGGCGAGCTCTTAGTGAATGAATTAGCACCACGACCGCACAATTCGGGGCATTACAGCATTGAGGCGTGCAATATTTCACAGTTTGAGGCCCACATTCGTAGTATTTGTGGGTTGCCGATTCCCCAGATTACGCAGGCGACTCCAGCGGTCATGCGCAACCTGCTGGGGGCAGACCTGCAGGTGGCACGCGACTTGCTCAGCCAACATCCGGAGTGGCATTTTCACGATTACGGTAAGGCAGAAATTAAAGCGCAGCGGAAGATGGGGCACGTAACAGTTTTGAATGCGGATACGCAGGCTGCCTTGGCAGCTGTAGCGGCGTTGAAAGGGGAACAATAACCGATGACAGAGATTACCAAGCAAGGTCTAATTTACACGGGGAAAGCTAAGGCTATGTACGAAACGAACAATCCAGAAGTGTTGTGGGTAGAGTATTTAGATCAAGCAACGGCCTTAAATGGCAAGCGCAAAGTCGCCATTGCACAAAAGGGGTTACTCAATAATCGGATTGCTAGTCTGATCTTTCAGGACTTGGCAAAGCATGGGATTGCCAATCACTTTATCACGCAGCAGTCGGCATACGTTCAGCTGGTTCGCCGAGTAACCATGATTCCTTTGGAAACAGTGGTGCGGAACGCTGCGTCGGGGAGCTTTGAACGAAAATTTGGTGTGCCACATCTGACTCCCTTTGAAGAGCCGGTCATGGAATTCTTCTACAAGAGCGACCAGCTAGATGATCCATTTATCAACGACTCTCAAATTTTGGCCTTAAACGTGGCTACCGCAGAGACGTTGGCTGAAATGCGCCGACAAGCCCAATTGGTCAATCAACGGTTACAACAAATCTTTGGAGCCATGCAGGTCCAGCTAGTCGATTTTAAAATTGAATTTGGCTTAACGACAGATGGCACAGTTTTATTGGCTGATGAAATTTCACCGGATAGCTGCCGACTGGTTGATCAAGCAACCCATGAGTCATTGGATAAAGATGTCTTTCGCAAGAGCTCCGGAGACTTGACCGAGGTTTACACAGAAGTGCTCGATCGATTGGCAGCGGTAGAGGAGGAAAAGCCATGTATTTAGCAAAGGTCTACGTGACGTATAAACCATCGATTCTAGATCCGAAGGGTGAAGCCATCAAGGACGCACTTCATCGGCTAGATTATGAAAATGTGGCGGCCGTTACTTTGGGAAAATACTTTGAAATTAAATTGACCGCCGGAGAAAAATCGTTAGCCGAACAAGTCGATGAGATGTGCGACCGCTTACTGGCTAACGTGAACATGGAAACTTATCGTTACGAAATCACAGAGTTGGAGGCTTAAGCCATGAAGTTTGCCATCCCCGTTTTTCCGGGTTCTAATTGCGATTATGATTTATTGAATGCCCTGCGTGATTGTCTACACACGCCGGCCGATTTAGTGCCCGCGACCACCACCGATTTGAGCGGCTATGATGCGGTCATTCTGCCTGGCGGCTTTTCATACGGGGATTACCTGCGTAGTGGGGCGATTGCCCGCTTTGCGCCAGTGATGACGGCGGTGAAGGCCTTTGCCAATTCCGGCAAGCCGGTCATGGGTATCTGCAACGGCTTTCAAATTTTAACGGAGGCAGGGCTACTGCCAGGTGCCTTACAGGCAAATGAATCATCCAAGTTTATTTGTCAGGTCAGTGCCCTCCATGTCAGCAACACCGACACCCGATTCACCACCGCCTATGCCCGTCATCAGGACATCAAATTACCGATTGCACACGGCGAAGGAAATTATTATTGTGATGACGCCACGTTGGCTGAACTAAAAGCACACAATCAGATTGTCTTTGAATACGTTGATAATCCCAATGGTAGTGTGGCAAACATTGCGGGGATTGTGAACCGGCGCGGCAACGTGCTGGGGATGATGCCTCATCCGGAGCGGGCAGTCGAAACGATTCTGGGTTCCGTTGATGGGTTAGGGATTTTCGACTCATTGCTGATGAATCACGTACAGGGGGATGCGCATGTTGAAAACCGCTAAATTAACGCCGGAAGCTATCCGGGATACGCAAGCCTACCAGCAACTAGGTCTCACGGCTGATGAGTACCGCCTCATTTGTGAACAAGTCCTCCATCGGTTGCCCAATTATACTGAAGTCGGTCTTTTCTCGGGGATGTGGAGTGAGCATTGTTCCTACAAGAACTCTAAGCCAGTGCTGAAAAAGTTTTGGACCCAGGGTGATCACGTCTTGGCAGGCCCGGGCGAAGGGGCTGGCATCATTGATATTGGTGACGGTCAGGCCGTGGTCTTTAAGGCGGAGAGCCATAATCATCCGTCGGCAGTGGAACCCTATGAGGGTGCCGCAACCGGCGTGGGTGGCATCATCCGCGATATCTTCTCCATGGGGGCCAAGCCAGTTGCTTTGCTCGATAGCCTGCGCTTTGGTGAGCCCACGGATTCGGCGACAACCTATTTGATTTCACAAGTCGTGGCCGGCATCGGGGGTTACGGCAACTGTATTGGAATTCCCACGATTGGTGGGGATATGGCATTTGATGCGTGTTACCAGAAAAATCCGTTGGTGAACGCCATGTGCATTGGCCTCCTAAATCATGCAGACATGCAGAAGGGTCAGGCAACCGGAGTCGGCAATCAAATCATTTATGTTGGTGCCAAGACCGGTCGAGATGGCATCAACGGTGCTTCCTTTGCATCGGCAGAATTTAACGATGCAAAGGAAACGCAGCGTTCGGCGGTTCAAGTTGGTGATCCATTCATGGAAAAACTGTTGATGGATGCCTGTCTAGAAGTGATCCACGAGCATCGTGACAGCCTGGTCGGGATTCAGGACATGGGTGCGGCTGGCTTGGTTTCTTCTTCAGCCGAAATGGCATCCAAAGCGGGAAGTGGCCTTAAACTCAATTTGGACTTAGTGCCCCAACGTGAAGCAGACATGACCGCGTTCGAGTTAATGTTGTCAGAATCACAAGAACGGATGCTGTTATGTATTAAGCAGGGTTCGGCGGCAGAAATTCGTGAAGTTTTTGATAAATACGGGTTAGATGCAGTGGTCATCGGTGAAGTCGTCCCGGGACATCAGTACCAGTTGGTCCATCACGGGGTGCTGGAGGCCGATGTGCCAGTAGATGCGTTGGCAACGCAGGCACCGGTCTATCAACGAGAAAAGCGCCGTCCCCAGCGACTGGACCAACAGGTGACTACCCAGTTTGTGCCAACGATTTCAGATGTGACGGCAACGCTGAAACAGCTCCTGCAACAGCCGACGATTGCTTCCAAGCGGTCACTATTTGAAACGTATGACTCACAGGTGCAGACCAACACAGTTGTCCGGCCGGGCTCGGATGCCGGGGTGATTCGGATTCGGCAAACGGATAAGGCGCTGGCAATGACGACGGATGTGAATGGGCGTTACCTCCACCTCAACCCGCGCGTTGGTGGTGAGATGGCCGTGGCGGAGGCCGCTAGAAATATCGTTGCTTCGGGGGGCTTACCCCTGGGAGTCACGGACTGCTTAAACTTTGGTAATCCGGAAAAGCCCGAACAATTTTATGACTTAGATGAAGCTGCTCAAGGAATCAGTCGCGCCTGCCAGTTATTTAACACGCCAGTCATTTCGGGAAATGTGTCGTTGAACAATGAGTCGAATGGTGAACCAATTTATCCGACCCCAATGATTGGGATGGTCGGGTTGATTAAGCATTTACGTGACGTGACAACGCAAGACTTCAAGCAAGCTGGCGATAAGGTTTACGTGGTGGGTGCGACGCATGCCGACTTTAATGGAAGTGAGTGCCAGAAGATGTTGACGGGCCAAGTCAGCGGCAATCTGTTTGACTTTGACCTGGCGACGGAGCATCGTCATCAAAAGCTCGTTCTAGAAGCCATCCAAGCGGGGCTAGTTGCCAGTGCCCATGATGTCTCTGAAGGGGGACTGATTACCACGATTGCTGAATCATGTTTTGGCGGCGACTTAGGGGTGACATTGACCAGTCAACTGCCAGCCGTTCAGTTCTTTGCGGAAACGCAATCACGCTTTGTCGTTTCGGTAACGCCGGAATATCAGGCCGCGTTTGAAGCACTGATGCAAGAGACAATTACTTATCTGGGAGTCACGACAGCAGAGGACCGGCTATGGGTCAAAACCGCTGATCAGGCTTTTGATTTGCCCGTCAGCGAAGCGAAAAAACTATGGGAAGGAGCGTTACCGTGTCTGTTGAAATAAAAGGCCTGAACGAAGAGTGCGGCGTCTTTGGCGTCTGGGGCTCACCGGATGCGGCCAAGCTCACCTACTTTGGCTTGCATGCACTGCAGCATCGGGGGCAAGAAGGGGCTGGAATTACCGCGAATAATGATGGCCAGCTCCAGTCAGAGCGGGGATTAGGTTTGTTAGCCGATGTCTTTCGGGAACCGCGACGCTTGGAGCGGCTGACTGGAACGGCTGCGGTTGGCCATGTGCGGTACGCTACTGCCGGCAACCACGGCATTGAAAATATCCAGCCACTAGAATTTAATTTCAGTGACGCCCAGTTTGCCTTAGCCCACAATGGTAACTTAACCAATGCCAAGACGTTACGGCACCGGTTAGAGGCCGCCGGAGCCATCTTTCATGCCAGCTCGGATAGTGAAATTCTCATGCATCTGGTTCGCCGAAGCCAATCACCAACCCTGACTGGCCAGTTAAAGGAAGCGCTGCGTCAGGTTCACGGGGGCTTCGCGTACCTGTTATTAACGAATGATCGGCTGTTTGCGGCGTTAGATCCAAATGGCTTACGGCCACTGGTCGTTGGTCAATTGCCCACTGGGGGCTACGTGGTTTGTAGCGAGACGTGCGCGCTGGATGCTGTTGGTGCCAAGTTTATCCAGGATGTCCATCCCGGTGAGCTCCTAACGATCGATGATCAGGGACTGACTGTCGATCATTACACGGCGGCAGGAAATTTAGCCATTTGTTCAATGGAATTCATTTACTTTGCCCGACCAGATTCCAATATTTATGGCGTTAACGTGCATTCAGCTCGGAAGCGAATGGGCATTCAGCTGGCTAAGGAGCAACCAGTTGACGCGGATATTGTGGTGGGGGTGCCTAATTCCTCGCTGTCAGCCGCAACCGGGTACGCCGAAGCCAGTGGGCTACCGTATGAAATGGGGCTGATCAAGAACCAGTATTCCTCACGAACCTTCATTCAGCCGACTCAAGCATTGCGAGAACAAGGGGTCCGAATGAAGTTGTCCGCTGTTCGAGGCGTGGTAGCTGGAAAACGGGTGGTTTTAATTGACGACTCAATTGTTCGTGGGACCACTTGTCGGCGAATTGTGAAGTTATTAAAGGATGCGGGGGCTAGTGCCGTGCACTTGCGGATTGCATCACCGCCGCTACGCTTCCCTTGTTTCTACGGGATTGATATTCAGACCACCAAGGAATTAGTCGCCGCCCAGAAAACAATTCCTGAAATGTGTACCTCGTTTGGAGCGGATTCACTGGGATTCTTGAGCGAGCAAGGGGTGATCGATTCAGTTGGTCTGGACGTGGATGACCCGTATGGTGGGCTGTGTATGGCCTATTTCAATGGGGACTATCCGACGCCGTTGTACGATTATCAGGCTGAATTTGACGAAGAAATGCAGTGGCTAAAGAAGTAGGGAGGAAACAGGCATGAGTGAGGCCTACAAAAAGGCGGGTGTGGATCTAAACGCTGGCTATGAAGTACTGAAGACCGTGAAGGCATTAAGTGGTAACCGCCAACTGGGAGCCTTTGGAGGCCTCTTTCCGTTGGCTGCCGAAACGGTCATGAATGATCCGGTGCTGGTTGCCGGGACGGATGGTGTGGGGACCAAATTATTGGTGGCGATTGCGGCACAACGTCACGAGACAATTGGTATCGATCTAGTTGCGATGTGTGTGAATGATATTCTGGCGCAAGGGGCTCGCCCCCAATTTTTCTTAGACTACCTGGGCTTGGGCCACACTGATCAAAATCAAGTAGCAGCTATCATGAAAGGCGTGGTCGCAGGCTGTCAGGAGGCCGACGTCGCGTTGATTGGCGGCGAAACGGCTGAAATGCCAGACATGTATGCGCACGGTCATTACGACCTCGCAGGTTTTGCGGTGGGGATTGCGGACCGGTCGGCCTTGCTCGATCCGAGTCAGGTTCGGACAGGCGATGTGTTGATTGGATTACCAGCCAATGGCTTACACGCCAACGGCTTCAGTCTGGTCCGAGATATCTTATTTAAACAGCATCATTTTGCACTCGGCCATGTTTTTCCAACGGTGGGACACGCGCTTGGCGAAGAACTATTACGGCCCACTAAAATCTATGTCAGCAGCGTCCTGCCACTGTTACAACAAAAACTGGTTGCCAGCATCGCCCACGTTACGGGCGGGGGGCTGATTGAAAATGTGGCGCGAGCCCTGCCGGAGAAGTTAAGTGCCCAATTTGAGTTAGGCAGTTGGCCAGTACCCCCAATCATGACCGTCCTGGCTGAGTTGGGGCAACTGACGGCAACGGATGTCCGTTCGACGTTTAACTTGGGTTTAGGGATGGTACTGGTCGTTCATCCAGAACAGGTTGCCCCGGTCTTAGCAAGTTTGGCCGCGGTTGATCAAGTCGCCTACCAGGTTGGTCAGGTTGTCACCGGTGAAAATCCAGTGACTTTTCGGGAGGTGACGGATGGTTAAACACATTGCTGTTTTTGCTTCCGGAACTGGTACCAACTTTAGTGCGCTGCAGTCAGCCATTGTGCAACGAAAAATTCCGGCAGAAATCGTGCTGCTGGTTTGTGATCAAGCCGATGCGCCCGTTATTAAGCGGGCCGAGACGGTTGGCGTTCCCGTACTCGTGATTAACTACAAGGATTTTGCCACGAAGGCGGCTGCCGAGACGGCTATTTTAGCCAGCTTGCATGCCCATCAGGTAGCGGCCATCCTGCTGGCGGGCTACATGCGTATTGTGGGGAAAACGTTGTTGGCGGCGTATCCCCACCGCATCATTAATTTACATCCCGCGCTATTGCCCAAATTTCCGGGTAGACAGGGTATAGCGGATGCCTTTGCGGCCGGCGTCTCAGAGACCGGTGTGACGGTCCACTTTATTGATGCGGGTATCGATACGGGACAAGTTATTCGCCAGCAGCGGGTTTCCGTGAGCGCCAACGACACCTTGGCTAGTCTAACGGAACGTATTCATCAGGTTGAACATGAGCTGTATCCAGATGTTTTAGCAGAATTGATTGCCACGAAGAAAATCTAAGCAAAGATGGAGGAGAGTCAACTATGGCAAAAGTTTTCGTAATCGGTAGCGGTGGCCGTGAGCATGCCATGGCCAAGGCATTATTGCGGAGTCCCCAGGTGACGACCGTTTTTTGTGCGCCGGGCAATCCGGGGATGCAATTGGACCAGATCGAAACGGTTGCCATTGCTGAGCTTGATTTTGCCAAATTGGTTGCCTTTGCCCAGCAACATCAAGTGGCATTAACGGTCGTAGGACCGGAAGTGCCGCTGGCCGCGGGGATTGTGGATTATTTCCAGGCGGCTGGACTCCAGGTATTTGGTCCTAAACAACAAACGGCACGGTTAGAGAGCTCTAAGGTCTTTGCCAAGACGTTTATGCGGCGCCACGGGATTCCAACCGCTGATTACCAGTTATTTGAAGACGTGACGACCGCGATTGCCTACAGTGATCAGGCCAGTCTGCCACAGGTGATTAAGGTGGATGGCCTGGCGGCGGGGAAGGGTGTCACGGTAGCCACGACCCACCAAATGGCCCAAGAAGCCCTGCAAGCCGCTTTCTCAGGTGGGGGCCCTGTCTTGATTGAAGCACATTTAACGGGCTGGGAATTTTCCCAGATGGTCTTTGTTGGGGGTGATCGGTACGGGTTATTACCGACGGCGCAGGATCACAAGCGCTTGCTGAATCAGGACCAGGGACCTAATACCGGGGGCATGGGGGCATATTCGCCAGTGCCCCAGGTGACCGCCGATATTCTCCAAGAAACGGTGCAAAAGATTATTCAGCCCACGATTGACGGGTTGATTGCTGATGACCTGGCGTTTGCCGGAGTTCTGTACGTCGGCGGCATCGTGACACCAACGGGGGTCCAGGTCATTGAATATAATCTGCGACTAGGAGACCCGGAAGCCCAGATTTTATTGCCACAATTACAGAGTGATTTCTATCAGGTTATCGTCGACCTGTTACAGGGCAAGCAGCCAACCTTAGACTGGCAAACGACGGACACTTATTTAGGTGTGGTCTTAGCGGCACCAGGTTATCCCAGTAAACCACAGCTTGGCGTGCCCGTGCCGACCGTCGCCGGGGCGGATTATGCCAGTGTGGGTGGGACGCCCGAACAGCTGACCAGTACCGGTGGTCGGGTCATGCTGGTGGCTGATCACGCAGCTGATTTAAAGACGGCACAGCAACGGGTCTACCAGCAACTTGACCGGTTATCACTGGGGTCATTGATTTACCGAACCGATATTGGGGACCATGGGCTGAACGCGTCAGATTAGGTTCAATACTAGATAGCAAGCATACGAAGTTCCGGGTCGGCTACCAGCGGCACGAAACTTTTTCGTTTACCCAAAAGTCGGTAAATCAAATAAGCAAGGTTCTTTGCGTTAAAAACGAATATTTGGTACACTTACTTTATAAATATGCAGAGACATGTGGCCAAATTCCGCATCCTTTGTTATACTTAATGCAATTTTATGCGGGAGGGTCGTCGCCATGAAAAAAAGTATTCGCCAAGCGCGCATCGAGCAACTCATCAATCAGTATCCCATTGGGACTCAAGAAGAATTAATGGAACACCTGGAAGAGGTGGGTATTCAGGCGACTCAGGCCACCATCTCGCGGGATATCCGGGAAATGCAAATCGTTAAGGCCCAAGACGGCCACGGCCATTTGCGTTACACCATCTTCAAGGCGGGAAACCGGAGTGAAGAGGAACATTTACGGGAAACCATTAACGAAGTCGTGACCGGTTTAACTCGGGTAGAATTCGTCAACATTTTGAAAACGCTGCCGAGTAACGGGAACCTGCTGGCGGCCATCTTTGACGATTTGAATATGCCAGAGATTGCTGGGACCTTGGCGGGGCATGACACCATCTTCATCATCAGTCCGAACGCCGAGATTGCTGAAAAATTGCATGATGAAATCGCCGGTGAAATGAATCCAGAAATTGTGCACTAAGTTAGAAATAAACCGAGCGGTACCGGCCGAATCTTTGGCTGAGTATCGCTTTTTTGTTGCCCTGAATCGGTTAAGCTAATTTAAAGCTTGCTAAAGATTCGGGTGAATGTCGGCTGATTGGCTGGACTATGCTAAAATAGGTCTATTACAATTGAGATAAGAAGAGGCTATTTTATGAATAACCAAGAACCTAATCAGAATTTTTGGTCGGGCTTCAAAGCTCGCTTCAAACGCTTCTGGCGGCGATTCCAACTGACCCGTTGGTTAATCGTGATTTTTCTAACCATCATTTTGGTGGGAAGCGGCTACCTGACCTTTATGGCCAAGACTGCCAACGTTGGTGATCTGAAGGCTGCACTGGAAAATCCGACGCAGATCTATGACCGTAAAAATAATAAGGCGGGGACCCTATATTCGCAGAAGGGGACCTACGTGCCGTTGAAGAAAATTTCGCCTAACATTCAGGGTGCGGTCATTTCGACCGAAGACCGTAATTTCTACAAGGAATACGGCTTTTCCTTCAAGGGGTATGCGCGGGCCTTCTACCTGTTTGCCAAGAATAAGGTGCTCCGGCGCGGCTACATTAGTGGCGGGGGGAGTACGTTGACCCAGCAACTAGTGAAGAATGCCTACTTGACACAGGAGCAAACGTTCACACGGAAGTTTAAGGAACTGTTTCTCTCCATTGAAGTGGAAAATGTTTATAGCAAAAAAGACATTCTCTCAATGTATTTGAACAATGCTTACTTTGGTAACGGCGTCTGGGGGGTTCAGGACGCTGCCGAACGTTACTTTGGCAAGACGGCGGCCAATTTGTCCGTGCCCGAATCTGCCGTTTTGGCGGGGATGTTGACGTCACCGAGTGCCTACAATCCGGTTGACCATCCCCAAGCCTCGCGGTCACGGCGGAATGTCGTTCTGGGACTGATGGCGGATACCGGCAGTATTTCCAGCGCCCAGGCCAAGCAGTATCAGGCCACCGCGTTGACCACCAGCGACACCTATAACTACAAGAATAGTTATAAGTACCCGTATTACTTTGATGCCGTCATCAATGAGGCCGTTAGCAAATATGGGTTGACCGAGTCGGAAATCATGAACAAGGGGTATAAAATCTATACTTCTCTGGACCAGAACAACCAGACGCAAATGCAAAATCTCTTTAAGAATCCGAGTTATTTCCCAGCCAATGCCAGCGACGGCACCAAGGTTCAAGCCGCCAGCATCGCGATTGATCCCAATAGCGGTGGCGTCGAGGCCGTGGTTGGGGGTCGGGGTCAGCACGTGTTCCGGGGCTACAACCGGGCCACCCAGATGCGGCGCCAACCCGGATCGACCATTAAACCGTTGGCCGTTTACACGCCAGCCTTGGAAAATGGCTACTACTATGATTCCGAGTTGACTGATAAGAAGCAATCCTATGGGACCAACAAGTATTCGCCACACAACTATGGTAACCAGTACAGCGGCAAGGTGCCGATGTATCAGGCACTGGCGCAGAGTAAGAACGCGCCGGCCGTCTGGTTACTGAACAAGATTGGTGTGGACAAGGGGTATGACGCCGTCAAGAAGTTCGGCCTCCCCGTCACCAAGTCAGACAAGAACCTGGCGCTCGCGCTGGGTGGTTTGAAGACCGGGGTGTCACCGCAGCAGTTGGCACAAGCCTACACGGCCTTTGCCAACAACGGGACCATGTCCTCGGCCCACTACATTCGCAAGATCGTCGACGCGTCCGGTAATGTGGTCGTCGACACGTCCGACTCCGCGGCTAAGAAGACCAAGGTCATGTCCAGCAAGACCGCTAAGCAGATGACCAGCATGATGATGGGCGTCTTCAACTACGGGACCGGGGTCAGTGCCAAGCCTTATGGGTACACGATTGCCGGGAAGACCGGGAGCACCGAAGCCGATGGTGATTCCGATGCGACCCGTGACAAATGGATCGTCGGCTATACGCCGGACGTGGTCGTGGCCACCTGGGAAGGCTTTGACAACACCAACGGCAAGCACCATTTGGAAAACGTCAGTGGTACCGGCGAAGGTCCGCTCTACCAGGCGGAAATGCAGAGTATCCTGCCGAACACAAAGGGGACTGCCTTCAACACCAAGGACGCCTCGACGATTGCCAAGGCCGAAAACAACGGTAGCAGTTCTACCGATGGCAGTGACGTTTGGGATTCCGTGCAAAAGGGGATTGACAACGCCGGCAAGTCCTTCAGCGATGCCGCCAATACGGTGAAGTCGTGGTGGAATTCCATCGTGAATTAGCCAAATGTGGGTGGGATGAAAGCGCCTAACATGTTACAATAGACTTTGTATTGTAAATGGGCGTCACGCCCACTGAGGAGGAAACGTAATGGCTGACAAGATGGTAGAGCTGGGCGAACAAGTGACCCAAGCGCTCAAAGATTCAGATCAATTCAAAGCATTGCAAACGGCATTTAACGAGATGAAGGCAGACGCTGACACCTACAAGCTGTTCAAAGACTTTCAAAAGATTCAACTGGACTTGCAACAAAAGCAAATGTCTGGTCAACAATTAACGGACGATGAAATGAAGCATGCCCGTGAGGTTGCCGACCAAGTTGGCAAGATCGACGCCGTTAAGAACTTAATGGAAGCCGAACGCGGTGTCAACTCCATGTTGAACCAATTAAACAAAACGATTACGCAACCCATTCAAGATATTTACGCGGGTTAAGCATCAGTCAATCGTCGGCGCAACCACTCACTTTGGGAGGTCGGTGCGCCGACGATTTTTTGTTCGACCCAGTTAAGCGGGAGGAAACTCATGAAATTTATTCACGCAGCTGATTTACATTTAGATAGTCCCTTCCTGGGATTGACGACCCTCCCTAGTAGCCTACTGACGATCGTGCGGCAATCAACCTTTACGGCGGCGACGCGGGTCTTTGACCGAGCCATTGCCGAGCAGGTCGATTTTGTGTTGCTGGCGGGGGATCTGTTTGACCGGGCGGAACAGAGCGTGGCGGCCCAGGCCTATCTGTTTCAACAATTTGATCGGTTAAACGACCACCATATTCCCGTCATTATTAGTTTTGGGAATCATGATTATTTGGGCGACCAACACCAGACCGTGAACTATCCAGCCAACGTGACGGTTTTGGGACCGAACGTGACTACTCACACGTTGACGCTGGCCTCCGGCGAGACCGTGGCGGTGAGTGGTTTCAGCTATCCCGAGCGGTGGGTGTCCACGGACCAGGTGGCCGACTTTCCGGTCCACGCCGAAACGCAGTGGCACATTGGCATGCTGCACGGCGCCGTGGCCACGGGAGCCAGCGACCACTATGCGCCATTTCACGTGGCCGACCTGTTAGCCAAACGCTATGATTACTGGGCGCTGGGCCACATTCACTACCGACAATTTCTGGCGGAACAGCCACCGATTCTGTACGCCGGTAACACGCAGGGACGCAGTATCAATGAGACGGGCGAGAAGGGGGCCTACCTGGTGACCAGTCAGGCCGGTAAATTAGTGCCGGAATTCTTCTCCACCGCCGAAATTCTCTGGGATGCCGCCACGTTAACGTCCACGGCCACCGACTTGCCACAGCTGACGACTGCCCTGACGAACTGGCTCAGCACCAACGTCGCCGCGCAAGCCACGTTGACCGCGGTAACCGTGAGTGGCGCGGCATTGACCGGGGCCGACTTGACCAGTTTTAAAAATGGTGAGTGGTTGGCACTCTATCAGCGGACTCACGCCCGCCAATTGAAGGTGGCCCAGCGCTACCTGATTGGCGTCAAGCTCGCGACCAATCAAGCGCAGCCGGTCGCGCCCCAACTGGATCAAGCCTATTGGGAGCAAGGAGCGGCGACAATCTTTACCGCCGATAATTTACAGACAACTTTTGGCAAATTAGCCCAAGATCCGGCGCTAGCCGAGTGGTTTGCGCAGCCCGAAACGGCCACGCAGGTCCACGCACAGGCCGAAGCGCTCTTGGCGGAATTGATGGGAGAGGAGGCACACGATGAAGCTTAAGCGCTTGACGATTTACGGCTTCGGCCATTTTCACGACCGAACCTTTGCATTGACGGACGGCCTCAACTTTCTGGTGGGCCCCAACGAAGCCGGCAAGTCGACCCTGACCCAATTTATCACGGCCATTCTCTTTGGCTTTCCAACCAAGAAGCATCCCGAGTTGCGGTACGAACCGCTCGACGGCAGCCGGTTCGGTGGCGAAATTCAGTTCGTTCAGGCGGATGTCACCTACACCGTCACTCGAACGGCGGGGCCCCACGGTGGCAAGGTCACGCTACATAACGACACCACGAATCTGACGCTACCGGCCAACAACCTGGCGAGCCTCCTGGCACCGGTGGACCAGCAATTGTTCACCAGCGTTTACGCCATCAACGAACCCCGGCTCGGCCAGGTCTTTGCGGCCTCCAAGCAGGAACTAATCGACCGTCTGCGACACGTGGGGGCGGTCGGCAGTGATTTCTGGCTGACGCAGGCCCACCAGCTGGACCAGCAGGCCGATAGCCGCTACAAGCCGCAGGGACGCAATCCCATTTTAAATCAACAACTACAGGCCCACCGCGAGTTGACGGATAAGTTAGCCAAGGCGGATGCGGCCTACGGGACCTACTGGCAGTTGTTGCGGGAACAACAGGACTTGCGTCAGCAGCAGGCCCAAACGCAGGATCAACTGGCGCAACAACGCCAAGTCACGGCCCAACTGACCCAACAAGCGGCTAGCTGGTCCGCATTTGCGGAGTGGCAGCGACTGGGTCAACTGGCCGACCAGCCCGTCCCGAGTGGTTTTAGCGCCGATGACGCCACCCAGCTCGAGCAGCTGCGCGGGCAGGTCACGGCGACGGAAAAGGCCCTGACCACTGATCAGCAACGCGTCCAGGACCTTCAGCAAACGGCGCAGTTGCCACCGCTATTTCAGGAATACTTGCCGGTGGCCGCCCAGGTCGATCCGTTGCTGGCCCAACTGCCAGCCATGCAACAGGCTGCTCAGACACAACAGCAGTTGGCCGAACAGCAACGCGATTTACAACAACGGTCGACAGCTCTGGAGACCCAGTACGCGGTAAGCGGTCAGATGCCGCGGCCATTTTCACTGGCGACCCTGCAACAGGTCAAGGACCTACAGGAACGCCTGACCGCCGCTAATCAGAAACGCCGACGTATCCAGCAACACCTGAATCAACTGAACGAACGCTACCAGCAACAGCAGCCGACCCGTCAGCAGCAACGCAACCCACTGGCCGACAAGCAATTGATTTGGTTGGCCGTGGGACTCGTGGTTCTGATTGGCTCGCTGCTCTTGCCCGGGACACTGTTCAAGCTGGTGGGGGCCCTGTGTGGGGTCGCCGTCGGGTATTACGGTGTCTTTCAGGTCGACAGCAGTACGCCGGCCAGCCGGGAGCTCGAGGACCTAACGGCTGATATTCGGGATAACCAGGCGCAGTTGCGCGAGGGAGGCCACCTCGTCGATGATCTGACCAATCAGTTAGACGTCATCGGCGAAGCCCACGGCCTAGGGAACGTGCCATTAGCCCAGTGGTCGGCCGCTCAGACCGCCATTGCGGAGTGGGAACGCTTGTCCCGGCAAATGGAGTCGCAGGGCGCCCAATTGGCCAAGGCCAAGCAGATGGTCGCGGATTTCCTCGCGGCGGTCGGCCAGGTCTTGCCCTCACTGGCGACTAGCGATTTTGCCACGGTCGCCACGCAACTGGCTGATCTACAGGCACGCCAACAGGCCAGCCAGACCCAATCGGGCGAACTGGCCAGTCTGACGGCACGTCTCCGCACGGATCAACGCGCTGCGGACGAGGCTAGTCATGCGCTGGCTACCTTCCTGAGCACGCGAAATCTGCGGAGTGTGGCAGCTTTTTATGAACGCTACCAAGCCCAACGCGAACGACAAAGCCAGGCGCAACAACGGACGACGCTGGCCCAGCAGATTGGGTCGGCCAACCTGACGGCCTTACAACAGGTCGCTGATCAGGCGGCCCTGACCGGTTCCGTGACCCAAGCGCAAACGCAACAGGCGCAGCTCCAACAGACGCTGGACCAAACCACAACGCGGTTGGCGACCTTGGCGGGGCAACTGGCCCATTTAACAGCCAGCGGCACCCAAGCCACGTTGCGCCAACGCCTGGCTAATTTGGAAACGCAAATGGTGGCCACGACCCAGGAGTGGCTGGTACAGCGCCTGACCAGTCAATGGATCAGTGCGACGTTGGCCGCGGCTTCCGGTGACCGACTCCCACAAATTGTGGCCCAGGCCAGCAAATTATATGGCAAATTAACGGAAAACCGGTATACTGAAATTGAACTGACCGCGACGACTTTACGGGTACGGCGAGCCGACGGGGCATGGCGCAACGTCGGTCAGCTTTCCCGGGGAACCGCGGAACAGCTAGATTTGGCTGTGAAACTGGCATTTGCCATCGTCATGCAGCAACAGGTCGCCATGCCGTTGCTGATTGACGATGGGTTCGTCAACTTTGATGCGGACCGGCGCCAAGCCGCGTACGCCTTATTGGCGGAAATTAGCCAGACCGTTCAAATCATTTTCTTGACGGCGGATACGGCCGTCGAACGGTTAAACACGGGAAACTTAATTCGGTTAAATGACTAGGAGGGACACATATGGCGGCAACGAAACAATTAATGGACTATGGGGTCGACGAAGCCGTTGACCTCTTCGTCCTCCTGAAGTCGGCGGACGTCCGCACGGCCAAGAACGGGAAGCAATACATCGCGCTGGTCTTCGAGGACCAGTCGGGTGAAATCTCTGGCAAATACTGGGATGCCTCACCGGACGACACGGAAAACTACGTGGCCGGTCGGGTCGTGCACTTACAGGGAAAGCGCGAGAACTACCAAACGCACCCGCAAATCAAGATCTTCCATCTGCGCTTGACCCATCCAGGTGAACCGAGTGATCCCAACGCCTTTATTGAACAGGCGCCCATGTCACGCGCGGAGATGGAAGAGTACATTACCCAAACCATTTTTGAAATCACGCAGCCAACCTGGAATCGGCTCGTCCGTAAGCTGATTGCGGAATACGCGGATAAGTTTTACACGTACCCGGCCGCCAAGAGTAACCACCACGCGTTCCAAGGGGGCTTGGCATTCCACACGATTTCCATTTTGAAATTGGCGCACGCGGTCGTGAAGCAGTATACAGACCTGAACGCACCGTTGCTATTCGCCGGAGCCATCCTGCATGACCTGGGTAAGACGATTGAACTGTCCGGGCCCAAGTCGACGGTCTACACGCTGGCCGGCAACCTGGTCGGGCACATCGTGTTGATCGATGGGGAACTGGTCCGGGCCTGTGACACGCTGAAGCTTGATCCACAGGCCGAGGACGTGCTGCTACTCCGGCACATGATTCTCAGTCACCATGGGTTGCTCGAGTACGGCTCACCGGTGCGGCCAGCCTTGCGAGAGGCGGACGTTTTGCATCAATTGGACGAACTCGATGCCTCCATCATGATGCTCGACACGGTCGTGGCCCACACGGAACCCGGTGAATTCTCCGAACGGGTCTTCGCCATGGACGGCCGTCGTTTCTACCGGCCATCCAGCACCACGCCACAACCACCAACAGAAGACTAAGGTCAAATAGGACGTCGTCAATCTCTCACACGGGAGACTGGCGGCGTCTTTTTTAAGTTGTCAGGGCAAACAAAAAGGGCGCCGACCAGATGATCGGTGCCCCAAACGGAAACGTTTAATTATTTAGATGAAGCTGATGATGACGTCTTAGAACTTGAGCTAGTTGAGAGGTAGTCGGAAAGGATGTTCTTCAAGTCGCTATCCTTGATAGAAACGTTACCCTTCTTCAAGACCTTGGCAACCACGTTGTGCAGAACGGTGCTGTCGTTCATGTCGTTGTCAATGATTTGCTTCTTCAATTCAGCCTTGTGTTCGTTGATCGTGCCCTTACCAGGGTTCTTCAACATCAAGATGACGTGGTAACCGTATTGCGTCTTAACAGGCGTAGCGGTGAATTCGTCAGTTGATAACTTGAAGGCAGCCTTCTTAAAGGTAGCGTCCAGGGAAGTGTCGGTGCTATCGAAGGCACTCAACTTACCACCCTTGTTCTTGGTAGCCGTATCAGTAGAGTACTTCTTAGCTAACTTCGTGAATTCGCTAGTCAAGTTGCTCTTCTTGGTACCCTTTAAGTCGCTGATAACCGTGTTAGCAGTGGACTTCTTAGATACTAAGATGTGGGCAACGGTGACCTTTGGTTGGTAACTCTTGAATTGCTTCTTGAGTTGCGCGTCACTAACCGTCACGTTATCCTTAACGGCTTCCTTCAAAAGTAAGTTCGAACGGATTTCAGTCTTTAAGCTGGATTCCGTCATCCCACTTTGGGAAAGAACGCTCTTGAATGATGAACCGTATTGTGATTTGTAGGTATTGAATTGCTTGGTAACAGCAGACTTGCTGACCTTGCTACCGTATTGCTTTTCCAAGACCTTGTTCAAAATCATTTGTTGCAAGACTTGCTTACCAGAAGAGGTACCCTTTAAACTGCTGTAGTACGCACTTTCGGTAATCTTACCACCGTTAGTGGTGGCAACGGTTTGGCTGCCGCAACCGGCAAGCGTTACAGTCAGTAACAAGCCAGCGAAGGCGATAAACCATTTCTTCATATTCCTCAACACATCCATTCATCAAAATTGGTGCAAGCACCATACTCAAACATCATAACACAAATAGTGGCAAACCGAAAAAGGTCGGCAAAGCTTTACAAAAAGTTCAAAATTACTCGCCAGCGTGTTCATCCAAAATTTCTTGAATCGCTGATACCCGCGGGGCAATCTTAAACGCAAACTTATCGACGTCGGTCTGAATGTCATCCAAAACCGGTTGGGCAGCGGTCAGGGCTGCCGTCAATCCGGTTGCGCGTTGTGCCACGCGATCCTTGGCTTGACGAATATCGTCAATTTGTGCGGCCGTGTGCTGAGCTTGTTGTTTGACGTTCTTGCCCCAGGTAAGGGGGTCCTGCTTCGTGAGGGTTAGGTAGGCTGCCAAACCAACGCCGACAGCGAGGGTGGTGCCCGTTAGAAAACGACCAAGTCCCATAATTAACCCTCCAATTGTGCTTTGATTTTTTCTTGAATCGCAGCGTAGTCGGCGGGGGTGTAATTGTCGGAGTTGTCTTTGAAGATCATCTTGAAGTCATCCTGGTCGGTGTAACGAGGAACCAGGTGGATGTGGGAGTGGAAAACGGATTGGTAAGCCACTTTCCCATTATTGTTTAAAATGTTCATCCCGGTGATGGCCGGGTCAGAAGCCTTAACGGCGCGCGCAATCTTAGGAATCCGAGAGAAGACGGCGGCAGCGAGGTCGGCGTCGTAAGCAAAGATATCTTGAACGTGGGTCTTCGGAATCACCAACGTATGGCCGGGCGTCCCTTGCGAGATATCCAGAAATGCCTTGACGATGTTGTCTTCGTAAACGGTGTAGCTGGGGATGTCCCCGGTTAAGATTTTACAAAAGATACAGTCGTCAGCGTAGTGTGGTTCTAGGGTCATTTGATCCATGAAAACTCCTTCTTTCACTTCGATTTCCCTCATTATACACCATTGCTCCGGGGACCCCAACCAACGACCCAAGCGTGGAGCCGCTCCGGACAGGTCAACTCCACCTGCGTCAGTTCAGACCCGCCCCCCTGTGGGGACCGACCGAAGCCAAAGGGCGGTCTTCAGTCTTGCTTTTGAGCCTGAGACCCGGTCTCAAAAGACATCCCGTGCTGTAAGCCTGAGAAAAATCGCTCAGACTAACACCACCGACACAGGGGGGCGGGTCTGACTGCCTCCGGCTCCGTTGACCTGTCCGGAGCTGACACTGGTGTCGGTTGGGGCATCCGAGTTGGTGTATGAAAATAGGTGGTAATCATATAGCAGGGGTGTCCAGTGACTGGGGGACTGGGGGTGACAGGCGGTGTATAAGATTGATAATGGTAGTGGGTGGTCGCACATGTTTGTAGTTGGTAAAGGTGTGAATCCATGGCAGAAGTGTGCTCAAAGTGCAAGACAACGTAAAGTGGTGAAGACTAAGTACAATTAAGGTAGAAGTGCATACCAAACAGAAACTGACCGATTATCCCATCCGTGGCCGGTCCTACGTCCAACTAGTTGGCGTGGCGGGCCTCGCCCTTGACCTTGACCCTAAGCTCCAAGCCAAAAGAAAGGACAACGCACCATCAGAGCCGGAGGAAGCCAGGTACGGAGACGGCTGTGTCGGTGGTGTTGGCTGAGGGCCTTTCTCAGCCTACAGCACGGGACGACTTTGGAAACTCGCGACCCTAAGCGAGGTTTCAAAGCGAGGTGCAGGACCGCTCCTCAGGCCGGAACCGTTCTCCACAGCAGGCGTAGTACCTGGAAGCCGCAGGCGGCCAAGTGTCAGGTGTTCTTAATCTTTTGACTTACGGGCTTAGGCGCCGAACAAGTCAAGCAGACGAAGGCCCCACCCCGCCAACAAGATAAAAGCAACCCTAAGGCCACGTATGGTATAATAGGGCGGTTAATTCAAAGGAAATGAAGGGATGCATAATGGCACTAGAAGTCAGCCATGTCGTGGGTGGTTACTCACAAATTCCCGTCTTAAAAGATATCAGTTTTGACGTTAAAGACGGTGAATTAGTTGGGCTCATTGGATTGAACGGGGCCGGGAAATCGACCACAATTAATCACGTGATCGGCCTACTGACCCCCCACAAAGGGAAAATCAGTCTGAACGGGGTGACTATTGATCAAGATAGCCAAGCCTACAAACAACAGATTGCTTACATTCCCGAAACGCCGGTGCTCTATCAGGAGCTCACGTTGCGAGAACATTTGGAAATGACCATGATGGCCTATGATCTGGACCAGGAGAAGGCCTGGGTCACGGCGCATAAATTGTTAAAGACGTTCCGATTAGACAACAAGCTTGACTGGTTCCCCGCCAACTTTTCCAAGGGGATGAAGCAAAAGGTCATGATCGTCTGTGCCTTTTTGACCCAAGCCAAGCTGTTCATCATTGACGAACCCTTCCTGGGCCTGGACCCACTGGCCGTCAATGACCTCTTAAACTTAATCGAAGCCCGTAAGAAGACCGGGGCCAGCATCTTGATGTCGACCCACGTGTTGGATACGGCCCAACGGTACTGTGACCGCTTCGTGCTCTTGCACGACGGCCAGGTCAAGACCGAAGGCACTCTCAGTGAATTGCAAGCCGCTCTTCCGGAAGCGGGGGAATCGCTGAATGATATTTACCTGTCGATGACCAAGGTCGACCGCGCATGAGAGAGTTATTCAAGAACCGGCTGCAGCGCCATCTCCGGGAAATGGCCAAGTATTTGCGGCTGGTGTTCAATGATTTCTTCGTCTTTGCGTTACTGTTCTTCATGGGTGGCCTGGGACTGGGCTACTCCAACATTTTAAAATCATTAAAGCCGGGCCTGTGGTGGGCGCCGGTAGTAGCGTTGCTGGTGTTGGTCATCGTGGCCCAGATTGGTCGGTTCGCGACGCTGATTGAGGATGCCGACCGTGTCTTCCTCCTGCCAAAGGAGCGGGCGATGCACGATTACTTCGTGGCCGCGCGGCGTTACAGCCAGTTTCTGGCGCAATGCACGCAGGTCATCACGCTATTCATTCTGGCATCATTTCTGAGTGTGGCCCTGCACTGGACCGTGGCTAAGATTCTGATCCTCGCGGTGGCTCAAATCGTCTTGAAGGATAGCCTCCTCCGGTTGGACCTGGCCAGTGCCTACCAGGTGACCGGGCAACGCCGGATGAACCAGTGGGGATTCAAGTGGTTACTAGCCATCATCGTGATTGCTAGCGGCCTGTGGGTCACGCCTTACGTGGCCTTGGTGCTGGCTCTCGTCGCTGACGGGGCAGTGGCCGTTTGGTTCCAACAACATTGGCAAAAGCAACAGATTCGCTGGCGCGAGCAGATCAAGCTCGAAGACAACCGGATGCTGGGGATTTACCGTTTCTTCAATCTTTTTACCGAGGTGCCGATGGTTTCGGGCACCATCAAGCGGCGGCGTTACCTGGACTGGCTCTTTACCGGGATCAAACCCAAGCACAGTCAAACGTACCTGTACCTGTTTAGCCGCGGGATGGTCCGGGGCACCGATTTCAGTGGGTTGGTCGTTCGCCTGACGGTCATCGGCATGCTCCTGCTGTACTTCGTGCGCGGGCAGTGGTTGCCCGTCTTCCTGGCGGCTCTGTTCATCTACCTGATTGGTTTCCAGCTTCTGCCATTCTTCCAGCAGTACGACGACGTGGTCTTCACGCACGTTTATCCCGTCCTGCCAGAGTTTCGGCTCAAGAGTTTCGTCAAATTGGTCACGCTGATTCTCAGCACGGCGGCGCTCCTGTTGTGGGTGGTCGTCGTGATTGCCAATCGGCAGTTGGAAACGGCGGGAATCACCTTGCTGGTCGAGGCCGTCGAAGTTTGGTATCTTGCTAGAATCTACACGCCGCAACGGTTAGCGCGTGCCGATAAAAATAAGGCTTGACGTGGCCACCATTTCCCCATAGAATTAATAATAGCTGACAAATCGAGGAGGGGTGGCACGCATGGCACTAGATATTAGTGACGGCTGGAGTCTGTATCCGCTGGGCGGTAATACGGGCACGGCGTACATGGGAACCAAGGCGTCACAAAAGGTGTTCTTAAAACAAAACGCGTCACCGTTTCTAGCGGCTCTCTCCATGGAGGGCATTACGCCACGGCTCGTCTGGACCAAACGTTTGGCCACCGGCGACGTCATGACGGCCCAGGAATGGCTAAACGGTCGGACGCTACGGCGCAGTGAAATGCGTGAAGAGCGGGTCGCCCGCTTGCTCCACCGGGTCCATCATTCTCATCTGCTTCATGATATGTTATTAAAAGTCGGCGGACGATTTACCACGCCCGCCCAGTTGTTAACTCGCTTACAGCCAGCCTTAGCCGCTGACCTGCGCCAACATCCGCTGATCCAATCAGCCTTTGCGACCTTGCAAAACGAGCAACCGCAACTGCCCAAGACGCATTATGAAGTTTGTCATGGTGATTTGAATCATAAGAACTGGTTGTTATCCGACCGCCAACGGCTTTACCTGGTGGATTGGGACGCAGCCACGTTCGCGGATCCCGCCTTCGACCTGGGTGCACTGCTCTGTGAGTACGTGCCCCTGGAAGAGTGGCAGCGTTGGTTACAGGATTACGGCGAGACGACAACGCCGGACCTGACCGCGCGGGTCAACTGGTATGCGCGGGTGCACTGCTTGAGCGTTATCGCGGAGAGTTTCCACCAACAGCGTTTTCAAATCATGAATCAACATTTAATTTTACTCGAAAAGCTGACGCGTGAGTCAGTAACTGATTAAATAACGTCGGCGGGAGCGGGGACAAACCTCGCGCCCGCCGTTGTGCTAACAAGGAGGATTTTACATTGCGTGTACGTAATAAACCGTGGGCCAAGGACTATGTGGCCGAACACACCGAACGATTGGTGAGTGAACCAGAACCCTTGAAGGGCAACTGGCAAAGTCGCTTCCCGAAGGACCAACCCTTATTTGTCGAAATTGGTACTGGGAAGGGCCAGTTCATCGTTGAAATGGCCAAGGCTCATCCCGACCACAACTTTATTGGGATTGAAATCCAATTTTCTGTGATCGCGGCTGCCTTGAAAAAGGTCGTGGCCAGTGAGCTGACGAACATCCAATTGGTGCACACGGATGGTGAAGCCATCAACACCTTCTTCGCTCCTGGGGAAGTTGCGGGGTTATACCTGAACTTCTCTGACCCATGGCCTAAGACGCGTCATGAGAAGCGCCGGTTAACGTCGCCCGTCTTTTTGGCGCACTACGCCGATGTCTTACAGCCAGAAGGGTCCGTTCAATTCAAGACCGATAATCGCGGCCTGTTTGAGTATTCCTTAGGGAGCTTGAACAACTTCGGCATGGTCTTTGACGGCGTCTGGCTCGACCTACACGCCGCTACCGATGGTGTGGAAGACATCCAGACGGAGTACGAGCAAAAGTTCTCGGCTAAGGGTCCCATCTACCAAGTCATCGCCCATTTTCCAGTTAAAAAGGCCTAGTCCGAGCTAGTCATGCGTTCCCGGCGGCGGGTTCAACCTGCTCTGCTGTGGGGAACGGTCCCAGCCTGAGAGGCGGTCTGAAACCTCGCTGTGAACCGCGAGTTTCCAAGGTCGTCCCGTGCTCTAAGCTGAGAAAATCACTCAGCTAAGACCACCGACACAGCAGATCAGGTTGACCCGCCTCTGGTCACTCAGACTAGCTTGGCGTATTTTCACCGTCTGTACGTAAGCGTGTTGATGTTTCGTTTTGCTGAATGATAGGTCATTACATCAATGTTTTTTTAAAATACAAGCATCTAATCCGAATCCCATTCCAAGGATTCGGATTTTTTTTATTTCGCCACGAACATTTGGCCGTCCTTTACGGAGTTAACCTGTGAGGAGGGATGTTTGATGTTGATTGCGGCTCGAGAAAAACAGTTGGTGGATGCGAAGAATGCTGACCGGGGGCGGTCGTACGTGTGTCCGGCGTGTCAGGCACGGGTGGTTTTGCACCATGGGACGCGGGTACAGCCGTACTTTGCCCACCGACCGCAGTCGCCGTGCACGGTTAAGGGCGAAGGGGAGACGTCCCAGCACGTGTTGGGGAAACGTCAGTTGGCTGACTTCTTCGTTCCTTGGGGAGCCATCACCTTGGAACGGGTCCTACCCAGTATTGCCCAGCGGGCCGACTGTTGGATTGACCACCAGCCGCGGCCGATTGCCCTGGAATTTCAGTGTAGCCCCATCAGTCGTGACGAGGTTACTGAGCGGACGCTGGGCTATCAAGGCTTGGGCGTGTATCCACTCTGGTTACTGGGGAGCCGGTTCGCCAAGCAAAAATTGGGGTGGCATTTGATCGACCGCTTTGCCGGCTGGTTAAATGGGTGGGGACTTTGCCTGTTATTTTGGGACGTGGAGAGCAATCAACTGCGCGTCGACCATCACATCTGTCAGGCCACTACCGGTGACTATCTGTGTCAGTCGGTTTGGCTTGCGAATGTAGCCGACTTATCGGCCGGGTCGCAGCGCCGTTTGTGGTGGGCGCAACCGAATCTGGCACGGTTTCGCTGGGAACTGGACCGGGATTTACGTCGGTCGTCCACCGCACTCAAACCCTTACAGACAGCGGTTTATTTGACGGGTCATCATTTGGCCGGATTTCCCCAGGTGTTGGCAACGGTGACAGTTACGGCCCCCATCTTTGGCCGTGGGCTGTTACTCTGGCGTATTATTTTGGCGGCGTGGCTATTTGAACGGTCGAATGTTTTGACGGATACCCTGGAACGCTTGGCGTGGGCGGCCTTTCAGCTGGTGGGTGGCGAGGTCACGGCGGTTCGGTTTACCGGGCAGACGGCCTATTTGACCGCCATCGATGATTTACTAGCCGATTTGACCCATGCGGACCTGATCAAACGGACAACGGTGGGCTGGCAAATTATCTCGGAACCGCATTGGGATGCAGATTACACCGACTGGTTAGAAAATGATGAGAAAGTTTTGGGCTGATTTCCCTATGGCACGGGTGAAAGTGGTAAAATATTGCTATGCAATGTTAAAGGAGGATGAGAAATTTGAAACAAATTCCCAAACGTTCCGCAGTTCCCACGGCCCTGACCTGGGACTTAACCACGATTTACCCCGATGATGCGGCTTTTAAGGCTGCCGTGAAGGACGTCCAAGCCGAAGCGACGAAGATGGCCGCCATGAAGGGACAATTATCCCAGAGCGGTGCCGACCTGTACCGCGTGACCAAGGCCAACTTTGACCTGGAACGCCATTTAGAACGCGTTTACGTTTACGCCTCCCTGAAGAATGATCAGGATACCGGCGATGCGGCCGCCCAAGCCCTAATGGGCCAGGCGGAAGGCCTCTTGGCAACGGTTGGCGCAGCGGCGTCCTGGTTCGAGCCAGAAGTCTTGGCTTTGGACCCAGCCGACCTGCAAAAGCTGATCGATGCTGAGCCGAAATTAGCGGCGTATCAACACATCTTTGATGTCTTAGGGCAACAACGGGCCCACACACTGTCCGTTCAAGAAGAAAAGCTCTTGGCTGGGGCCAGCGACATTTTCGCCGCCTCATCGAAGACCTACAGCGTGCTGAGCGATGCCGACTTGAAGTTCCCCGTCGTTCAAGACGAAAAGGGTGACGACGTCCGGCTTTCCGAAGGCCTCTATGGGGTCCTGCTGGAATCCACCACGCCTGCCGTCCGTGAACAGGCTTTTAAGGCCCTGTACAGCGTCTATCAACAATTCCGGCATACCTTTGCCTCCACGCTGGCTAGCGAAGTTAAAACGCACAATTTTAACGCTGACGTTCGTCATTATGCCAGTGCCCGTGAAGCTGCGATGAGTGTCAACAACGTGCCCGCCGTGGTTTACGACACGCTGGTCAAGACGGTCAACGATCACCTGGATTCCTTGCACCAATACGTGAACCTGCGTAAGGAAATCCTGGGCCTGCCCGAACTGCACATGTACGACCTGTACACGCCAATCACCGGGGAACCTAGCCTGAGCTACACCTACGTGGAAGCCCAGCAGGAAGCCTTGAAGGCGCTGAGCGTGCTGGGTCCCGATTACGTGGCCAACGTGCAGAAGATGTTCGATACCCGCGCGATTGACGTCGTGGAAAACGAAGGCAAGCGTACGGGGGCCTATTCCGGTGGGATGTACGACACCAAGCCTTACATCCTGTTGAACTGGCAGGACAGCCTGGAAAGTCTGTTCACGCTGGTCCACGAAATGGGTCACAGCATGCACAGCCATTACACCCGGACGAACCAACCCTACCAGTACGGGGATTACTCCATCTTTGTGGCCGAAATTGCTTCGACGACGAACGAAAATCTCTTAACGGATTATCTGTTGAAGACGCAAACGGATCCCCAGGTGCGGGCCTACGTGTTGAACCACTACCTGGATGGGTTCAAGGGGACCGTTTACCGGCAGACCCAGTTCGCTGAATTTGAAGACTACATTCACACGCAAGCCGCTGCCGGGGAGACCCTGACGGCCGACTTCATGAGTAAATTCTACGGTGACCTGAACCGGCGTTACTACGGCGATGGGGTCGTGTCCGATCCCCAAATCGCCGACGAGTGGACGCGGATTCCGCATTTCTACTACAACTACTACGTTTACCAGTATTCCACTGGTTTCGCGGCCGCAACGACCTTGGCCCAACGCGTGTTGAGCGGGGATGATGCCAAGCGCGAGGCTTACCTGAACTACCTGAAGTCTGGGAGCTCCGATTTGCCACTGAACGTGATGAAGAAGGCCGGTGTCGACATGACGCAGCCAGATTACCTGCAGACGGCATTTAAGACGTTTGATGACCGCTTAGCTGAGTTCAGCCAACTGGCCCATGAATTACAAAAATAATGCGTAAAAAAGAGACTGAGCGCCTACCCACGTTGGGCGGTGCTCAGTCTTTTTGGTTACATGCATTTAAATTCTAGTAGGATTGCCAGTCGCGTTGCCAAATCAGGCCCATGGTCTTTTCACCCGTGTGGACGCTGATGGCGGGGCCGAGTTGACTCTGAACTACGCGGACTTCTGGAAATTGGTCGGTGAGCGCGGCGTCCCAGTCATCGGCTAGGTCAGCGTTGTTGGCGTTGATGACCGTGACTAACAGGGGATAGTCGACCTGGGTCAACGTCTCCTGGAGCTTATCAGTCATGTAGTGGAAGGCCTTCTTCATGGTCCGTTCCTTGCCGATGGCGATAATCTTGCCCTCGTCGTTGAACGTCAGGAGGGGCTTGATGTTGAGCAGGTTACCGATGATGGCCGAACGGTTACTGAGACGACCGGTCCGGGCCAAATGACTCAGGTTGTCCACGGCAAAGTACACGTTCATGGTATCGCGTAAGTCCTCGAGCTGGGGAACGATGTCAGCGGCTACGTTGCCGTTAGCGACCAGCTGACCCGCTAACAGGCACAGGTTGGCCTCGCCGGCACTGGCGACCAGGGAATCGACCGGATAGATGTGGGCCTTGGTGTAGGTCCGGCAGAACATCTTGAGGTTGCTCATGAACGAGGTGATGCCACTAGACAGGTGAATCGAGATGATCTCGTCATAGCCCTCGTCAGCCAGTCGGTCGTAGGCTTCTTCAATCTGACCCAGGGAGACCTGTGCCGTGGTGGGAAGCTCTTGATCCGTCTTCAGATAGTCGTAGAACGTCTTCAGACTTAACTTGGATTCGGCGTACTGCTGGCCACCCAAAATCACGGTGATGGGCAGGACCACGATATGAAATTGCTTGATCTGTTCGGGGGTGAGGTAGGAGGCGGTGTCCGTAACGATAGCTGTTCGCATAAATTTTCCCTTCAGTTCCACAAAATAGTTGGCTCAATCATACCATATTGGATTCTAATGCGGTAGGGAATGTATCGCTAAAATTTACAATTAATCGGGCGATTAGTCGGCTGGAGACACTGCGAGCCAGGTGAGGTTTAGGTGACCCGTCGCAACCTGTCGTCTGAAATTATTCACACAAAAAACTGGCCCCGTAAAATCACGCAGATTTTACGAAGCCAGTTTTTTAGGTGAACAAGCTGCGAAACTACAACACCCGCAGATTAGGTTGATTACTGCCCAGCATTAATGAAGTCGCCTGTTCATTAGTTTGATAATTAGGTTCAGCCATTAACATTTCTTTCGTGGCAACGCCTTGGCTTTCACAGACGTCGCAGAGGGCATCATAAGTCACGTCGTTTAAGAGTAACCCACAGTCGGAAACATCACAGTTAAAAATCACAGCGGATGAGGATTGTTCGATCTTCATTTCAGCCGCTAACTTTTGATCCGTCTTGAAGGCTTGTTTCGCCAGATCGGATTGACAGTCTTCCGTGAACATGTCGAGGTCCAGGTGGCACTTCTTGGCCATTTCTAAAGTCAGTTCTTCCGTAAAACTTTGGTGCTGACTGACAACGGCATCCTGCATGTTGAGCAGGAACTTGCGCCCCTTACGCTTACCTTGAAAAAGGGCGGCCTTATAAGCCAAAATTGCTTGGTAGGTGACGTTGAAGCGCGCATTTCTCTCAGCGAGCGTTGGCCGCGAAGAGAGGGATTGCGCGATGATCTGTTGGTTAAGCAACGGAACAAACTGGAACGACACCTTGCTATTAAGATGATCGGCCAACCGCATGATATTTCGTTCAGAACGCATACAACGCGCACCGAGCGGGTTGACGAACAAATAGACTTCTAACACATTGCTTCCTCCTATACCTGTCCTAGTTGGCAATCAGCAAGGGTCGCCAAACAAAAAGTAACAATACCACTACATTACCAAAATTTCAAAAAATAGCAATTGGAACGTTTGTTTGAGGTGGAGACCGTTCGTTTAAAACGCAACCCTATCATGCAACATTTTTAAGCGGACGTAAAGCTAAACGCCTCGTAAAAGGGAGTCAGTCCATTCATCGAACGATAAGTGAAATGCTTAACAAATTAAAGAGGTAATTACTCTCAGTTGCTGAGAAAATATGGTAAAATCGAGAGATGAGTCATGTTTTACGTCGGAATTACTTCCGGGGTAAACGTGGAATTAAGGTTGGGGGATAGTCATTATGGTAACGAACTGGGATCAATTTTTATTGCCCTATCAACAGGCCGTGAGCGAGCTCAAGGTGAAGCTCCGCGGTATCCGCAAGCAATTTGAAAATAAAAATGAGCGGCCGCCGATCGAGTTCGTGACGGGTCGGGTCAAGCCAGTCCCCAGCATCAAGGAAAAGATGTCCCGGCGTCACGTGGCCGAGGAACGACTGGAACAGGATATGCAAGACATTGCGGGCTTGCGGATCATGTGTCAGTTTGTGGAAGACATTTATCAAGTCGTCGACCTGTTACGGCGGCGGACCGACCTGACGATTCTGGAGGAACGGGATTACATCCATAACGAGAAGCCGAGTGGTTATCGGTCTTACCATATTGTGGTGGAATATCCGGTTCAGCTGGTTTCCGGCGAGAAGAAAATTCTGGCCGAGATTCAGGTGCGGACGCTGGCCATGAACTTTTGGGCCACCATCGAGCATTCATTAAATTACAAATACCAGGGCGCCTTTCCTGAGGAACTCAGCGACCGCTTACAACGGGCAGCCGAGGCCGCCTTTAAGTTGGACACGGAAATGTCCGAGATTCGTGAAGAAATTCAAGAGGCCCAGCAATATACGCCGAAGCATGAGAGCGATGTGGATGGAACGCCTCATCAGAATAAGGAAGATTAGTTATGAAGGTTTCCATTTTTAGTAATAACGGCCCGTCCTCACAGAAGGTGGCGACGGCGCTGCACCGCGGCTTAGAGGCTGCGGGGGTGACCATCGATAGTCTGAATCCAGACATCGTGGTCACGGTCGGCGGGGATGGCACGCTGCTATCCGCGTTTCACCATTACAATGACCGGCTCGACAAGGTCCGCTTTGTCGGGATCCATACCGGTCACCTGGGTTTCTACACCGACTGGCGGGACTATGAGGTCCAGGAGCTGGTCGATAGTTTAGCCGACGACAACGGCCAAAGTGTGAGCTATCCACTGCTGTCGATTCAGGTCGACTACGCGGATGGTACGCACTCGGACCAGGCCCTGGCGTTAAATGAATCCACCATTAAGAAGGTGTCTGGGACCATGGTCGCGGACGTGTACATCAAGGACGAACTCTTCGAAAGCTTTCGGGGGGATGGCCTGTGTATCTCGACGCCGACGGGTTCCACGGCCTACAACAAGTCAGTGGGTGGGGCGGTCATCAACCCGCGGTTCAACGCGATTCAAATGGCAGAGATTGCGTCCATTAACAATTTAGTCTTCCGGACATTGGGTTCGCCCCTGATTATCCCGGCGGACGAATGGATTCGTATCGAGCCGACGGACCCGACCGATAACGTCTTGATGTGTGACCAACTCGGCATCGAGGGCCGGCCCATCAAGGCCATTTCGTACCGCATCGCACGGCAACGGATCGCCTTCGCTGAGTACCGCCATACTCATTTCTGGCAACGGGTCGAGGCTTCCTTCATCGGAAGGGAGAATGCATGATCGATTTTAAATGGACAGTGACCGGTGAGAGTCCGGTCCACGTACGCACGGTGCTGATGGCCCACGGGGTCACCCGCACCTTTTTGAAGCGCGTGAAATTTCACGGCGGCATCATCACCTTGGATGGGGAAGAGGTCCGCGTGATTGCAATGGCCCAGCCAGGGCAAACGGTGGGATTACAGCTGCCACCGGAACAGGCCAACGACCACGTGGCAACGTCATTTAAGCCGCTGGACATCCTGTATGAGGACCCGCACTTCTTAGTCGTCAATAAACCGGCTGAGATGGCCTCTGTGCCGTCACACCTGTATCCAGTTGATACGTTAGCTAATCGGGTCAAAGGGCATCTGACAGCCATCCACGCGCCTAGCACGGTGACCCACATTGTGACGCGCTTGGACCGGGAGACCAGTGGGGCGGTGCTGTTTGCCAAACATCACTTTGCCCATTCCATTCTGGATAAGCAGCTGAAGGATCACGCGCTGGACAAGCGCTACATTGCGCTGGCGACTGGCCGAATTCCTGTGGATCACCAGCTGATCGACCAGCCGATTGGGCGATCAGCGGATTCCTTTATCAAACGAACCGTTCGGCCAGATGGGCGCGCGGCCCAGACAGAGTTCTGGGTCCGGGGTCGTTCTCGTTCGGCCACCTTACTAGCCCTCAAGCTCCATACCGGCCGGACCCATCAAATTCGGGTCCATTGTCAGTCGATTGGGCATCCGCTAGTGGGAGATTGGTTGTACGGCAAACAAACCAACCCCTGGATTCACCGCCAAGCCCTGCACTGCGCGCGTTTGCGCTTCTATCAGCCCTTCCTGGGAAAATGGATCACCTGCTACGCACCACTGCCGGATGACATGGCAGCGGTTATCACTAACGAGCTTATAAACTGAACAATCTAGGTAAAAGGTCCCGTCAACGCAGTCTGTTGGCGGGATTTTTGTGTCGATAAATATCCAATTATTGTTGGTTTATACGGGGGTGACTGGTCGTAATTCGACAAGTTAGCAATGAAAACGGTTTCTGAAAGCTGATGACCTGAGGTGATGTCGGCCGAGTTGAAATATAAATGGATTAATAGACCGGTGAATAAAATAGTTAAAATCACGAAGAATATTAATGTTACACATTTACAAATATGTGTGGATGGTAAAATGATTTACGTTAAAAGTTAAGGATTTCTAAACTAAATGCTTGATTTTTGATCGTAAAAATGGCCAATAATCATTTGCGCATAAATCGTCATATGGACAATATTTTCATCAAAATATAATTTTTCAAAACCATGAATATGTTTTGACGGCTTTAGAACAGTTAATGGTATAACCCCTGTATTTATCGCACGATAGAATGATAACAATTAGTTAACACACATAAAATGCCTATTTATCGCGATTTGTAAACTGAACTAATCAGGAAAAAGTCTGATTAATCGGATAAAAACTCGATATTTACAGGCAAAATGTTGATGAAAAGTTTGATGTGATTGTTTTAACACTTTACTTAGATTTAGCAAAATCTTAGAAATATTGTCAATAAATTTACTTTTAAAACAGTGCGTAGAGTAAATCTATGCTAGAATAGCAATTGTTAGGGGATGGTTTATAGGGGAGACCCTTTATTAGGGAAATGTGTATAGACCATTCAATGTAAGTTCACTAATTTTTGGGAAACTCAATCACTAGGAGTAGCGATTGTCACTCATCTATTGCAAGTCAACTTTTAAGGAGGACATTAAAAGTGAAATTCATGCGGAATAAGGCTTTTAACGGCGACCCTAAATTACGGTACAAGATGTACAAGGTAGGGAAGACCTGGGTCTTCGCTGCATTGGCATCCTTTTCGTTATTAGGTGCAGGAACGCTGTCAGCCAGTGCGGATGCAACGAGCACGGATGACGCAACCAACAGTACTAAAGTCGCCACATCAGCTGCCAGTTCAACGAGTTCGGCGGCGGATCAGCAGGAACAGAAGAGCGAATCAACAGTCAACAGTGCGGGTGCGAACAGCGAGACTAGCGCTGCCAGTTCATCAGCCTCAAGTGCTTCATCTAAGGTGGTAGTTGAATCTGCACCGGTTTCCGACGCCAGCAGTTCAGCCGCTTCATCTTCAAGCAACAATAGTAGTACGACGGCAACCGCCATTAGTGCTGACGCGACTAGCACAGCGACGTCAACATCAGACGCTGCGAGCATCGCGTCCAGTGCCGCTGCCAACGTTAAGACAGATGTGACGCTGAGTGCCAACGTGACCAAGACGGTTGCGAAGGTCGCAACGACTAAGAAGGCCGTTGTCACGCCCGTAGCTGAAAGCGATACTGTGACGGTGGGAACATCTGACGAGACGAAGGTCGCCACGGATGCTGACAACGATGCTAGTGCCGCTGCCAGTGCCGCCGCTGCTGCCAAGGCCAGTGCCACGACCGCTAGTAGTTATGCAGCGCTGGTACCAACGAGTGACGTGAATAACGCCTACACAGCAACCAGTAGCTACGCAGCCAAGACGGATACCGCTTCTGAGTTAACGCATTACTACAGCAGTTTAGCTTCTGGTTACAAACAAGCGGTTGCTGACGGCATGGGTGATTCAGACAGCTTAATGAACAATTATGTGTCAGCTCTGACGGCAGCTAAATCAGCCGCAAGTAACGCAACGTCATACGCCAACCTGGCTTCCAGTACCGCAGCGATTGCCAAATCAGCCGCCGCTGTTGGTCTGAAAGACATGGTAAGCAGCGCTAATTTGCCAACGTTCTCAGCCGCTGCCGCAGCTAGTGAAGCAGCCATTGCCGCTGCTACGGCAGCAAGTAGTGCTTACAACGCCACGCAATACGATACCAGTAACGCGGCGGCGGTTGCTGCCTACGCAACGGCTAACAGCGCCGCTTCCGACGCAGCCAACGCTTCATCGTTAGCAACGTCCTTGGCTGGTGACGCCCAAGCCCAATACAGTGTGGCCACTAGTGCCGCCCTGAGTGGGGACTACGAAGCAGCTAGCGACGCGTTGATCTCAGCCAACGGGATTTCTAGCCAAGCTCTGGATGCGTACAATGCAACCAGCACGGCCAACTCAACTGCCCAATCCGCTGCACTGACGGCAACGTCTCTGGCAGTTAGTGATTCAGCAGTGAAGGCGTCTTCAAGCGCAGTCTTAGCCGCTGGTTACGCCAGTTCAGCCAACTCGTTTGCGTCAGAAGCTGGGGGTTACAAAGGGGACCAATCCGCACAATACGCGGAAAGCGCTGCGTCATTCGCCGCTGCCGTCACCTCTTCCGCTAACCTGGCCAATTCAGCTGCTTCAACGGCTGCTGCCGCAACCAGTGCCGCCGATGCTGCCTCATTAGCTCGGGTGGCTAGTTCGGCTGCGTCCGATGCGGCTTTGAACCTAGAAGGCGCTTCTAGTGCCGCTTCCTTGGCCGCAGCTTATGAAACGGATGCGCAAGGCATTGATGAAAATGAAGAAGACGATACGAGTGCCATTGGTGGAACGACCAACACGCTGACGAGTTCATCGACAGCGGTGGGCGTTGGCCAGAGCGTTACGTTGACTAACGCCATGACTTTAGGCTCATATGAGTTCCCACTTCAAATTGGGTCATCTTCATATAAAATCACTTCAGCCACTTATACTTGGTATGAATCGACCGATGGCAAGAACTGGACAGTCGCTTCGACTAGTTCATCCACGTCGACCTCGCAGAAATTTACGCCAACTTATACTTCAGCAGGGACGTACTACTACTACTTGAAGGTTAGTGGGACAAAAAAGGCAACTTACCTCGCTATGAATAATCATTCAGCCAACTTCTCAACGTCTTCCAACGTTATCACGGTTGTCGTTTCTGACGTCAACGGTAATTACACAGATCAAGCTGCGAGTGCTGCCGCTGCTGCAGATGCAACCGCTGCGTTAGCTTCCTCAATGGCTAGCTCAGCCAATGCGGCTTATGACCTGTTGGCTAGCACGACGGATCTTGTGACCGACGTTACGGTCCAAGATCACGCTAGAAGTGCTGCCGCTTATACAAAGGACACGGCTAGTTATGCAGCGTTAGCCGTGAAGGCCGCTACTGCCGCAAGTAGTGCAAGTAATTTGGCAACCTCATATGAAGCAGAAAATAATTACTCCGCTGCCCAATCCGCCGCACTCGATGCGATTGCTGCGCAGGCAGATGCCGATTCATACGGTGTCTTGACGACTTCAGCCGCTGCTGATGCGACACTGGCAGTTGCTGATACCTACACGGCCGCTCAAAAGCAAGAAGCAGCTGGTAATTACTTGGCTTCCAGTTATGCTGCCGCTGCCGCTGGTGCAGCCAGTCAGGCACTTGATCAGGCCAACATTGCAAACTCCAATGCCGCCGATGCAGCCAACGCATTTGCTTCAGCACCACTGTATCAAGAAGCAGCTTCTGCAGCGAATGCCGCTGCTATCGCTGCCAATACGGATGCTGCAAGCAACGCGTCAATGGCTGCTGTCAGGGCAAGTGACGCAGCCTCCTATGCGGCATCCGGGAGCTTGGCCGAAGCCTCAACCGCCGCAGCTAACGCCAAAACGTATCTCAAATGGGCGACCGAAGCCGCTAGTTCCGGTGCGTCTGCCGCAGCTGAAGCAACCAAGATCATTGTGGATGGCCAATCCTCAGCAGTTAGTGTCACTGCAGCTTCAACGGCCGCAATTGATGCCGCCGCTGCGACCAGTGCTCAAGCAGCGGGCTCAATTGCCGCTTCGTTAGCTGCTTTGATGACACAGAATACGAGTTTGGGAGCTTCCTACACGGCCGCCGCCGCTGCATATGCACAAGATGCGCAGTACGCTGCTGCCACTGCTGATGCCGCTAACAACGACGCCAACAGTTACATGGCAGCAGCCTCATCAGCAGTTGCCGCAGGGAGTTTCGCCGCAGCCAGTGAATACTCTACTGCTGCTGATGCAGAATTGGTTTCTGCCAGTCGGTTAGCCTCTGAAGCCACGGTAGCCGCCGCTGCTGCGACTGAAGCAGCGAGTTACGCGGTGCTTTACTCCAATAACCTGGGTAAGTATAAGGGTAAGCCATCAGGGGATGCCTTTGTCCTGTTAGGAATGGTTGTCTCTGGCGGGTTTACGCAACAGCCAACCGCCACTACCTCAACAACTTCTGGCAAGACGATTAGCTTAACTTCGACTGCTAAAACAGGTCTGGGTGCCATTAACGTCAGCCACTCGACGACTTGGTACACGCAGATCAACGGTAAATGGGTAACGCTGAAGGGTACATCAGGTAGTATCAACGATGCCAGCGGAAAAGAAATTGCCACTTATACGACTAAAGACAACACACCGTGGTACGCTGGGCTAGCAACCGCTTCCAGTACGCTGACGGTAACAACAAGTGAAGACTTTACCGGTTCGTTGCTGTTCCAGTCAGGCGCTGGCTTCCTTGGAACCAACACGGCAACGGGGGACTTTTACAGTAACTTGGCCCAGGTCGACGTTTATGACAGTGAAATTGCTGCCACGGGTATCACGATTGCCGGGGATGATTACATCCTGAACGGATCAGATACGCAAACTGAAGGGGTCTTCACGGCGACAACCAATCCTGGGAACGCTACTGGAGATATCACTTGGACTAGTAGTGACGAATCAATTGCGACAATTAGTAGTGATGGGACGGTAACACCAACGTCTTCAACCTCTGCTGGGAAGATTACGATTACAGCAACAATTACCAATGCTGATGGGACTTCATTCTCATCTAGCAAAGATGTGACTATCGGTAATGGTTTAGCTGATCATGCGGTTAACGCCGGCGACGATTTGACTTGGTCACCGGAAATGGATACGACAAGTGATGGCACAAAAGTTTCATACCAGTGGTACTACTCCGCAACGGCTGGTAGCCAAGGTCAAAAGCTGGATGGACAAACTAGCGAAACCTTGAACTTAACGGGTGCGACGGCTGGTAACCAAGGGTACTACACGCTGGTCGTAACTAGTGGTAGCACGTCCATGTCTCTGGGTCAGGCTTACCTGACAGTTAACACGACGCAAACTGATGCGGCTTCATCATCAGCTAGCTTAGCCGCTGATGCTGCAAACGAAGCTGGTCAATACGCAAGTGTGGCTAACTCCTACGCAGATCTGTCCACGGATTACGCAGTGAAGGGTTCAACGGCTTCTAGTTACGCTGCTGAAGCTGCAACGGCCGCTTCAACGGCCGCGTCTGCTGCAACCGAGGCTTCATCGGCCGCCGCCGCTGCTTCAACGGCTCACGCAAATGCTTCATCAGCCGAAGCAGCTAGCGATAACGCCGCAGCATCAAGTTATGCCGCAGAAGCTTCATCAGCCGCCGCTGCAGCTCAGACTGCCAAGGATCACGCTTCTAGCGCCGCTTCTGACGCACAGTCATACGCAAACATGGCTATTGCAGTGGATACGGATTCAGATAGTGATTCAGATAGTGAAAGTGACTCGGACTCCGATTCCGACAGCGACTCTGATTCCGATAGCGATTCCGACTCCGACAGTGACTCAGACTCTGACAGTGATTCGGACAGCGACAGTGACTCCGATTCCGACAGTGATTCCGATTCTGACAGTGATTCGGACAGCGACAGTGACTCAGATTCCGATAGCGATTCAGACTCGGATAGCGATTCTGATTCCGACAGTGACTCCGACAGCGACTCGGACTCCGATAGCGATTCGGACTCTGACAGCGACAGCGATTCTGATTCCGACAGTGACTCAGATAGCGACAGCGACTCCGACTCTGACAGTGACTCAGACTCCGATAGTGACTCAGACTCCGATAGTGACTCAGACTCCGACAGTGACTCAGACTCCGACAGTGACTCAGATAGCGACAGTGACTCAGACTCCGATAGTGACTCTGATTCCGACAGTGATTCAGACTCTGACAGCGATTCGGACAGCGACAGCGATTCCGATAGTGATTCGGACTCCGACAGTGACTCAGATTCCGACAGTGATTCAGACTCCGACAGTGACTCCGATTCCGATAGCGACAGTGATTCCGATTCTGACAGCGATTCGGACTCCGATAGTGACTCTGACAGCGACAGCGACTCCGATTCTGATAGCGATTCAGACTCCGATAGCGATTCCGATTCTGACAGCGACTCAGACTCCGACAGTGATTCTGATTCCGATAGCGACAGCGACTCAGACTCTGACAGTGACTCCGATTCCGATAGCGATTCCGACTCCGACAGTGACTCAGATAGCGACAGCGACTCAGACTCTGACAGTGACTCAGATTCCGATAGCGATTCCGACTCTGACAGCGACTCAGATTCCGATAGTGACTCAGACAGCGACAGCGATTCCGATTCCGACAGTGACTCGGACTCAGATTCCGATTCCGACAGTGATTCGGACTCTGACAGTGATTCCGACTCCGACAGCGATTCTGACAGCGACAGTGATTCCGACTCCGACAGCGATTCAGATTCCGATAGCGACTCAGACTCCGACAGTGATTCCGACTCTGACAGTGATTCCGACTCCGATAGTGACTCAGACAGCGACAGCGATTCAGACTCTGACAGTGACTCAGACTCCGATAGCGATTCTGATTCTGACAGCGACAGTGATTCCGACAGTGACTCAGATAGCGACAGTGACTCGGACTCCGACAGTGATTCAGACTCCGACAGCGACTCTGATTCAGACAGTGATTCAGACTCCGACAGCGATTCTGATTCCGACAGCGACTCAGACTCTGACAGCGATTCTGATTCCGATAGCGATTCAGACTCCGACAGTGACTCAGATTCTGACGGCGACTCAGATTCCGACAGTGACTCAGACTCTGACAGCGACTCAGACTCTGACAGTGACTCCGATTCCGACAGTGACTCCGATTCCGACAGCGATTCAGACTCCGACAGTGATTCTGACAGCGACAGTGATTCCGATTCCGACAGTGACTCAGACTCTGACAGTGATTCTGACTCCGATAGTGACTCCGACTCCGACAGTGACTCGGACTCCGATAGCGATTCTGATTCTGACAGCGACAGTGACTCGGATTCCGACAGTGACTCCGACTCCGACAGTGACTCAGATAGCGACAGTGACTCGGACTCCGACAGTGATTCAGACTCCGACAGTGATTCGGACAGCGACAGCGACTCTGATTCAGACAGTGATTCAGACTCCGACAGCGATTCTGATTCCGACAGCGACTCAGACTCTGACAGCGATTCTGATTCCGATAGCGATTCAGACTCTGACAGCGATTCTGATTCCGATAGCGATTCAGACTCCGACAGTGACTCAGATTCTGACAGCGACTCAGACTCTGACAGTGACTCAGATTCTGACAGCGACTCAGACTCTGACAGTGATTCAGACTCTGACAGTGACTCCGATAGCGATTCTGATTCCGATAGCGATAGCGATTCTGATTCCGACAGTGACTCAGACTCCGATAGTGACTCTGATTCCGACAGCGACTCAGATTCGGACAGTGATTCAGACTCCGACAGCGACTCAGACTCTGACAGCGATTCGGATTCCGATTCTGACAGTGACTCAGACTCCGACAGTGATTCTGATAGCGACAGTGACTCTGACTCCGATAGTGACTCAGATTCCGACAGTGACTCAGACTCCGATAGCGATTCAGACTCCGACAGCGACTCCGACTCAGACAGCGACAGCGATTCGGACTCCGACAGTGACTCAGACAGCGACAGTGATTCCGATTCTGACAGTGACTCGGATTCCGACAGCGACTCAGACAGCGACAGTGATTCCGATTCTGACAGCGACAGTGATTCAGACTCCGACAGTGATTCTGATAGCGACAGTGATTCCGATTCCGACAGTGACTCAGATAGCGACAGTGACTCAGACTCCGATAGCGATTCTGATTCCGACAGCGACTCAGACTCTGACAGTGACTCCGATTCCGATAGCGATTCAGACTCTGACAGTGATTCGGACTCCGACAGTGATTCCGACAGCGACAGCGATTCAGACTCCGACAGTGACTCGGACAGCGATTCCGATTCCGATAGCGATTCTGATTCCGACAGCGACTCCGATTCCGATAGTGACTCAGACAGCGACAGCGATTCAGACTCCGACAGTGACTCAGATAGCGACAGTGACTCTGACTCCGATAGCGATTCTGATTCCGACAGCGACTCAGACTCTGACAGTGATTCAGACTCTGACAGCGACTCAGATAGCGATTCTGACAGCGACAGCGACTCAGGTTCTGCTGGAGGTGATGGATCCGGTAACGGTGGCGACTCCGATTCCGATAACGGTTCAGACTCCGACAGTGACTCCGACTCCGATAGCGATTCTGATTCAGAAGCTGGTAACGAGGGCGATGCTGGAAATGGTTCAGGTTCCGGTAACGGCTCAGGCTCTGGCAATGGATCGGGTTCAGGTTCCGGAAGTGGTTCTGGCTCAGGTTCCGGTAGCAATACTGGCACTGGTTCAGGTTCTGGTTCAGGTTCTGGTTCTGGCAATGGTGCAACTGGCTCAACGACCAACGCTGGTTCAGGCACGACACCGGCTGCAGCGACTACCTTAAATTATGGTGGGGCTGCGAACACGGCTGCTGGCACTGCGCCAATGGCTGATCTGACTGCCAGCTCACCAGCTACGGTAGCTGATACGGCAGCAAGTCCAGCGGACAGTAGCGACAAGTCCGCCAGTGACAAGTCTGCTACTGACAAATCAGCTAGCGACAAGACGGGTGATAAGTCCGGCACCGCAAGTGGTAGCGCCGCAGACTCAGCGACTGATGGGGACTCCGCAGTTAAATCAGCGGATAGCAACCACACCACGCTCTGGGGAGCAATTGTCGCCGCCATCGCCGCAGTAACAGGTGGTTCATGGTGGTACTTCGGCAAACGTGGTAAGCACGACAATTAACAAAAAGTAGGGTGACTGATTTAAAAATGAATCTGCCACACTACTGATCAGCAAAGAGCACGCCTAGAAAATTGGGCGCGCTCTTTTGCTGTCTAAAAATGTTTGAATCTGCCAATAAAATAGTTCTCACACAAATTAAAATGTGGACAGTTAAGCACAAATTAAGCTTCACAATAAATGTTGCGGTATAATAAAACTTATCATCGCAGTTTGTTCGTAAAGTGAGCAATAAATGCCACTGAAAATGTTGCTATGAATCCAGAGAAATGCTGATATATCGGCGCTTTCCTTGCCGGGCTATCAGTTGATTAATAAATGATGATAAGATAATGTAATTTGAATGAAAAATGTAAAAAAACAATAGTCCGTATGGTGAAATTGTGTTAACATGAACTTGTACAGAGAATAAACCAAACAAGCTATAATCCAATGATAATTATCTAACTAGGTAATGGTTATCGCCTTGATCGATTAACCCATTTATACCCAAAGTAAGTGTTGAAGAAGGGGGCTTCCTTGCCAATGAAAAAAGCATTGATCAAAGACTTCAAAGAGGCCGTGCAGGATCTAGGGAATTTGCAGGACCACGGGACAGGGTTGACGACGTTAGCCGTGTCAATTTCAGATCGACGGCATCGTGCCGACGTTCAATTCATTCGGGCATCCAGCTTTAATCGTGCTTGGGCCGACGCGGAGAAACTACTAGCGGGGGCACCGCAAGATGGTTGGATTCGGATTGAAGTGGTGCATGCCATCCAGCAGTTAACATTAGTGACCGTTCAACAGGAGCTGGCCGAGATGTCACGCATGAACTACTGGCGCCGGGGCATTAGCTTCGATGAGAATTTCCAGACGGCACTCTTGGAGATGGAAATCAACGGCCATGAATTCTTTAAGCCCGGGAAGGATCACAAGATTGGGAAGAACCCTTCAGCCACTTGGATCGACTACCCCCACATCAGTAAGTATTTGAAACGGCGAAATGGTTCGCTGGAGATAGACATCGCGCAGGCCCAGCAAGTCTGGGTATTTACCACGTCTGGTATTTTCAGCGATGGCCAACGTATCTGGCAATTGAATGACAGCGAAACTGGTGAAAAAGGACTTCGCCAATTAGTTAATCCGCGACAAGAGTTACGTGATTATTTGGTTCAAGGAGAAACCTTCCTGGCTCGGCAAATCAAAGATAGTGGTCAGTTCATTTACGGTTACTACCCGGGGCTCCAGCGAATCCTAAGTAGTTACAACAGCGTGCGGCATTTCTCATCGATCTACGCACTATTGGAAGCGGTTGAGTTTACCGGCAACGTTGCCGATTTGGCCAAAGTGAAGGATGCTTTACAGTGGGGACTGCAAGAATTAACGTTAACGAAGGACGATGCCTTGTTCGCGGTGGAACACCGGAAGCAGGGATCAGCCGAAATCAAGCTGGGAGCGCAAGCCATGCTGATTCTGGCCCTTTGCAAGTACCAAGAGGTAGCGCATGACGAAACCTTCTTCCGCCAAGCTCAGCAAGCATTCAACGGGGTCGTGGCCTTTCGGCAAGCATCCGGCCGGTTCAATCACGTTTTAAATACGGATTTAACCGTTAAAGAGGCCTTTCGTATCATCTATTATGAAGGGGAGATCACCTTCGCCCTGGCACGATTATACGAGCTGACCGATGATGAGCAGGTGCTGGACGCCGTAAAACAATCTTTAGACTTCATGGTGGCCAACGACTATGGTAGGTACCATGATCACTGGATCTCATACGCGGTGAACGAAGCGCTACAGATTTTGCCTGACAATCGGGATTACATGCAGCTGGGATTGAAGAACGTGTACAGCCACTTGGCCTTTATTGAGGCCCGAGACACTGCTTACCCAACGTTGTTAGAGCTACTGAATGCCGCCGTTAAAATGACTGACATGATCAGGAAGACGGGAAATGCCGACTTGCTAGAGCCCTATGATCTGATTCGGTTACGGCGAGCCCGGAAAATGCGTGCGGAACACGAATTAGCAACGGGGGCGTTTCAACCCGAGCTGGCGATGTACTTCTACGCACCGGCTAAATTTGTGGGGGGCTTCTTCGCCCGACACGACCATTTTCGTACCCGAATCGATGACTGCGAGCATTTCTTATCGGGACTAATTAACTACTATAATGACACTTACTGAGAGGAGCTGACACGATGGCAGTATTAACCACGGTCTTTGCGTATAAGAAAGTCCAATTTGCAATCCGGATGATGATCTACGTGGTGGTGGGCGTACTCGTGCTGGTGTTCCGGTGGCGGAACCGCAAGAAGACGCGCAAACGCATGGATGAGCGAACTGAGCATATGATGAAGCACACCAAGAAAAACGCTGATGGCAAGTACCCCTGGGAAGAGTAAGCAAAAACAGATTGGAGTGGAATGATGTTCTATTTTATTAATGAATACATCTTACAAAAGAATTCAAGTGTGGAGCACACGGCAATGAACCGCGTGAAGCTGTTTAACCATTACAAACGGCCCGCTAAGATTGTGACCAAGACCTACGACCGGTTGATCCATCAAACCATCAAGACGTTTGATGTGGCTGATAATGAAATCGTTAACATGTTTGATTTCTTCCAGGAAGCCACGGATTTAACTGCCGAAAAGGTCCTACACACCGATGATTTGAACCTGCCACTGGCGTCCGAGGTGATTGTTGGGGCGAACTTCAGTCAGGTGTTGGAAGGCGACACGCCCACCAGCAACGTCGGCTTTATTCCCGGCACCGTGGGTCGCGTCTTCTACCAAGAGTTCTTCGATGGCCAGGGAAACGTGATTGAAACCAACCTCTGGGACTGGCGGGGCTTCAAGTCGGCGACGCAATACTTCGGGCAGAATGGCAAATTGATTCTCCAACGCTACTACACGCCCACTGGCAAGACGACGTTGGAACAATTCTTTGTGCCCGACACCAACGGGAACCCGTTGACCTCTCGGATGATTCTGAAAGATTACCGTGGCCGTGGCGACCTGTTCTTCCAGAACATCGATGACCTCTTTGTCTTCTTCCTGGCCGAACTCAGCAACCAAGACAGTGAGACGACCACCTTTATCAGCGACCGTCCCGGGACCGGGGTGCAACCCTTACTGGCACTCAACGACAGCTCCCATAAGTACGTCTACATTCCCATCAACCACGCCGTTGACCCGAATGATCCGATTCATGGCAAGCTGGATGGCTTCCTGGAACCAGCCTTTGAGCATTTCAGCCATTTCGATGGGTTCATTACCCCAACGGAGCAACAGGCAGAACACCTGCGGCAGCGGTATGCCCAGGCTCAGGTCACAGCGATTCCAGCCGTGACGACGGTGCCCCTTTCCAAGGAACGCGAGGCAGCCGTGGCCCAGATTCAACGGCGGCCACACAGCCTGCTCTACGTCGGGCGGATTGCACCGGACAAGCAGATCGAACAACTTTTACGGATGTTTGCGCTGGTGAAGAACCAAATCAAGGATGCGACCTTTGATCTGTACGGCTACGGCGCCCCAGAGTTCATGCAACAGATGGCCGGGGTCGTCGCTGAGCTGAAACTCAACGACAGCGTGTCCTTTAAGGATTACGACCCCCGGATGGCAGACCACTACGACCAGTACCAACTGTTGGTCAACATGTCCTATGCCGATGGGGCCCCAATGGCGATGCAAGAAGCCATGGATCACGCGATTCCCGTGATCAGTTACCCATTCAACTATGGGCCAAGCGCGTTCATCAAGGATGGCGTTAACGGCTGTCTGATTGACCGAGGAAACTCATTGGCCATGGCCGACAAGATTCGAGAACTCTTCACGGACGACACCAAGCTAGCGGACTTGAGCCAAGCAGCCTATGACAGTGCCCATCAGAACTGGACGCAACGGAAAGTTTGGAACCGCTGGCAACGCTTATTACAGGCGTAGGAGGGAGCAGCTATGTATTACTTTTTAAACGACAATATGCAGTACTCAAAATCAGGGATCGAACACGCTGAGATCAACCGGCTTCACCTCTTTGAGAAGAATGGGGTACCCGCCAAAATCGTGACGCGGGTCTTCTCTATGGAACTCTCCAAGATCATCGACCAAGCCGGGATTGATCCGGCTGGATTTGTGAACCTCTTCCAATACTTCTGTGGCAGTTCAGACGTACCAACGCAGCGGTTTTCCTTGAATGAATTTTCACTACCAAGCAACACGACCCAGACGCGTAAGGACAACCAGATTCAGGTGTTTGCCCAAGGAAAAATGTTAATGATCATTTACCTGCGGCAAGGGTCCGATGACATCAGTAACATCCAGTACTTTGACGTGAATGGGCGGACGCTCAAGATGGTCTGGTGGGATGTCCGGGGCTTCAAGTGTCTCGAACAGCTCTTTGACTGGGACGGCAAAATTGTTCAGGAACAGTACTATGGACCGGATGGTCTGGTACACATCGAAAAGTGTCACCTGTTGAACCGGGCTGGCAAGGAACACCTCAGCTGGCGGGTCCTGAACTACCGGAACCGCGACTGGGTCTTCAACGGGATGAACGCCTTGACGCGTTTCTTCTACGACGAGTTGAACGCTAACGGCGAGCAGAACGTGTACATCTGTGACCGGACCGTGGAATGTGACTGGGCGCTCTTCAATATGCAGACGCCGGCGTTCCGGGTCCTGCACCTGCACAACGACCACGTGGCGGATCCTAGCGACATGCTACATTCACCACTGAATAACAACTATCAGAATGCCCTGATGAACTGGGACAAGTGGGATGCCGTGATTTCCTCGACACCGGAACAGTCACAGGACATCGAGGATCGGTTCGGCAAGGCAATTCCCGCCTTTACAATTCCCGTAGGCTTCGTGACCGACGAGCAGTTGGCAGAGACCCATCAAGCCTTTGACCAACGTCAAAAGCATTTAGTCGTTCACGTGGCGCGGTTGGCCCCCGAAAAGCAGCAAAACCATTCGATTCAGGCGTTTGCTCAGGTCCACCAGAAGTTCTCAGATGCTCGGTTGGAACTCTGGGGGTACGCCAACGGTGACATTGGCAAGACCTTCAAGCAGGAGGCAGCGGACCTCGGCTTGACCAACGTGGTGAGCTTCAAGGGCTACACCCACGACATTGCGGCCGTTTATGATCGAGCGCAGTTAGGGTTATTGCCAAGTCGGGCAGAAGGGTTCTCCCTGATGCTGCTGGAAGCCCAGTCACACGGGTTACCAATGGTGGCCAACGACGTGAAGTACGGACCCAGCGACATCATCGACAATAACGTCAGTGGCCGCTTAACGACCGATGGCAACGTGCAGGGCCTGGCAGACGCCATGCTGGATCTGTTGGGCAATCAGGATGAATTGGCGGCTTACAGTGAGGCCGCCTATGAAAATGCCAAGCGTTACTCTGAGGAGGCGGTGTTTAAGCAGTGGCAAGCGTTGTTGACTTACTTTAAGGAGAAGACTCAGGCGCAAGTAACCGTTTAACTTTTTTAGGGGGAGATTGTGATGGATAAAACAACGAGTTTAGTCGTTGATATCGATGGCACCTTGTGTGATTTGAAGACGGCGGAACAGACCTATTTAGACGTGACACCCAAGGCTAGCATGATTGAGAAAATGCGGGAGTATCAAGCAGCTGGCTATCACATCATCTTGTTCACCTCGCGACAAATGCGGACGTACGCGGGGAACCTCGGTAAGATCAACAAGTACACGGCGCCCATGACCCAAGAGTGGCTCGCCAAGTACGACGTGCCTTACGACGAAATTATTTTCGGTAAGCCGTGGGCGGGCCGTGGCGGCTACTACATTGATGACCGGGCCTTTCGTCCCAGCGAATTGTTAAAGCATTCACCAGAAGAGCTGGCAGATTTGGTTGAAAAGGAGCGTGACATCCATTGACTAAAACTTTGTTAATGCTTTCCGCAGCTGAAATCGCGGATGATATGCAGACGACGTTCGGGACGATTTATCCAGCCATGATTCCGGTGACGGATGGTCAACGGATCATTGACCGGACCGTGGCCCAGTATCAGGCAGACTATGACTTGTACGTGGCGGTCAGTGCCAGTGATGACTCGGTCGCAGCTTACATCGCGCAGAAAAATTTGCCAGTTACACCCATCAAGGTGGCCAGTGGACTGAACCTGAGTGAAGCCGTGGCCCAGGCCTTCCACAGCCTGCAAGCTCAAACAACGGTGGACGAGCTGACCATCATCTTCGGTGACACGGTAGTCAAGACCCAGAACCGTTCGCGGCCAGATACGATCTTCACGCATCCGGTCAGTGATGCCGGACGGTGGACGACGGTGACTTACGATGACCAGCAGCACGTGGTCTTCGCGGACAAGGTGGTTCAGGATTCAACTCAGGCGAACTTTGACGCGGCCGTTGGGGTGTTCAACTTTAGTGCCGGTCAGGAACTGGTTGACCAGTGGCAGGGCGCCAAGTCCTTCTACGAAAACTTACGAATTTATGACGAGCAGTATCCGTTAACGGTGGCTGAGACCGACCAGTGGCTGGACTTCGGCCACAGTGATAAGTATGTCGAGGCCAAACAGGTCGAGGCACGGTTCTTTAACAAGACCAACATTGACTTCAAACGGGGAATCATTCGTAAGGAAAGTACCGACGTGGATAAGTTCTTGGGCGAGGTCAAATGGTACCTGAAGCTGCCCAAGCGGCTCTCCTACATTGCGCCGCGAATCTTCGACTACTCGTTGAACTACAACGCACCGTTCGTGGAGATGGAATACTTCTCCTACGAAAGCCTACACAACCTCTTCCTCTACGGGAATTTTGAACTAGGCTTCTGGCGGGAAATTATCGACGAGCTCTTCTTCCTGCGGTCAGAAATGAACGACTATCAGGTCGAGGTCAACCAGGATGAATATCAGGCGACGGTCAGCGACATGTACCTGGACAAGACGGTCAACCGCCTTCACCGCCTGATCGATGAGGACGACTTCTATGCCACGATTGCGGATAAGCCGCTGGTCATCAATGGCGAGGCCTATCCCAGCATCAATGAGATCATTGCGGCATTACCAACAGTTCTCGACCAGAGTGGCGTGCTGCAGGGCAACACGTTTGCCGTGATTCACGGCGACTTCTGCATGACCAATATTTTGTACGACAACACCAAGCACGTGATGCGGTTGATTGATCCGCGGGGCAAGTTTGGCAAGTTCGACATCTACGGGGATGCTAAGTACGACTACGCCAAGCTGATGCACAGCTTCTCCGGCAAGTACGACTGCATCATTTCGGATATGTTTAACGTGGATGCCGATGAGAGCGGGCGACTGGACTACGGTTTGAACGTTACCGGAAATGAAGAGGCCATTGGTCACTTATTTGAGGAAAAACTACAGGAGCACCTGGGGGATACCCGCGCTTACCAACAGATTCAATTGATTGAATCCCTGCTATTCCTGAGCATGATTCCGTTGCACAAGGATAAGCCGGAACGGCAGAAGGCCATGTTGGCGGTGGGAGTCACCAAGTTTGCCCCATTTATGGCAAAAGTAATGGAGGGATGAAGTTGCAGGTTGTAATTACGATGGCGGGACAGGGCTCACGCTTTAGAAAGGTGGGGTACACCGTTCCCAAGCATGAAATCGAGGTCCGGGGCAAGAGCCTCTTCGAATGGGCCATGCTCTCCTTAAAGGATTTCGTGAATGAAAAATTTGTTTTCGTTGTGCGGGAAGGCCAGTATCAGCCGGATACTCTTCGTAAGCTGATACAAAAGGCCGGCATTCACCGTTACAAAATCGTGACGGTCGCCGAAGTGACTCGTGGGCAGGCTGCGACCGTGATGGCCGCAGCGTCTGTCTTGAATCCCAAGGATAGCCTGGCGGTCTACAACATCGACACTTACGTTTTGCCCGGCCACATTTTGCGGGAAGACTTACGGGACTGTGACGGCAACCTAACGACCTTCACGGCCCCCGGTGACCACTGGTCCTTTGTGAAACTGGACGATGCGGGTAAGGTCACGGACGTGGTGGAAAAGCGGCGCGTCTCAGAGCACGCGTCGGTGGGCTTCTACTACTTCAATACCTTTGGCGACTTCGTAGAGGTTTATCGACACTACGGGGATGCCATTCAGGCGGAGTACGGCGAGGTCTACGTGGCACCGATGTATCACTACCTGCTCAAGCAACAGGCGAAGATCACCTACACGGACATTCCGTTTAACACGGTGCATGTCCTGGGGACGCCAGAGGAACTGGCGGTGTTTAAGGAGGCAGCAACAGAATGAAACCAGCTGTGTGGGCTGCCGTTTGTGGAGCAGTCAGAGATGAGTTAGATGTGCGGTTGATTTTGGATTACTTGCTTCGTTGTCGGCAATTGGGAACAATTCAGGGTATCGTCTTCTCTACCTGGGAGGGTGAACTTGAGAAGGAGCCCGGCGTTGCACAGCTGTTAGCCGATAATGGCGTGACCGTGGTCAAGACCCGGCCAATCGACCGCGTGGTGGGGGACATTAAGACGAATGCCGTGAATTATTGGCGACAGGCCACCCAGCTACAGCGTGCTTTGGATGTGATTCCGGCTGACGCCATTGTTTTGAAGACGCGAACAGATCGGGCCATGCCCGTTACGCGGAAGCTGATTGAGATGCTGGCGGACGAGGATCCGTTGCCGCGGGTAGAAGAAACCAAACAACGGCTGAATTTACCAGCTTTTCCGGCGGTGTTCACGCATCAAGTTGCTGCGTTTCGCCCACGGACTAACCGGGCGTTTCAGTTCACTGATTTTGCCTTTATGGGGTACAGTCAGGATCTACGGAAAATGTTGCACTTTGAGGTCCCAGAATTTTATTTCTCGCGGTATTTAAACGCAAATATGTTGTTCTTTATCGTCACGTTTGTCCGAGACTATCCCATCGTTAAGGACTACGAGCGGCGAATCAAATACGAAGCACTGATTCCTGAATTGGACCGGTATACGGCTGCGGGTGGTGACCAGTTTCCTGAGTTTCTAAAGCGGTTTTATGCCGTTTATCTGGGCATCTTGGCGACACATTTCCGGTTAGGAAGTTTGTGGCCGGAGGGGTTGGGCCCTGTTGACCTACCGGTTGAGTTTACGGACTTTTTCCATGGCACACACAATCGACACTTAAAGCATTCTAACTTAGGCACTTTGATTAATAGCGCTGAGATTGTCAACGAGTTTATCGCACAGTCGAGTTTGAACGTGTCAGCGACAACACGGGATGTCTTGCAAGTAATGCATGGAGCAAGTGCCGTAACGTTTGAACGGGCAACACCAACCGAGATTGCGGAGCTGAAGACTTATGCACAGAATACGGAATTTTCTAAGCAAGCTTGGCTCTTGAATACAAAGTCTGTTCAGGAACAGCAGGTCAGCCAATATGCGACTTCGATGGCCTACCATTTTCCAGGGATTTCTGATCAAGATCAAGCTGAATTATGGACGGCATGTGCAAGCGTTGGTACGACTGATCGAATACTTTTGAAATTTTGGCTAGCCCACAATATTGCCCCAGAGGATTCAGCAGCTTTTCTTTCCAGCGGTGCCAAGAATGGTGCGGTATTAAGTATTTTGATGATGATGAGATTGCTTCGGGCTAATTATCTGGATGAGAATGATGTGGCTGAAACTTTACGCGTCAATAATACACAAGGGAAGCTTAATCGACAGCACCGTGGCGGGAATATTCAAATTACTTGCTACGTGCTAAATCGGGTATTGTATCAGCAGCAGATTAAGGAACCGATTTCACGAGAATTGGATTTACAAGTTGATTATTATCTCCGGCGTTACATGACAGGTGAAACTGCAGATGAGGTTAAACTGGCGTTATATCAGCACCCTGACCAATTGCCGCAAATATTTGACACCCAAATTGCACGATCAATTGAGCTGAACAAGCCGATTGTTCACCGACGGCTGATTGAACTGGCTTTAGAGTTAACGGGAAAGCAAAAGTATTGGGACTTGCTGAAACCGTTATTTACTGATAAAGAGGATGACGTAAAAGGGGTTTATGAATACGCAGTTGCGCACGGGTTATTGATTCAAGAGCCATAAAATTATTTTGGGGAGTGAAGAACATGCGGTCTGTATGGGCAATGGTTTGCGGAACGATTCGCGATCAAGTTGACTTTAGTTTGATGATGGATTATCTACTACATTGTCGAGAGCAAGGAATTATTCAAGGAATTGTTGTGAGCACATGGGAAAATGAGTTTGAGCAGTTAGGTGATTTGCAGCTGAAGCTGGCCTTGAATAATGTCGCAATTGTGATGTCACCAACTAATGATGCGATGGTCGCTGATATGCATGCCAATTCGGTAAATTATTGGCGTCAAGCAAAGCAGATGCAAGCGGCGTTGGATTTAATTCCAACGGATGCCATTGTCATTAAGACGAGGACAGACCGAGCCTTACCCTCAACGAAAAGACTCATTGCCATGTTGGATGAAGCTGACCCATTGCCATTAGTTGCTGAGCAGGCTGAGGCCAAGCACCTCACTAAGATTCCACGGGTGTTTGATCATCAAATTGCTATTTTTAGAGCAAGGACGGGAAGAATCCTACAATTCTCCGATTTTGCCTTTATGGGTTATAGCAAAGATATTCGTAAACTCACCAATTTTGATATTGCTGACTTTACTTTCACACGGGGACTTGTGGCCAACATCCAATTCTTTATTTACCCATTCATTCGTGAATATCCCATTATTCGGGATTACTATCGGGTTATTAATTTCTATCCGTTGTTGAAAGACTTAGCTATTTACACAGAACAAGGTGGGACCCAATTTCCTAAGTTTTTGGAACGCTTTTATGCTGTGTACTTTGGTTTGTTAGCCATTCATTTCCGGATTGGAAGTTTTAAAAGTATTGAAGAACTTGGCGAAATCAAATTGCCAATTGAATTTTCTGATTTGTTTCATTCAGGACAGGGAAAGCACCTCTATCATGACAGTCTAGGTGTAACCTTCAATTCACAAGCAGTTTTGGATGACTTCATGGGGCAGTCAATGGCGGTTAAGCCGGAGAGAACAGTCAGTCAACATTGGTGGCAAAAAAAGAAGTCAGCACCAAATAAACAACCGTTAGTACAACAGACAGCTACGAAACAAGTTTTGACTAATATCCGGCAATTATCATCCGCGATGCTTGACCGTGTGACCAATGAAGAATTACTAGACCTTAAAGGATTTGCGGATAATAAGGAATTCTCACCTCACCGTTGGCTACGAATTCAGCGGCCAATACTTGTTGAACAACCAACGGCATACAAGTCCTCGATTCGGTATAATCTACCGGGCATTAGTGAAGCGGAGCAGGATAGCCTGTGGCGTGAGTGCGAGGAAAGCACGAGTGCGAACCAGGTGCTTTACCGGTACTGGTTACATCACGACATTCAACCAAAGGATTCACCAGCCTACTTGATGAGTACGGCTCGAACTGATAATCGGTTTAGCATTTTGACCGTAACACGATTGTTGCGTCAGGGATTAGTAAATGCAGATATACGTGCAGAAATATTACGAATCAATAATTTCTTTGGGAGCTTTCACGTGAGACATGGGCAGATGAATGCCGAAATTGCTTGTTACGTATTAGCACGGTATATGTACTTGGTCGAAAGTAATCTTCGAATTCCGGATATGGCAAACGAACAGGTTCAGTACGTATTTAAACGGTTCCTGCCAGATAAATTTGAAGAATTTAAGGGAATTGTCAAACAGCCTGATAAATTAGTAGCCTTCTTCGATCAGGCAATTGCAGAACACCATGGGGCCGGTCGTCAGCGAGTTACCGAGATGGCTTTAGAGGTGACACATCAAAAAAAATATTGGGCATTATTGGAAAAGCAATTTAATGGTCGGTATGAGGGGTATGAGTACGCCTATCGTTATGGCATTGAATGGCAGTTGATTTAGGAAGATAAGGACCCTTTCAGGGTAAGGTGTGAATTAGTTGGAGGGATTTTTGTGAAAGCGCTTAGTATGCAAAGAATTAGTGAGATTGTAGGTGGTAAGTGGATTGTTGCCCCCAAAGATACGTCTGAGACTATTCAGCATTATGGACTTTACGCCTCTGAAATTCGTCGCGATATCGGTAAGAAAAATTTATTTTTTGCTGTCTCACTTGAGAATTGGCAGAAGGGGACCATTAATACCGGGATTTATGCGCATACTTTTCAGGACAATCACTTTAGAGTGAAAAAGTTGGCAGATTATTTAGCCATGGCAATTGTCGAACGTCCGGTTACTGACAGTGATGTGCCTCAGCTTCAGGTTGAAGATTCTTATCAGGCGATGGAGAAGCTTTTACATGTAATTGTACCTGAATATTCGGGAAAAATAATTGGTGTTACTGGGTCGGTAGGTAAGAGTACTACCAAGACATTACTCGCTCATTTGTTAAAGAATATGGGGCCAACAGCAAGCTCAGTTGGCAACAATAACTCGCGAACGAGTGCTAAGATCCAGGCACTTAATCATGAGCAAGGAGATTACAATGTCCTTGAACTGGCGGCCATGGCGTTTGAATATAATGAGCCTGATTCTCCCAGAATTGGTGTAGCAGCAGTTATTCCCTTTGATTTGGCCGTGTTAACACAGATAAATGCCGGTCAAAAGGGCTGGGATGCTCGCAAAACTGCTAAAGTTAAGACACGAATGGGAGCCGGTTTGAAGTCGGGCGGTGCCTTTCTGGTGAACTCAGCAATTAAAAATTTTGTCGAGACGGCAGAATTTATTCATCAGTATACGAATAATTTGATCACTTACGGATTTAGTGAAGGTAGTGATTACCAGGGTGCCCTGACATCTGATGGGCAATTAATAGTGCATAAACAAGGAGAAAAGTTGGCTCAAGTGGATGCACAAGGCTTAGACGATGGGATGGTATCGGATATGATTGGTGCCTTGGCTGCTTATCACATTTTAGGTGGACAAATGACGCCAGCTATTCTGCAGGATTTCGGCGAAAAATGTGCAAAGACAAGTACGCGAATTGTCAGTCACTTTAAAGCAAATGGGTACAAGGTCACAGTTATTGATGACACGCACAACGCCGAATTGCTTTCTGTTCAGAATTTCATCAAATATGCTCAGCAGTACCGTGTTTCTGAGCACACTAAAAAGATTTTTATTGAAGGTCGTGTGATTAACTTAAGAGGGCTTTCGGTTAAAGTACATTCAGATATCATGCACATGTTAAATCAAACTGACTTTGACAGCTTCTATACTTATGGGCCTGAGCTAGATTGGGTGGTACAGGAAGCTGATTCTTCAAAATTTGCAGGTTACTACACGTCGCCAAGAGAGATTACACGGGCAATCGCGAAAGAAGCTAATCAAAATTTAGTGATATTTATCAAGGGCTCCAGCCGGAATAGTTCCATTGATCAGATTGCAATCAGATTAGTTGATAATTTAGATTATTATGCGAGTGGGGCGGGGTCTTTTGTGACGAGCATTAATCAATCCCAGCCAGAAGCCTACATTCGTAATGGTGTTGGTCGCTTACTAATTATTCGGGATATTTTATGGCGGATAGCTAAGGGAAAACTACGATTAACTGATTCCATAAAAATTACGAATGAGATGCCAAAAGATCACAGCCGGCTAAAAATTGGCTTGACTAAAGGCCAAGGTATTTCTGTTTTAGACTTGTTAAGTTTAGCCATAGTTGCCTCCGCACCGGATGTTGTCACGAATTTAGCCGAGTACCTCTACGGTGGTAGTTCCAAGGTGATTTTACAGAAATTAAAGCAGCAGGCCACGGACCTAGGATTGTCCGACCAAACAGTTACCAACATTACGGGGCGGCCATGGAAACAACCGCAACGGACGACCCTAAGTGATTTGGAAAAAATTGGGGCCGCCTTTACGGAACTTCCTAATGGCGTCTTTAGCTTGCTAAGCACCCAACAGGTGATGTTTAACGGCAAATTTTACCACAAACGTTCACAGCTCTTTAAGACGGGAAAAATCGCGGGGTCTGTCTTTAATGATTGGCGCGAACGGTCGGGACTTTACTTCACGCAAGATGCACGGGGAAAGCAGGCGATTGCCTTTGTCAATAGTCCACACCAGAGCTACATTGACGCGGTCGTGGAAGATTGGGTCGATTCGCAAACGGATAGTCGAGCTGAAGTTCCAGTGATTGAACCGATTAATCTGACATCACCCGTGGTGAATGTTTTGGCGGACACTTACTTTGGTGAAGACTATACGCGGCGACGAGAAAATCACGGTCAAGAGGATGCCTTACAGAAATATGGGTATAGTCATTCTCTGGCTAAGATTGGCAAATTCTTTAGTCCGGATGCTTATAACGTTTTGAACTTTGAAGCTGTCTTTGCTGAGGGTGCAAGTCCATTAGATAGCGTGAAACCCTTTGTCTTGGATGCGAAGGCTGAACCTACGTTGGCAGAATTTAAACAGCGACATTTTAACTTAGCCATGCTAGGGAACAATCACGCTAATGATTACGGTCCACAAGCTTTGACCCGGACATTAGCTGCCTTCAATGAGGTTGGTATATCAACGGTTGGGGCCGGAAATAATCGGTTGGATAGTCGTAAATTTATGGTGTTTAACTATGATGGCCACAAGGTTGCCCTCTTCAATGGTTATTGGTATCGGAATCCGGCTTACAATCTATTTGATTTTTATGCTAAGGATCAGCAGGCTGGGGTGAACTGCCTGGATACACTGATGATTAACGATATCCAACGGTATAAGCAGGCTAATCCCGATGCTAAGGTGATTGTTAGTGCCCATTGGGGAACTGATTACGGTGAGATTAAAGCGGCCCAGCAGGAAACAGCTCATCGATTGGTCTTGGCGGGTGCCGACCTGATTATTGGCCACGGGCCACATCGGTTGCAACCGATTACCTATGTTGGAGCAGCACCGGTTCTCTACAGTATTGGTAATGGGGCGTTTAACAATAATGGCGAGTTCAAGAAACGAGATGTACCACCTTACGCAGCCATTGCGCGCCTGAATATTACGAAGCAAGAACTGTATTGGTGCCCAATCTATGCGGATAATCGCGAAACCTTCTGGCAGCCAGACTTTGTGTCAGACGAAGACTTTGAAACGGTTCGGGCATTTAACGGTCCGAAGTTTAAGACGACAAAATTAGATGATGGTATTAATGCGGTGGTTGTGCCGTTTTAAGATAATTCATAAGAGAGGGGGGAACATCTGTTGAAAATAGTTAAACGGGTGACGCTACTCATCCTCCTAGCGGCCGTTGTCGGCACCGCCATGTGGGGGATGAACAGGATGTACCGGGCAATGTTCGGCAACAATCACTATTACCAGCGGTCGCGCGCGTACACGACGCAGGACAGTCTGTTGAACCAGAAAATGGTCTCGCGACCCAAGATGGTGCAGCTGACCAACCTGACGCACGGCACGCAGTACACCGGTAACACGAGCCTGGACCAAGCGGCGAAGACCTATCGTTACCAGGTAGGCAAGGAGAAAATTAGTAACTTTATGGGAACGGATGCGACTCTCCAGCTCTACACGGAGTCCAAGCTCATGACCAAGTCGATGGTGCAGGATGCGGCGACCTTTTGGAATACCTTAGCGGGTCAAAAAATTGTGACGGTGGTGACTAGTGCCAAGCAGAGCGACGAGGTCATCCACGACACGAAGACCGATGACAAATCGCTGGGAGGCCAAACCTATGACCGTCAGGGGATGGTCTTCCACCCGGCCAATTGGAAATCAGCGGGCCTGTCCACTGCCGAAGAACAGGATTGGCGCGAAGCCGTTTTGATTCGTGAAATCGGGCACGCGCTGGGGCTGCCAAGTTTGGGTGGTGGCAAGTTGGGGAATAATGCTTTTGTCCACGGAAAGATTGGCTCAGAGGTCATGAGCTACTGGTCCGTGGGCAGTGCGGCCCCGGCTGTCAATAAGCAAGGTGTCAAGAGCACAGCCATGGATGGTGCGGCCCTGGCGTTAGCCGGATTGAGTTGGAAGCGTCCTCAACGTCTAGCACAATGGGTATACGCGGATCAAACACCTTCCGTGCTGTACCATGATGGCAAGATCAGTTCCACGTTTAAGTAAGATAGTTTGGGAAAGCGGACGAAGCGGGTCGAGCAGCGACTATGAAGATAAACTCCCGAGGAAATGCGGTTCCTCGGCTGAGATGAATGCATGCGGCAACTCATGGTCGAAGGGCGTTCGTGCAAGTGAAAACGGCTTTACTGTTTGAAAAATCTCGACAGTAGAGTCGTTTTTGCTAGTCACGGGGTTAGTAAAGTGACTTTGAATTTCGCGACAAAAGGTCCGGCAGTTCTTAGTTAGGAGGGAGCCTGATATGAAGACGATGAAAAAGGTCCTGATTGGATTGGGGATTGTTTGTGGGGTAGCATTACTGCTAGTCGTGCAATTACAGCCTAAACGTGCGACGGCTCCACAATCGGCAGCCAGCAACACGCTAACCATTAAGCACTACCGCTTTTCAATCAAGGATAGTGGGGCCGACTATGAAACGGCGATTCCCTTAGCAAATGCCCGAGTTAATATTTATGGCATCAACCGGACGACCGGTAAGCGGGTGTTTTTAAAAACAACAACGACGAATGCTACTGGAGCGATTAATCACTTGAAATTAAAAGCTGATCGGCGATTTGATCAAGTCAAGTTGACATATTTCTTCGGCAACGGAACTCGTGGCTATGCCATTACCTTGAAGGATGCTCGCTATCAGGTGAGTCACACACTTACGATTCCTAAGAATCGGACACTCAACTCTCAGCGAATTGCGGTGTATCAGACGCCGGCTATCTCTGCGGCCATGTACTATCGGCTTGCTCGGCTAAACAAAACCTACGCGGACGTCTATCGGAATCAAGCAGCTGCCATTAGGGCGGCGTCACCCTATATTGATACGCATCGGGCGACCCTTAAGCCAATTGATTTGATTTATGACTCAACCTTGACCGATAGTCAAAGCTCCTTTCACAGTCGCGGCAAGCAGGACAACGATGGTGGGGTGATTCGACGGTCGGTCATCTGCATCAATACTAGCAATCAGACGCCGGAAACCATGAATTCGGCGGTCAGTCATGAGTGGGCGCATTGGAACATGTGGCGGGTCAATCATAGATTGGCGGCGGGGAGCTATGCCAGTCATTCTGCTTATAACACCGACCCGGGTGTTAGTTACAAGGAGGGCTGGGCAATCTTCCAGCGATACCGGTACATGTTTGGGTTAACCCGCGGCTTCCCGTACGACACTATTGTTCAAAAGAACCCCGCACTGTATGGCAAATCGACCAACAATACAGTCTGGGGCGCGCTGAATGATTTATTTGATATCAATTATGGCCAGTACGCAGCACTCGAGGATGATCCGTTTGATGTTTACCAGTTATTTGTGCATGGGGACGATAGCTTAGCCAACAAGGAACTGATCAACGAAGGGTTAATGTATGCCACGCTAGTGAACAGTCGGGCAACGAATTTCAAAGAATTCTATCAGTATTTGGCGGCCTATGCGGATAAATCCAAGGATAAGAGTATCAAGGGTAAATTGGTTCGGGCCATGGCTGTAAATGGCATTGATAAGAATGGGGACTTTATGGTGAAAGGGTAAGCTAACGAAAAAAAGAGACGGTAGCGGTGGACACTGAGTCCACAACTACCGTCTCTTTGAATATCACAAGCTAAAATTTCAAAATTTGTTGGCCATAAACCAGGTTCACGTGTAAGTCATCCGCAACCTGTTGGGCATCCGCGGCGGTGACGTCGGCCGGAACCAACGTTAGGCCATCAGCGTCGGCCAAACGCTTGCTGGCAACCCAGTCGGCTTGGCGGTCATCACTGGCTGTGCCAGCACTCAGGACGCGGTCGACACCCTGACTGGCTAACCAGTCTAGTGCCGTGCCCCGGTCTTGGGGCCGAATCTCGTCAAAGGCTTGGCCAAACGTTAGCGTCATCCCACCAGCGGCGGCAACCAACGTGCTGAGCACCTCAACGTCCAGCTGGTGTTGGTCGGTGAGGGCCCCAAAGATGGCGCCATCCACACCCAATTGTTGGGCTTCCAGCAGATCGGCTTCCATCATCTTAATTTCCACGCCGTTGTAAGGGGTGTTGCCACCACGAGGGGCGATGATCAGGTCTAAGGATACCTGGTGTTCGTGGGCGTAACGCACGGCCTCGGCCATGACCCCCTTGCTAACGGTGGTGCCACCCACGGCCAAGTTGTCGGCCAGTGCCACGTGTTTGGCACCGGCACGAATGGCAGCGGGGAGGTCAGTATAATTTTCTAGTAACGGTTCAACTAAGAGCAAAATCGTCATCCTTTCTCTGCTTGCTCTGCGCAAGCGGCTAACAGTATGGTACAATATATCCACTCTGGTTAAGCTTATGGGCCGTTCCCGGCGGCGGGTTCAAAACGCCCTACTATGGGGCCGGTTCCAGCCTGAGAGGCGGGCTTCCACCTCGACTTTGAGCCACAAAGCGGTCTCAAAGGTCGTCCCGTGGGCTAGGTCGGACAAAAACTCCGACCAAGACCACCGACACAGCTGGGCATTTTGCCCCGCCTCTGGTCACTGATACTGGCACCTTGCGGCTGTTTTTACCATCCTTAAGGTGTGTCCTGCCAGTTGATTGGGCGTTTCCGGCGGCGGGTTCAAAACGCCCTGCTGTGGGTCGGTTCCAGCCTGGAAAGCGGGCTTCTACCTCGACTTTGAGCCAAAAGGCGGTCTCAAAGGTCGTCCCATGCTCTAAGCTGAAAAAATCGCTCAGCTAAGACCATCGACACAGCTGTCTGGCTTGATTCGCCTCTGGTCACTCAGACTGGCCACTCATTTTCCCGTCCTCGGAGCTGTTTAACAGTTGACCGGGAACGGCCAGTAACCAACAGAAACGTTAGTCAGCTGACTGGTTGTTGCCCTTAATGGATTTAACCAGCAAGGGCTGACCTAATCGGCATAGCTAACCAATGAATTACAGCTTAATCTCAAAGCTCATTTAATCTTTCAAGGAGTGACGCATTTGAAATCGGAATCCAAACAACACCGGTCGTGGTTTTGGAGCTGGGTCGTGAACAATCGGCTAGTTTCCATTCTAACAATCGCGCTCCTTATTTTACTCATTTTATTGGTCCTAAGTAAAGTCCCATGGCTCGCGACGCCGTTTATTTTAGTGGGACAGATTCTGGGATTGCCCATCATTTTGGCCGGCATCGGGTATTACCTGATGAATCCGGTGGTAGATCTGCTGGAAAAGCGGGGCGTGCATCGGAGCTGGTCGATCATTGGTCTCTTCATTATCGTGGCGCTTCTGCTGGCCTGGGGCGTCGTTAGTCTGATTCCCATGGTCCAACGGCAGACTACGACACTGATCACCGAGTGGCCGCATTACTGGAATCAGCTCACGCGGACCAGTATGCAGTGGCTCCAGGATGACCGACTCGACGGGGTGCGCAAGCAGTTGGATCAGTTTAACCAACAACTGTCGGACAGTTCGTCGTCCGCCTTGTCTAGTCTGGCCAAGAACACGGTCAGCTCGGTCGGCGGTATCGTCAGTCGCGTGGTATCCATTGTGGTCGCCATCGTGACGGCACCGTTCATTTTATTCTATCTCTTGCGCGACGGTCACCAATTGCCCGACTATCTGGCCCGCCTGTTACCGGTGAGCCGGCGCAAGTCCGTGGTCACGTTACTGCGGGAAATGAATCGCCAAGTTAGTAATTACGTGCGGGGCCAGCTGGTCGTGGCGTTTATCGTGGCCGTGCTGTTCTACATCGGTTTCCTGATTGTGGGGCTAAAATTTGCGCTGCTATTGGGCATCGTCGCTGGGGTGTTGAACCTGATCCCTTACCTGGGGTCGTTTCTCGCTATGGTTCCTGCGGTAGTGGTCGCGGCGTTTGTGTCCCCGTGGATGTTGGTGAAGGTCCTGATCGTCTTTATCATTGAACAAACGTTGGAGGGCCGAATTATCTCGCCATTAGTCCTGGGGAGCTCCCTGAAAATTCATCCGTTAACGATTATTTTTATCTTACTGATTGCCGGCAAGGCCTTTGGCGTGATCGGGGTGGTCCTGGGAATCCCGGGGTACGCCGTCATCCGGGTCGTGGCAACCGAATTTTTCCATTGGTATCAGACATTTGTCGGCGGCTACGAGGATCCGCAGCCCGTCGTGACAGAAACAGGAGAGAAGCCACATGAAGAAGATTGATCAAGCGGCAACATTTTTAGCCGCACACACCCAGCTCTTTCGCTGCCCAGTGTGTTTAGCACCCTACGCGACCGTTGAAGGCCACAGTTTAATTTGCCCCAACGGCCACAACGTTGACCTGTCCAAGAAGGGGACGCTGTACTTTATGCAGCGCGCCGTGGCCAGCGAATATGACAATGACATGTTAGCCGCTCGCCGGCGCATGCTCCAAGCCGGCCTCTTTGCGGGCATCACGGACGCCTTTGCGGCCAAATTACCCGCCGGCCCCCAGACGATTCTGGATGTCGGTTGTGGTGAGGGCACGCCGCTCGATGACGTGTTGAAACACCGAAACGGCCAGGATGCTGCGGTCGGCTTTGATTTATCCAAGCCCGGCATCAACCTGGCCACACAACTGGACAACGACGCCTTCTTCTGCGTGGCCGACCTGGCCCAGATGCCGTTTGCGGATCACCAGTTTACGGCGATTTTGGACCTGTTCTCACCATCGGCCTACAACGAGTTCAATCGGGTATTGGCGCCTGGTGGCAAATTGCTGAAGGTGATTCCCAATCCGGATTACCTGATTGAGCTGCGCCAGGCCATCTTCCCGGCCGGCAGTGCGCACGCCAGCTACGACAACAGTAACGTGCTGGACCTGTTCCAGAAGCACTATCCCAGCGCCACCGTGGAACGAATTCGCTACCAGGTGCCCGTTCCCGCCGAACTCTTTGCCGATTTGATGCTGATGACGCCAATGCACTGGGGTGCCGATGAGGCCCGCTTGGCTGAGGTCAAGGCCAATCCGTTCCCAGCTATCACCGTTGACGTGACCCTATTAACCGCTGAGGGCGTGAAGTAAAACGTTTAAAAAACCGATAAAAAATGCTTGTGAACCTGACAGGACAGTGTTATATTAATCGATGAGAAATCGTTTGGCAGTTAACATCAGTGAAAGCTGTTGGTGGCTGACAAGTAGCACTTCACTAAAGTAGTCCCTCGCCGTGCCCACACCGAGGAGCTGCTTTTTTCTTGCCCTAAAATAGTCAGCGAATGCCCCGAAGACGGTTGCCTTCGGGGCATTTGTGTCGTGACATGGGTTTGGTAAGGTTAAGGCTAGTCGGTAGAGCGAGCTAATGGACGGCTGACGTCATTGATGCTGACGATTTCGTAGGCTGAGGACACCACCGGTCAAGCTGGTCAACAAGAGGGCGAGTCCGGCAACGAGGCTGCCAGCGGATTGGTGATCGCCAGTCTGTGGTAAGGTCGTGGCTGGATAGGTCGCTGCGGCGTGACCGGCTGCGGGGGTCATAGTTGGCGATTGACCTGTTGCGTGGTGATTGCTGGCCGTGTTGGTTGCGGGAGGGTTAGCGTTGCTACTGCCATGACCAGACGTGATGGTTGCGGTTTGACCACCGGTTTGCGTTCCCCCGGTTGGTTTGAGAATCGGCTTCCCAGGCTGGTTGAACGTTGGCTTCGTTGGCTTGCCGGGGACAGTTACACCAGGGTAGCCGGGGTCATCAGGCGTAACGGCTGGGCTTTCGGGTTCTGGCACGATTGGCTCAGGCTTAACGGGTGGGTAGGTGACGCCAGGCGTGGAAGGCCCGGGCTTTTCGCCACCAGGTTTTTCAGTCCCCGGTTCTTCAACACCGGGTGCTTCAGGCCCACCAGGTTCTTGGGTCCCGGGTTTTTCACCACCAGGTTCTTCGGTCCCCGGTTCTTCGACACCAGGTGCTTCAGGCTCACCGGGTTCTTCAATGCCAGGAACTTCAGGCCCGGGTTCCTCAGGGCCTGGTTCACCGGTTCCGGGTTCTTCGGGGTTGGTTGGTGGGACAACTTCTTCGGACTGACCAGCGCCATAGACTTCAACGGAAATATAACCACTCTTCAGGTAATCGTGCGTCGCAAAGAAATTAGTGAAGGTACAGACGCCGACGTGACTGCCGATGGTAACGTCCCATTTGCCAATGATGGCCTTGCCGTCGTAACTGCTCATGTCAAAGGAGCGGGTCCGAGTAATGTTGACGTTCTTGGGAATATAGAAATCCATGGTGTCACCAGCATTGACCTTTTCGGCTTGGCTGATGGACCAACTGTACTTAACGTTGTAGACCTTGTCTGCAGGTAAGACCGCGGTGTGTGACATGACTTTCCCACCGGGGACACTGACAATCTTAGCGTCAGGCTCGCTAGTCCCCTTAGCCGGAATGACCCGTGCGTACGCTTGAGTAGGTGAGTCAACTAAAAAGATGAGTGCTAGGCTGGAGGTAACCAGTAGCGCAAATTTTGTTCTTCGTCGCATGTTTTCTCCTCCTATCAGACTGAAATATTGCTCCTCTCCGATACCCATAAGTTAACACGTTTATACGCTGAACATTAGTATCTTGATTGGTTCGTTAAGTGACTCTTAGTTGTTAAATTGTTGATTTGACGGGGATCATGTAGAGCGGTGGAGAAGCGTAATCACGTTTTAGTTGACAAATATGTTTCTGCCATAAAACTATTAGACGCCTGGTGAGATGGGTGTGAGTGGCCCGTTTCTAAACGCCAACGACGTGCAAAACAGGTGAAACAGTTTGGCCGATAATAGGCCGGTTAAGTTGGCTGGCTGAAACTATCAAAAGATGGTGAATTAGTCTGACAAATGCCCCGAAGGCAAAGGTCTTCGGGGCATTTGTGTGGTGACATGGGTTTGGTAAGGTCAAGGCCAATCAGCAGAGCGAGCTAATGGTCGGCTGATTGACCTTGACCTTAGGGGGGAGTGGGGGTCATTACTGCTTACGATCCCGTAAGCTGAGGAAACCACCGGTCAAGCTAGCTAACAAGAGGGCGAGTCCAGCGACGATGATGCCCGCAGACTGGTGATCACCCGTCTGTGGTAAGGTCGAGGATGGCTGGGTCGCTGCGGCGTGACCGGTAGCGGGGGTCGTCGTGGTTGGCGATTGTCCCGTTGCGTGGTGATTGATGGCCGCGCTGGTTGCGGGGTGACTAGCGGTGCCACTGCCTTGGCCGCTAGGGGTGATGGCAGCGGTTTGCCCACCGGTTTGGGTCGACCCAGTTGGTTTAGACCCGGTTGGTTTGTGAACAGGCTTGCCGGGCTTGTTGAACGTCGGCTTCGTTGGTTTGCCAGGAACGGTCACGCTAGGATAGCCGGGATCTTCAGGCGTAACAACGGGCGTTTCGGGCTCTGGCACGATTGGTTCAGGCTTAACGGGTGGGTAGGTGACGCCAGGCGTGGAAGGCCCGGGCTTTTCGCCAGCAGGTTCCTCTGGTGCTGGATCTTCTGGGTTAGGTTCCTCAACGCCAGGCTCTTCGACACCAGGTGCTTCGGGTTCGCCAGGTTCTTCAGTCCCGGGTTCTTCAGTTCCGGGCTCTTCAGTTCCGGGCTCTTCAACCCCAGGTTCTTCAGTTCCAGGCTCTTCAGGGTAAGGTTCCTCGCCGGGCTCCTCAACACCGGGTTCCTCAACCCCAGGAACTTCGGGTTCAGGTTCTTCGGGATTAGGCTCCTCGGTCCCAGGCTCTTCTGGGGTGGTCACGGGTGGTGTCACTTCTTCGGGCTCGCCGGCACCACGGACTTCAAAGGAAATGTAACCTTCCTTACGGTACTTGTGCGTCGCAAAGAAATTGTTGAAGGTACAGACGCCGATGTGACTGCCGATGGTGACGGTCGTTTTACCAACGCTAGCCCTGCCGTCGTAACTGGCCATGTTAAAGGAACGGGTCCGGGTAACGTTGACGTTCTTGGGAATATAGAAATTCATGGTGTCACCGGCATTGACCTTGACGGTGTTGTCGATGGACCAAAAATATTTAACGTCATAGACGCCGTCCTCGGGTAAGACCGCGGTATGCGACATCTCTTCTTGACCAGGGTCAGTGAGGATAGTAGCCTCAGGTTCACTGGTTCCCTTAGACGGAACAACACGAGCATAGGCTTTGGTGGGTGATTCAAATAGAAAGATGAGTGCCAGGCTGGAGGTAACCAGTAGCGCAAATTTTGTTATTCTTCGCATGTTTTTTCCTCCTAACAGGCTGAAATATTGCCCCCTCCGACACCCATAAGTTAACACGTTTATACGCTAAACATTAGTATTTTGGTTTGTTCGTTAAGTGACCCTCGGTTGTGTAATTGTTGATTTGATAGGGATTACGTAGAACGTTAGGAAAGGACCGTTATGTTTTGGTTGACAAATATGTTTCTAGAGGAAAATTATTACACGTATGTTTGAATGATTGTAAGTTGCTTGTCTCTAACTGTAGCCGGCGTATGAAACGGGTGGAATAGATTGGCGGATAATATGCTGGTTTAAGGTAACGGTTGGTTAAAATCGTCTAGACATTGATGGTGGTACGGAGAGTAAGTCTGACAGGGAGCAAATCTGGTAACCGTAAAATTCAAGATCAATGTGAGTGACCAGAGGCGGATCAAGGTGACCAGCTGTGTCGATGGTCTTAGCTGAGTGATTTTCTCAGGTTAGACCATGGGACAAACTTTGAGACCGCACTTTGGCTCAAAGTTGAGGTGGAAGCCCCTCAGGCTGGAACCGGCCCCACAGCAGGGCACCTTGAATCCGCCGCCGGGAACGGAAAGTGATACATAATTCAACGTAGAGCCAAAAATTTGATAAGAAGAGAATGTTGACTGCTAATGAATGGCCTGAAAAATTAAGTCTAGCCGCAGGAAGCCAGGGATGTAGCCAGCTGTGTCGATGGCGTTAGCTGACGCTTTTGTCAGCTTACGGCATGGGACGACTTTGGAGACGTGGGGGCTTCACGGCTCCAAAGCGAGCTGGAAGACCGCTCCTCAGGCTGGAAGCGCTCCCCACAGCAGGTGGAATCCCTGGAAGCCGGAGGCGAATGTCAGCGCACAATTTTTCTGGTCAAATTCATGAGTTGTCTGGCGTTCAGCCCTTGTCAAAGACCCTGGGGAATGGCTATAATAATGGGACAGAACGAATGTTTGACAACAGAACGGAGAAGAGAATTTATGAGTAATCACATCGCGTTATTTGAACCCCTGTTTCCCGCCAACACGGGGAATATCGCCCGGACCTGTGCCGGGACCGACACCGTCTTAGATTTGATCAAGCCCCTCGGTTTTTCCGTTGACGATGCCCACTTAAAACGGGCTGGCTTGGACTACTGGGACAAGGTCGACGTCCGCTACCATGAGAATCTGCCAGCGTTTTTAGAGACGATTCCAGACCCCACCCAACTGTATTTGGTTTCCAAATTTGCGGACCAAGACTACACGGAACCCGACTACAGCGTTAACGAGAATGATCACTACTTCTTATTTGGCAAGGAAACGACGGGCCTGCCCGAACCCTTCATGCGCAAGCACGCTGAAAAGTGCATCCGGATTCCGCAAGATGACACCCATATTCGCGCCCTGAACCTGTCCAACAGTGCGGCTATCGTCATCTACGAAGTCCTGCGCCAACAGGCTTTTCCTAATCTGGAACGCGTTCACACGTATCCGCACGACAAATTAAAGTAAGCGAAAGGAGGCAGTCGGTTGGCTACCAAACGAAAAACGACCCGGCGTCGCCCAACTACTAAACGCAAGCCGGCTCGCCGCAAATCAACCAAGCAACAACCGTTTCCCTATACCGCAAACGTTATTGGCCTGGTCCTGATTGCTTTAGCGGGGCTGGGTCTCTTTAACCTCGGGCTCCTCGGCACGCTGGCCGCCAATCTGGTGCGGCTGGTGGTGGGGGACACCTACGAATTCGGCCTGGTTCTGGTGGCTGCGGTGGGGGTCGCGTTGACCATCACCGGCACGCTGCCCCGGATTGCCCGTCACTATTTAATCGGTGGCGGGTTGATCTATGGCGGCTGGCTGCTCTGGATGAGCGCCAACTACTTTATTGCCGCTGACATTCACAGTCAGTTTTTACCCACGATTTGGCACGCCGGTTTGGCGGACCTGGTCACGGGTGGTCTGACGGCGCAACTGGGCGGTGGCCTGGTCGGGACGTTACTCCTGAGTGTGATTGCCTGGTTGATTGCGTTGGTCGGGTCGCAGATTGCGGCTTGGCTGATCATGCTGGGCGGGGTCATCGTCTTCTTCCAGATTCCCCTGGCCAGCATCGAACACTGGCTCCAGACGGTGTGGTCCACGCTGCGGCACGGCCTACAAGCCAGCGGCACGGCCCTGAAAAATGGGGGCGAACGCGTCAAGGAGCGGCAGACCAAACGTAGTGAGCAAAAGCCGACGGTTACCGTCACAACACCTATGGATCCGGACAAGAAGGATTTGCCCGAACCGAAGCCACAGCCAACGCCTAAGTCACAACCGGAACCCAGCTATCACATCACGGTGGCTGCGGATGCAACCAGCAAGAAGCCTGACAAATCGACAACCGACGCGCCGGAAGATACGGCCGTGGCCGATGCCTTAGCTAGCAGCACGCCGGTCGACCCGAACTATCAGTTGCCGACGGCGGACCTGTTGAAGCAAGTGCCACCCACTGATCAGACCGAAGAAGTTAATGCCATTGATGCCAACACGAAAATTTTAAAGCAAACGCTCGACAGTTTTGGCGTCGATGCCGAGGTGAAAAACGTCAGCCTGGGGCCGTCCGTGACCGAGTATGAATTACACCCGGCCATCGGGGTCAAGGTTTCACGCATTGTGAACCTGGCCGACGACCTGGCCTTAGCGCTGGCCGCCAAGGGAATTCGGATTCAAGCGCCGATTCCTGGGAAGTCCTTGATTGGGATTGAAGTGCCGAATAAGGAAGTGTCCACCGTGGCCTTCCGCGACGTGGTCGAGGCCCAGCCGCCGCACCCCAACAAGCCGTTGGAGGTGCCACTAGGTCGGAACGTGACCGGGGAAGTCGTAACCATGGACCTCACCAAGATGCCGCACCTGCTGATTGCGGGGGCGACTGGGAGTGGGAAGTCCGTGGCCATCAACGGCATTATTACGAGCATGTTGATGAATGCCCGGCCCGACCAGCTGAAATTGATGCTAATCGACCCGAAGAAAGTGGAACTCAGTGTATACAATGGGATTCCCCATTTGTTAACGCCCGTGGTTTCCGAACCGAAAAAGGCGGCGCGAGCCCTACACAAGGTCGTGGCCGAAATGGAACGCCGCTACGAACTGTTCTCACAGTTTGGGCAACGGAAAATTTCTGGTTACAACGCCTTCGTCCAAAAGGCCAACGCCGAGGACGACCAAGCACGGCCAATGTTGCCGTACATCGTGGTCGTCGTCGATGAATTGGCCGACTTGATGATGACGGTCTCCAGCGAAGTTGAAGACGCCATCATCCGGTTAGCCCAAATGGGACGGGCCGCCGGGGTCCACATGATTCTGGCCACGCAACGGCCATCCGTGGATGTCATTACCGGCCTGATCAAGGCCAACGTGCCGTCGCGGATTGCCTTTGCCGTGTCCAGTGGGATTGATTCCCGGACGATTTTGGACACGAACGGGGCCGAAAAGTTGTTGGGCCGTGGGGATATGCTGTATCAACCCGTCGACGCCAACTCGCCGGTCCGGGTCCAGGGGGCCTTTATCCCGGATGAAGACGTATCTAGCGTGGTTGAATTCATCAAGCAACAACAGTCCGCGGACTACGATGAAGACATGATGGTCAGCGACGAGGAGATTAAGCAGGAAGAGGCCGGCGACAGCGACGATGAGCTGTTCGATGAAGCATTGAGTTTCGTGGTCGACCAACAAAAGGCCAGCACCTCACTGCTACAACGGCGCTTCCGAATTGGCTACAACCGAGCCGCCCGCATCATGGATGACTTGGAGCAGCGTGGTTACATTGGGCCACAGGAGGGGAGCAAGCCCCGCCAGGTCTACAAGCAACCGGACATTCCGGACCAACCCAACGACCAATAGGTTTTCGCCTTTGGTTTCGCCTTGCCGGGCGGTCAAAAATAGGCCGGAACGCGGTGGGCAGGACCGGCCAGAGCCAAAAGGCGGTCTCTGGCCTCGCTTTGAACCGCCAAGAGCGCGTTTCAAAGACGCCATTTAGGACCTGACCTGTGTCAGGCCAGGGCCTAAATCCCACGGCTGAGCCTATTTTTGACCGCCCTATCGGCTGACACTGGTTTAAACCAGTTGGCCAGTGTTGGTCGGGTGGTTGTCGCAGCTATTTAGTAAGTTGAATGTTGCTCCCTACGGTGATTTACCAGGATTCCTGGTTGATTGGGTAGGGAGCTTTTTGCTGTTAGGATATGGTTAGCTGTTATCAGGTCGGTGATGGAAAATCAAAAGGAGGCACCCGCACACCAGAGTGGTTGTGTGGGCGCCTCCTTTTTGATTTGTGAACAAAGGAATAAGTTAAGTTTCTGACCCAACTTAGGCCGAAAGAATCCCGGCGTCAAGGGATACACAGAATGATTAAAAAATTAATTAATATTCGTTGCGGGTGCCGATGTTTAGATTTAAAAGAGGTCATCAAGCGCAGAAAAAAAGCCGCCAACATTCGACAGAATGTGACGACGACCCATGCTAGCCCATTAATCCTAATGAAGAAATGGCACCAAAGACCAGAGATCCAATGGTTGCGATGATCATGATCCAAACGAAAACGTTCGTGATTTTTTGAAATGTTGATTTTTTCTTTTTTTCCATGCGGAAGTAGCCACCTCTTTGCGTCTAGATTACTCAATTAGTTTACCGTGGCAACGTCAGAATTGCAACCGCCACGCAAAAGTTGTCGCGAAAACGTAAAGCTGGGCCGTTGCGACGGGGAAGACGACCGGTTTTCACGACAACTTGTCGCGGATGACAGTCCATTTTTTTGCGGAGTGGGGGTTGCGCGACCAAGCCACTCGTTTGTGAACGGCGGGCGGGTGTTCGGCAAACAAAGTTTAAGAAGCGTTAACGTTCTGCCCAGTGATTGCAACGTTCGCTAGAAATCTTTATAATTAAACGGAAGTATTCAAGCACGACACGACCGGCTTCATGTTGGCACGTTCCCGGGATGGTGAAAATGAACCGGCAAGTGATTGCCGTTCCCGGCGGCAGATTCAAGATACTTCTGGTCGCTCAGACTTGCGAATCATTTTTTATGGTGGGTGTTCCACCTTTCAGAATGATACTAGTGAAATGAGTTGGAACGTGATCGTGAGCCATTGCCGGAAGGGTACCAGAAAATATTGCAACGTACATAATGAAACTGTCGTGGACACGGGTTGCGATGGTTTAAACGAGTGTCAGCCGGAGGGCCGGTGAAAATAGGCTTAGCAAGGTGGGAGACCGCTCTTTGGCTCCCACCGTCCGCCCACAGCGTTCCGGCCAATTTTCACCGACCTGGAGGCGCGGGCTAAGACGAGTTAAAACAAGCAAACAAAAAATAAGGGGGAAGTCGCATGACGTTTTGGACCTCGCCGGCGGGAACGCTGGGCATCCTAGTCATCGGCTGGCTGTTGATTCGGGGCGTTAAGCGCCTGCTGAAGAAACACTGGCCAGCACAATTGAACACGTGGGACCTGATGGCGCCGATCTTTATCGGCACGTCACTCCTTTTGATTCCAGCGGGAGCGGGGCAGATTTTGCCGTGGCTGATCATCGGCTGGATGGCCATTGGTATCGTTGTGACGCTTTTACAAGCGATTCACAACAAAGAGTTACTTTACTCGACCTTTTTCCGAACATTCTGGCGGCTGACGGACCTGTATTGGGTCGTTGGATTTGCCGCTTGTTTTTTAGTGGTTATTGGCTAAATTAATGCATAAATATTAATTTTTTTGGTTATCGACTCATTTTTAGTAAGCGTTGTAAAACGCGCTAGGCCACGGTGAACACTTGTTCGCCGTGGCCTTTTTAAGATTTGTGGGGAAATTTATAAAAATTCGGAAACGTTGTGGTAGAAAGTGGGGGGGTGTGGTAAACTTGGTGATAGTTACAAATGGGAGTGATTGGCTATGTTTATGGGGGAGTTTGAACATTCTATCGACACCAAAGGCCGGCTGATCATTCCCGCCAAGTTTCGGGAACAATTGGGCGACCAATTTGTTGTCACCCGCGGCATGGATGGCTGTTTATTCGGTTATCCCATGCCGGAGTGGGGAGCCCTGCAAGAGAAATTGAAAGCCTTGCCAGTTAATCGCAAGGATGCCCGGGCCTTTGTCCGGTTCTTCTACTCTGCAGCAACGGAATGCGAGCTCGATAAGCAGGGCCGCATCAACCTCCCCAAATCCCTCCGCGACCACGCAGCGTTAACTAAACAGTGTGTGATTGTCGGGGTAGCGAATCGCTTTGAAATTTGGAGCGCCGACCGGTGGCAAGACTTTTCCACCACGGCAGAAGAAGACTTCGACGATATTGCTGAAAATCTCATTGATTTTGGCATGTAACGTTTAAGAAAGGAGAGTGTTTATGGAAGACTTTCATCACGTAACGGTATTACTTAAAGAAGCGGTGGCTGGGTTAGCCATTAAGCCAACTGGCATCTACGTTGACTGCACTCTCGGTGGCGGCGGCCATAGCCAGCGCATCCTTGAGCAGTTGACGACCGGTCATCTGTACGCGTTTGACCAAGATCAAACGGCGATTACCTACAACGAAGAACACTTAAAAAAATACCTCGATGAGGGTAAATTAACCTTCATCAAGAGCAATTTCCGGGACATCCAAGCCCAACTCAATCAGCGGGGAATCACCGCGGTTGACGGCATCTTGTATGACCTGGGGGTTTCCTCTCCTCAATTTGACGAGGCGGACCGTGGTTTTAGTTATCAACACGACGCACCGTTAGATATGCGAATGGATCAGAGCCAGAAACTCACGGCCTGGATTGTGGTCAACGAATGGGAATTTAATGATCTCATGCGGATCTTCCACCGGTACGGCGAAGAAAAATTTGCCAAACCGATTGCCAGAGCCATTGAACGGCACCGGGCAACCGCCCCAATCGATACGACTGGCCAGCTGGTTGAAATCATCAAGGAAGGGATTCCTGCCGCGGCACGTCGTCACGGCGGTCATCCTGCCAAGAAGGTGTTCCAAGCCATCCGTATCGCCGTTAACGACGAACTGGGGGCCCTGGAAGACTCCTTGGAACAAGCTGTTTCACTCCTGGATCTGAACGGCCGGATCAGCGTCATTACCTTCCAATCCCTGGAAGACCGGCTAGTCAAGACCATGTTCCGGGAAAACTCCTCGTTGCCTGATTTACCACAGGGCTTACCCGTGATTCCGGACAACCTGCAACCTGATTTCAAACTAGTCAATCGCAAACCTATTTTGCCGTCTGAAGAAGAACTAGCGGCGAACCACCGCGCACATAGCGCAAAGCTCAGAATTTTAGAAAAAATTAAGTAGTCTTACCAAATCTATTAATTCGACATAGGAAGATGATTATTTATGGCGCAGAACAATTTAGCTGAAGCGGTTCCCCTTTCGCCGGAACCCCAACAACGCCCAAACATAGAACAGCCGCAACGTCAGGCCCAGCCCCGGGTCGCCCCTCAAGGCAATCCGAGCAGCCAAAAGTTGCCGATTTCTAAATTCGAAAAATGCTTGTTAACCGCCTGCGGCTTGGTTTTAGCCGTCATGATGGTTTGTGTTGTGTCATCCAAAATTACCATGACCAACGCGCAACATAACCTGCAAAGCATCAATAACCGCATCACGACCGTGCAGAACCACAACACGAATGCGCAACAACAGATCAATGAGTTGCAGAGTCGTAGTCGGCTTGATAAAATTGCTAAGAAACAAGGCTTGATTTTAGAAAATGCCAGAATAAGGAATGTAAACAAATAATGAAAGATTCCCACGAGCGTCAAACGACAAATCAGCAACCCGGCAGAAACCGCAAGCATTTTGGGCAGTTTCTGTTTTACGCTATCTGCGTGTTGTTTATTTTTGTTGTTTGCCGCTTTTCGTATATCGCGATCGGTAAGAACGTCCAGAACGTCAATCTGAGTTCCCAGGCGCAAAAGCTCTACACCGCCAATGAAACGCTGAAAGCCAAGCGGGGCACGATTTATGATGCCAACGGTCAGGCTATTGCCGAGGATACCAGCGTCTACTCACTCTACGTGGTGCTGGACAAGCGGCAAAGGGGCGTGGACGGGCAGAAACTTTATGCCACGAATAAGCCCAAAATTGCGCGCGTTTTGGCAAAGTACTTACCCATCAGCGAGAAGAAGGCCCTAAAGGCGTTGAACCCCAGCAATCGCAACACGTTCCAAGTTGAATTTGGCACGGCGGGGCAAAACATTTCGTTGACCACTAAGCAGAAGATTCAACAGGCCCATCTTAACGGGGTCAATTTTATTCAACAGGAAGCCCGGCTGTATCCCAATGGGATTTTCGCTTCCCATCTAGTGGGATTGGCCGAGTCGAAGACCAACAAGGCGGGGGAGACCACGCTGACAGGAACCATGGGCCTCGAGCAGGCGTTTAACAAGGAACTGACCGGGACCAATGGTTCGCAAAAGATCAAGAAGGATATGTACGGCTACCAATTACCGGGAACCAAGCAGAAATCCAAGAAGGCCAAGAACGGCGACAACGTCTACACTACGCTCGATACCCGGCTCCAGACGCTGTTGGAAACGGAAATGAGCAGCGTCCAAGACCAAGTCAAGGCCAACTCGATGAACGCGGTCCTGATGAATGCTAAGACCGGTGCGATTCTCGCCGCCACCCAGCGACCGACCTTCAACGCCTCTACCAAGGCGGGACTCAGCCAAATTTGGCGGGATACGCTGGTTCAGGATGCCTATGAACCCGGCTCAACCATGAAGATCTTCACCATGGCGGCCTCCATTGACAGCGGTAATTACAACGGGAACGCGACTTATCAATCCGGGAAATATGCCATTGGTAATCAAATTGTGCCTGACTGGAATACGTCCGGCTGGGGAACCATTACCTATGACAAAGGATTCGCCCTGTCTAGTAACGTGGCTATGGCGCACCTGGAACAACAGATGGGCGCCAAGACCTGGAAGAAGTACATTGACCGCTTCCGGTTCCTGAAGAGCACCCATTCCGGCTTGCCGGGTGAATTGTCCGGGAGCATTGCCTTCCAGCGGCCGATTGAACAGGCCGACACGTCCTTTGGTCAAGGGATTCAGGTTACGTTCTTCCAGATGCTACAGGGACTGACGGCCGTCAGCAACAACGGGAAGATGATGAAGCCTTACGTCATCAGTAAGGTCACCGACCCGAACACCAACAAGACCGTCGCCAAGTACTCGCCGAAGACCGTGGGTAACCCCATTTCAGCCAAAACGGCTAAAGCGGTTCGGAAACACATGGAAGATGTCGTCTATAAGAGTTATGGTATTGGGGGCGACTATAAAATGAGTGGCGAGCGGGTCGCCGTCAAGACCGGTACCGCGCAGGTCAGCAATGGGAGCGGGTACTTGTCGGGTGACGACAGCTACCTGTACTCCGTCGCCGCCATGGTGCCCGCTAGCAATCCCAAGTACGTGATGTACATCACCATGAAACAACCGCACTTGGGTGGCAAGACCGCTAGCCAGTTATTGGCGTCGATCATGAAGCCAGTCATGGCCCGGGCCCTTCAAGAGGATGCCCAAACGACCAAATCAGCCAGCAACAAGATGCCCGCCGTGACAGGGAAGTCGACCACCAGTGCCTCAAGCGCACTGACTAAGGCCGGCGCCACGGTGACCGTTTTGGGAACTGGGAGCAAAGTGTTGAGCCAATCCGTTAAGACGGGGACCACACTCTATAATGGTCAACGGGTCTTCCTGAAGACCGGTGGCGTAGTTGCGCTGCCAAGTTTAACCGGCTGGTCCAAGGGTGATGTGGTAAAATTAGCACAGATAGAAGGATTGAAACTGACCGTGTCCGGTGACGGGTACGTCACGAAACAAAGCGTCAAGGCTGGCACTAGTGTCGGCTCCGGCGCGGGGCTCACGGTCACGTTGAAACAAAACAAATAAAAGAGAATGAGGATTGAGTCGAACAATGATGAATGTGATTTTACCCCTGTTGGGTGGATTTGTAATAACGGCGGCGTTTATGCCGTCATTGATCCGGTACTTCCGGGCGCGGCACGAAGGCCAAATGATTCGTGAAGAGGGCCCCACGTGGCACGAAAAGAAATCAGGGACCCCAACCATGGGTGGCCTGTTATTCATTGTTGCGATTGCGGTAATGACGCTCGCGACGAGCTGGATCGTCGGCCCACACCATGTGCTGTCTACCACCTGGATCTTACTGTTCATCCTGGTTTTATACGGCGCCTTAGGGGCGTGGGATGACAGCATCAAGCTGTTCCATCGGCAAAATGAAGGTTTAAAGGCCTGGCAAAAACTGCTGGGACAAATCGTTGGGGCGTTGATTTTATTCTGGGTCTACACCCAAGAACAACTCCCAATGGCCCTGCACGTTCCGGGGATGGGCAACTGGCACATGAGTGGCTGGTACGCCGTCTTCGTGATTATTTGGTTAGTTGGCTTCAGTAACGCGGTGAACCTGTCCGATGGCCTCGATGGCCTGGTGAGTGGGTTAGCTAGCATTGCTTTTGCGGCTTACGGAATCGTTGCCTGGGACCAGCACCAACTCAACATCGTTATTTTCTGTTTTGCCGTAGTCGGCAGTCTTCTCGGTTTTCTCATCTTTAATCACAAGCCAGCCAAGATTTTCATGGGTGACACCGGGTCATTGGCCTTAGGTGGCGCCTTAGCGGCCGTGTCAATTCTGTTGCATCATGAATTGTCCCTGCTGTGGATCGGCCTGATTTTTGTGATTGAGACGGCGAGTGTTATTTTGCAAGTTGCCTCATTTAAGCTAACGGGTAAGCGAATTTTCCTGATGAGTCCGATTCACCATCACTTCGAAATGAAGGGGTGGAGTGAATGGAAGATTGATTTGACTTTCTGGGGAATTGGGTTGATTACCGCGGTTACTGGCTTGTGGGTCATCTTACCAAAGTAGAGCTGCGACTGTGGTGGGGGCTAACCCGCACGCCGCAGGTTAGCCCTTTTTTAGGTTCTCTGGCTGGGCGGGCGGTGTTAGGTTGCCGCTGCGCTGGCCAGGTGCTCTCACCCTATGGGGACCGGGCCAAGCCGAAAGGCGGTCTTGGCCCTCGCTTTGAGCCATTGGAAAGCACAATGGCTCAAAGTCGTTCCAGTTTGTAAGGCCGGCAGAAATCGCCGACCAACAGCCTCGACACAGGGTTTCGCACCTGTCCAGCTCCGCGGAAATGGCGGTGGCCAGAGAATCTAAAAATGGGCTGGCTGCTTGTTTGGTGTGGTGGGTGGCTGGTTAGACTGGTTTAGCCCGTAGAACCTAGACAGGATGGTTTTGCCAACAGGATTGGTTCGCTGCGCCGTATCATTTGCTGGTTAATCCATTTATAGCGGGTAACCAGTCTGGCGTTCATTAGAGAGTTACTGGCATTGATTGGGCTAAACGACTAGTTTGGTCAACGCGCAATCAAGAGCCGGAGGAGGACAGGACGGAGACGGCTGTGTCGAGGGTGTTAGTCGGCGTTTCTTGCCGGCTTACAGCCTGGGACAACCTTTGAGACGTGGCACTTTCACGGCTTAAAGTTGAGGTGGGAGCCCGCTTCTCAGGCGGGAACCGGCCCCACAGCAGGCGTAGTCCTGGCAGCCGCAGGCGGCAAATTCACCGCAATCCGGTCCGAAACAAATCCGGTCCGAAACGAATCTGGTTTAACACAATTAAACAAAATTAAAAACATAAGCATAAGAATGGAGAGCGAACGGTTATTATGAAACAAATCACGACGTATCAAAATAAAAAAGTGTTGGTCCTGGGACTAGCCAAGAGTGGGGTCAATGCAGCGCGCCTATTGAAGCGGCTGGGTGCGCAGGTCACCGTCAGTGATGTCAAACCGTTGGCTGAGAATCAGGATGCCCAGGATCTCCAAGCGGATGGGTTTACCGTGATTACCGGTGAACAAACCGCTGACCTGTTGGATCCGGGTTACGATTACATTGTCAAGAACCCCGGAATCTTCTACGACGTTCCCGTTGTGCAACGGGCGTTGGCTGAAAAGATTCCTGTGATTGGTGAAATGGAATTGGTTGGCGAGGTTGCTGACGCCGAGTTGGTGGCCGTGACCGGGAGCAACGGGAAGACCACGACGACCACGATGATCCAAAAGATGTTGGACCGCGACCGGCAAACGGGCAAGGCCGTTTACGCCGGGAACATTGGGATTCCTGCCAGCAAGGTCGTCCAGGAAGTCACGCCGGACGACACCTTGGTGCTGGAAGTCTCCAGTTTCATGTTAGCCGAAACGACTGAATTTCATCCCCACATCGCCGTGCTGACCAACATCTTCTCCAACCATTTGGACTACCACAAGACGCGGGCCAACTATGTGGCTGCCAAGATGAAAATCACCGCGAACCAAACGGACAAGGATTACTTCGTCGTGAACTTTGACAACGCAGAGTGGCGTGACCTGAGCCGCAACACCAAGGCGCAAGTCGTCCCATTCTCCCGGACCAACCAGTCCGAGGATGGGGCCTACGAAAAGGATGGCGTGCTGTACTTTAAGGAAGAAGCCATCATGCCTGCCAGCGAAATCAAGGTTCCTGGCGACCACAACGTAGAAAACGCGCTGGCTGCCATCGCCGTGGCCAAAATCAAGGGTGTCAGCACCAGTGCCATCGTGGCCGTACTGCGGACCTTTGGTGGCGTGCGTCACCGGACTCAGTACGTGTTAGAGGCCGAGGGTCGGCAATACTACAACGACTCCAAGGCGACCGACATGGAAGCCACTGAGATGGCCTTAAAGGGCTTCACCGCCCCCGTTGTCTTACTGGCAGGGGGTCTGGACCGGGGCTACACCTTTGAAAAGATGCTGCCAGCCTTCAAGGCCCACGTCAAAGCCATCGTCTTGTTTGGCCAGACGGCTGATTTGTTAGCTGAAACGGCTAAGCAAGCGGGAATTTCTGCCATTAAAATGACCGAAAACGTTGAAACCGCGGTTCCCGTGGCGTACGATTTAAGTGAACCCGGCGACATCATCCTCTTGTCGCCCGCCAATGCCAGTTGGGATCAATACCCGAACTTCGAGGTCAGAGGTGACCGGTTTATCAAGGCCGTTGAGCAGTTAACTGGCAAACAGGAGGAAAAATAATGCGATTAATGGTATCGGGTGGCGGTACCGGGGGCCACATTTACCCGGCGCTGGCGCTTATCAAGGCGTTAAAGAAACGCGAACCAGATTCAGAGGTCATGTACGTGGGCTCTGAACGGGGCCTGGAAAGCACGATTGTGCCAGCCAAAGGCATTCCGTTTCAGGCAACGCGCATCCAAGGCTTCAAGCGTTCCCTGTCCCTAGAAAATTTCAAAACGATCTACTTATTCTTAAAAAGTGTGCACGCCGCTAAGAAGATGATTCGGCAATTCAAGCCGGACGTGGTGGTCGGCACGGGGGGCTACGTCTCCGGTGCCGTGGTTTACGCCGCCGCACGGTTGCACGTCCCCACGATGATCCACGAACAAAACAGTGTCGTTGGGATCACCAACCGATTCTTGAGCCGCTACGTGGACCGCATCGCCTACGTGTTTGACGCGGCCCTCGACCAGTTACCCGCTAGCAAAATGGTGAAGACCGGGAATCCCCGGGCCCAGGAAGCTGCGGAGGTGGTCAGCCACTTCAGCTGGTCCGAGTACAAGTTGCAAGACGACGTGCCCACGCTGCTGATTTTCGGGGGCTCCCAAGGGGCGCTCAAGATCAACGCCGCCACGGTCGCTGCGATTCCAACGTTTAACCAGCGCAAGTACCAGGTGGTCTTCGTGACCGGGCAAAAGCGTTACGACGGCGTCATGGAACAGCTAAAAAACGTTGACGTGGCCGCTAACGTGGTCGTCAAGCCGTACATCAGTAACATGCCAGAGGTCCTGCCCAAGGTCGCCGCAATCGTCGGCCGGGCCGGCGCAACCAGCCTGGCAGAAATCACGGCTGACGGCATTCCGTCAATCCTGATTCCCAGTCCCTACGTCACGGCAAACCACCAAACCAAGAACGCGCAATCCCTGGCGTCCGTGGGGGCGGCGGAAATCATCACCGAAGAGAATCTAACCGGCGAGACCTTAATCAAAAAGGCCGACCAGTTAATGACCGACGATGGCCTACGCCAAGACATGGCCGCGGCGTCCAAGCAATTAGGCGTCCCAGACGCCGCCGACCGGGTCTTAGACGTTGTGGAAACCCTGAAGCAGGGCTAAACAACGCGGACTTAGGAAATAGTCGGTTGGGTATCGTTCCCGCCGGTGGGATCAAACAGGCCCGCTATGGGGAACGGCGCCAGCCAAAGGGCGGTGTGCCGCCTCGACTTGAAGCCTGAAAAACAGCAGTCTTCAAGGTCGTCCCGTGTTCTAAGCTGAGAAAAGTGCTCAGCTTAGAACGTCGACACAGCGGGCCAACTTGGCCACCTCTGGTCACCTCTGGTCACTAAGACGGACGATAATTTTTCTGGTAACAGCGTGTTAGCCTGAAACAATTCTCCAGGATGTCTGCACCAGTGTTCGACAATCGTCAGTCGGATGACTGAAAAAGAAGAAGAACGACTAACGACACAACAGGTTAGTCCAGTGCGACATGGACGAACGCAACTGCGGGTTAAACTTGTGTTAGCCGCAGGGATGGTGAAAATGAGCTCAGCCGTGGGAGTTGCCTTAGCGGTTTACCGCTTAGGCAACTGATATCTTTGAAACGCGTTCCTTAGCGGTTCAAAGTAAGCCTGGAGACCGCTCCTTGGCTCCAGGCGTTCGCCCACAGCGTCACGGCTCAGTTTTCACCATCCCGGAGGCGATGACAAAAACAAGATTATAAGTAATTTTAGTGAGTGGATGGGAGGTGGACGGTCGTGAAGTTTCGGCTGAACCGCAACGAGTCAAAACAACAGCGGGCCATGACGCCATGGGAAGAGTACCAAGCCCAGGCGGCGGCCAAGCGCAAGCAAGCCAAGACCCCCAAGTGGGTGCACAAGGCCAAGCGCATCGGGGACAAGTTGCCCCGACTCAAGCATCAACGTAACCGAAAACTGATTCGGCGGCTGAGCATCCTACTGACGAGCTTTACCGTGGTGATCCTGGCGATGGTGTACCTGCTGTCGCCCCTGAGCCACTTTCAAACGGTGCGGGTCACCGGGGCGTCAGCGCTCTCGGCCAAACAGGTTCAGCAAGCGACCCGGGTACGTCCGGGCGATTCAATCTTTCAGGTTGTCGGGCACGAACACCGCCTGCAACAAAAAGCAGTGGCGCGTAATTCACGACTTAAGGCCGTTGACATTACCTTCCGTCAGCCCAACCGGGTCACGGTTCACGTCACTGAGTTTGCTACGGCGGGCTACGTCATGAAGCAAAATCGTTACTATGAGGTCTTGGAAAATGGTATTGTGAGTCAACAATCGGTTGATCAACCCAAGAGTGGCACGCCGGTCTACGGCCATTTCAAAAAAGCCAAATCACTTCACCAAATGATCTTGCAGTACGCCAAGCTCGATAGTGAAATCAAACGCAGCATCAGTGAGATTCAAGCATCACCGACCAAGGATAACCCCGACCGGGTTCATTTATTCATGAACGACGGCAACGAGGTGTATGCTAGCATCCCTAGTTTCGCCAAGAAAATGGCCTATTATCCAGGCATTGCGGCCAAGCTGAAACAAAAGGGTGTGGTCAATTTGGAAGTCGGGGCGTACTCGTACCCGTTCAAAAAATAATTTCATTTTGATTGCATTGTATAAAAAGCGTCAATAAGGCTTTTTCAACCCCTAGTAAATGTGGTAAACTGAAAAATAATTAGGAGAAAAAGCGAATTCATGCAGTGTTGATCGATAATTAACTTAGGAGGTTCCTTTTTCTATGGATAATTCAGGGATGTACGTTGGTCTCGATATAGGAACCACCTCAATAAAAGTCATTGTTGCTGAGAATGTTAAAGGGCAAATGAACGTTATTGGTGTGGGAAATGAACGTTCGAATGGGGTCAGCCGCGGTGTCATCGTGGATATTGACAAAGCAGCTGAAGCCATTCAGCGCGCCGTTCGACAAGCCGAAGAGAAGGCCAGCATCGAGATTCATGATGTGATTGTGGGGATTCCCGCAAACTTATTAAAAATTGAACCATGTAGTGGCATGATCGCCATTGACGACCAGTCACGTGAAATCACGGGTCGTGACGTCCGGAGTGTCTCCGCCGCTGCGCTGATCCAGAGCCTACCGCCAGAACGAGAAGTCGTCGACATTTTAGCCGATGAATTCGTGGTTGACGGGTTTGATGGCATCAAGGATCCCCGTGGGATGGTCGGGGTCCGCCTCGAACTTCATGGGACCATCTTTACCGGCCCTAAGACCATTATGCATAATACCCGTAAGGCCGTTGAACAAGCCGGCTTGAACCTGCGGGGAACGGTCATCAATCCGATGGCCCAAGGCATGATGGTCATGAACGACGGTGAACAAGACTTTGGGACCATCTTGATCGATTTGGGGGGTGGCCAAGCCACTGCTGCGGTCATTCATGATCACCAATTGAAGTACATCGACGTGGACCAAGAGGGTGGCCAATTCATCACCAAGGATATTTCCGTGGTCCTGAACACCTCCCTGGATAGTGCGGAGAAGTTGAAGCGCGACTATGGTTACGCTGATTCGACGCAGGCCAGCGACGAAGACGAATTTCCCGTTGACGTGGTCGGCCAAAGCCAACCCACGCCAATTTCAGAAAAATACTTAGCGGAGATCATTGAGGCCCGGTTGGACCAGATCTTCAAGCGCCTCCGCGGTAATTTGGATAAGGTGCAAGCCCTTGAATTACCCGGTGGTATCGTGTTAACCGGTGGGGTTGCGGCCTTGCCAGGCATTACGGATTTGGCCACGGACGAATTTAACACTAACGTTCGGGTTTACGTGCCAGATCAAATGGGACTGCGTCATCCTTCCTTTACGTTGGCGCTGGCTCTTGTGAAATACTTTGGGGGGCTGAGTGAGATTGATCTGCTCATCAAGAGTGCTTTGACGGGCTCCACCCAACTAGCCGATGAAACCGACGAGATTCGTCAACGTGAACAGGATGCTGAGAACCAACAACAGCAGTCTGCTGCGCCACAATCAACTCAGGGTAAGCAAGCGAAACCGAAAAAGAAGAAAAATCGCTCTGAAGGCATTCGAAAGTTCTTCAGCGACTTCTTCGACTAACGCGAGATGGAGGAATACACAAATGGAATACTCACTAGATTCAGCACAAAATAATGGGGCCATCATTAAGGTGATTGGTGTCGGCGGTGGTGGTAACAACGCCGTTAACCGGATGATTGCCGAAGACGTTAAGGGTGTCGAATTTATCGTGGCCAACACGGATGTGCAGGCCCTCGAAGCCTCAAAGGCCGAAACGAAAATTCAACTCGGGCCGAAACTCACCAAGGGTCTTGGTGCCGGAGCTAACCCAGAAGTTGGGGCCAAAGCTGCCGAAGAAAGCGAAGAACAGATCACCGAAGCCTTACAAGGGGCCGACATGGTCTTCGTCACTGCCGGAATGGGCGGTGGTACTGGTAACGGTGCTGCGCCTATCGTGGCTAAAATCGCCAAAGAGGGCGGTGCACTGACGGTTGGGGTTGTTACCCGGCCATTCAGTTTTGAAGGCCCACGGCGGGGTCGTTTCGCCGCTGAAGGGGTTGCCGCAATGAAGGAGAACGTGGACACGTTGATCGTCATTGCCAACAACCGCTTGTTAGAAATCGTTGACAAGAAGACGCCAATGATGGAAGCCTTCCAAGAAGCCGACAATGTCTTACGTCAAGGGGTTCAAGGCATCTCTGACTTGATCACGAGCCCTGGCTATGTCAACTTGGACTTTGCCGACGTGAAGACGGTCATGAAGGACCAAGGGGCAGCCTTAATGGGTATCGGGTCCGCTAACGGTGAAAACCGCACGGAAGACGCTACCAAGAAGGCAATCTCCTCACCACTGCTGGAAGTTTCTATCGATGGGGCCGAACAAGTTCTGTTGAACATCACCGGTGGCCCAGACCTGTCCTTGTTTGAAGCCCAAGCTGCTTCACAAATCGTGTCCGATGCCGCTACTAGCGACGTTAACATTATCTTCGGGACTTCTATTGACGAAGACCTCGGCGATGAGGTTCGGGTCACGGTTATCGCAACGGGGATCGACAAGAAGAAGGAAGAACGCGAAGCTGCCCAACACAGCCGCGTTGCCCGTCGTGCTGAAACTCAACAACCACGGAACACTGATTCCCGCAACGATGCTCCCAGCCAGGAGACTGAAAAGGATCCATTTGGCAACTGGGATATCCGCGAACCAGCGCACCGGCCAGAACCTAAGAGCAGCAACAACACTAGCAGTTCCAACAGTGAATTTGCTGGCGTTGACAAGCCCGATTTCAACATCTTTAACCCGAGTGAAAATGACGCCTCGGTAGCAGATGACAACAAGGGCGAAGACACGCCACCTTTCTTCAAGCGGCGGCGGAAGTAACGTCAATCAGATAGAATTCGTGTTGAGAGGAGTGGCGCACCATGGCGGAGAAGTTTAGTCTCAGCAAATTTTTTGGCATGAACGATGAATATGACGAAGACTACGAGGACGACCCAACAACGGCTCCGGTAGCCCAGTCGAAGCCAACGCCAACCCCCAGTCGACCGGCCGACAGTCGAAAGGTGGTTGCCATGCGATCTGCAAATACTAGTCATATCGCGATCTGCGAACCGCGAATCTATTCCGATGCGAAGTCGATTGCGAAACAGATTACTAGTGGGGATGCGGTCATCGTTAATTTTGCCCGGGTGGATGAATCCCAAGCCCAACGCATCGTGGATTTCCTAAATGGAACCGCGTTTGCCGTGGGTGGCGAAATCAAACGGATCGGTGAACAGATTTTTCTGTGCACCCCCCACAACTTCGAGGTCAGCGGCGATGTTGCCGCCAACCTCGGGACTCAAGTCGCACAATAAAGGAGCAACGCCGTGATACAATTTGTCCTTTTGCTATTTAAAGTCTTGAACTGGGCCGTTAGCGCGTACATCCTGTTGATTGTGGTGTATGCCTTGCTCAGTTGGCTCCCTGGTGGCTATCAGTCAAAATTTGGTCAAATCATTGGCCGACTCGTGGAACCGTTCCTTCACTACTTTGATTTTGTGTCGGTCGGACCACTCGGGTTTGGGCCAGTAGTGGCCATCATCGTCCTCACGTTGGTCCAATACGGACTGTCAGGATTAGAGTCGATGATTCTTAGATTATTATTTACATGAAAATAGGAGGCGAAGAAGTTGGATGAGAATGTGCTACAGCATTTTCGGCCGGACGAAGCCCCGCTGATTGACGCAATTGGCGGCTGGATTCAACAAGTCCAAGACGAATATCGCCCCGTTCTCACGCACTTCTTGAACCCCCGGCAAGTGTACATCGCGTCCACGTTGGCCCGGCGAGCAGACATGCACGTCCGGTTCAATGGGGGCCACGAACACGCTGAAATGCGGCGGGCACTGTTTTATCCGGATTACTACGAACCAGAACCGAAGGACTTTGAGCTGACGGTCCTGCGTGTCGACTATCCCGTGAAATTTGCCACGCTTCATCACAGTCAGATTCTAGGCACGTTGCTGGGTTCAGGCATTGAGCGTGAAATCCTCGGGGATATTCTCACCGATGGCCTGAACTGGCAGGTAATCACGGAAAGCAGCATGGCGGATTACCTGTCGGGCCAGGTCGATCACATCGGCCGGGTCAAGGCACGGTTGCAGACAGAGTCTTGGAACAACTTACTGGTTCCCATGAATGAGTGGGAGACCGAGGGGGCGACACTGTCGTCACTGCGGTTAGATAACATCGTGGGGACGGGCTTTCATTTGTCCCGGCACCGCGCCAAGGAACTGATCGAAGGGGGCAAGGTCCGGTTGAACTGGGCCGAGACCCTGAAACCAGATTTCGAACTAGACGTGGCGGACATCGTGTCCGTGCGTGGCTTTGGCCGGATTCGGCTGGATGAAGTCGTTGGTCGAACGAAGAAGGAAAAGATTCGGGTCACCCTAGCGGTGCTGCAGAAATAGATGCGGAGGGAACAGTGCAATGGTATTAAGTCCATTAGATATTCACAATAAAGAGTTTGGCACAAAGATGCGCGGTTACAACGTTGACGAGGTCAATGATTTCTTGGATCAAGTCATCAAGGATTACCAAATCACGTTGAACCACAACAAAGAATTAGAGGAACAACTGGATGCAGCGAACGAGAAGCTCAAGTACTTTAACGACTTGAAGGATTCCCTGAACCAATCCATCTTGGTTGCGCAAGAGGCCGCCGATAAGGTCAAGGCCAACTCCCAAAAGGAATCTGAGATTATCATTCGCGAAGCCCAGAAGCAAAGCTCTGACATCGTTTCTGAAGCCACGAACAAGGGTAACCAGATCATGAACGAAGCTTCCAAGCGTGCCAAGAAGCTGGCCGTTGAAACCGACGACTTGAAGAAGAGCACGCGGGTCTTCCGGCAACGGCTCCAAGTCATGCTGGAAAGTCAGTTGGAAGTGGTTAAGTCTAACGACTGGGACAGCCTGTTAAAGGAAGGGTCCATGTCCAGCTACGAAGAAATCAAGAAGGTCGTTGGTGACCGGCTTGACAACGACGGGCCTCAGGGCGTACACTCAGAAGCATCCCAACCGGTTGAAGAGACGCCGGTAACGGAAGCCCCTGTGACCGATAGTGGGGACGACAATGGCGAAACCGTTGTGATTTTCCCAGACAACGACCAACCACAGTTTGACAAAGATAATAATTAGGCACTGAGAAAAGAACTGTTCAAAAAGAAGGTACTAGCGAGTTAGCGATGGTGGAAGGCTAACGCCCGCTCTTTTTGTCCGGTATCATTCCCAAAGCTCCACGGCTGAACTCTTAGTAAGCGGTGGCGGGTACGGCACGTTACGTCGTTTGAGGGTGGGTTGCGTTTGCCGTTTCGGCTGCGCGGCCTGCTAAATTTGGGTGGTACCACGAAAACGACTTCGTCCCTAGCGGCAAGTCGTTTTTTGTTTGCTCTTTTCTGTTGGTCGTTGGGACTGCGCTCCCGGCGGTGACTTTCAAGATGCCCTGCTATGGGGAACGCCTGCAGCCTGAGGGGCGGTCTTCCGGCTCGCTTTGAAGCCACGAAAGGCACGCGTCTCCAAAGTCGTCCCATGCTGTAAACGACTAAAGAACAGTCGTTAACACCATCGACACAGCAGGACATCTTGAGTCACCTCTGGTCGCTCACAACGGCCAACCGAAAGGCAAACAAACACTTGGTTTTGTATGGGTGTTGATTGTCGCTCCCGGCGGTGACTTTCAAGATGCCCTGCTGTGGGGACCGCCTGCAGCCTGAGGGGCGGTCTTCCGGCTCGCTTTGAAGCCACGAAAGGCACGTGTCTCCAAAGTCGTCCCATGCTGTAAACGACTAAAAAACAGTCGTTAACACCATCGACACAGCAGGACATCTTGAGTCACCTCTGGTCGCTGAGGCTAGTGGTGCCAGTGTTAGTTTGTTTTAGTGGCCGATCACTTTTGCCTGTAGTGAATGCCAGCCTCGCCGGTCAACTTGACCGGTAACACGGGGTTTACAGTAACAGCTCGTCTTAGCCGGGAGGGGTGTGAAAATGGACTCAGCCGGTGGATTTCCTGAGGTTTCCTCAGGAAATGGCGACTTTGAAACTCGGTCCTCAGAGGTTCAAAGCGAGCTTGAAGACCGCTCTTTGGCTTCGAGCGTCCTACCACCAGCGTTCCGGTCCATTTTCACGCCCCGGTAGGCGGAGGGCAAAGACCAGTCGAAGGTTTTAACGCAATGAGAATTAACGGTCGGGTTGACCGGTGAGCTGAGGTCGGGAAACGGCTTGAGCTCACCGGTTCACCAACCGAGGAACAAATTTTAAGGAGGAAATACGGTATGCGAGTGAAAGACACGCTGAACTTGGGTAAGACCAAGTTTAAGATGCGCGGTAATTTACCAGTCAAAGAAGTTGACCGGCAAAAAGCCTGGGCAGACAACAAGATTTACGAAGCCCGTCAAAAGTTAAACGAAGGGAAGCCATCATTTATTTTACATGATGGGCCGCCATACGCGAACGGCCCCATCCACATGGGTCATGCGATGAACAAGATTTCCAAGGATATCATTGTTCGTTACAAGTCCATGAATGGGTTCCGTGCCCCTTACGTTCCCGGCTGGGATACGCATGGTCTGCCAATTGAACAACAATTGACGAAGGCCGGTTACGACCGCAAGAAGATGTCGACCGCTGAGTTCCGTGACCTCTGTCGCGACTACGCTTTGAAGCAAGTCGACTTACAACGCGATGGTTTCAAACGGCTGGGTGTTTCTGCCGAATGGGACAATCCTTACCTGACTTTGAAGCCTGAATTTGAGGCCGCTGAAGTCCGCGTCTTTGGTGAATTTGCCAAGCGTGGGTTAATCTACAAGGGTAAGAAGCCCGTTTACTGGTCATGGTCATCTGAATCTGCGATGGCTGAAGCCGAAGTGGAATACCACGATGTAACGTCACCATCCGCTTTCTACGGCGAAAAGGTCGTTGACGGCAAGGGTGTCTTAGACGATGACACTTACCTGGTCGTTTGGACCACGACGCCTTGGACGATTCCTGGTTCTGAAGGGATCACCATCGATGCTGGTATCGAATACGCCGTTGTCCAACCCGCTGGGGAAGACCGGAAATTCGTTTTGGCTAGCGACTTAGTGGCTGAAAATGCCGAACGTTTCGGTTGGGAAGACGTCAAAGTCTTGAAGACCGTCATGGGGCAAGACATGGACAACATCATTGCCCAACACCCATTCATCGCTGACCGTAAGCTGGTCGTGATGTTAGGCGACTTCGTGACGACTGACTCCGGGACTGGTCTGGTTCATACCGCACCAGGTTTAGGGGAAGACGACTTTAACGTTGGTAAGCTCTACAACCTGCCTGTCTTGGTGCCCGTTAACGACCAAGGGTACATGACCGCCGAAGCCGGCGAAGACTTTGATGGCGTGTTCTACGAAGATGCCAACCAGATCGCCTTGGACAAGTTGAAGGCCAGCAACGCCTTACTGAAGTACATGCCATACGAACACAGTTACCCATTTGACTGGCGGACCAAGAAGCCCGTTATCTTCCGGGCAACGCCACAATGGTTCGCGTCCGTGGACAAGATCCGTGATGAAATCTTGGCTTCCTTACAAGACGTTAAGTTCCAACCAGATTGGGGCAAGCGTCGTTTGGAAAACATGATCAAGGACCGTGGCGATTGGGTTATCTCCCGTCAACGGGTCTGGGGTGTGCCACTGCCAATCTTCTATGGTGAAGACGGTGAAGCTATCATCACGCCAGAAACGGTCGACCACGTGGCTGATTTATTTGGCAAGTACGGTTCCAACATCTGGTTCAAGCGTGAAGCCAAGGATCTCTTGCCCGAAGGCTTTACCAGCGAACACTCACCAAATGGCGAATTCACGAAGGAAACCGACATCATGGATGTTTGGTTTGACTCCGGTTCGTCTCACCAGGGTGTGCTGGCCGAACGCGACTACCTGGACTTCCCAGCTGACCTTTACCTGGAAGGTTCCGACCAATACCGTGGCTGGTTCAACTCTAGTTTGATCACTAGTGTTGCCGCTACTGGCAAGGCCCCATACAAGCAGGTCGTGTCACAAGGGTTCACGTTGGACAAGGACGGGCACAAGATGTCCAAGTCCATCGGGAACACGATTGCGCCTAGTGAAATCATCCAGAAGATGGGTGCCGACATCGTGCGTCTCTGGGTAACCTCCGTGGATACCTCAGCCGACGTGCGGGTCTCAACGGAATCCTTCGTGAAGATTTCCGACAGTTACAAGAAACTGCGGAACACGATGCGTTACCTGTTGGCCAACACCAGTGACTTTGATCCCGAAAAGGATGCGGTTGCCTTTGATCAGCTGACTGCCGTTGACCGACACATGCTGTATCAACTGAATGAATTCACCAAGAGCGTCAAGGCCCACTACGACAACTTTGACTTCCTGAACATCTACAAGGAACTCATCAACTTTGTCGTCAGTGACCTGTCCGCGTTCTACCTCGACTTTGCCAAGGATGTGCTGTACATCGAGGCAGAAGACAGTGCTGCGCGTCGGTCCATGCAGACCGTCTTCTACCAAATTGCCGTGACCTTGACCAAGTTGATCACGCCAATCCTGCCACACACGGCCGAAGAAATCTGGGGCTTCCTGAAAGAACCAGAAGACTTCGTGCAATTGGCTGAAATGCCCGCTGTGATGGACATGGATGACGCCGTGGAAGTCAAAGACGACGAACACAAATCCGCTTGGGACCACTTCATGGACCTGCGGAGCCACGTTCTGAAGGCTTTGGAAGAAGCGCGTGACGCCAAGTTAATCGGGAAAGCCGCTGAAGCCCACCTGGACTTGTACGTGGACGATGCGACCCAGAGCCTCTTGGACAATCTGAACGTAAACGTGCAACAAATCCTCTTGGTTTCCGGTTTAGACGTTGCGAAGTTGGACCAAGCCCCAGCTGACGCCCTGAACTTTGGTGACATGGCCGTGAAGGTCTCCGCCGCTGCCGGTGAGGTCTGTGACCGTTGTCGGTTGACCAAGGAAGACGTTGGTAGCGATTCTGACTACCCACACTTCTGTGCCCGCTGTGCCGCTATCGTTCGGGCCAACTACCCTGAAACGGCAACTGAAGGTTTTGAAGAAAAATAAGCTTAATCGCTAATCTGAAGAGTCCCATCGCTGACAGAACGTCGGTGGTGGGACTTTTTTTGGGTAAAATTTGGTCAAGCTGGCGCCGGACCGTACCGCCTAAGAACCATTGTTTGCGGTCGACCGTTCAAGCGAGTATAATTTGCACTATGTATGGGAGGGAACACGATGTTAACTGGAAAAGTAAAGAGTTACAATGAACAACGCGGTTTTGGCTTCATCACCACGCCCGCAGACGGCGACATCTTCGTGTACTACACGGCCATCGTCGGGGAAGGGTTCAAAAAGTTAGAAGCTGGTCAGACCGTGCAATTTGTGATTGTTCAAGGCATGCGTGGCCTCCAAGCGGCAAAAGTAACGCCCGTTGTGACGGGTACTACTGAGGAGGCTTAGGCATGGACTTAGAAGAGCACGTTGAATCGACCGAGAAACTCTACGACGGTGTGATTGTGAAGCTGGAACGTCAGCGGGTCCGCCTACCGAATGGGGATACGGCTTCGAGAGAAATTGTGCGTCACGCGGGTGCCGTGGGCATTTTAGCGTTGACGGACGATCATAAAATGATTTTGGAACGGCAATGGCGCGCGCCCATCGCAGCGGCCACGTTGGAAATTCCAGCTGGTAAATTAGACAGCCGGGATGCCGACAACGTGGAACACGCGGTGATGCGTGAGCTCAACGAAGAAATTCGTTACCAACCGGGCCAGTTAAAACGGATTACCGGATTTTATTCTAGCGTCGGTTTTTCTGATGAATACATGACGCTCTTTTTGGCGACTGATTTGAAACCCGTCACGACCGAATTGCCCCGGGACCAAGGGGAAAACTTGGAGCTGTTGACGGTGACCAAGGAAGAAGCTCAGGCCATGATTGACAGCGGCGAAATCAGCGACGCGAAGACAATTACGGCCATCTATTACTGGTTATTACAGAAGTAGGTGACAGCAATGCGTTCAGACGATGAACAAGATAGTCCCAAGACCCGCGCCGATTACCGACGGGAGCAGGAGCGTGCCGAGCAGGAATTTCAGGAACGCGACCGCAAACGGGTGCAAGTTGAAAAAGAATATGCCCGCACACACGGTGGTGAAAAGCCCAGTGACGACGAACCCACTGAACAGCGGGTCAATCCCGTGGACAGCAAACAGCAACGGCTAGGGCGACGGCTCAATTGGGCAATCTTCTGGCTGGTGCTTTTGATTATTGCGGTTTACCTCATCCTCTTCTTCCTCGACTAAGCTTTACCCTTGCTTTGTCGCCGACAGCTGGCAAGTCCGCCACCCTGTGGGGCGACCTCTGAAGCCTGAGAAGCGGTCTTCAGAGGCGCTTTGAACCTCGGAAATCACGAGTTTCAAAGTCGTCCCGTGCTGTAAGGCCGGGAAAATCGCCCGACCAAACAGCACCGACACAGGGTTCTGGGCTTACCAGCTTTACGGCTAAGACAGGTTAAAGCCACCGGACTTTGGTGGCTTGATTTGGTTGAGTGTGAGTGAAGCTAAGTTAACTGGGATGAGACTTTGTATCTATAAGGTATACATCATTTCACCTTTTAAAAATTAATGGATAGCAGTGACTCGCAATCACTGGTGTCGGGTTAAACCGGTGTGAGCCGTGAGGCGCCAGCTAGTAGTTGCGTCATGAATATTAGAAACTAAATAAAAAACAACGGGTTTATCATTAACTGTTGGGTGAGCCGTGAGGGTAGTGCAAATGGGCTCAGCCGGGGGATTTTCTGAGTGTTTTGTTCAGAAAATGGCGACTTTGAAACGCGTTTTTAGCGGTTCAAAGCGAGTCTGAAGACCGCACCTTGGCTTCAGGCGTCCTTCCACCAGCGTTCCGGCCCATTTTCACTGCCCGGTAGGCGCTGGACCCGACTCGTTAAATGATAAACCACGAATAGGAGTGGACACACGATATGACATTTGGCATTCTCTGCGCCATGGAAGAAGAAATTAAAGAACTGCACGAAGCCCTGGAAGACGCTCAAACCACGAGCATTCACGGTTTGGAATTTTATCAAGGCACGATTCACGGGCAATCCGTTGTCCTGGTTCGTTCCGGGATTGGTAAAGTTGAGGCCGGCTTGACCACGGCCCTGCTGATCACCCAATTTGACGTTGATATCGTCATCAACTCGGGGTCAGCCGGCGCCTTGGCCCCTGACCTGAACATCGGTGACGTGGTCGTTTCCACTGAAACGGCTTACCATGATGCCGATGCCCGGGCCTTTGGCTACGAATACGGTCAATTACCCCAACAGCCAGCTCGATTTGAAGCGTCCAAAGAATGGGGCGAAAAGATCGTGGCGGCCGCTGCGGATACCGGTTTGAAGACCAAATTAGGCCTGATTGTGTCCGGTGACCAATTCTTGAACAGTCCTGAAACCATTAAGGACATCATGGGTCACTTCCCAGATGCTTTATCTGGCGAAATGGAAGGGGCCGCTGTTGGTCAAGTGGCGCATCAATTTGACGTGCCATACGTGGTGGTTCGGGCCATGTCCGACAACGCCGACAACGATTCCGGCGTTAACTTTGACGACTTTATTATTGACGCGGGGCACCGCTCTGCACAAATGTTATTAGCCTTGTTAGCTGCACAGAACTAACTCGGCTCTTCAGGAGGTTTTTAGGGTGCAAGAGATTCACATTGATAACAGTAATGCCGTCCGGGAAATCTACCTGGACAACGCCGCCACCACACCGATGGCGCCAGAGGTTTTAAATGAAATGGTCGACAAGATGGCTAACGTGTACGGCAACGCTTCAACCCTGTATGGTTTGGGTCGGCAAGCACACACGGTCATGGAAAACAGTCGCCAAGTGATCGCCAAGAGCATTAACGCGGCTCACGATGAAGAAATCATCTTCACCAGTGGGGGGAGTGAAAGTGACAACACTGCCATTACCCAGACCGCGTTGACGCGTCAATCCTTGGGCAAACACATCATTACCACCGCGATTGAACACGAAGCCGTGCTCAAGCCCCTGCATGCGTTGGAGGAACAAGGCTTTGACGTGACCTATTTGCCAGTCGACGAACACGGACGCATCAGCCTGGACGACTTCAAGGCGGCCCTGCGTGATGACACGATTCTGGTGACCATCATGATGGGGAACAACGAGGTCGGCAGCCGGATGCCAATCCACGAAATTGGTGAGATTTTAAAGGATCATCAGGCGTGGTTCCACACCGATGCCGTGCAGGCTTACGGGTCACTCGACATCGACGTGCAGCGTGACCACATCGACATGCTTTCGACGTCCGCGCATAAGATCAACGGCCCCAAGATGATTGGCTTCCTGTACAAACGTGAAGGCGTGAACTTCCCGAGCTTGATCAAGGGTGGCGACCAGGAAGAGAAGCGGCGTGCCGGGACGGAAAATGTGCCCGCCATCGCTGGAATGGCCGTGGCCGCTAAGCTGTTGACGCCGGAAGTGAAGGCTGAAAAGCGGGCCCGGTTCCACGGCTTCAAGCAACAAGTCGTTGACGGTCTGACCAAGAATGGTGTGGACTTTGCCATCAACGGCTCGCTGGAAGGCGAGAACCTGGAGCACGTCTTAAACATCTGGATCAAGGGGATTTCGACCTACGTGATGCAAACGAACCTGGACTTGGCGGGCATCGCCGTTTCTGGGGGATCTGCCTGCACGGCCGGGTCAATCGAACCGTCACACGTGTTGACCGCCATGTTTGGCGCCGACAGCCCCCGCATTGCGGAGTCGATTCGGTTATCCTTTGGTTCACAAACGACGAGCGACGACATTGACGCGTTTATTAAGAACGTCAGTGCCATCGTGAAGCGACTTTCAAAGAACGAGGTGAAGTAACATGTTATTTGAAAAAGAAATGAAGATCACGGGTGACACGGATACTTACGAATTGCACCCAAATATTAAGGCTTACGCGTTGAAGGACGTGGGTTTCCAAGTCTCCAACGCCGGCAACTACACGCTGGAACGGTCGGTTGACCCAACGTCGCCTTACAACAAGAATCAGATGTTAAAGGTCGTCGTGGCCAAGGACCTCAGCGGATTCAAGATGTCCACGACCAACGCGTCCGGCAACGCCCGGGTCAACATTTTCAAGGGCGCCCACGCCGAGGGCAATGTGGAACAGTACCATTTCATTCTGCAAAACCTGATTGACCGGGAAATTTTACAGAAGAAGTAATAAGAGTGGGACGACAGGCGGTTAGCTGGCGAGCATTAAGGCTGATAGTCGAATAATCCCGGGTTTGGATTGTTTGGCTATCAGGTTTAAGCGGAACCAGCTGCCTGGTGGCGCACGTTTCGACCATGTAAATTGCACAGCGAAAAGTCTGGAATATCCTTTCCAGGCTTTTTTGTCCTTACTGACTTCAAGGCACTTAGCTAAGTCTGGGTGTGTTAGCCGCTGGTATTTTCGAGCGGCTTTTTAGTTTCCAACCCAAAATTGTCTGGTTAGGCATTTTCACCCGCCATTCAGGATCGCCAAACAGGTATCGATAGTACGTGTACTATCGGTATCGTGTCTTGATATTTATTTTAAAAATGGATAGTATTAAGTGTGTGAAATGTTAATATAAAATATATTTTGGGAGAGGGGTGAGTTGAGGCCGACTAGGTTTATCTGAGGAGATTAATCGTTAGTAGAGTAGCTATCGTGTAGCCTTAGTGGGCTATTTTTGGTCAAATCTAAATCAACTAGCACCAAGCGTAATCGTGATAGACATGAGTACCAGATTGCGACAACTATTGGGTACCTAATGGTCGTCGGTTATTTTTACATGGGTCGGGAGGACTACTAATTGCTTTCTTGCAATCTGTGGGACCCATGATGGCAGCATAAAAATATTGAGACAAAGGAAGCAGATCAAAGTGAACAAATTAATTAAGGGCGCAGTAGTGGGCGCGTTGGTTGCTGGCGTGAACTTGGCATTTTTGACCGTGGATTCATCCACGGCGATGGCAAAAACGACGGCTGCTAAAGTCATTAGTTCAAAGAAAATACATAGAACGACGTATTATCCGAATGGCGGGACGCTCTATACGAGTAAGAAGCTCACGACTAAGTCAGCTAAGTCCCTTAAAATGGTGAAAACCGCACTGTATGCAACGAAGTCGGCTAAACTTAAAAGGACGACAGGTAAGAAGGTCACGTATTACTACGTCAAGAATAAACGGGGCAGTGTTAAGGGCTGGATTGGGAGAGGCTATCTCAGTAAGACTAAGAATTTAGCGCAACGTCGTTCGGATATGCGTGGCGTGCAAGCGGCTGTGCGGTGGCTACCTAAGGTCAAACCAACGAAGGGGATGACGACCTATGATCGGCGAGATGATGAAAATCGCCTATTTAAGATCATGAAGCCGGTCAATGCTTACAAGTCGGCAGTATCTTATCCAGGTCTCGGACTCCCCGACGCGATTGCTTACATGTATGCAACGAAGCCTAAAGAATCACGAGCAATCCTTGAAGCTTACAGCGTTTTCAAGGGCCGCTTCGATAAAAAGACGAATGCAAAGTTAGCAAAGTTGAGCAAGCGCGTTGAAAAGAAAGTAAACATCTCAGACACATCGATGCATGATGATCAGGCGCTAGGTGCGACTGAAAACCTAATCCACGCTTTAAAGAAGGCTGTGAAAGGTCTGGATTAGGCGTAGCATCAATTACTAAATATTTAAGCCAAAAGTCTGGAATATTCTTCCAGGCTTTTTTTCGCGAAAAATTGAGTTGGTGGGAAAAGGTCGTTGTGTTTTTAGTGAGTTGAACGTAAAGTTGCTTGTAAGTGTGATTTGCTGGGGTGACCTAAATTCTTTGAGTAGTAAGTAAGGGATAGTGAGTTGATTGTGACGCCACTTATCGGTCAACTCAAATGCCTCAATTTTGTTCGATAATAAACATACATGCTCAACTGTTGATTATAAGAACGAAACTCGCTATGATGACAGCAATGGCAGTCAAAACTAACTTGGTCTCAAGTGTGTAATCAATCAGATAGTTAAGGGACAACACGATTGTGCGCAGAACTAGGATTGTTCACGGAAATGGTGAACTGAGGGCGTCTATGTCAGTGACCAGAGGTAGATCAAGATACACAGCTGTGTCGATGGTCTTAGCTGAGTGGGTTATTCTCAGCTTAGAGCATGGGGCGACCTTTGAGACAGCACTGTGGCTCAAAGTCGAGGTGGAAGCCCGGTTCTCAGGCTGGAACCGACCCCACAGCAGGGTATCTTGAATCTGCCGTCGGGAACGAAAGCAGTCGTCTCAGTTGACCATTCGTGAATGCGTAGATTTGGGGGAATATATTGTGAATGAAATTGCGGGCGTCACCTTTTTTCAACGAGACTTGACCTATCCCACGAACCGTAATCGACTGCGGCTCGTGTACACTAAACCGGTGAATGCGTTATTCCGGGAACACCGGGTCTACAGCGAGATTCACTCGCGGGACAGTCGCTTTAAAATTGATCAGGACAAAATTTTCTTTGGCAATCAGGCCGTCATCGAACCCTACACGGCGTTTGGTCGGGGCGCGGCCTTTCATGCGATGGGGGCGTTCAGTTATTCCTGGAGCGTACTGCCGGTGAACACGGTGGTCGGACGCTACTCCTCGATTGCGGCGGGGTCGAGCGTGATGAACGTGGACCACGCGCTGCACCACTTTACGACGTCGAGCCTGACGTTTGACCACTACCATCAGCCGTTTAACGACTACTTGGCGGACCATCCTGCGTCTAAATTTGATAGCATCGGCCAGGATGGGATGTATCAGATTAAGCCGGTGGTGATCGGCAACGACGTGTGGATTGGCAAGGGTTGTGTGTTTGGCAACAAGGGCATCGTGGTCAACGACGGGGCAGTCGTGGCCGCGGGGTCGTTGGTGACCAAGGATGTGCCGCCGTACGCGGTCGTTGGTGGCTGGCCGGCCAGGGTGATCAAGTTTCGCTTTGACTTCGCCACGATTCACGAGTTGATGGCGCTGAAATGGTGGCAGTACGATTTCGGCCAATTCAGTGATATTGAGGTCCAGGAGGATATTGGCCAGTTTATTGAAAAAATCCGGGCAGCGGAGGCGGCGGGGACGCTGGTGCCTTACGCGCCGGACCCCTTGACGTTGGCGGACGTTCAGGCAGCGACGGAACGGGAGGAAGCTTAAATGACAACGGTGATTAGACACAATACCTTCTTTCAGCGCGACGTGCAGTTGACCGAAAAGCCGCGGGCCATTACGGTCCCCGTTCAGCCGGCCGTCGATGATTATTTGCGGGCGCATCACATCTATACCCGCTTTAATTCGGCGGCCTCCCGGTTCAAGGTCGGAACCGACCAGATTCGCTGGGGCGCGACCGCTAGCATTGAACCCTATACCACGTTCGGTCGCGGCACGGCCTTTTACGCGATGGGGTCGTTCAGTTATGCCTGGAGTCAGCTGCCGGTAAACACGGTGGTTGGCCGCTACACCTCGATTGGCAACCGGGTCCGTCAGCTGGGCCATAACCATCCCCTGGACCGGTTCACCACCTCGAGTGTCAGCTTCGATGGCAAACTGGCGGCATATCAGGATTATTTGCAAACGAGTGGCCAGACTTACCGTCCCGTGGCCAATCCAGCCGCGGTAGTCCAGCCTGTCGCCATTGGCAACGACGTTTTGATTGGTGACGACGTGGTCTTTGGCAACCATGGCGTGGTGGTCAGTGACGGTGCGGTGGTCGCCGCCGGAAGTCTGGTGACGCATGACGTGCCGCCGTACGCGGTCGTGGCGGGCTGGCCGGCTCGAATCATCAAGTACCGCTTTGACTTTCCGACGATTGACCGGCTGCTCGACCTGCGCTGGTGGCAGTACGACTTTGGCCGCTTCGGTGAAATTGCCGCGGACGCACGGATCGAACCCTTTATTGCCCAACTGGAAAATCTAGTGGTCGCGCAAGGGTTGCAGCCGTTCGACCCAGAACCGGTCACGGCTGAGGCGATGCAGTCGGTGGTCAGCGAAACGTAAAAAAACAGGCTAGCCGTTGGGTGGCTAGCCTGTTAGCGTTGTGCGCGAAGCTACTGTCATCGACGACTAAACAATGGTCGCGCGTGACACCAAAATAAACTTGAGGACCGCAATCAGCAGCAGGAGAATCTGCAGGCTGAGGTCGGCCTCGTTTAGAAAATGATGGTCCTTGGTCGTGGTGAAGAAATCAAAGTGGCCCGTTAGCGTGACCAGAGCGAGAAAACTGATGACGGCGAGGACGATGGGCTGGGTCGTCAGGGCGGCAAGAATCAGTAACAGCAACGTGACGCCAAACAGACCTTCCTGCAACTTGGAATTTTGTTGGACAACGTGCATGATGATCCCTCCAGTGAGTCCGGTAGACGGTACTGGGCTCGTTTGATACCGCCATTATGCCGGATTCTAGCGAAATGGCCAGTCGCCGCAACTATTTTGGCAGAGATGGGTTAGCGAACTATCATAATTGACCGCGAAATCTTGCAAAAAAGTAGTGGCTGATTGCAACTAAAAACCGCCGCTCTCCATAATGGGGACGGCGGTTTTATTAGGCTAAATTTTGCCGCACTGCGGCTGCCAGGGATTCCGCCTGCTGTGGGGACGCTTCAGACTGGAAAAACACCAGTCTTCTCGCTCGCTTTGAAGCCACGAAGATCACGTGTCTCCAAAGTCGCCCATATTGTGAGCTAGCCACTGGCCAGCTCACAATATTACCACGGCTGGCTGCATCCCTGTCCTCCTCCGGCTCCACTTGTGTTTTATCACGACAATAGTCGGAAAACCTGGAGACGTAGAACTTTCAGCCTTTAGCTCACCAACTAGACCCAAAACCATCATCTAGGTCTTGAACATAGTTTGGTGACTGATTTGGTTGGAGAAACTGGCAGAGTTCTGCTGGTTGAAAATCAATCTTGGCGAGCTGTTCTGGTGTTTTCCAGAGTAAGCGATCGCCATTACAGGTGGTCGCTGGTAAGGCGACTGTCGTTTCGACTTGAAATAGGAGTACCACTTGTTGCCAGGTTTCGTCAGGAATCGTGACGTGATGGTCGGCCACCGCTAGTAAGTGAATCGGGGTGACTTCAACTCCCAGCTCCTCACGAAATTCACGGACAATGGCCGTCGCAGCGGATTCGTGGAGTTTGACACGACCACCGATCAAGACGACGTCGGCGGTGGTCGAGGTGGTGACGAGAATGCGGCCGGTCGCATCAAAGATGGTGCCAGCTGCGCGGTAGTTGAAGTTTCCGTTGGTCGTTTCTAACGTGATGTCATTGGGCTCGTGTTCCATGTCAATCTCCTTAATTAGCCGAAACGTACTTCAGTAGACCCCGTTGCCATTCAATGTAAGAGAGAATCAGCAACACGCCGGTGACCAGGGCCGTCCACAGCAGCAACCAGGTTGGCCGGTTGTGGCCGAACTGGGCCGGGACGTTGGTGATGGCCAGTGAGGGGATGACCCACAAAAAGAGCTGTTGGATCACCCGCGGATAAATCTTGGCCGGGCGCGCGGACGCGTCCATCAGGTCTTCTGGCAGGCCGTTGAGCGCGGACAGGCCGTCGACCCAAAAGGCCAGTGTGACCATGATCTGGTTGAGGGCGAAGACAAAGCCGATGCCGATCACCACCGCGACCAGGTAAAGGCAGAGGTTCAGCGGTGTCGGGTGCAATTTACTTAGAATCACGCCCTCGATGACGCCGGTCAGCAGTAGCGTGACCAGCGAAGGAAAGTCCACCCGGTAACAGGCGTGAAACCAGTACGAGTTGACCGGCCGCAACAAAGAATAGTCCAGGTTGCCGTCCAAAATTTGGTCAACCAGGTTCTCGTGGCCCGCGACGAATAGGAATTGGTAGGCGTAGCTGATGAGATTGGCCGTGGTGATGAGGTTCAGGTAGTCGAGAAAATTCCAGCCGTAAATGGTGGGGGTAAACGAGAAGTATACGCCACCGGTGATCAACTCGATGGCGTAGAACAGGACTCCGAAGAGGGCGGTCAGCACGGTCGTCACCCGGTAGGTCATGGTCTCCGCTAAGCTTTGCGTGACCAGCACGCGATAAATTTTCAGCATTAGCTCCCCACCCCCTCATAAGAGCGGATACCCCGGGGCCAAACAACCTTCAGGATACCCAAGGCGACGACGGCCCACCCCAACGCCCAACCGCCCGCCAGTAAAATTTGGTTGAGCGACAGTTTGCCTAAAAGCAGGAGCGTCAGTTGGTTACCGGCCAGGGAAAAGGGATTATAGATCAGCCAGGCAAATGCCGGTGGCAACACTTGAAGCGGAAAGGCTTGTCCCCCTAACAGGAGGAAGAGCGCGTTCAGCACGGGCCGTAGCGGCCAGACCTGCACCAGCCAGAAGCTACACAGGCTGATGGCGGTGATCATTAGGAAAAACATGCCATAGGTCAGCCCCATCAAAACTAGGCTGCTGAGCCCGTACAGCAGGCCGCGGCGAAGGACGGGACTGATAAAACCGGTCGCCAGGCCATAGATGACTAGAAAGGGCAGGGCCCGCCCCAGGTAATCCCAGAAGCTTTGGATAAAATAATTGATGGGACGCATGAGCACGACGGAGAGGTTGCCACTGCGGACCAGTCCGCTGAATTTGAAAATGGGTTCTGTGGAAAAGATAAGGGCTAAAACGTTGACTACAATCAGGTAGATGACCATCTGATTGGGTTGGATGCCGGCGATGTCGCTCCGACCGCTAAAGCTGTAGACGGCCAGCCACATGAAGATGGTGACCATGACATTGACGGCGGTCATCAGTAGGTGTAAAACCAGGTTGCCCCGGTAGGCCAGCGTGGCCATCAGGGCGTTTTGACAAGTCAGCCAATATTTCATTGTGTCGGCGCCTCCTCGGAAAACAGTTGGGTGAGAATGGCGTCCAGGCTCCCGTTGTGCCGGTTGACACTTAAAATGTGGCGGGGGTCGATCGGCAAGGTCGTTAGCGCGGTCGCATCAATTTCGTAATGGGTCGCATCCACCTGGCGCACGTGCTCGGGTAGCGGTTCCAACGGCACGTCGGTCACAATTTCCAGAAGGGGCACGGTGGCGTAACGACTGATCAGACCGGTCGTCGTGCCGTCAAAAATCTTGTGACCGTAATTGATGACCGCCACGCGTTGGGCCAGGGCCTCGATATCTTTGGTGTTGTGGCTGGTCAGGATGATGGTCATCTGGGTGTCGTGATTCAGCTGCTTGAGAAAGCGGTAAATGTTGGCCTGACTACTGACGTCGATACCAATCGTGGGTTCGTCCAGGAAGAGAATCTCGGGCTTGTGGATCAGCGCACAGATGAGTTCAAACTTGATCCGTTGGCCCAGTGAGAGCTTCCGAACGGGCACGTGGAGTTGCGGCGTCACGGCCAGTTCCTTGGTGAGAAACGCCAGCCAGGTGGTGAAGGCGGCGTGGGGGATGTGGTAGATCTCCCGCAGGAGCACCAGAGTATCCAGTGGTGGCAGGTCCCAAGCCAGCTGGCTCTTCTGGCTCAGCATGACGCCGATGCGCTGGAGGAAGGCCGGCCGCTTGCGAAAGGGAACCTGGTCGGTGAACAGGCGGACGTCACCGGCATTAACCGGCAGGATGCCCGTCATCAGCTTGATCAGGGTCGTTTTACCCGCCCCATTGGCGCCTAGGAGGCCGAGAACCTCGCCCCGGTTGACGTGGAGGGAAATGTCTTGAACAGCCGCGACGGTGCTTTTTTGACGGTGAAAGAGGTCGTGCCAGGCGCCGCTGAAGCCGGCTTGCTTGGTGAAGGTCACGTAGCTAAAATTGGCGTGGTCGACCGTAATAATGGGTGAGGGCATAGATGTCACTTCCTAACCATGAGAAATTTTAATTATTTTCTCATCATTTTATCATTATACACGTCTAGGGCAGTTTGACCAGTCCCACCACTGGAAACGGGGCAGTTAGGTGAAAGGAAACGCCAGGCTTGCAAAACCGCTTGAAAATGGGTAAACTAGGCAATACTGGATTTATGCGACCTTCAAATCGTAGATTCTCCAGAATCTTAGAGAAATGATGGTGATATCATGCAGGACAACAGCCACACACGGGTTGTCGTTGGTATGAGTGGCGGGGTCGATTCCTCCGTTGTCGCTTTGCGCTTAAAGCAGCAGGGCTACGACGTGATCGGCGTCTTCATGAAGAATTGGGACGATACGGACGAGAACGGGGTTTGTACCGCCACTGAAGACTATAAAGATGTCGCAAAGGTTGCCTCACAAATTGGCATTCCTTACTACTCCGTCAACTTTGAAAAGGAATACTGGGACCGCGTGTTCACGTACTTCTTGGACGAGTACAAAAAGGGTCGGACGCCGAACCCCGATGTGATCTGCAACAAGGAAATCAAGTTCAAGGCTTTCTTGGATTACGCCTTGGAATTAGGTGCGGACTATATCGCAACGGGTCATTATGCCCAGTTGACGCGTGACGAGAACGGCGACGCCCACTTAATGCGGGCCGTGGATCAGAACAAGGACCAGACTTACTTCTTGAGTCAGCTCTCAACGGAGCAGCTGGACCGCGTGATGTTCCCAATCGGTGACCTGGTTAAGCCCCAGGTCCGTGAGATTGCGAAGGAAGCCGGTTTGGCCACCGCTGATAAGAAGGACTCCATGGGAATCTGCTTTATTGGTGAAAAGGGTCACTTCAAGGACTTCTTGAACACGTATCTGCCAGCCAAGCCCGGCAAGATGATGACGGTCGATGGCGAGGTCAAGGGTGACCACGCCGGATTGATGTACTACACGATCGGTCAGCGTCGTGGGTTAGGTATCGGTGGTGACGGTGAGGATAACGAGCCTTGGTTCGTGATTGGTAAGGACTTGACCAAGAACATTTTGTACGTGGGCAAGGGTTACCACAACTCTCATCTGTACGCAACGCACCTGTCCGCTTCGGACATTCACTGGGTCAACACGATTGACCGCGGCAGTGACTTCCACTGCACAGCGAAGTTCCGTTACCGGCAAAAGGATACTGGCGTGACCGTTCACTTGAGTGAGGACGGCCAGCAGGTCACGGTTGAATTCGACGACCCAGCCCGGGCCATCACGCCTGGTCAGGCCGTTGTGTTCTACAACGGTGACGAGTGCTTGGGGAGTGCCATCATCGACGCTGCCTACAACAAGGACCGCGAGTTACAGTTAATCTAATCTTTCAGCTCCCAATGAACCGGCTCGCCGGTTTCATTGGGAGCTTTTTGGTTACACGGGTCGTTGATGGGCCGCCTTACCGGGCGGAGAAAATGGGATCGGAACGCTGAGGGAAGGACGTCTAGAGCCAAAGAGCGGTCTCTAGACTCGCTTTGAGCCGAAGCCCGCGTCTCAAAGTCGCCATTTTCTGAGCAAGCCACTCAGAAAATCCCACAGCTGGACCCATTTTCTCCGCCCTCACGGCTCACGACGGCGGTAACCAGCTCCTATCGAAATAGTGGACTGTTTCAAAAAGGCTGAGACTGTCGTGAGGGGGTGAGTCGTCAGTCCTTAGACAGGTGTGACTGGTCTAGTTGGTGAGTGGCACGCGGTGGGCAGGGCGGTCTTTGACCTTGTTTCTGAGCCGAAGCCCGCGTCTCAAAAACACCACTTATTATGAGAACGAAGCGTTCTCACAATAAGTCCCACGGCTGAACCTATTTTCACCATCCCTGCGGCGGAGACGGCGGTAACTGGCAGCTGATGTGGTGGCGAGGCTGGTTTAATGGGAAGCTGGCACTGATTTGGCTACTGGTAACTCTCGGTCAAGTTGTGGGGATGTCCTGGCAGAGCAACTTTAGGTGGAAGGATGTTCTAGTTGGCTTAACTTTAATTAAGAGTGATTAGTCAACTTAAAGTGGTAGGCACGATGGCAGTAGATAATAATGCCATCGACCTGAGTGAAAGAAACAACCGTAAAATTCAAATCAGTCCGTTCTTGGGATGCCGGAGCGGAGGTGAATCGTCGGTGGGGACAGCCAGAGCGAAAGGGGGACGGGGATAGAACCCTGTGTCGGTGGTGTTAGCTGGGTGGGCTTCCCAGCTTTACAGCACGGGACGACCTTTGAGACGTGGGCTTCGGCTCAAAGGCGAGCCGGAGGACCGCTTCTTAGGCCGCAGGCGGTCCCCACAGGGTGGCAATCCCCGTCCACCGAAGCGGCAGGCCGTCCCCGCCGACTAATTCACCGCAGCGGAGGCAGACCAAGAACCCCAGCAATTTGAATTTTCTAACGGATGTTTCTTTGAAAACTTAGGAAAAACTGGCATAATATAGACTATGTGACTTTACGGAAAGGACGGCAACAATTTTGAAATTATACTTTATTCGCCACGGCAAGACCGAATGGAACCTGGAAGGCCGCTTCCAAGGCGCCGGGGGCGATTCCCCGCTGTTAACCGAGAGCTATGACCAAATGGTACAGGTTGGCCGCTTCTTAAAGAACACGCCGTTCACCCACGCGTACGCCAGCCCCATCAAACGGGCCCGGGTGACGGCCCAACACGTGGTCAAAGAATTACACCAACAGGTGCCGCTGACGCTGGTTAGCCGCCTGGAGGAATTTCATTTAGGCAAGATGGAAGGCATGGCGTTTACCGCGGTGCGCGACCAATTTCCCGCCGAGCTCGATGCCTTTCGCAATCATCCGGACCAATACGATGCGGCGAAGATTGGTGGGGAGACGTTTACCCAGGTGATCGACCGGATGACGCCCGCCATTCAAAAAATTGTGGCGGCTAATTCCAAGCCGACCGACAACGTTCTCATCGTCAGCCATGGTGCAGCCCTGAACGCGGAAATCAACGCGTTATTGGGGACGCCACTGGCCGACCTGCGGAAACGTGGCGGTCTGCGAAACACCAGTGTGACGGTGCTGGAGACCGTGGACGGGCACCACTACGACCTGGTCGACTGGAACAATACTAGCTTCTTGACGGCAACTGCGACGCCAACCGATACAATTTAGGTGATAAAATGACTGAAGAAAAAATGACCCGCGATGCGGATAAACAAAAATCAGAACAACTCGTCCATCAATTGGTTCAACGAATTAACACCCATCCTGGTGATGCGGAAGCGTACTATGAATTGGCCACGGTGCTGGTCGACCTGAACTCCTACGCGCAAGCCGAGGAACTCCTGATGAAGGCCCTCGGACTCTTTGCGACCCAACCGGCCGTGGTGGAAAAGTTGCGCTACGGACTGGGCAACGTGTACTATGCTGCGGAAGACTATTCCAAGGCCATCCAGCAGTTTGATCAGCTGGGTGAGCGGTGGAAGGGTGCCGGCTACCTGATGATGGCGCAGAGCTACATGGCGAATGGCGACCACAAACGGGCGCTGGCCTTTGCGTTAACGGCGCTGACTAGTCAACCGAACGACGAGGCGACCCTCCAGGTCATGGCCGAAAACCTGTTGGCCTTAGGTAACATGGACCAGGCGGCCGAATACTATGATCGCGTGCTCCAACTGGACGCCAAGAACGGCCGGGCTCACTTTGACCGTGGCTTGGTGGCCATGGTCTTAGGCCAACCCTACCAGGACCATTTCGCACAGGCTAAGCAACTGGACCCCACGTACTATGAGAAGGGCCAGCAACGGCTAGCCGACATCGAACGCTTCGTGCAAACGCAACGGGGCAAGACTGACGACCAACAGTAAGGGAGGCGCACAGATGGCAACCGAATCGCTCGATTTATTTGAAGAAAGTGGCGCGCCTCAGGCCGATTATGTGGTCGGCACCGTCAGTGCGGTCTTTTTTGCCAGCAACGATAGCTTCTACAAGGTCATGCTGGTCAAGGTTTCCGAGACCAGCTTGGACTGGCACGAAGACGAGATTGTCGTCACCGGAAACTTTGCCGATATTAAGGATGACGTGACCTACCGCTTCACGGGTAAGCGCGTGGAACACCCCAAGTACGGGGTCCAATTTCAGGCGGATAACTATCAAAATGAAACGCCAACCACCCGCAGCGGCGTGGTCGGCTATTTAAGCGGCGACGACTTCCCCGGGCTGGGCAAGAAGACGGCCGAGAAAATTGTGGATGCTTTGGGCACCAACGCCATTGAAGAAATTTTAAACGATCCGGCGGTGCTCCAGCCACTTGGCTTGTCGCCCAAGGTGTCGGCGACCCTGATCAGTCAGCTCCAGACCAACAACGGGATGGAACAGATCATCATCGGACTCAACGGTTACGGCTTCGGGAGCACCTTGGCCGCGGCCATTTACAACCGGTACCAGGAAAAAACGCTGGACGTGATTCATGAGAATCCGTACCAATTGGCCGAGGATATCAACGGGGTCAGCTTTCGGCGAGCAGACCAAATCGCTACCCAACTGGGGTACGCGGCGGATAAGCCCGAACGATTGCGGGCCGGCCTGTTACAGACGCTCAACGACCTGTCAGTAGCCAACGGGGATACCTATACCACGGCTAAGCCATTGTTAGCCAACGCGTTGAGCCTGCTGGAAAATTCCCGCAACGTGCGCTTGGACCCAGCCAAGCTGGCGGATGAACTGTTAGAGCTGGCTAAGGAACAGAAGGTCGTGGGCGATGACCAGCGGATCTATTTGAAGACGCTCTACGACGCCGAATGGCAGATTGCCGAGCACCTTCAGCGGCTATTAAAGGCGGACGATTCGCCGGCCAAGTTCAACGATGATGCCATCCGTAAGCAACTCCGCATCGTGGAGAAGCAGGGCGACATCGTGTACGATGAGTCCCAAACGGCGGCGTTGACCGCGGCTATCCAGGCCAAGGTCATGCTGCTGACCGGGGGACCCGGGACCGGGAAGACCACGATTATTCGCGGCCTGGTCAATTTGTATGCCCGCATGCACGAGGTCTCTTTAGACATCAACGAATACAAGGAAAAACCGTTTCCAATCCTCCTAGCCGCGCCAACCGGGCGGGCGGCCAAGCGGATGAGTGAATCGACCGGCTTACCGGCCAGCACGATTCACCGCTTGTTGGGCTTGACCGGTCGGGAAGATAATTTAGATGAGGCGGCCACCAACGACTTAGAGGGCGGGCTGTTGATCATCGATGAAACGTCGATGGTCGACGTTTACCTGATGAAGACGCTCTTGCGGGCCGTGCCCGTGGGCATGCGAGTCGTGCTAGTCGGCGATAAGGACCAACTGCCGTCCGTCGGCCCCGGTCAGGTCTTTCACGACCTGTTGGCCAGCGACCAGCTGCAAAAGATTCAGCTCGATACGATTTACCGACAGGGGGATGGCTCGTCCATCATTCCGTTGGCCCACGCCATCAAGTCGGGAAAACTACCGGCTGACTTTACCAAGAACCAAAAGGACCGGTCGTTCATCGCCTGCCACGCTAATCAGGTGGAGAGCGTGATCGACCAAATCGTTCAGAAGGCCCACGCCAAGGGCTTTTCTGCCAGTGATATTCAGGTGCTGGCGCCCATGTACCGGGGCTCGGCCGGGATTGACCGGTTGAACGTGGTGTTGCAGGACATTTTGAACCCGAAAAAGTCTGAGCGGACCAAGGAAGTTGAGTTCCGTAACCAGAAATTTCGGATTGGTGACAAGGTCTTACACCTGGTCAATAGTCCTGAAAACAACGTGTTCAACGGGGATATCGGAGTGATCACCGGGATCGACCTGGCCAGCGATAAGCACAGCGAGGTCAAGAGTGACCAGCTGACGATTGCCTTTGAGCAGACCGAGGTCACGTACGCCCGCAACGACTGGAACCGGCTGACTCTGGCCTACTGTATGTCGATTCACAAGTCGCAGGGGTCCGAATTTAAAATGGTGATCCTGCCCATGGTCGGTCAGTATAACCGGATGCTTCAACGGAACCTGTTGTATACGGCGGTGACGCGGGCAGCGGACATGCTGATCCTCCTGGGTGAGCCGCGGGCCTTTGAGGCCTGTGTCACCAGCCTGGGCGTCAACCGGCGCACCACGCTGACGACGCGAATCCAAACGGTGTTGGACCCAGACGGAACGCCCGTGACGCCTGCGAATCCGGCAGAATCGGCGCCAGTAGCTGAATCCGAGACGCCTGAACCGGTTGCGGCACCAACCACGGATGAGGTGGAAACACCCGAGCCAGCAACAGGGGATACGGCGTCGACTGACACCGCGGAACCCACGACGCCAACGGATTACCGCCTGACGCCGGAACTGGTTTTGAGCCGAAAGATTGACCCCATGATCGGTATGCAGGGTGTGTCACCCAAACAATTTATGCCATCCGTCTAAAATAGCGGTTGCAAGCGTTGCGTTTCCGGTCAAAGATTGCGATAATAAAGACAGAAAAAAGCGCACTGCTGGGCGTCAGTTGGTCTGATTAAGATGACCAGCGCCTGGCAGAACGTCAAATATACGAATTTGTGGAAAACCCACAGGGAGGCTGTTATGGCAGAACACGTCGAAGCTGGCAGAATGAAAGTCTTTGCTTTGAACTCGAACCGACCACTCGCCGAAAAGATTGCGAAGGCGGCAGGTGTCGAATTAGGGAAGGCAACAATCAAGCACTTTAGTGACGGTGAGATTCAGATCAGTATTGACGAAAGTATTCGGGGGGATGAATTGTTCCTGATCCAATCCGTTTCGGATCCGGTTAACACGAACCTGATGGAATTATTGATCATGGTGGATGCCGCACGGCGGGCCAGCGCTGAGAAAATCAACGTGGTCATTCCGTACTACGGTTACTCACGGGCCGACCGTAAAGCCCGTTCCCGCGAACCCATTACGGCTAAGCTAATTGCGTCCTTGTTGCAAATGGATGGCGTCAATCGGGTGATTGCCTTAGACCTGCATGCGGCTCAGCTGCAAGGATTCTTTGACATTCCCGTTGACCACCTCCAGAGTGACCGGTTACTAACCAGCTACTTTGAAAACAGCACGACCTTGGCCGATGAGGACATCGTTGTGGTCGCTCCCGACCATGCGGGGGTCAGCCGGGCCCGGCGGTTAGCCGAGTTACTGGGCGCGCCAATCGCCATCATCGACAACCGCTCCGATACGGAGAACGCGGCGCATCCCGAGGCTGTCATTGGGGATGTGAAGGGCAAGCACGCCATCTTGGTGGACGATATCATTGATACCGCCATCCGAATCACCGTTTCCGCCGACGCCTTGAAGAAGGCCGGTGCGGCGGACGTTTACGCGGCGGCGACCCACGCGGTTCTGTCCGGTGACGCGACCCAACGCATCAACGATTCCGTGTTGAAGAAGGTCGTCATCACCGACTCCATTCAATTGCCAGAGGACAAGCAAAGCGACAAGTTTGTCGTGATGTCCGTCGGCGACATGTTTGGAAAGGCCATCGACCTGATTTACCATGAAGAACCCGTCGATTCCTTGTTCCACAAGGCACCTAAGCGCCAAAAACAGTAAAAATATAAGTTGCGTGAAGTGGTTGAGAAAATAATCTCGACCACTTTTTTGTGCGACGATTAATGTACAGGTTTGGTACGGCAATGTACAGATTTAAAAAGGGCTTTACAACCTTTTGTGCCTTTGCTATAGTGAACGAATCGGGGTGATTGGGAAAAATTGGGGAGGTCAGGATTTTGTCTAATTGGAAAACTTTTGGGATCGATGCACCACTCGTTCCCGTACTATATTTATTGGCGGCGGTCTTCTTGTTTGTGCAGGGTTACGTGTTGCGGCCATCAGCGCCTATCGTGCTGGAGGTGATTGCGGCGGTTATCGTGTTCGTCGAAGGGGGCCTGTTCTTACATACCACGGTCCGGGGAAAGTATCGGCTGTTTGATCAGCTGATTCCGCGACTGGGTGTGCAGGCGACTGACCAGATTCTGGATCTCGGCTGTGGTCGGGGAGCGCTGTTAACCCGGTTGGCCGGGCGATTAGAAAAGTCGGGACAAGCCGTGGGACTGGACTTGTGGCATTCGCGCGACCAGTCGCATAACGCCGCGGCGGTCACCCAGCGAAACGTAACGGCATTAGGGCTTACCGACCGGGTCAAATTAGTGACTGGCGACATGGTGGCTTTGCCCTTTCCGGACGACCAATTTGACGTTATCACGACCAGTTTTGCGTTGCATAATATTCATGGCGTCCAGCAGCGGCAGCGGGCACTACAAGAGGCGGTCCGGGTGTTGAAACCGGGCGGTCAGTTGGTCATCATTGACACCGGCCATCACGCCGCTGAGTATCGGCAGATGCTCAGTGCGGCGCAGTTGGATGTTCGGGAAGCCCATTCGCTGGGCATCAATGGGTGGTGGTCTGGCCCCTGGATGAATAGCTACTTGGTGCGCGGGGTTAAGTTGTAAAGCGCCAGAGCTTTTACTTGTAGTTAAGCGTACGAGAACAAGATAAGGTCCGAAACCAATTGACGGTTTCGGACCTTATTTGTAGAATACTAAATCATTTTCATGTGAATTGATTTCCGGTCATAATCTAAATACCGCTCGAGCCAGTTCTGGCCGGCCGTTAAGACCACGCAACAGAGCCAGTAGAGAATGGCAATCGTGATGTAGATCGTCATGTAGTCCTGATTGGCTCCGGCCACAATTTTTGCGTCCATAAACATTTCGGTCACGGTAATCATGGCGGCCAGCGAGGTTCCCTTGAACATGTCCAGCAGAATGTTGCCGAGCGCTGGAATGCTGATGCGGAAGGCCTGCGGAATGATGATCAGACGCATGACCTTGCGGTAGGGCAACCCAATCGAGTAGGCGGCTTCGTACTGGCCGTGGTCGATCCCCAGGAATGAGGACCGAAAGACCTCGGACACGAACGCCGCGGCACCAATCGTAAACGAAATGATGGCGGCGGGGATGGCGGTCAGGCCAAAGCCGAAGTAGACGATGAACAGGACGACCAGCATGGGCACGCCGCGCATAAAGGAAATATAGGCGCGAGCAATCCAGTGAAGCACCCGAATGTGGCTGAGCTGCGCCAGCGTCAAGAACATCCCCAGAATCGTGGCCAGCACGAAGGCCATTAAAGTTAGGTAGATGGTCATCGGCAGTCCCGCCAGAATCTGGGGGATGGACGACCAAGCCAACTTGGCGTTAAAAAATCCCGGAATCGAGAAATATTTTAGCACAGTGGCGCCACCTGACTTTCTATTGACCCGTGTACTTAGACTTAATGGTGAAGTTCTTAGAGATCTTCACGTTCGGCTTCTTCGTGACATCAGCGCCATAGTACTTTTCAGAAATCTTCTTGATGGTGCCGTTCTTCAATAATTTTTGAACTTCTTTATCGACTTCGGCCTTCAGCTTGGTGTTGCTCTTCTTCATCAAGATCCCCACACCCTGACCATCATCGCTGGTGGTAAAGTACATGTTCTTGATCAAATGCAGACCGTTGTTAGGAATGGCCTTCAACGCCAGTTTTTGCAGGTAGTAGTCGTTCATGATCATATCGGTCTTGCCATTTTTAACGTCCTTCAAATAAACATCATTCGAAACGTTGTCATAGTTGACCAATTTGGCACCAAGTTGTTGAGCTAGCCGTTGATAACCCGTTCCGGCTTCACCAGCGGACTTCTTACCCTTGATGTCTGACCAGTTGTGGATGCCGGAGTCATTGCTGTTCCGGACCATGATACTGTTGAAGGAGTGCTTGTACACCGTGGACAGCGCGTACTGCTTCTTGCGGGCAGGGGACAGACCAAAGTCGTTAGCTGCCATATCGGCCTTACCCGTGTTGACCGCCGTTAACTGCCCGTCAACGCTGAGTTCCTTGAACTCAACCTTCTTGTGCAAGCCTTTGGCGACGGCGCGGACAACTTCAATGTCATACCCCGTCAGCTTGCTGTTCTTGGAGGTGTGGAACGACGTGGGGTACAAAGTCCCGGACGTTGCCACAATCAAGGTCTTCTTGTTAGCAACCTTGGTATTCGTTGACTCCGACGACGATGAGTTCTTCCCGCAACCAACGAGACCGACGCCCATCACTAAGCTTAAACCTAAACCTAAAACCAACCATTTCTTCGTCTTATTCATCAATTTTTCAGTCCTTTCAATTTGTGACCTAAGACTTTTTAAGTATAACTATTTGAAAACGCTTTTACAACCGTCGTGTTCGCAAATGCTGTGGTGAAATAGGGTCGTTCCCGGCGGCGGGCTCAAGTCGGCCTGCTATGGGGCCGGTTCCAGACTGAGGGGCGGTCTTCCACCTCGACTTTGAGCCTGAAGAGCGGTCTCAAAGATCGTCCCGTGTTCTAGGCTGGGAAAGGACCCCAGCCAACAACACCGCCACAGCTGGCCAACTTGGCCCGCCTCTGGTCACTCAGATTTGCTACGACATTTACGCTTGGCGGTTGACGTCTTCAGGTGTATACGAGTGTGTCACAGAAATTCACAAATAGCCCATTCTGTTAGGACTTTTGGCTTATGTTGTAGGTAAGCAAAGACTGGCAAATTATAATAATCGTTCTTACTATGAAAAGTCGGTAAATTGCGGGGCGCTGTACAACAAAATTTAATTGGAAAGCGGTATAGTTACAGTTGGTCCTAGTTTTTAGTAAGTGAATTTTTAGAACGGATGGCTTAATCGTGTAGTCAAAGGACCTGTTGTCGGATTATTCAATTGACTTGGCATCGTTCATGAATGCGTGAGTCGTTGTTCGCAGTAGGCGCTGGAACCGTAAAATATTGTGTCAATATCAGTGACCAGAGGCGAATCAAGGTGACCTGCTGTGTCGGTGGTCTTGGCTGAAGTTTTTGTTCAGCCTAGAGCACGGGACGACCTTGGAAACTCGCGAATTTCAGCGAGGTTTCAAGGCGAGGTGGAAGACCGCTTTTCAGTCTGGAACCGTTCCCCACAGCTGGGCACCTTGAATTCGCCGGCGGGAACGATGGCGATGGCCCAATTTTTATGGTTTCAGATTGAAGTACATAAAATTTGTAGGAGGCGTTTGATTTGGCAATTACGGATTGGATCGGTACACCAGCATTGACGTGGACACAGCGGGTGCGCAGCGGTGAAGTGACCAGCCAAGAGCTGATTGAACGGGCATTTACCGAGATTGAGAAGCAAAATCCGCAGTTAAATGCGGTCATCACGACTAGAAAAGAGAAAGCCTTAAAGGAAGCGGCGGCGCAAACCGATACCGGTCAGCCATTTCTGGGTGTGCCCTTACTCTTGAAGGGCCTGGGTCAACAACTGAAGGGTGAATCGAGCACGAGCGGTTCACGTTTGTTGAAGGACAACGTGGCTACGCAGACGAACTTCTTTGTCGAGGCGCTGCAGCGGGCCGGATTCATTGTGATTGGTCAAACCAATTTCCCCGAATTTGGCTTTAAAAATATCACGGACGCCGATATCTATGGCGACGCGCACAACCCGTGGAACCTGGATTACCAACCCGGGGGGTCCTCCGGTGGTGCCGGGGCAGCGGTGGCCGCAGGGATTGTGCCCCTGGCTGCCGGCAGTGATGGTGGGGGATCGATTCGGATTCCGTCATCCTGGTCCGGAACCATTGGCTTGAAGCCAACGCGCGGTCGCGTTCCCGTGGGTCCTGGTGACTGGCGGTCTTGGCAGGGAGCGGCCATCGACTTCGGTCTGACTCGTTCCGTGCAAGATACCGCGGCCTTACTAGACAGTTTACAAACGATTCAACCGGCGGCCGTCTTTCAGCAGCCGTTGGAGGAACCGGGCTTCTTAGCCCAGTTGGATCAGCCGGTTCAGCCCGGGGTCATCGGTTACACGACCGAATCCCCTGTCGGCACGCCGGTCAGTCCGGATGCCGTTAAAGCGGTCGAAGATGCCGTGGCCTTTTTGACCAGTGAAGGATTTGATGTTGAAGAGGTTCACAGTCCAATTGATGGCGTAGCCTTAATGGAAAGCTACTACACCATGAACGCTGGGGAAACGGCGGCCTTCATGGGTGAAATGCAGGACGGCATGGGCCGACCGTTGACGCGTGACGACATGGAGCTCCTGACGTGGGCGCTGTATCAGACTGGGCTGAATACCAGTGCGGCCGAGTACAGTCAATCCTTGGGCAAATGGGATCAGGCGGCCTGGCAAATGGCCCAGTTACACGCCAAGTACCCGGTTATTTTGACGCCAACGACCGCCTGGCCAGCACCTAAGGTTGGTGACACGTTGGTTTCTGAAGAAAATGCCGCGAAGATGGCCGACATCACGAGCTTGAAGCCAGCGGCACAGAAGCAACTCATTTACGATCAATGGTTGCCGGCACTGACCCGTTCGCCATTTACGCAACAGGCCAACCTAACGGGGGAACCCGCTATCAGTCTGCCAACGGCGGTTACAGCCGAGGGCTTGCCACTGGGAATTCAATTTAATGCGGCCAAGGGTCAGGAAGCGGTTTTATTAAAGCTCGGGGCTTTATTCGAACGCGCAGGTAAGTTAAAATTGTTACACCAGACTATTTTAGATTAGAGGAGCGAAAGTTTTGAAGGGAAAGCAAGTTAGTATTTTAATTGGGGTCGCGTTGTTGGTTGCGGGCGGATTAGCCGCTTGTGGCAAGTCAACGTCCAGCACCAGCAAGTCCAATCAACTGGCGACGAATCAGTCCGTCAAGTTGTCGGCCAAATCCGAGGTCACCACGCTAGACGTGTCCAAGGCTGCGGATTCTACGAGTTTAACCATGCTCTACCATACGCAAGAGGGATTGTATCGGTTAGGCAAGAATGAAAAATTGATCAACGCCATGGCTACCAAGACGACGGTATCTAACGGTGGGAAGACGTACGTGTTTAAACTGCGGCAGAATAATCACTGGAACGATGGCAAGGCCGTAACGGCCAACGACTTCGTTTACTCCTGGCGGCGGACGGTCAATCCCAAGACGGCATCCGAGTATGCGTACTTGATGGCCGGCTTGAAGAATTATCGGGCCATTCAAAAGGGCAACCTCGCACCGAACCAATTAGGGGTTCAGGCCGTGAACAAGAACACCCTGAAGGTCACCTTGAGTAAGCCAGTTGCCTACTTCAAACTGCTGTTGGCGTTCCCAACCTTCTTCCCACAGGAACAAAGCGTTGTGGAGAAGAATGGGAGCAGTAATGGTCACTCAAGCAACCAAACGGCGTACGATGGGCCATTTACCATGACCAAGTGGCAAGGGACCAACCAGAGCTGGGTCTTGAAGAAGAACACCAAGTTCTGGGATAAAAAGGCCATCACATTGGACAAGATGAACTTCCAAGTGGTCGCTGATCCTTCGACCGGACTGAGCTTATACCAGAAGCATGAATTAGATGCCACGACGCTAGACGGCACGCAGGTCGCTAACTTGAAGAATAATCAGGACATGAAGACCTTTGTCGGCGGGACCACCTACTACATGCAGATGAATCAGAAGAAGGTCAAGGCCTTACGGAACTTAAAGGTGCGCCAGGCCTTATCCATGGCCATCGATAAGCAACAGTTAGCCAAGAGCGTCTTACGTGACGGGTCCAAGGCACCAATGGGCTTCGTTTCCCAAAACCTGTCTCGTAACCCGAAGACTAAGGCTGATTTTGCCAAAGACGCCTACGTTAAGGACGGGGTCACTTACGATTTGAAGCAGGCCAAGACCTTGATGAAGGCGGGCTTAAAGGCTTCCGGTCAAAAGAGCCTGAACTTAACGTTGCTGGCGGATGATACCAGCGTGACCAAGACGGTGGCCCAGTACATCCAAGCCGAGCTGCAAAAGCTGCCAAACGTGAAGGTCACTATCAACACGTTACCTTACAAGACGCGGTTGAGTCGGTCAAACGCCGGGAACTTCGAGCTGGTTCTGTCCAGCTGGGGGGCCGATTTCGCCGACCCAATCAACTTCTTGTCTCTGATGAGCACCGGTAACACCAACAATAACGGTGACTTCTCGGATGCCAAATATGACGGCTACGTGAAGGATTCAGAAAACAAAGACGCCAACAAGCCAGCAGCCCGTTACCAAGACCTGGTCAACGCTGAAAAGCGCTTGATGACGCAGCAAGGGGTCGTGCCGTTGTATCAACCCGCTACCGTTGAAATGTGGAATTCCAAGGTTTCTGGGTATGTTTGGAATCCGGCGGGGATGAGTCGCGGCTACCAATGGATGAAGGTTGAAAAGTAACTTGACCTTGGCGGGGGTCGCCTCGCCAGCCAGACACTCCGCCTGCTGTGGGGAGCGCCTGCGGCCTAAGGAACGGTCCTCCGGCTCGGTTAGAAACCGGGCTGAGAATCGCCCGTTTCCCAACGCGTCCCACGGGGTAAGCTGAGCAAACCACTCAGCTAACGCCGTCGACACAGCCGTCTGCGTGTCTGGCTGACTTCGGCTGGCAGCAAGGTTAAGTTCTTTGGGACTTTCCCTGGTTTGCTGGTTGGGGTTGAAAAATAGCCTGGAACGCGGTGGGGAGGACGCCCCGAGCCAAAGAGCGGTCTCGGGACTCGCTTTGAACCTCTGGGAAACGAGCTTCAAAGTCGCCATTTTCTAAGGAGAGCACTTAGAAAATCCCACGGCTGAGGCTATTTTTCCCGCCCTCACGGCTGACACGGAATTAACCGGTGATGATATTGTTCGAACTTTCCGGTTTTACTTTTTGAAAGTTTAAGTGGGTTATGTGGGTCGTGTTGGGAATTGCACTGAGAGGTGTGACTTCTGACACGGCCTTTTGTGTGTCTGAGACACTCCGCCTGCTGTGGGGAACGCCTGCGGCCTGAGGTGCGGTCCTCCGGCTCGGTTGGAAACCGGGCTGAGAATCGCCCGTTTCCCAACACGTCCCACGGGGTAAGCTGAGCAAACCACTCAGCTAACGCCGTCGACACAGCCGTCTGCGTGTCTGGCTGACTTCGGCTGGCAGCAGGGTTAAGTTCGTTTGGACTTTTCAGTTTTACATTTTAAAATTTAAATTGTTTATGCAGGCCGTGTTAGAAAATATGCTGAAAGGCATTTCTTGACACGACCTTTTGTGTGTCTGAGGGGCCAAATGGTGAAAATCTGTGGCTGATGTTAGTGACCAGAGGCGGATCAAGGCGAACAGCTGTGTCGATGTTCTTAGCTGAGTGATTTATTCTCAGCTTAGAACATGGGACAATCTTTGTGACCGATTCTCAGTCACAAAGCTGGGGTGGAAGACCGCTTCTCAGGCTGGAACCGACCCCACAGCAGGGCACCTTGAATCTGCCGTTGGGAATGGTTAGCACAGTTTTCACCCCTCCGGAGGCATACCCAATGAGCAACCTATTTAGTAAATGTTAACTAAATGATAGGTAAAATTTTGATTTTCCATGAAAGCGGATGGCACCGGCCTTGCACTTTTTTGTTTACGATAATGACGAAGAAATTTACTTGAAAATCAAATCCGAATTGAAATTAAATATGAAACATGTTATACCTAGGGTAGTAACTATGAAAGCGAATACATAACCGTGAAACTTGCGGATTTGGAGGCCGACACGATGCAATTTGATGATTTACTGACAGAACAACGGAATCACCGGTCAACACACATTGATCGAGAGTCCACGTTAGAAATGGTTGCGACGATCAACCGGGAGGATCACCGCGTAGCGCGCGCCGTACAAAAGCAATTGCCGCAAATCGCAGCGGCGATTGATGCTGCGTACCCACTCTTTGACCAGGGGGGCCGCTTGATTTACGTGGGGGCCGGGACTTCTGGCCGGCTCGGCGTGATTGATGCGACCGAGCTGCAACCGACCTATGGGCTGAGTGGTGAGCAGACCTTTGGCTTGATTGCCGGGGGCACGGACGCTTTGACCCACACAGTCAAGGCGGCAGAAGATTCGATTGAGCTGGCGCAAAACGATATGGCTGGCGTTGACTTGACCGACAAGGATGTGGTGATTGCGAGTGCCGCTTCCGGCCAGACGCCTTACACGTTGGCTGCTCTGCAGTATGCGCAGGACCATGGTGCCGTGGGCATTGGTTTTTCCTGTATCGAGGGAAGTCCGCTGTCCGAACTAGCCGACTACGCCATCACACCGGTCGTGGGACCGGAAATCATTACTGGGGCCACGCTGTTAAAGGCTGGGACTGCCGAAAAGATGGTTCTGAACATGTTGTCCACGGGGATCATGATCAAGACGGGCAAAGTCTATCAAAACCTGATGATCAACGTCGTGCCAACCAACGACAAGACGTTTGAACGGGCCAAGAAGATCATTGCCGAAGCGACGCAGACGTCCACGCTGGCCGCGGAACGGGCCTTGGAACGGTCAGACAACAATGTGCCGCTCGCCATCGTGTTGATTGAAACGAAGGGGACCATCGCGGAGGCGAAGGCCTTGCTGGAAGCTACCGGTGGACACGTTTCACAAGCGGTTAAATTGAACGATTCACAACATTAAAATTGGCAAGAAACTTGACTGGTCCACACCAATTCTCTATACTTTAACTCAGGTATAAGTGGAAAGGAATGTGGCAGAATGTATCTTGCAGATGAACACCGTTACGACAAAATGCCGGTTCGCCGGGCAGGAAATACGGGTTTCCAATTACCCGCAATTTCTTTTGGGATGTGGCACAGTTTCGGGGAGAACGCTAACTATGGCGACACCCGCGACATTATCCTGAAGGCCTTCGACGCCGGTATTTTTAGTTTCGACTTGGCGGCAAACTATGGTCCTGGCTCTTACGCTGCGGAAAGCCTCTTTGGTGAGGTTTTGCACCGCGAATTGATGCCATACCGTGATGAATTGGTCATCAGTAGTAAGGCTGGTTTCCATATGTGGCCTGGCCCTTATGGTCAAATGAGCTCTAGAAAGGCTTTGACGGCCTCTTTGGATCGTTCCTTGAAGGCAATGGGGTTGGATTACGTGGATATTTACTACAGCCACCGATTTGATGCCGAAACGGCTCCTGAAGAAACGGCCGTGGCCTTGGACGACTTAGTTCGCCAAGGGAAGACACTGTACGTTGGGATTTCCAACTACACGAAGCCACAAGCCGAAGCCATGATCAAGATTTTCAAGGACTTGCACACGCCGTTCGTCGTGGACCAAGTTTCTTACAACATGTTGAACCAAACCGCTAATGATGATGGCTTGTTTGACATGCTGGCTCAAAACAACGCTGGGGCCATCGCTTACGGGCCGCTGTCCGAAGGATTATTGACGGACAAGTACCTCGACGGAATTCCTGAAGACGTGGACATTCACTGGTCCAACGAATTCGTCCTGGACAACGGTCGTGACAAGATGGTCCAAAAGCTCCAAGCACTCAACAAGATTGCGCAGAGCCGGGGCCAAAAGCTCTCCCACATGGCCTTAGCCTGGTTATTACACAACCCGGTTATCACCAGTGTCATCACGGGGGCTTCCAAGCCAGAACACTTGAACGAAAACATCAAAGCCGTTCAAAACTTGGAATTCGACCCAGAACAAGTAGCAGCAATCGATAAAATTTTAAAGGCTTAATGATTAAGCGAAAAGGACTAAATTTGACGGGCAACCGTGAATTTGGTCCTTTTTTTCGGCAGATTTGGCGAGTAAATTCGCGGTTGAAGTAAAACTGAAAGTCACAGTTGGCTGGAATTGGGTGGACCAATTTTACAAATGGTCTCCAAAAAATGACCTATTTGGACGGGTAAACCACTATGCTAACCGTCATCTGCGGGTAACTGTGTAAATACGTTGCAGGTGAAAAGAGTCAAACGCTGAAATTTTTAAAATAGTCGCAAAATCCCGCGTGCCATGGGGTATAATAAAACATAGGTTAAACTTGGTGCTAGCGTAATCAGCGGTACGGTAATACACTGGCCGTTAGTTGCCAAAAAGTTCAATAATGAGTGGAACCGCTGACTCACAAGGAAAACAGTGTCAGTACGCGATAGTGAAAATGAATGCACCCGTTTGAGTGACCAGAGGCAGATCAAGGTGCCCTGCTGTGTCGGTGGCCTTAGCTGAGGGATTTTCTCAGCTTAGACCACGGGACGACCTTGGAAACTCGCGAACCGCAGCGAGGTTTCAAGGCGAGACCCCAGACCGCCCCTCAGGCTGGGGCCGTTCCCCACGGCAGGGCACCTTGAATCTGCCGGCGGGAACGGGTGATTTCATTTTTACTGTCCTGAGTGTACTGACGATGACAGTTTTCCTGCAGTCGGCAGAGCGGTTAAATCTAGACGGTGGAGGTTGGCTATGACACGTAAAGTAACGATCCGGGACCTTGCTGAAGCGGCGGGCGTTTCGGTCACAACGGTTTCGCAAATTTTAAACGGTAAGGGCGAGCGCTTCAGTCTGGATACTCGGCGGCGGGTCCATCAGCTGCAAGAGGAGATGGGCTACGTGCCCGACTTCAACGCCCGCAACCTGATTATGAAGTCGGCCCAGACGATTGGTGTCCTGGTCCCGAACCTGGGGAACCCCTTCTTCAGTATGTTCATCCGCGGGGTACAAGAAACCAGCCGGGAACGGCACTTCATTCCCTTAATCTTTGGGGCCAATCATGATGAAAAGCTAGAGAGCTACTACCTGGAGGAACTGATCAAGCGGGCAGTCGACGGTCTCATCATTGCCAGTGCCTCAATCACGGCCGAAGCTATCGATAATATTTTAAAAAAGAACGGCATTCCGTACCTGTTGATTGACCAAAACGGGGGGCCGAGTGTGGACCGCGTGCAGATCAATGATGAGCAGGGTGGCCAGCTCGCCGCAGATCATCTGTTGGCGCTGGGCCACGAGAAGATTGCGGTCGTCATGCCCGATGATCCGACCCAAAACCTGCAGATTCGGTTGGCTGGGTTTAAACACCGGTTGGCTGAACACCACGTGAATCTGCCGGAAAATGCCATCGTGCATTCGGCCATGACCAAGTTGGGCGGCTACCAGGCCACGGCGGCCGTTCTGGCGCAGCACCCGACCGCAGTCTTTGCCATCAACGACGAAACAGCGTTGGGCTTGATGCGCGGGTTGCACGAGCAGGGGCTGTCGGTGCCCAACGATATTTCAGTCCTGGGTTACGATGATATTGACTTGGACGAGTACGTGGTGCCCAAGCTAACCACGATTCACCAACCCGTTGTGACCATGGGCCAGCAGGCAACCGGGCTGTTGATCAATCGCATCAAGGATCAACGGCAGGCGGCACAGCTGGTAGACTTACCGGTCGACCTGCGTGAACGCGAAAGCACGGCGCATTTGAAATAAATTTCAGTTAGTTCTTGTAAGCCTTTTCGAAACATGATACGCTAAGGGTAATCTAAACGGATACCCTCGGTGTGTCAGCATTGAGTAAAACGTTTTACAATTTTAAACACTGCTTAAGGAGTGAAGGTAAATTATGTCAAACAAAGTTACGGTTCTCGGAAGTCTAAACGTCGATACGACGCTGCGAGTTGCTCGGATGCCCCAACCTGGGGAAACGTTGTCAACGGAAAACAAGAGTAGCGCTGCCGGTGGGAAAGGTGCCAACCAAGCGGTTGCTGCTGCCCGGGCCGGTGCTGAAACCAGCTTTATCGGTAAGGTCGGTAACGACGACGCCGGTCGGTTCATGGTGGAATCCCTGAACAACGACGGCATCGATACCAGTGCTATCATCACGGATAAGACGGTCGGGACCGGTTCTGCGTTCATTCTCTTGGATGAAGCTGGCCAAAACAGTATCTTGGTTTACGGCGGGTCCAACCAACAGATCAAAGCGGACGAAGTCATTGCCCGTGAAGATGAAATTGCGAAGGCTGATTTCCTGATCGCCCAGTTTGAAACGCCACAAGCAGCCACCCTGGCAGCGTTTAAAGTTGCCAAACAACACGGGGTCACGACCATTTTGAATCCCGCACCAGCTGCGAAGATCGACCCAGAAATCCTGAAGGTCACGGACCTGGTGGTGCCTAACGAAACGGAAAGTGCTGAGCTGACCGGTATCGAAGTGACTGACGAAGCCTCGATGGATGCCAATGCGAAGAAATTCCGTGAGATGGGCGTGAAGAACCTGATCATCACGGTCGGGAGCAAGGGTGCGTACTACGCTAACGCCAAGGAATCCGGCTTCGTGCCAGCCTTTAAGGTACACGCCGTCGACACCACGGCTGCCGGGGACACGTTCATTGGGGCCCTGAGTTCACAGTTAAAGCCAGATTTGAGCAACGTGGCCACGGCCTTGGTCTTTGCCCAACGCGCTAGTTCCTTGACTGTTCAAGGTTTAGGCGCGATGCCATCGATTCCCACGGTTGCTGAAATCGAAGCTGCTAGCCAAAAATAATCTTTCAGAAAACAGATAGTCAAATCGCAGACTTAACCGATAATTTTCGGAAAAGTTTGCGATTTTTTTTGCGTTTTGGGACAACCGGTTGCAAACTATTCAAATCGGTCTATTTGGTATAGCTGATTTTTAACGTTTAGAATCGCCGGCCTAACAACTTTCTTAAGAGGGGTTGCATTAATCATTTTAAATTGGTATAGTGATGAAAGTCGATGAGCGATTGGCGATTTTACCGGTAAGATCAACGAATTGGGAACATCAACCAAAAACAAGGCCGTGATTGGTCCGGCCGATTTAAGTGAGGTTATTTAAAAATGTTGAATGAAGAAGTCGTTACTAACCAAATGGATTTTGATGAAACGGATACACAAGCGGTCACTGCCGTGCGGATGTTAAGCATGGATATGATCTCGCGGGCACGGTCGGGCCATCCCGGTCTGCCGTTGGGGGCGTCACCGATGGCTTACGTGTTATTTTCTCGGCACCTGCGGGTTGACCCCTCATTTCCACAGTGGTTCAACCGCGACCGGTTCGTCCTTTCTGCGGGACACGGGTCAGCGATGCTCTACAGCCTGCTTCACCTTAGTGGCTTTGCCTTAGGCCGTAATGATCTAATGAACTTTCGGCAACTGGGCAGTAAGACCCCGGGTCATCCCGAAGTCGGCGTGACCCCTGGGGTGGACGCGACGACCGGGCCGTTGGGCCAAGGTATCGGCATGGCGGTTGGGATGGCCATGGCCGAAAGCCATTTACGAGCAATGTACAACCAACCGAATTTAAACGTGGTCGACCACTATACGTACGCGTTGTGTGGCGACGGTGACTTGATGGAAGGGGTTGCCGCCGAAGCCGCTAGCTTGGCTGGCCAACTCCAACTCAATAAGTTAATTGTTTTGTATGATTCAAATGATATTTCACTGGATGGGCCACTAAGCAATGCCTGCCAGGATGACGTGGGCCAACGGTTTGAAAGCTATGGTTGGAACTACCTGCGGGTCGCCGATGGCGAGGACCTAGAAGCCATTGACCGGGCCATTCGCACGGCCAAGAATAATCAATCCGGGCCAACCCTGATCGAGGTCAAGACGCAGATTGGGGCCGGGAGCCCCGCCGCAGGAACGAACAAGGTTCATGGGGCACCGCTCAGTGAGGCGGATTTGGCCACGACGCGGCAGAACTATCACTGGGACTGTGATCCCTTTACGGTGCCCGCCACCGTGCACGAACGGTTCATGACGACCATCAAGGCTCGCGGCTGGGCGAGCCACCAAGAATGGTCGAACCTAGTTGCCCGTTATTCCGACGTGGAACCAGAATTGGCTACGCAATTTGCGCAGGGCATCAGCCAGGCGTTGCCCGATGACCTGGCTACGCAACTGCCAACGTATTACAAGAAGGACCAGTTAGCTACGCGGGCCAGCGGTCATGAAGTTCTCCAACGGCTGAGTGCAGCGGTTCCTAACCTGTGGGGTGGGTCCGCGGACCTGTTTAGCTCGAACAAGACGGCGGTGACCGACAGTGAGCGGTTCAGCGCTGAAAATCCTCGCGGGAAAAACTTGTGGTTTGGGGTACGGGAATTTGCCGAAGCGGCAGCGATGAACGGGATTGCCTTACACGGTGGCACCCGAATCTACGGGTCAACGTTCTTCGTGTTCTCCGATTACATGAAGCCAGCGATTCGGTTGGCTGCGATTCAACACCTGCCAGTGACCTACGTGTTTACCCACGACTCTCTGGCGGTGGGGGAAGATGGTCCGACCCACGAACCCGTTGAACAATTAGCCGCTCTACGCGCAATTCCGGGGTTAACGGTCTACCGGCCAGCCGATGGCAATGAGACCGCAGCGGCTTGGTTGGCGGCGATTCAGGCGACGGACCATCCAACGGCTATCGTCCTGTCCCGTCAAGGCTTAGCGACGTTGCCACGGCCCATGGCTGTTAAGGCGGGCGTCAAGCGAGGTGGTTACGTGGTCGCAGATGCCCACGATGAGGCGGAAGGTATCCTGATGGCTTCCGGTTCGGAAGTGAACCTGGCCTTGGCCGCACAGGCAAAATTAAGTGCGCTCGGCCATGACGTTCGCGTCGTTTCGCTCCCAAGCTTTGAAAAATTCAATGCGCAATCTGCCGAGTACCAGGAACGGATTCTCCCGCGGCACTTGCGCCGCCGGGTCGCCGTGGAAATGGCCAGTGGCTTAGGCTGGTGCCAATACACGGGTCTGGACGGCATCATGCTCACCCAGGAACGGTTCGGCGCCAGTGGTCCAGGAAGTACCGTCACCGAGATGGCGGGCTTCACACCAGAACGCGTGGTGCAAGCTTACTTAGCACTAAGCTAACGTGATTAAATAAGTAACCAATATTCGGGGAAACAACACACATCGGAGACAGCAAAGCTGGGACGCGGGTCCTGGCTTTGTTGCGTTCTGGTGGGAATGAACTGGCTAACGCGGGTTACAGCAAGCATGTTATTATCTACAAGATGATCTAGTCGGTCGAAAAGGGTTATGATTGTTGTTTGACGATTGTTGTTGAAAATGAACGGTCGATGTCAGCGGACCAGAGGCGGATCAAGGCGGTCAGCTGTGTCGGTGGTCTTGGCTGGGGTGTTTTCCCAGCCTAGCCCACGGGGCAACCTTTGAGACCGCACCCTGGGCTCAAAGGTGAGGTGGAAGCCCGTCCTTTGGCTGGAACCGTTCCCCACAGCAGGGCGCCTTGAATCCGCCGTCGGGGAGCGAAAATACCAACCAATTGATTTTCAACGTAACAAGTTTTCGTCCAAACCTAGTAAGTTGTTAAAATTATTGGTATATTGGGGGTAAAGACACTGGAGGCGGTTTTTAATGGATATTCGACGGATCAAGGTACCGACAGCGCTGGTGTGGTCTACACCAACGACCGTCACAAAAACGGATCGACCTTACTTAAAGGATGGCAACCTAACGACCTGGTTAGCGAGCTTAAAACCAGCGGAACGGGAACAACTCGCGGATAAGAATCGCGTGGTCACTGAGGCCCTGTTTAATGATCGGGTGATTTTAGACCGGGTCGAGGGCGAATGGGCCCACGTTTTTGTGACGCGGCAAAGTAGTCGGCAGGAACGACGCGGTTATCCTGGTTGGATTCCATTAACGCAACTGACCACCAGTGATGAGGAACTCGATTATCCAACGACCACGGTGCGGTTAGCCCATCCCGTTACCCAACTCCTGGATGAGAACAAACAACCCCTGATGGACCTGCCATTGGGGACCATTTTACCGACGACAGGTCAGGACAGCGAGTGGATCCAAGTGGTTACGCCGCTAGGTCATGGCTGGATCACGGCCGCCGCGGCCACACTGGGCGTCGAGGGTACCGATGATGGCAGCCGGCTCCTGACCTTGGGCAAACAATTCCTGGACACACCTTACCTGTGGGGGGGCATCACGCCGCAAGGCTTCGACTGTTCTGGCTTGATCTACGCGCTACACCGGGCATTGGGTTACATGATTCCCCGGGATGCGCAGGATCAATTTGCCAATGGCTACCCAGTTGCGCCCGAAGCATTGGCCATCGGTGACCTAGTCTTCTTTGCTCGGGAACACGGCACGGGTGAGATTCACCACGTTGGCCTGTATGCCGGCAGTGGGAAAATGTTACATGCGCCCAAGCCCGGTGAAGCGGTGCAGTTAGTCTCGATGACGGCGACCGGTTTAGCCCCAGAATATGCGGGTGCCCGGCGTTTCTGGCAATAAAGCAAGTCTGAAGAATTCTCTAAATTCATGGCAGGACTCCACGCAACGTGTGGGGACCTGCTATACTTGTTTTTGGGGGAAGTATTCTAACGAGAAGAGAGGAACATTCTAATGAAAATGAAACACGTAGTTTTAGGATTGGCCGCGGCCTTATTAGCAGTCGGCATCGGCGGTCAAACGTTGGCAGTTCACGCCGACACGACGGATAGTTCCACTGATACCACGAGTACCAGCAGTTCCGCAACCAGTGGCAGCACCGTGCAAACCAAGGCACTGTCCAAGGCCTACGTGGTCTACGGCGCTGGTTTAGCCAGTGAGGACAAGGATACGGTTGCTTCTGCCCTAGGGGTAAAATCAAATTACACGGCCTTAACGGCAACGGGGAGTGACTACGCCCAGTACCTAAACTCAGCCGGAACGACCGATGCCAGCATGATCAGTTCCGTGGCATTGGCGCCAGCTGATCCGGGAACCGGCGTCAAGGTTAACATCGCTGAATACAATGGAAGCAATAACATTACCGAAGTCACCTCACAGCAGTACGCGATGGTCGCCACCATGGCGGGGGTCAAGGACGTGATCATCACCGTGACGGCGGACAAATCCGTTTCCGGTGAATCTGCGCTGACCGGGGTGTACAAGGCCCTGGCTGCGGATGGGTTAACGTTGAACTCAGAAAACACCCAAGCCGCTAACGGTGTGCTGGATGCGACTCAACCAGCCATTGATTCCAACAGTAGTAATAAGAAATACCCAGGGAAGCTGATGTCAGCGGTGGGGTCCGTTTCTTCTGACTTGGCCAAGCAACGGCAAGACGGGAATGACCTGGCCACCAAGGCGGACATTGAAGAGATGCTGCAAAAGGCCCTGGCTAAACAAGGCATTGACGGTCAAACGAGTTCCACCCAAATCACTAATATTGCCATCGCGTTAAGCAAGGTACAACAAGCCCCAGTCTCAACCAGTAAGAATTATGTCACCAACGTGACGAATGTTGCCAATAACCTAGCAAATAGTATTGGGGACAAAATGGCTGGTGTGAAAGACTTTGCCAACAGTGCGGATGCCCAGAAAGCAGAGAACTTCATTGTGCAAATCTGGCAAAAAGTCGTCAACTGGTTTAAGAGCTTAGTCGGTTAAAAGTTAGTAAGAACGGCGGGTTAACGAATTAACGGGAGTTTAGCTCCCGTTTTTTTGTGCGCTTTTTTTATTTTCACAAAGTCGGCGGTCAGGTGAATACTTGTAGTATGCAGAAAGCGCCCTCAATATTAACTTGTATTCTGCAATTAATCGTAAAATGTGACGCTTCTGCAAATATGTGATAGTGGCGGGTAACCAGTTGATGAATGAAAAAGAACAAACGTTTGAATAATAAGTGAAAGAAAATGGCGATAGAAAGGGCTTTCAAGAACATGTCGTATTTCAGAAAACGTCAAAGGGAACACTGGTTCAGCTTAAAAAATCCGTTAACAATTCCTTAATATTTCACAAGGAACTGGGAAAACGTGTGGTACTATTAGTTTGTGATTCGTATTGACTATGAACGAACGGGATTGCGCTTGATCGGCGTGTGACCACGTTCACTTTGTTTGAAAAAATCTAAAGTCATAAAAGGACGTGTTGGTGAAGATGAGTACAGGACAACGAAAAACCAAAGCAGTTGTTGGGGTCGTCGGGGCCATTGGGGCTTTCGCGGCGGGCGCAACTATTACCGCAAATGCGGACAGCATCCAAGTTAAGCCAGGAGACACCGTGTGGGACCTTTCACAAAAACTCGGTGTTTCTATTCAGGATTTAGAACAACAGAATTCAATTGACGGCAAGACCGATTTAATCTTTGTTGGTCAACGTTTGCAAGTCAAGTCAGCTAAGACCGCTAAGCAGTCATACACAGTGAAGTTCGGCGATACCTTATGGGATCTCGCCCAGACCTACCACTTAACAGTGGCCCAGTTACAGAAGGCTAATGATATGTCCGGCGATATGTTAAGCGTCGGCCAGAAGTTGACCATTCCACAAGCGAGCGCAACTAAGGGCGACAGCACGACTAGTCAGGCAGCGCCTAGCGCAACCAGTCAATCAACGCAGAAGGCCAACGCCGTTCAAGCCCAGATTGTGGCTGAACAGCAGGCGGCTGCAAGTAAGCAAAAGCAACAAACCGCCGCAGCTACTAGTAGCTCCACGGTGACGAGCGCGGCGAAGTCAACCAGCTCAACGTCAGCAGCATCGACGGGGCAGAGTAGTACCGCCCAGTCATCATCAACGACGGCGACAAGTCAGGCGAAATCCTCAACGGGCCAAACTGGTTCGCAAACGACTAGTCAATCAGCTTCAACGAGTTCCACGATGAAGCATCAGACGGCGGCACAACCGTCAACCCAGTCGGCTGCTAGCTCATCAGTAACGGCGCCTTCATCAAGTGTGTCAAGCCAGAGTACCACGTCGCGCACGAATACGACGACGTCTTCTTCAGTTGCCAGTCAATCACAATCAACAACAAGCAACCAGACGCCAACTAGCAATGCCACGGCAACGACGCAACGGCGCAGTCGGGCAGCCTTGGTACGGTCCACGTCAAGTGCCACCAGTCAAAGTACGACGAGCCAGAGTCAAACTAGCGCGGCAGCTAACCAGTCAACGACGAGTCAAAGCGCCGTACAGAGCAAGACAAGTACACCAGCTGCCACGAGTAGCAGTGCGGTAACGCAAACGGGCAGTCAAAACGCGACGGCCACGACTGCGGCTAAGAAGACGAAGCGGCTCAAGACCACGACGCGTTCTGCCGTGAACAATCAGACCACTTCATCCGCTTCTGCGGCCCAAGGATCTACGTCCAGTTCAACGGCGGCCGTTGCGACGACTAGCAGCAGTACCAAGAAGAAGGCTAGCACCAGTGGCTTGACCTCAGGTTCCGTCACGGGCTTGGCCTTGAAGTTAGCTTCAGCCAACATTCCTTACGTCTGGGGCGGGTCTTCCTTGAGTGGGATGGACTGTTCTGGTCTGGTCGCTTATGTTTACCAGCACGCCCAGGGCGTCAGCCTGCCACATAACACGGTCTCTCAAGAAAGCTATGTTACCACGCACTCTGTGGGCTCAGCTAAGCCTGGGGACATCCTGTTCTGGGGATCTAAAGGGGCCACGTACCACGATGCCATTTACTTAGGCAACAACCAATTTGTTGCGGCACCAGAACCTGGTCAAAACGTTAAGGTACAGTCCATCAGTAAGTACTTCATGCCTTCCTTCGCAGGGACGCTGAAGTAGAGCGGTTTCATCCGAAGCGGGGGTTTAGCCACTTTGGCCAAATTGCCGAAAAAAGTTAAGATTATCGTTAACAAATCCGTGACCAAGTGTTATGATACTTTTTGTCATTTAGAGACAGACGAGTAATCATAAATAAACCTGGTTGAAGGAGTTGTGTATTGATGAGTAATCGAATTGAGATTCTGGAAGAATACCGGCAAGCTAATTCACAGTTAGCCACGCTTAAGCGGAAAGAGTCTGAGAGTGTTTGTTCTAGTTCGGAAACGGTGCGAATTGAGCCCCGTTACGGCGAGGAAATGCATGACCTATCCAATAAGTGCGCTCAGCTGGACATGATTCTGGAAGCAATGGATGCTTCGGAAGATTAACTAAAAACCTATCGAGGAGTTTGGGGTGTTATGATCCCAGGCTCCTTTTTTGCTGGGCAAATTTGGTAGATGACCGCTGGCAGATGTCAAAATACCAACATTGGTGTATACAAAAAGCCGTAGCATCACTAGGACGTTTGTCCAGTGATGCTACGGCTTTTAAAGTAAGAACCTCGTTAAATGGTTAAATCAAACCAGAAGGGATACTGGTTAACCCCAACGTAGACGTCGAAGAAACGTCCGCCCATCTCTTCACCGTCTAATTGGCCGTATTCGATGGCTGGAACGGTGAGGTGGACCTTTGATGCCTGATAGTAGTGAACGGCCTTAGACGTCAAATGACGCTTAAATACGAGCCGTAGGGCTAACCACATCAGCTTCAAGAAGTTGGGCTTCTCGATAACCACTAGGTGGAGCTGATGATCTTCAATCGTGGCCCCCGGGGCGATGCCAACGCCACCCCCGAAGTAGGGGTGATTAGTTGTAGTCACCAAGAAGGCGTTGGCATAGATGTCTCGCTGATTGCCCACGTGGACGGTCAACGTGAAACCAGATTGGTTGTAATACACATCTAATGCCGACGCCAGGTAAGATAGGGAACCCAGGTGGTGCTTGTTGAGCCAAACCTTGGCTTTGGATTGATTGGCCTTCGTGATGATGGCCGCATCGAAACCGATACCCAAATTATTCGTGAAGACACCATGTTCATGTTTAATCGTTTCATCGTACGTACCAATATCATAATTGGTTGCGTGGGTACACTGGATGACCTGATCAAAGGCGTCTTCCCATTTCGTGGCCATGCCGGCACCGCGGGCAAAGTCGTTGCCGGACCCAATCGGAATGTAGCTAACCGGAATCGGGTAAGTCCGGGGTTGCTTGGTGAGACCGTTAATGGCCTCGTGCAGGGTGCCGTCGCCCCCAATGGCGAGAACTACCCAATTTTGGTGGGGTTCATCGGGGAGTTGTTTGGCAAATTGCTCACTCAACAGAATGGCGTGGTGGGCGTACTCCGAAACAGCTAGTTGGTAGGAGACTTGGGCGTCATCAAGGCGCGCCTTAATCTGGGGCCAAAGTGTAGCGGCCTGGCCACTTCCTGCATGTTCATTTAGGATGATATAGAACTGGACAGTCACCGTACTGCTCCTCTCAATTTTTAGTCCATTTCATTATAAACGAAAACCAGCGGGGTGCCTAGTGATTATCGTCGACTTTCCTTAGTTGTAATAATTAAGACGCCAATGGGTTCGTAAATGGCTAAATGACAACGTTTTCATGGAAACTATGCAACCAAAAAGGACCCGAGACGACTGGTCTCGAATCCTTTAGGTAAATTACTTAGTCATGATGAACATTGGCAGAATCATTGGGTGCCGCTCAGTCTTCTCAAACAAGAAGTTTTGCAGGTCATCAATGACCGCGTTGCGAATGGAGGCTTCAGTCGCCTTCGGATTGCGCATCGCCCGACGGATCGTCTGGAAGACGCGCCGCCGACCTTCGTTCAACAGCTCGCCGGATTCTCGCATGTAGACGAACCCACGAGAAAGCAGGTCAGGACCGGCCTTGATCTCTTGGTTCTTGAGATCAATCGTGGCAACTACGACCACCAGGCCTTCTTCGGAGAGCAATTGACGGTCGCGTAACACGACGTTGCCAATGTCACCGATGCCAGAGCCGTCAATGTAGACGTCACCAGCAGTGAAGTGGCCAGCGACCCGAGCAGAATCCTGGGTGAGAGCGAGAACGTCCCCATTTTGCAGGATAAAGCTGTGATCGAGGGGAACCCCACATTGTTCAGCCAGTTCGGTATGAATCTTCAACATCCGGTATTCCCCGTGAATTGGCATGAAGAATTTCGGTTGCATCAGCCGGAGCATCAGCTTCTGTTCTTCTTGACCACCGTGACCGGAAGTATGAATGTTGTTGACCTTACCATGAATGACGTTGGCGCCGGCTTCTTCTAGCTCGTTAATGACCCGGTTGACTGAGATGGTGTTCCCAGGGATTGGGTTACTAGAGAAGACGACGGTGTCACCCGGCTGGATGGCAATTTGCCGGTGGGTCCCGTTAGCGATCCGTGAAAGGGCCGCCATGGGTTCACCTTGCGAACCGGTACAGAGAATCATGACCTTGTTCGCCGGCATGGAGCGAATGGTATTGGCGTCAACTAACGCTTCGTCGGGGATGTTTAAGTACCCGAGTTCTCGACCATTAACAATGGCTGCTTCCATGGAACGGCCAAAGACCGCAATCTTACGACCGTGGGCCAGTGCTGTTTCACAGGCAGTTTCAATCCGAGAAATGTTCGAAGCGAAGGTGGCAAAGATGACCCGGCCCTCGACTTGGTCAAAGATCTTACGGATGGATTTACCCACCCATTTTTCTGACTTCGTCCAGATAGGGCGTTCAGCGTTCGTGCTATCAGACATCAAGCACAAAACGCCTTCTTCACCCAGCTTGGCCATCTTTTGTAGATCAGGCGGCTGGTTGGTAACGGGTGTTAAGTCGAACTTATAGTCACCCGTTTCCACAATCGTGCCGACTGGTGTATGGACAGCAACCCCCAAGGTATCAGGGATTGAGTGGGTCGTCCGGAAGAAGGTGACACTCATCTTCCGAAATTTAAGCACAGTATCATCATCAATTGTGTGTAGTTCAGTCGATTTAAGTAATCCGTGTTCTTCAAGCTTGTTCTTGATTAAAGCTAAGGCTAACGGCCCCGCGTAAACGGGAACGTTGAGTGCCTTTAATAAATAAGGAATACCGCCAATATGATCTTCATGGCCGTGGGTAATCACTAGCGCCTTGATTTTGGCTTGGTTTTCAACGAGGTACTGGTAATCAGGAATCACATAATCGATTCCTAATAATTCGTCCTCTGGAAATTTAATCCCGGCATCAATTAGGATGATTTCATCCTGAAATTGAATCCCGTAAGTGTTTTTCCCAATTTCGCCAAGTCCACCCACGCCAAAGATAGCGGTCTCGTTATTTTTGACGTTTAATTTGTTCATTCAGTGAACTCCGTTAATTTGTAATTCGGATTCTGTTGCTCGTAAGCTAAGTCGTTGCCTTCAATAGCTTCGATGAATTCGATATTGTGGTCCGTGTGTGCTTCCACTTGTGCCCGGGCTTCAACCTCGGTTGGGGCCTCCAGGTAAAGGGAATGCGTATCCTCGCGCTTAGGATTCCGCTTGTTATCTTCTTGGTAATATACTTTATAAATCACAGACAAAACTCCTTCAATTTAAACGATTTAATTCGTCAATTCGTGAGCGAACGATGAATTATTTATGTCCTGCCGAACTGCGGGTTGCTTACACAACAATTAGCACAATTTTAGCATAGTTTCAGCTGATTGTATAGAATTACCCCTAGACCGTAAAACATGCTATGATGAAACTAGTGTAAAGTGAACGGAGGAGTCGCCATGGCACTAATAGTGGAAATAATTATTGGCATCATTATTGCGTTGGTTATTTACGTTGTGATTCACCGAATGATCGTGCAACGAGCGACCAGAATGGTGCGGCGAAACGCCCAGGATGAAACGGATGTGGCGGTCAAGGCCGCGCTCCAACGGTTGGTGAATGATGATGTGCTGACCGAAGAAGAGTGTCAAATTAGTTCGGCGGTGACCGTGGCCGATGTCTGGGGCCGGGGCGTGATGGTCTTTGAGTATGCCATGCCAACCGGAATGGATACGGATCGCCGGTTACCGCACTTGGAAACAGCCTTCAATGAAGCGCTGGCTAGTTTTAGTGCGGATCATCAAGTCAAAGCGGTCGTGGCCGGGCCGGCATTTGTGGTCAGTGACATCTGGTTGTACGAGGGGCAGCTCCACGTGGACGTGGCCTACCTCATGAACGAATCTACCGTGGAATACTTAAAAGATTTAAAGAAGCTTAATGATCCGGCGATGAAGGACCGTTAGTCCTGTTGGAGCGACTGATTGGCGGGAACGCGAATGACGTGTTCTTCCATTAGATGATGCTTGGGAATGGTGTGAGTTTACGTAAGCGACATGCCGGCTCAGTTAATGGTTCACTCCCACTGGTCGTCTTCGCGAGGGATAAATCGGGGCTATACCTAGATCATTGAAACACTCCGGATAAGATGTGTAAGAATAGATTGTTAAAACAATCACAATATAATGGAAGAAACACGTTTGATTTTAATAGAAATCGGCAAATAATTGTTGTCAGATAGGGCTGTGGCCCACGTTTGAAAGGGAAGAGCTTCCCTGGAAATTTTACGGTTTCTACTATAGAGAGATTCAGTCGAAAAGGATTCAAGTCCAGATGCCTGGTTGGCGTCGCGAGACTTGAATTCTTTTTGCTTGGCACTAACTGATTCTTGTACCGAGAATTGAAATTCACCACTAAATTCGTTTAGCCGCCTAAAAAACGCCGCCACCCAATTTTCAGGGTTGCGACGTCATTTTAGTTAATTACTCAATCATGATCATGTCATCGTTACGGGCGAATGGCTCGTCCTTGTTGATGTGATCGTAGAAGAGGGTGCCATGTAAGTGATCGATTTCGTGTTGGCAAACGATTGCCGGGTAGTTCTTCAAGCGAATCTGGTGCTTCTCACCAGTCACGTCGTAGTAACGTAAGGTGATGCGGTCGTGACGGGGCACGAAGCCGGGCACGTCTTTATCAACGGAGAGGCAACCTTCACCCTCGGTCAGGGCACCGGGTTGAACGGATTCGGACACGATGACCGGATTGATGATGACATCGGTGAACGGTGACTTGCCGCCGTCTTCTGGTGCGGGCACCAGCACGGAAGCCATTTTCTTGGAAACACCCACTTGGGGAGCAGCCAGGCCAACGCCAGCACGCAAACCGTATTTCTTACATTGTTCTGGGTCTTGGGAAACAACTAAGTATTCCATTAAGTCCTTAGCGAGTTGTTGGTCTTCCGCTGAGAGGGGGAACTTAACGTCCGCAGCCTCTTTGCGTAGGACGGGATCGCCGTCGCGGACAATATCTTTCATCAGAAACAAGAGCAATTACCTCCGCAAAAATAAATATAGTTACGTACTATTGTAACATACCGGTTAAAAGAAATGAAATGAAAAGAAAACGGTTTCTATTTTCAAAAAAAGTGAAAAATGTAAAACCGCAACTCGCAGTAGGAGTTTGGCCGAATCCCTTTATTTGTCACAATGAAAGGGCTTGCAAGAGCTGTGAAAAAATGGTACATTTTAAACGTAGTCAGGAAACGCAACGTTAACTCACTTTTAGTTAACAATTTCATATCAAGTGAAAGGAAAGTGTTACTTATGGCTAATGGAAGCAAACAGATTGTAGACTTTGCCAAAATCAAAGCTACGATGGCCGATCCGTATAAGCACCCGGTTCAAGTCATCAATGGAGATGGCAAGGTTGTTGATCCAGACACGTTGGCAAAATATTCAGATGACCAACTTGTTGACTTCATGAAGAAAATGGTTTGGGAGCGTACGTTACACGAACAAACAATGAACTTCTCCCGTCAGGGTCGTCTCGGTTTCTATGCTCCAACTGCCGGTGAGGAAGCCAGTGAAATGGGAAGTGTTACCGCATTTAAGGAACAAGACTTCCTGTTACCTGCATACCGTGATTTACCACAAATGATTCAACACGGTACTACCGTTGCAAAAGGTTTCTTATGGTCAAAGGGTCATGTTGAAGGTAATCAACACGAAAATCCTAACATGATGTTCCCACAAATTATCATTGGTGCCCAATACGTTGAAACTGCCGGCGTTGCTCTGGGTATCCAAAAGAACAAAGACAAAGACCGTGTAGCATTCGTCTACACCGGTGATGGTGGTACTTCACAAGGGGACTGGTATGAAGGAGTTAACTTCACCAGTGCTTACCAAGCACCTGCCGTATTCTTCGTTCAAAACAACGGTTGGGCTATTTCCGTTCCACGGAAGAAGCAAACTGCTGCTGAAACCTTAGCACAAAAGGCCGTTGCCATGGGTGTTCCTTCCGTCCAAGTTGATGGGATGGATATCGTGGCCGTCCACGAAGTTTCAAAGGCTGCTCGTGACTATGCCGCTGCTGGTAATGGTCCAGTTGTTATTGAAACCTTAACTTACCGTTATGGTGCTCACTCCTCTGCTGGTGATGATCCTTCTCGTTACCGGACCGATGAAGAAACTAAGCCTTGGTTCGATGCCGATCCATTAATTCGTATGCGGAAGGTCTTAACTGACAAGGGCGTTTGGTCACAAGATCAAGAAGACAAGTTAGTTGAACAATACAAAGACGAATTTAAAGACGCAATGAAGGAAGCTGAAGCAGCACCTGCACAAAAGGTTTCTGACTTCTTGAAGTGGACTTACAATGTTCCTACTCCAGCTGTTAAGAAGCAAATTGCAGAATTCGAAGCAAAGGAGTCGAAGTAATCATGGCTAAAATGACGTATATCAAAGCGATCACTTCTGGTCTGGACCAAGTCTTAAGCGATGACCCTAAGACGTTGATCTTCGGTGAAGATGTTGGTAAAAACGGTGGTGTGTTCCGGACGACCGTTGACTTACAAGACAAGTATGGCGAAGACCGTGTCTTCGATACCCCACTTGCTGAATCCGGTATTCTTGGATTAGCTATTGGTTTATCATTGACTGGCTGGCGTCCAATTCCTGAAATTCAATTCATGGGCTTCACGTTCGAAGCAATGGATGGGATTGTTGGACAATTAGCTCGTGACCACTACCGTTTCGGTGGCCAAAAGAACTTCCCTGTTACCATCCGTACGCCATTTGGTGGTGGGACTCATACCGCCGAAATGCATGCTGATAACTTGGAAAACTACTTCGTAAGTACCCCAGGTCTGCGGGTAGTTACCCCTTCAAATCCATATGATGCAAAGGGCTTGGTTATTTCTGCTATCGAAAGCGACGATCCAGTTCTGTTCATGGAAAACTTGAAACTTTACCGTTCAATGAAGGATGAAGTTCCAGATGACAAGTACACTGTTCCGTTGGACTCCGCTAAGGTTGTTCGCGAAGGTACTGATATTACCCTCGTTGCCTACAGTGCTGAAGTCAACGAAGCTTTGACCGCTGCCGATGCTTTAGCTAAGGACAACATCTCTGCTGAAGTTATTGACCTGCGTTCCTTGTCACCAATTGACACTGATACGATCTACGCTTCCATTGACAAGACCCACAAGGTTGTTGTCATTCAAGAAGCTCAACGGATGGCCGGTGTCGGCGCCGTTGTCGCATCAGACATTGCTGAAGACAAAATCATGTCATTGGATGCTCCAATTGGCCGGGTAGCTGCACCAGATAGCGTTTACCCATTTGCCCAAGCTGAAAATGACTGGATCCCTAACTCCGATGACATCGAAGCTAAGGCTCGCGAAATCTTCAACTACTAAAAATAACATCTAAACATTAAACGATAAAATTAACGATGTGGGAGACATCCTGCATTAGATGAAAGAAAGGAAGTTTTCCCATGGCTTATACGTTCAAACTCCCAGAGCTTGGTGAAGGAATGGCCGAAGGCGAAATTTCTTCATGGCTTGTTAAAGAAGGAGACGCAGTTAAGGAAGACGACACATTAGTCGAAATCCAAAACGATAAGTCTGTTTCGGAATTACCATCACCCGTTGCTGGTACTATTTCACAAATTGTTGCACAAGAAGGGGACACTGTTGAAATTGGCGATCCACTGATCGTCATTGACGATGGTTCAGATACCCCTGCTGACTTGACGAAAGATAGCGACTCTGCAGACGACGCTCCAGCTGAAGAAGCTGCGCCAGCACCTGCACCAGAACCAGCCGCAGCTCCAGCAGCACCTGCTGCTCCAGCCGCTGCACCTACTGGTGTTCCAGCCGCTTCAGACCCTAACAAGTTAGTTATGGCAATGCCATCTGTCCGTCAATACGCACGTGACAAGGGTGTTGACATTACCCTGGTTGCCCCAACTGGTAATCATGGTCAAGTTCTCAAGGCTGACATCGACAACTTCAATGGCGCCGCTGCACCTGCAGCCGCTGCTGTTCCAGCTGCCGAAGCCGGTGGCAAGGCCGTTACTGGTCAAGCTATCAAGCCTTGGAACGCTGACAACCCAGATCTGGAAACTCGTGAACCAATGTCACCAATGCGGAAGATCATTGCTAAGAGCATGCGTACTTCCAAGGACATTGCACCTCACGTAACTTCATTCGATGAAGTTGAAGTTTCTGAATTAATGGCTAACCGTAAGAAGTACAAGCAAGCTGCTGCCGACAAGGACATCCACTTGACCTTCTTACCTTACATTGTTAAGGCTTTGGTTGCCGTTATGAAGAAGTACCCTGAATTGAACGCATCAATTGATGACACGACTCAGGAAATTGTTTACAAGCACTACTACAACATTGGTATCGCTACCAACACTGATGATGGTCTTTACGTACCAAACATCAAGGCTGCTGATTCCAAGGGTATGTTTGAAATTGCTAAGGAAATCACTGAAAACACCCAAGCTGCTTACGACAACAAGTTAAGCCCAGCTTCTATGGCCGGTGGTTCCATCACGATTTCTAACGTCGGCTCAATCGGTGGTGGCTGGTTTACCCCAGTTATCAACCAACCTGAAGTTGCTATTTTAGGTGTTGGCCGGATTGAAAAGGCTCCTATCGTCAACGAAGATGGCGACATCGTTGTTGGTCGTATGTTGAAGCTTTCTCTGAGTTACGATCACCGTCTGATTGATGGTGCCTTAGCTCAAAATATTTTGAACGACATGAAGGCATTGTTACACGATCCTGCAATGTTGTTAATGGAAGGGTAGGAATAATATGGCAGATGTTGAAAAAAAGGACACCGTCATCATTGGTGCCGGACCCGGCGGTTACGTTGCCGCCATTCGGGCTTCTGAATTAGGCCAAAAGGTCACTTTAGTTGAAAAGTCCGATACCCTTGGTGGTGTCTGCTTAAACGTTGGTTGTGTACCTTCTAAGGCCTTGATTCAAGCGGGTCACCGTTTGGAACAAGCTAAAGATGGTTCCACCTACGGGATTTCAACGAAGTCAGCTGAAATCGACTTCGCCAAGACTCAGGAATGGAAGCAAAAGAAGGTCGTTGATCGGATGACCAGCGGTGTTAAGATGCTGATGAAGAAGCACCACGTTGACGTTGTTAACGGGGAAGCTGTCTTCCTGAGTGACACCCAACTACGGGTTATGCCTACGGGTGAAAAGCAGTTCATGTCCACTGATACGGGCCAGACTTTCGAATTCAATAACATTATTATTGCATCCGGGTCTCACCCAATCGAAATCCCTGGCTTCAAGTTTGAAGGTCGGGTTGTCGATTCTACCGGTGGTCTGGCCTTGCCAGAAATCCCTAAGGAATTCGTTGTTATCGGTGGTGGTTACGTTGGGACTGAATTAGCTGGTGCATACGCTAGCTTAGGTGCTCACGTAACGATCCTCGAAGGCACGAAGTCAATTCTGCCTAACTTTACTAAGGACATGGTTTCCGTTGTCCTTAAGAAGTTGAAGAAGAAGGGCGTTGATGTTATCACCAACGCTATGGCTAAGAGTTCCAAGCAAGACGACAACAGTGTCAGTGTGACCTACGCTGTCGACGGCAAGGAATCTACGATTAAGGCTGACTACTGCATGGTCACCGTTGGTCGTAAGCCAAACACTGACGACTTAGGCTTGGAATACACCAAGGTTAAGTTGAACGACCATGGTCAAATCGAAGTCGATAACCAAGGCCGGACTGCTTCAGAACACATCTGGGCTGTCGGTGACGCTGTTCCTGGTGCTGCATTGGCTCACAAGGCCTTTACTGAAGCCAAGACTGCGGCTGGTGCCATCTCCGGTAAGAAGACGGCTAACGACTGGCTGAGTGTTCCAGCTGTCTGCTTCTCTGATCCTGAAATTGCGACCGTTGGTTACAGCGCCGACGCAGCTAAGGACAAGGGAATCAAGGTCAAGACTGCGCAATTCCCATTCGCTGGGAACGCACGTGCCGTTTCATTGGACGCCGCTGATGGGTTTGTTCGGTTCATCTACACGGATGACGACAACAAGAACATCGTGGGTGCCGAAGCGGTTGGCCCTGAAGCCAGCACCATGGCTGGTGAATTATCAATCATCGTTAACGACGGCTTGAACGTTGAAGACGTTGCCTTGACCATTCACCCACACCCAACGTTAAACGAACCAATCCAAGAAACTGCCGATATCGCTTTGGGCTTCCCAACCCATATCTAAAGTCTCTCGTGATTGTTAAAAGCGTTACAGAAAAGGTTACCAGTAGTGGTAGCCTTTTTTGCTGTCCTTGGGTTTTGATTTGGGGCTTTAGGGTCAGGGACTTAGGGTCAAAACCAGGTTCAAGGGCACGCGGCATTGGCCACCTGCGGCTTCCAGGTGTTCCGCCTGCTGTGGGGAACGGTGCCGGCCTGAGAAGCGGTCCGGCACCTCGCTTTGAAACCTCGCTGAGGCGCGCGAGTTTCCAAAGTCGTCCCGTGATGTAAGACCGGGCAGAACACCCGGTCAACATCACCGACACAGCCGTCTCCACACCTGGCTTCCTCCGGCTCTTGATGGTGAGTGACCCCTGAAAAGGGTTTAACCCAAACCCAAAATGCGCTACAACGGGTGTGAGTGGTGATAACAAGGTTACAGCTCTTACACCCGTTGTAGCGGTCAAAGCATTGTCTCATGATGTTTTCGTAAAGTTACGGGGATGAGTCACTATGATTGGGAAGGGCGAGTGCAGCACTGATGGGGACGACAGCAGGCAGTGACAATCAACCTTTGCATGAGTTGTTGAATAAGCAACAATGTGAGTCGTGAGGGCGGGCAAAATGGGTTCAGCCGTGGGATTCACTCATCAGACCCTGATGAGTGAATGGCGACTTTGAAACTCGGTTCTCAGAGGTTCAAAGCGAGTCTGAAGACCGTTCTTTGGCTTCAGACGTCCTGCCCACCGCGTTCCGACCCATTTTGCCCGCCCGGTAGGCGCTGACGAGGACAATTTAATCTACAAAACGCCTAGAAAAAGTTGATTGTTACAGCTTGCTATCCCCGGGCGTTCACTTATAATGGAGCTATGACTTGCGTTTGCCCGGACCACACTGTGTGCGCCTGGGCAAGAGAGAACGTGAATTGGGCAAAAAGGAGGGTCACCATGAAACCAACGTTGATTATTCAAGGAAACTTTGAGCAGGCGAGTCGGTTTATCCGGCAACTACTGGTGGCAGATCTGCCGCTAGAATGTGTTGTGATCCCGAATGTAACTGACGACGCCCCGCGATACCAAGCGTTGGTGGTGGCCAGTGCCCTGTGTCCCCAGATGACGCTACGGGTGGGGACGGCCGTGGACTACGGTAAAGCCACCTGGCTGGTCTTGCTTGACCGGGCCGATGCTGAGACCGTTCCGGCGGCCGAAGTCGCTGAATTGCGACTGTTCATGAACCGAATCGTGGAAAATGGGTTTAAGGGCCAATTGGTTTTCTGTGGTGAGCATGATGAATTATTGACCTACTTTGCCTGGAAATTCTCCGGGTTGAATCAGAGTCAAATCTGGGGCCTGGGAACCTTTCCCTTGGCGCGACTCCTCACGTACCGCTTAGCTGAACGACTGGGGGTCGGCGTAGCGGCAATCCAGACGGCTGTCGTCGGGACGGCGGATAAGCCCATCGTGGCGTGGAGTCGGACCTACGTGGGGCCTGCGCCCATTTTGATGTATCTGGCTAATGAGGATGCTAAATTTAACGCGGATGATTTAGGCAAAATGGGTCATTGGCTCCAACGAGAGGCGGGGGAGGACCAACGGATGTTGCGTTCTATGGCGCTTATCCGCCTGTTAGAGGCCGATTTGACGAATCAACCCCTGATTGCCTCGGTCACGAATATTCACGATGAGACGCCCGTCTATGCCGCGGCGACCCCCGTGCTGGTGAATGGCAGTGGGGTCAAGCATCTAACTAATTTAGTCTTATCTGAAGATGAGCAGCACGAATTTGCCGAGCAGATTGCGACGCTGCGAGAAAATATTGCGACCATTGCCGGTCAGCAAACGGAAGGACGCGCTTAAATGGAACCAAATAATTATGCCTACCCCTTAGAACCAGACTGGTCGACTGAGGATATCGTTGCAGTGACCACGCTCTACCAGCGAGTGGAAGACGCGTATGAATTACCACGCGGCGTGGCTAGTAGCGACTTACTGGATGCCTACCGGGCATTTCAGAAGGTCGTTCCACAGAAATTTATGGAAAAACAGCTCGACAAGTCTTTTGAAGAAGCGGCCGGGTATAGCATTTACCGGACGATGAAACGGGCCCGGCAGGAAGACGGTCAGATTAAGATGAAAGGACAGGCGTAGCATGAGCCAAGATTGGCAGCAACTCAACACCGCAATTATTAAGTTATTGAGAGAGGCGCGACAACACGTTTTAACCAAGATGCAGGATCCGTTGACCGTCGCTGAAAAGACGAATCGTAAAGATTTAGTGACCAACGTGGACAAGGCTAACGAAAAATTTTTGACGGCGGGCATTCGTGAGATTGATCCCACCGCTAAAGTTTTAGGCGAAGAAGGGTTTGGGGATGACCTCACCAGTCTTGAGGGCCGCGTCTGGATTGTGGACCCCATCGATGGCACGATGAACTTTGTGAAACAGCAAGATAACTTTGCCATCATGATTGGCATCTACCAGGATGGCGTTGGCCAATTGGGCTACATTTATGATGTGATGAATGATGTGCTGTACCACGGTGGACCGCAACTGGGCGGCGTTTGGGCCGATGATCGGCAACTCACAGCACCGGCTGATATTGCGTTGGCCGATGGTCTGATTGGTGCCAGTGGTCCCTTAGTGATTCATGATGTGGCGCACATGCAAGAAATTATTCACGTCAGTTCGGGGATGCGTGTCCTGGGAAGTGCCGGAATCGAAATGATTAATATCATGAATGGCAAGACGTTAGGGTACATTTCACACCTGAAGCCTTGGGACATCGCGGCAGGTCAAGTCCTGCTAAATGAGTTGGGGGTTCAAGTCTCGACTATTGACGGAAAACCACTCGATATGTTATCATCTAATCTTGTACTAGTAGCGACGAAAAAAGCGCAACGTGATATTCTCCAAATCGAAGAAGATGACGTCTCACTGTGACCCTGTCACAGTTTTTTTATGCGGCTGGCCGATACGGATGGACTTTACCAGCTATTGACGCTACAATAAGCGTACTTACAGACGTAAGCATGCCGTGATCCATCTAATTCACCAAGCACGAAAGGAAGAAATACACTTGAAAATCAGAGATGATATCCGTAACATTGCCATCATTGCCCACGTTGACCACGGGAAGACGACCCTGGTTAACGAAATGCTGAAACAATCCGATACGTTAGACGAACACACGGCCATTGACGACCGTGCCATGGATACTAACGCAATCGAAAAGGAACGGGGCATTACGATCCTGTCCAAGAACACCGCTGTTCGTTACGGCGACAAGCAAATCAACATCTTGGATACCCCAGGACACGCCGACTTTGGTGGTGAAGTGGAACGGATCATGCGCATGGTTGACGGCGTTCTGTTGGTTGTCGATGCCTACGAAGGTACGATGCCACAAACCCGTTTCGTTTTGAAGAAGGCCCTCGATCAACACTTAACCCCAATCGTGGTTATCAACAAGGTTGACCGTGAAGGCGCCCGTCCTTCCGAAGTCGTTGATGAAGTCTTAGACCTCTTCATCGAATTAGGTGCGGACGAAGACCAATTGGACTTCCCAGTGGTTTACGCCTCAGCTATGAACGGGACTTCTAGCTACGAGCCAGAAATCTCCTCACAAGAACACACGATGAAGCCTGTCTTTGACACGATCATCAAGCACATCCCAGCCCCAATTGACAACACTGACGAACCTTTACAGTTCCAAGTTGCCATGCTCGACTACAACGATTTCGTTGGCCGGATTGGGATTGGCCGGATCTTCCGTGGGAAGGTTAAGGTTGGTGACAGCGTTACTGTTATGAAGCTTGACGGTACTAAACAAAACTTCCGGGTTACCAAGTTATTTGGTTTCTTCGGTTTGAAGCGTTTGGAAATCAACGAAGCCCAAGCCGGTGACTTGATTGCCGTATCTGGGATGGATGAAATCAACGTTGGGGAAACCGTTGTGGCTCCTGACACGTTGGAACCACTTCCAATCTTACGGATTGACGAACCAACGCTGCAAATGACTTTCCGGACCAACGACTCACCATTTGCTGGTCGCGAAGGTAAGTTCGTGACGTCTCGTCAAATCGAAGAACGTTTGAAGCGTGAATTGCATACCGACGTTTCCTTACGTGTCGATGACACCGACAATCCTGGTGCCTGGGTCGTTTCTGGTCGTGGTGAACTTCACTTGTCCATCTTGATCGAAACGATGCGTCGCGAAGGTTACGAATTGCAAGCTTCTCGTCCAGAAGTTATCTACAGAACAATCGATAACGTTCGTTGCGAACCATTCGAATCAGTTCAAATCGATACCCCTGACGAATACACCGGTTCAATCATCGATACCTTATCTAAGCGTAAGGGTGAAATGAAGAACATGGAAGCCGTTGGGAACGGTCAAACGCGTTTGACCTTCATTGCCCCATCACGTGGGTTAATCGGTTACTCAACTGAATTCCTGTCCTTAACTCGTGGATACGGGATCATGAACCACACGTTCTCCAAGTACATGCCAGTTATCAAGAACTGGAACCCTGGTCGTCATAACGGGACTTTGGTTTCCATCAACTCTGGTAAGGTAACGACTTACGCTATCATGGCTGTGCAAGACCGTGGGCTCATCTTTACTGATGCCGGGACTGAAGTTTACGAAGGGATGATTATTGGCCAAAACAGCCGTGACAACGACATTTCTGTCAACATCACGCGTGGTCGTAACCAAACCAACGTCCGTGCCGCTGGTTCTGAAGATATCGCCAAGGTTAAGTCGCCTTTGAAGATGTCCTTGGAAGAATCACTGGAATTCATCAACGAAGATGAATACTGTGAAATCACCCCAGAACACGTCCGTCTTCGGAAGCAAATTCTGAACACCAGTGAACGTGAAAAGGCTGCCAAGAAGCGGAAGACTGCTTCACGGAAGTAATTTAAACCTTAAATAAATTTTAACGGTAAGACCCAGTGAGGGAACTCACGGGCCTTACCGTTTTTTTTGTGCCAAAATTATAAGCGAGCTATGCTATAATGTAAACATTCGATTACCGCTAGACGGCGGTAGACTTGGAGCGAATCAATCGTATGCGAAAGTTAAAATATTTAGATTATTGGTTACTGGTACCTTATTTGATTTTGAGTGTCTTCGGGATTGTGATGGTGTATTCCGCCAGTGCCGACATTGGCACGCAAAATGGGGGGAGCCCGGGCAGTTATTTAATTAAACAGGCATTATACGTTTTCCTGGGTTTAGCCATTCTGGGGTTCATGATTATGATGAACATCAATAAGTTACGGAATAGACGGCTGTTAAAGATTGCCGGGTACTTTGCCTACGGGGCGCTGTTCTTCCTGCTGATTAGGGGCGAAACCGTCAATGGGGCCGCTGGCTGGATCAGCTTGGGGCCCATCAACATTCAACCGGCTGAATTCATTAAATTTTATATCATTATCTGGCTATCAAATGTGATTACGAACCGCCAGGATGACTTGGAAGAATACAGCTGGTGGTCCACAATGCGACAGCCACTACTGGTCTGTTTTATCATTCTGGCACTGATTGTAAAACAACCCGATTTAGGTGGGGCGGCAATTAACGGCGCTATCATGTTTGTCCTGTTCTTAAGCAGTGGGTTCGCCTCACGTTGGGCCAAGATTATTTTTACCGGGATCATTGCCGCGGGTATTTTTGTGGTTATGCCGGCGCTTTCCTGGTTAGCATCGTCGTCTGCAGGAAAAGGGTCGTATCAGTTACAACGAATCGTGGCCTTCATGAACCCCTTTGAGCATGCTCAGGGCGTTGGGCAACAGCTGGTTAATTCCTACTACGCGATTAGTAATGGCGGAATTTTTGGGGTTGGTTGGGGAAATAGTATCCAAAAGACGGGGTACCTGCCCGAACCCAACACCGACTTTATCATGGCTATTTTGACTGAAGAGTTAGGCTTGATCACGGCACTGGCCGTTGTGACATTGCTCTTTGTGATTATCTTACGGACCGTACTGATCGGGGTTCGGAGCAATTCGACCTATCAGTCATTAGTATGTTACGGGGCGGCCACTTATTTAGCCGTCCAAACGTCGTTTAACTTGGGTGGGGTCTTAGGCTTCCTCCCAATCACCGGGGTCACGTTCCCGTTCATCAGTTACGGGGGTTCCAGTACTTGGACCCTGGCGCTGGTAATGGGGGTCGTCATGAACATTAGTGCCCGGCAGAAGCGTTATCGGATGACGAATTAAGCTGTGAGGGATAAGTATTGAGTCATTGGCCTAATCTATTCCTGATGCAATTAGAGACAACACAAATTGTTTCTGAGTAGTAAACGATAGCAAAGTGCTGCATGGGATGAACTAGTGTTAGTTACAGCCATAGATTGTTTGGTGGATTAAGTAAGAGACAGGCAAGTGATTGACGGGCTAACTGCGTGTCAGCCGTGAGGGCGGCGAAAATAAGTTCAGCCGTGGGAATTCTCTTAGCGATTTATCGCTTAGAAAATTGGCGTCTTTGTGACTCGGTCTTTGAGGCGCAAAGCGATCCCGGAGACCGTTCTTTGGCTCCGGGTGTCCGCCCACAGCGTTCCGACTTATTTTCACCGCCCGGTAAGGCGACTAACATGCAAGCCTAGCCCGTAAAAGAAGGAGGACGAACGAATGGCATTTGAAATGCAAGCGCGGCAGAGTCTGATCGTCTACACCTATAGTTTAAAGCAGACGCGCCAACTAAAGCGCTACGGGACCGTGATGTACGTGTCAAAGAAGATGCGTTACGTGGTCCTTTACGTCAATCAAGAGGACGTCAAGAAATTAACGGACCAGTTGAGCCAATTACGCTTTGTCAAGCGCGTGGTGGCCTCAGCACGGCCAGAAATCAGTGAAACGTTTAACGGGGTCGCCGAAGAGATGACGGCCCACCAAGACCCTGAAGCAGAGGATGATGAAGAATGAGAATTGTAGCTGGTGATTTTGGTGGCCGGCGGCTGAAGGCCGTTCCTGGCATGGCCACACGACCAACCACGGATAAAGTTAAGGAAGCCCTGTTCAACATTATTGGGCCTTACTTTGAGGGCGGTCGGAGTCTGGACCTATTTGCCGGCTCCGGTGGTCTCAGTATTGAGGCCGTGTCCCGCGGGATTGAACAGGCTGTTTTGATTGACCGCCAGTACGCGGCAATTCAAACGATTAAGGACAACGTGGCGGTTACTAAGGCTGAAGACCGGTTTGAAATTTTAAAACGCGACGCGAACCGGGCGCTGCAAGAGTTGTCTGACCGTGGCGACCAGTTCGACCTGGTCTTCTTTGATCCGCCGTACGCCCAACAAAAAATTGTGGCCCAGATGGCGCGGTTACGGGAATTAAATCTGTTAACGCCAACGGCTCGTATCGTCTGTGAAACGGACCAACAGGCTAAATTACCGGATGACGTTGACGGGTTTCACTTCATTGAACGCCGGGACTACGGGATTACCGAGCTGACCATTTATGGAATGGGAAGTGACGCTGAATGACGATTGCGGTCTTTCCAGGCAGCTTTGATCCGTTGACCAATGGCCATCTGGATTTGATTACTCGCGCCAGCAAGATTTTTGATCAACTGGTCGTCGCTGTGGGACAGAATACCTCTAAGCGTGGCCTGTTCACGACGGCAGAGCGGGTGGCCTTTATTGAAGAGACCACGAATGACTTGCCTAACGTGCGTGTGCGGGTCGAAAGTGGCCTGACGGTGAGCTTCATGCAGTCGATTCAGGCGACCGTGCTGGTCCGGGGCATTCGCAATAGCGTGGACTTTGAGTATGAACAAGGTATTGCGGGGATGAACCGAACGCTGGATCATAACATTGATACGGTTTGCTTGATGGCGGACCCCCAGTATCAATTCGTTTCTTCGAGTCTGTTGAAGGAAGTCGCGCGGTTTGGCGGGGACCTCACCAATTTAGTACCGCCCGTGGTGGCCCATGCCATGGTCGCACGCTTAGAAGGTGAACAGTAGATGTGGAAATTGACCCGCCGTGAGTGGCGGCAAATTATCGTAACGATTGGCCTCTCACTGCTGATTCTGGCGTTTTTCTTCCTGCCACTCCCCAAGTATATCGAGGGACCAGGCGAGGCGGATAATTTAAAATCATTTGTGAGCATGCCGGGGCATCCCGATAAGTATGGGGGCAAGTATATGATCACGTCCGTGGCTCTGTCACAGGCACGTCCGGCCACGTACTTATACGCGAAGTTAAACGCTTACTACAGCATTGAAGGCGTGGACGATGTTACCGGGGGCGAAAGTAATGCCACCTATGACAAGGTTCAGGACTTTTATATGCAGAGTGCCATCAATGAATCCATTTATACGGCCTATCAGGCGGCCCATAAGCCCGTTACGCGGCGCTATCTGGGAATCTACGTGCTGAGTGTGGATGACAAGTCGCCATTTGCTGGCAAGCTTAAGGTCGGTGACACCGTGACCAAGGTCAACGGTCGGCATTTTAATTCGATGGTCGGGTACCAACACTACATCCAGAAGCAAACCGTGGGGGAACCGGCAGCCATTACCTATCAGCACAATGGTCAGACGAAACGGGTGACCAAGAAGCTGATGCGCCTGCCAACCAAAAAGGCGGGCATCGGCATCACGCTGACGGATAACGTTAAGGTCACCGCGAAGCCCAAGGTCTCCATTGACGCGGGCCAAATCGGCGGGCCTTCTGGTGGGCTGATGTTCAGTCTGCAGGTCTACTCGCAGGTCACCGGCAAGAACTTGCGTCACGGTCGAAAGATTGCGGGGACCGGGACCGTTGATGGCAACGGTAACGTGGGCGAAATTGGCGGTATCGATAAGAAAATTATCGCCGCTAAGCGTGCTGGTGCGACGGTCTTCTTTGCGCCGTACGTCAAGCCATCGAAGCTCCTGTTGAAATACGAGGAGCAGCACAAGACCAATTACCAATTGGCTAAAGCGACGGCGAAGAAGTATGCGCCAGACATGAAGGTCGTGCCGGTTAAGACGTTTAATGACGCCGTGCATTACCTGGAGACACATAAATAAGATTTGTGATGCGGCTGGAGAATTTCTCCGGCCTTTTATTTTTGAAAAAAATGTTGCCAAATAAAAAACATTTGCGTCCCGTTTACGCAGTTAATCTGTAAAGGGGGTCGCAAAATGAGTCGCATACAAGAATGGTGGTTTGCATTGAGTCGCCAGCAACGGTGGCTAGGATTAACAATTGGTCTCAGCGTGGTGGTGCTGGGTGGCTGGTTAGCCCTGCGACAACCCGCACAGGCGGCGGAGTCGACCATGATACCGTCCGCAACCGGGAGTGGGCAAATGCAACAGTCCTCGGCTATGAGTAGTGGCCACCGACCGGTTACGCAGTCGTCGATGGGACAGTCCAGTCAGGCAAGTAGCCACGATACCCGGGTATTTGTGGATGTCCAGGGGGCGGTCGCCCATCCGGGACTCTATCAGTTTGGCGCCGATATGCGGGTAGCCGATGCGTTAAAGGCTGCCGGTGGACTGACTAGCCGGGCGGATCGGAAACAGATCAATCTTGCCACGCGTTTGACCGACCAGCAACAGCTGTACGTCCCCATCAAGGGCGAAAAACCACCCACTAGTAGTGCACCGGCAACCGCGTCCGGTAGCGGCAGTCAAAAGCCGGGGAGCCAGGCGACGGCTACCAGTGGGGGGAGTGACAAACCCACGGCCGTGGTGAATTTGAACACGGCCACGGTGGCAGACCTGCAACAGCTAACCGGTATCGGGGAGAAGAAAGCCCAAAAGATTGTTGATTACCGCGAGGCTCACGGGAGCTTTCAGACGGTGGCTGATTTGGCCCAGGTTCCTGGCTTTGGAGCGAAGACCGTGGCGAATTTACAAGATCAACTCACGACGTCTTAACTGGTGGTATACTGAAAAATAAAATTGCTAAAGGGGTAATTGTGATGAAACGAGAACGGATTCCTTGGGATCAATATTTTATGCTCCAAGCACTAGTGATTTCCACGCGAAGTACCTGTAACCGGCTGTCGGTCGGGGCGACCGTGGTCCGGGACAAGCGCATCATCGCAGCGGGCTATAACGGGTCCGTATCGGGCGATGATCACTGTTTAGACGAGGGCTGTTACATGGTTGACGGTCACTGTGTCCGGACGATTCATGCGGAAATGAATGCTATCTTACAGTGTGCCAAATTTGGCGAGGCAACGGATGGAGCAGAAATCTATGTCACGGACTTTCCGTGTCTCCAATGCACCAAAATGTTGCTGCAGGCCGGCATTCGTAAGATTACCTATATGCGAAGCTATCACAATGACCCGTACGCCCAAAAGTTAATCGAGTTGAAACATGTGGTGTTAAATCAAGTGACCGTTGATCCGGCTTTACTGTCGACGTTGCCGTTTGATCAGCCGAAACAAGATTAGTGACGGCTGACCGCTGGTTCTTTATGAGTCTCCCGGTGGCGGCACTAAGCGTGGTCATGGGCGGTCATCCCTGGGCCGGTACACTCCTTCTCGGACTGATGTTGGCCCGCGTTTGGACGTTACGAGTGCGGTCCATCTGGGTACTGACGTTGGTCTTACTCGGCTTATTTGGTGGGCTCTGGGGGTTGCGGCAGGCCACGCTAACGCGCCGGCAGCTGCCGTTTGTGACCCCGACGCTGACCAGTCGGACGTTACGGGTACAGCCGGACGCCGTGGTCCTGCGTGGGGCGGCCTACTATTTTGTCGCTCGAGATGTTGTGACTGGCGAAGGTTTAACGGTGCGGGGCGCGGTGAAAACGGCTGATGAGCTTCATCAATTGCAACGTGAGAGCCACGCAACTGTCTGGCGGGTGAGTGGGCAACAGCAAGGCATTTTGCCGGCCACAAATTTTAATCAGTTCGACGGTGCGGCTTACTGGCGGCACCGGGGAATTGTGAAGACACTGAAGATTACGGCCATCACCAGTCGGGAGCGGGCTAAGTCGACGCTGACGTCGGGGTTTACAGACTGGGGACATCATTGGCGAGCGCGGCTCATTCAGGCCTGTGAGCGCCTGCCGGGGGCGTTACGCGTCTATGCGCTGGGATTGCTGCCGGGCGCCAAGGCGGCGGAGTCGGTGGCTGAACTGCAGGGGATGCAGCGGTTAGGCCTACTCCATTTATTTGCGATTTCGGGGCTCCACGTGGCACTACTTTTGACGGCGGTCGAGTGGCTGTGTGTACACCTGCGACTACAGCGCGAGCACTGGGAGATGGGGATGCTGCTTGGCTTACCGGCTTACTTCATCTTGGCCGGCAGTGGGAGCGGTGTTCTTAGGGCTTGCTGGATGCGCGGCCTGCAACTGACGGGTAAACGCCTAGGTTGGCGACTGAGTACCTTAGATGCGTGGGCCTTGGCCTTTCTGGTCGGACTGGCGGTGAACCCCGGGTTATTATTTGAGCTGGGGAGTCAGTTGAGCTATGGGCTGTCCCTAGGGCTGATTTTGCTGAAGGATGAGTCTAAGGCCTGGCGGCAGGTCGGCCTCACATTGCTGGGATTGCCCAGCCTCCTCAGTGGGTTATTTCAGTGGCACAGTCTGACGTTACTAGCTAACTGGTTGGTAGCGCCGTTATTTCCCATCGTCATTTTACCCGTGACGTTGCTGGGAACCGTGGTATTTCCCTGGTTGCCCGGTATCAGTCGGTGGTGTGCTGGTTTATTGAAAGGCTTAGACGATGGTCTAGCCTGGTTGGCCACGTTACCCGGGAATGTGCCCTTTGGCAAACCGGCGTGGTGGGTGGCTTGGCTCTGGCTTGCCGGGACCTGGTGGCTGTTTACCCGAGCACCCCGGCAACGACGGCGGTGGGTTGGGATGTTGTTGGTGAGTTATGCGCTGGTCTACGGGGCGATTCACTTGCCACTGTCCGGTGAGGTGGCCTACTTCGACGTGGGTCAAGGGGATAGTATTTTGTTGCGGACACCCTTTAACCGGCGAATATCCCTGATCGATACCGGTGGGCGCTTGGGCTTTCCACAACCCGACTGGGTCCCGCCAACGCCGACCACGTATGGCGCAGAACGGACAAATATTAATTACTTAAAGAGTCGGGGAATCGATCATGTGGATGATCTTTATCTGACGCATCACGATGCCGATCACATTGGGGATCTGCCAGCTTTTTTACAGGAATTACGGGTCAAGCGACTTTTGGTTCCCGCGGGGATGGAGTCGGAACCAGGTTGGCAACGTTTATTGAAAAATAGTGCCACGCCGGTCAAAATTGAACCCATTCAAGTGGGCAGCGCGGAACCCCTGTTGGTGCGGCATCCCGATCACGCGGCTCCAGCCGAAAATGAAAACTCCCTAGCGCTACAGGGAACCTTTGGCGGCCTGAATTTTCTGTTTATGGGAGATTTGGACCAGGCCGGCGAGCAGAAAATGTTGGCGGCGGACCCGCAGCTGCACACGGACGTGTTAAAATTAGGACATCACGGAAGCAAAACGGCGTCGGCCCCAGCCTTTATTGCCCAGGCAAAACCTAAGTGGGCAATTATTTCTGCGGGACGACAGAACCGATACGGCCATCCGAATGCGGAGACCCTCACCACGCTGCGGCAGAACCAGGTGCCAGCGGTGAGTACCCAAACGAGCGGGATGATCCGCTACGTTTATCGGGGCAAGCACGGGTATTGGCAAACTAAACTTAAAGGGGCACAAGTGTCGTGACAATCAATGAACTTTTAAAAACACTCGAACACGGGGGACAGTTGGCCAACGTTTATTTAATCCTGGGCCAGGCAGATTATCTGCAACGGCGGTTGAAGACGGGCTTCAAGAATAGTGTGCCAGCTGAGGAACAGACCATGAACTTCGCTAGCTATGACATGGACACGGTACCATTGGCGGTCGCCCTGGACGATGCCATGGCGGCGCCGTTCTTTGGTGAGCGCCGGGTCGTTTGCATCGACAACCCCCAGTTTTTAACCGGTGAAACGAAGAAACAGAAGGTCAATCACGATATTGATAGCCTCCAAACGTACTTGGGGGCGCCCATGCCCAGTACGGTATTGGTCTTTTTTGCCCCGTATGAGAAGCTAGATGGCCGGAAGAAAGTGTCGAAGCAATTAAAAAAAGTTGCCACGACGATTGAAATCGGCAACTTTGCGGAGCGTGAGGTTCGGCAGTTTATTGAAGGCCAGCTCAAGCAGGATGGTTATAGTATGGCACCGGCCGCACTTAACGAATTGATTCAGCGGACCGACGCGGATCTGACCCTCATGATGAGTGAACTCCCTAAGTTGGAACTCTTTTCTTTGCCAAGCAAAACGATTGAGCTGGCAGCCGTCACCGGACTGGTGCGACAGACCTTAACGCAAAATGTGTTTGACCTGGTCAACCGGGTCTTAGCTAAGGATACGGCGGGGGCAGTGACCCTATACCGAGAACTGCTACAGGCTAAGGAAGAACCGCTGCGAATCAATGCTATCCTGCAGGGACAATTTCGACTATTGATTCAAACCAAGGTCTTAGCCAAGCAGGGATACAGTCAAGGCAAATTAGCCAGCATCTTAAAGGTGCACCCGTACCGAATCAAATTAGCGCTGCAGAGTCAGCGACGCTTTAAGCTGACCGATTTGAACCGGGCATACTTGGGCCTCTTTCGGGTCGAACAGCAGATGAAGTCGACGGCGATGGAACCAGAAATGCTGTTTTCGTTATTCATGACGCAATTTGCGAGTCAAGTTGCCTAAGATAGATATACGTGGTGCCGGCAGGGAATGTCGGCACCTTTTTTAGACGACAAAAAAGGCGATTGACCACAGAAGTGGTCAATCGCCTGATTGCATCATCTAATCGTTTTGATTAATTGATTACTTAGCTAAACGTGCAGCCATCCGTGACTTGTCACGGGCAGCCTTGTTACGCTTGATCAAGCCCTTTGAAGCGGCCTTGTCAACTGCAGCACTAGCTTGACGGAATAAGTCTTCCGCGTTGTCGGCACCGGCGGTCTTAGCTTGTTCAAAACGCTTAACGGCAGTCCGCATAGTGCTCAATTGAGCAGAGTTACGTTCGTTAGCCTTAACGTTGGTCTTGGCACGTTCGATTGCTGATTTGATAATTGGCATGAAAATTTCACCTCCGAATGAGAAATCCTTTGTACCGGAAATCTTAATTTCAACGTATGTAATTATACAGAAGGCCGGGGCCGAATGCAAGACCCTGTTGCGATAAATGTAAAGTAATTTTACTTGATAGGCAATCGGGGAAAAAACTTGCACTTTATCGGCAAGTCCCGTATAGTAGATAACTGTGCTTAAGCACAAACCTCTAACTTAGTTCGCCAGGCGGCCACCGCCGACTTACTCAGTTTGGGGCAATTATTTGAAGGGTGGTATATTTACCATGGCTATTAGTCAAGCAAAGAAAAACGAAATCATCAAGCAATACGCTCGTCACGAAGGTGACACGGGTTCTACCGAAGTCCAAGTCGCTGTTTTGACCGCTGATATCAACGAAATCAACGTTCATATGCAACAACACCGGAAAGACTTCCACTCACAACGTGGTTTGATGAAGAAGATTGGTCACCGTCGTAACCTTTTGGCTTACTTACGGAAGACTGATTCTCAACGTTACCGTGAATTAATCAAGAGCTTAGGCCTGCGTCGTTAATTCGTCGCACCGGAGTCCCTTGCCAGAAATGGCGAGGGGCTTTTTCTTTTGCCTCAACTATCATCTTAGTACTGCAAACGGTTAAAGTGTGGTAAACTGAAGAAAGTTTAATCATGGACGAATCTGGGTTATTCTACCCAGCATAAAGTACTGGTGATCAATACCAGGATTGAATTAAAAACTATTGAAGATATCTTGAGGTGAACTTATGAGTGCGAAGATTAAGATTATCCCGTTTGGCGGTGTCCGCGAAAACGGGAAGAACATGTACGCCGTCGATGTTAACGGCGGAATTTACATTTTAGATTGTGGTTTAAAATACCCGGAAAATGAATTGTTGGGGATTGACGTGGTCATTCCTGACTGGGCTTACTTACGTGAAAATAAGGATCGGATCGTGGCGGTCTTTTTGACCCACGGCCATGCCGATGCGATTGGGGCGTTACCTTACTTCTTAAGCGAATTTAACGTACCCGTCTTTGGGTCCGAAATGACGATTGCCTTAGCTAAAATTGGCGTCGAAGCTGAACCCAAGATCAAAGATTACGATGACTTTCACATTATTGATGAAAAAACGGAAATCGACTTCGGTGACGTGGTGGTTTCCTTCTTCTCAACGACCCATTCCATTCCAGAATCATTGGGAATTGATTTGAAGACTGACGAAGGCCAAATCATCTACACTGGTGACTTTAAATTTGACCAAACCGCTAAGCCGGGCTACCAAACCGACTACGCGCGGTTAGGGAGCATTGGTCAGGCCGGGGTGCTCGCAGTCTTGAGCGACTCCGCCAACGCCGAAAATCCAGCGATGAATGCCTCGGAGCAAACGATTGCGGAAGACATTGAAGAAACTTTCCACTACAGAGATGGCCGCGTGGTCGTTGCTTGTGTGGCTTCGAACATTCTGCGGATTCAACAGGTCTTTGATGCGGCTGCTAAAACCGGACGGAAGGTCTGCCTGACCGGACAAGACCTTGAAAAAATCGTGAACACGGCGATGAAGCTGGGCAAATTGGTCTTTGACGATGATTTATTAGTCACGACCGCCCAACTGGACAGTCTGTCGCCAGCCGAAACAGTTATCCTGCAAACTGGTAAGATGGGTGAACCCATCAAGGCGATTCAACGGATGGCCAACAAACAAGAAAAAGACTTAAATATCCTGGAGGGTGACTTGGTCTACATCACGACCACGCCATCCCATGCCATGGATACGACGGTTGCGCAGACCCGTGACATGATTTACCGGGCCGGTGGCGAAGTCAAGGCTATTTCAGATGACCTGAATTCATCAGGCCACGCTTACAAACGCGACCTGCAATTAATGCTGAACCTGTTAAAGCCACAGTACCTGGTCCCAATTCAAGGGGAATACCGGTTACTGAATGCTCACGCTGAAGCGGCCCAGGAGTTGGGCATGCCCGCTGACCATATCTTTATTCTGGCCAAGGGTGACGTGTTGACCTATGATAAGGGCAACATGGGCTTAGGCGAAGGCATCGACGTCAGCGATACCATGATTGATGGTATCGGTGTTGGTGACATCGGGAACATTGTTTTACGTGACCGGAAAGTCTTGGCCGACGACGGGATCTTTATCGCCGTGGTTACCATTGACCGCAAGAAGAAGCAAATCGTGGCGGATCCTAAGATTACCTCACGTGGCTTTGTTTACGTGAAGGCTAATAAGGACCTGATGCAAGAGAGTGGTCAAATCATCCGGAAGGCTGTTCAAAATAATTTGGACAACAAAGAGTTTGATTGGGGTCACCTCAAGCAGGATGTGCGGGAACATTTGAGTCATTACCTCTTTGAACAAACGCACCGGCGTCCTGTGATTCTGCCCGTGATCATGGAAGTTAACCAACATCACCGGCGGAGTACCAGCAAGGCAAAGGATGGCGGTAAGGAAGAAACGCCTGCTACCCAACCCAAGCCTAAGGCTAAAAAGAAGCCAGCCAAGGCCAAAGAGACCAAACAACCAGCCAAGGCAGAAAAGACTGCGAATAAGCCACACCGCAATCGGAAACGGCATCACAGCAACAAACCGGCCGCAACGACCGACCAACAAGCTTAACTAATGAGCGGGCCTCCTACCGATTTGGCAGGGGTCCGTTTTGAGTTGTCAACACGATACCCTAAAGGAGGAAGACCCATGTCAAATTTTCCTAGTCCAGCGGCTCGTGATGAGGCCTATCAGAAGGCCGTAGCGGCGTTTGAAAGTCGTCAATGGTCAACGGCAAGTGACCTCTTTGAAACGCTCTATCAGGACCAGCAAACGGCCGAATTGAACCGCTATGTGGTCGCAAGTCTTTACCACGACCAGAAATATCTAATGGCCGAACAATATGCGGCCGAGCAGAACAGCGTTTATTTGACGACGGCCAAGGATTTTCAGCTCCGGCTGGACGTGGCCTTGAAGAATCAACAATTTATATTTGCCCGTGAGTTCTGCGCCCTAGCTGCAGCCGAAACTTGGCGAGCAGGGGGGCTGGCTCAGATTGAGGCGGCCGAGGCGGCTTCGACTGAGTCCCTCGCGGCAACGCAACGGGTGATTGCCAAGCAATTCTATCACCTGGGGGACGTTCCCTTTAACGAGCAGCGAGAGCGCTTGGAGCATGCTCGTCAGCTGCCGCTAGCCATGTACTTGCAGGGCGTGCAGTATCTGTTGGTCGATCCCTTTTTGCACCCCTTACTGCGGGCAGACCTGCTGGAGGGCCTCATGCGGCTACACGTCGATCAGACGGTCAAACTACACTGGTTGGATGATCGAATCTACACTGTGGCCGTGAAGGAACTCCAGCCAGTGGGGACGAGCAAGGCCGCTGTGGCGTTTCAGAAATACTTGCAGGAAGATTTAGGCCAGCAAGATCCGATGCTGGCAGCGAACTTACAGCAAACGATTACGTTACAGCTGATGATGCTGTACCCGTTCATCGATCGCACCATCACGGATCCGGTCAGTTGGGTGCAAACCATTGCAGGATTACCCCTGACGGCCACCGTTTCTGAAGAAATGATTAAGGAAATGCAAGACTGGCAAACCACGCTAAACCGCTTCATGGCGGAACTCTTCGATGTAATCGGGGGACAAAATCCCGAAAATCCCGAAAATGAGTGAAATTTTAGTTTACAAATAATTCTTCAGCATATATACTGGTCAAGGATTCTTTTTTGGGAGGGTTCCAGCTTTCCCTTTCTGAAAAGAAGTAGTATAATTTTACGCAAAGGGTAGTTTGTTTTCTTCGGAAGATAAATTGCGCTTGCGATAAAATACAGGAGGGTTTCATTAATGGCTGAAAAAGAACATTATGAAAGAACTAAACCCCATGTAAATATTGGTACTATTGGCCATATTGACCATGGGAAAACGACGTTAACTGCTGCAATCACTAAGGTACTTGCTAGCAAAGGTTTAGCAAAGGCCGAAGATTACGCTGATATCGATGCTGCTCCAGAAGAACGTGAACGTGGTATCACGATCAACACTGCTCACGTTGAATACGAAACGGAAAAGCGTCACTATGCGCATATCGATGCCCCAGGACATGCTGACTACATCAAGAACATGATCACTGGTGCTGCCCAAATGGACGGTGCTATCTTGGTTGTTGCCGCTACTGATGGCCCTATGCCACAAACCCGTGAACACATTTTGCTTGCTCGCCAAGTGGGTGTTGAATACATCATCGTCTTCTTAAACAAGACTGATCTTGTTGACGACGACGAACTTGTCGACTTAGTTGAAATGGAAGTTCGTGAGTTGCTTTCAGAATACGATTACCCTGGTGATGACATTCCTGTTATCCGCGGTTCTGCTTTGAAGGCTCTCGAAGGCGACGAAGAACAAGAAAAGGTTATCCTTCACTTGATGGATGTTGTTGATGATTACATCCCAACTCCAGAACGTGAAAACGACAAGCCATTCTTGATGCCAGTTGAAGACGTCTTCACGATCACTGGTCGTGGGACTGTTGCTTCTGGTCGTATCGACCGTGGGATGGTTAAGGTTGGTGACGAAGTCGAAATCGTTGGTTTACATGACGACGTATTGAAGACGACTGTTACTGGTCTTGAAATGTTCCGTAAGACGTTGGACCTTGGTGAAGCCGGGGATAACGTTGGTGCATTGCTCCGTGGGATTAACCGTGAACAAGTTGTTCGTGGACAAGTTTTGGCTAAGCCAGGCTCGATCCAAACGCACAAGGAGTTCAAGGGTGAAGTCTACATCTTGAGCAAAGAAGAAGGTGGCCGTCATACGCCATTCTTCTCCAACTACCGTCCACAATTCTACTTCCACACCACTGATATCACTGGTGTTATCGAATTGCCTGATGGCGTTGAAATGGTTATGCCTGGTGACAACGTGACGTTCACTGTTGAACTGATCCAACCAGCTGCCATTGAAAAGGGTACGAAGTTCACTGTTCGTGAAGGTGGCCACACCGTTGGTGCCGGTACCGTTACGGAAATTGACGACTAATTTTAATTAATTAGCGTATCTGCAAGAGGGGTCGAAAAGTTTATCTTTTCGGTCCCTTTTGTTTTGACCAGAAATCCAAACCCATGTTCAGTGGTCAACGGGTTCGATTTGTGAATTTTCTGCGAAAATAGGCAAAGAATCCGCGCCATTCACGGTGTTTCGGCAAAAATCATTTTACAATTTGGGCGCCATAAGGTACACTAATACAGTATGCAATTGCTAGAATTGTAAATAGTAATATCTTTCATTTCGGAGGGAAAATAATGGCTGCAAAGTGGGAAAAAAAGGAAGCTACTAAAGGCGAACTGACCTTTGAAATTGCTCCTGATAAGATTAAGGAAGGCTTGGACAAAGCATTCCAACAAACTAAGAAGAATTTAGCGGTTCCAGGTTTCCGTAAGGGCCGGGTTCCACGTCAAATCTTCAACCAAATGTACGGTGAAGAAGCACTCTACCAAGACGCTTTAAACATTGTCTTGCCAGAAGCTTATGAAGCTGCTATCAAAGAAGCTGGCATCGAACCAGTCGACCAACCCCAAGTGGATGTTGAATCCATGGACAAGGGTAAGGCTTGGGTCTTAAAGGCTGACGTTACGGTTAAGCCTGACGTTAAGCTTGGTGACTACAAGGGCCTTAGCGTAACTAAGCAAAACACCCGTGTTTACCAAAAGGACATTGACGCTGAATTAGAAAAGCAACGTCAACAACAAGCTGAATTAGTCTTGAAAGAAGACGAAGCCGCTGCTAAGGGCGATACGGTTGTTATCGACTTTGACGGTTACGTTGACGGCAAGCAATTCGACGGTGGCAAGGCTGACAACTACTCCCTGGAATTGGGCTCTAACTCCTTCATTCCTGGCTTCGAAGACCAATTAGTTGGTCACAAGGCTGGCGAAAACGTGGACGTTAAGGTTACTTTCCCTAAGGACTACCAAGCCGAAGACTTACGTGACAAGGAAGCCACTTTCAAGGTTACCATCCACGAAGTTAAGGAAAAGCAATTGCCTGACTTAGACGATGAATTCGCTAAGGATGTTGACGAAGACGTTGACAGCTTAGAAGAATTAAAGGCTAAGACTAAAGACAACTTAAAGGAACAAAAGACGACTGCTGCTCACGAAGCCATCGAAGACGAAGCCATCAGTGAAGCTGTTGACAACGCCGAAATCGCTGAAATCCCAGCAGCTATGCTGAAGGATGACATCGACCGTCAAATGGATCAATACCTGGCTAACATGCAACAACAAGGTATCGAACCTAAGATGTACTTCCAATTGACTGGTACGACCGAAGACGACTTGCGTAAGCAATTCACTGACGGTGCTGACAAGCGGGTTAAGACCAACTTGGTTCTGGAAGCCGTTGTTGAAGCCGAAAAGATCGAACCTTCCGAAGACGAAGTTGCTGCTGAAGTTAAGGACTTAGCTGCCCAATACGGTATGGAAGAAAGTGCTGTTCGCAGTGCCCTTTCAGATGACATGTTGAAGCATGATATCGCCATCAAGAGTGCCGTTGACTTAATTGCCGACTCCGCTAAGCAAGACAAGAAGAAGGATGCCGAAGACGACGAATAATCGTTGCCGCTAGACATGACCGGGACGACAGGCGCTGTTGTTCCGGTTTTTTTATATCGCAAACTTGTTGTGCGAGGCAAAATAATTTTCAGGGGTCGTCAACTGTGGTATAGTACACGATTGATGGGAAACCTGGATAGTTCGACAGGTTTACTGACCAAAAACGAATCATTTAGTTAAGGCTTAAGCCTGGAGAGAAAGGGTGAGTTTATTTGTTTGAAAACACCGACGAAACGAATGGCCCAGTAACGTGCTCATTCTGTGGTAAATCACAAGACCAAGTGCAGAAGATTGTTGCTGGCCCAGGTGTTTACATCTGTAACGAATGCATCGACCTTTGTAAGGAAATCATCGATGAAGAGTTCAGCCAAGACGCCGCACAAGAAACCTTAGAAGTACCAACGCCGGCAGATATCGTCAAGACACTTGACGACTATGTCATTGGCCAAAGCGAAGCTAAGCGGACGCTTTCAGTGGCCGTTTACAACCACTACAAGCGGGTCAACGAAATGGCTCAGGCCGACAATGACGGCCCTGAATTGCAGAAGAGTAACATCGCTGTGATCGGACCTACTGGTTCCGGGAAGACTTACCTGGCACAAAGCCTGGCTAAGATTTTGAACGTGCCATTTGCCATTGCCGATGCCACGACCCTGACCGAAGCCGGTTATGTGGGTGAAGATGTTGAAAACATCCTGTTGAAGCTCTTGCAAAGCGCCGATTACGACGTTGAACGGGCTGAAAAGGGCATCATTTACATCGATGAAATTGATAAGATCGCCAAGAAGGCCGAAAACGTGTCGATTACGCGGGACGTTTCTGGTGAAGGGGTCCAACAGGCCCTGTTGAAGATCTTGGAAGGGACGATTGCCAACGTGCCGCCTCAGGGTGGTCGGAAACATCCCCAACAAGAATTCATTCAAATTGACACGACCAACATCTTATTCATCGTTGGTGGGGCCTTTGATGGGATTGACGGTATCGTTAAGCGGCGTTTGGGTGACCAGACGATTGGTTTCGGTGCCGACACCAAGGAACAAAACGTGTTGGCCTCAGGCGATAGCTTAATGCAACACGTCATTCCAGAAGACCTCTTACAATTTGGGCTGATTCCTGAATTTATTGGTCGGTTACCAATTTTAACGGCTCTGGAAAAACTGGACGAGAACGACTTGGTCCGGATCTTGACGGAACCTAAGAACGCGCTGGTCAAGCAATACGAGAAGTTATTGTCATTAGATAACGTTGAGCTCGAGTTCCAACCAGCCGCCTTACGTGAAATGGCCAAGTTAGCCATCGCACGGAACACGGGTGCCCGGGGCTTGCGGTCCATCATTGAAGATGTGATGCGCGATATTATGTTTGACCTCCCAAGTCGTAACGACGTGGCTAAGGTCATCATTACGGCCGACACGGTTACCAACCATGCCGAACCGGAACTGGTCTTAAAGGATCAAAAGGCGTCATAATTTTTGTGTCACTGGGAGTCGGGGCTACGGCCTTGGCTCCTTTTTTCGTGGCCCGAGTTTTTAATTTAAAAAAAGTTTCATTGCCCGTCGTGGCTGGCTTCCACCGCGTCGCTTTAGAAAATTTGCCATGTGGCCAGTCTTTCTGTGTTAAAATGGTGAAAGATATTTTGGAGAGGATGGACTAACTAATGGAAGTCAATCATGTCGAATTAGTCATGAGCGCGGTAGACCCCGTGCAGTACCCAACGACGGGGTACCCAGAGATTGCGCTGGTCGGTCGTTCTAACGTGGGTAAATCCTCACTAACGAACGTCCTGATCAACCGGAACTCTTATGCCCGGACATCGAGTCAACCAGGGAAGACACAAACCCTGAACTTTTATAACGTGGAGGACCAACTCTACTTCGTTGACGTCCCCGGTTATGGCTATGCCAAGGTTTCAAAGTCAGAACGGGAAAAGTGGGGGAACATGATCGAAACCTACCTGACCCAACGTGACCAGTTAAAAGGGGTCGTTTCCCTCGTGGATGCCCGTCACGCGCCAACTGAGGACGATGTGACGATGTATCAGTGGCTGGCTTACTATGGTTTACCAACGCTGATTGTTGCCACCAAGAGTGACAAGATTGCGCGTGGTAAGTGGAACCAAGCGGTTAGCCTGATCAAGAAGACGATGGACCTGCCTAGCGATGCGGACAACATCATCATGTTCTCGGCACCCAAGAAGATTGGGAAGGATGCCGTCTGGAACTGGATCGAGCAACAAGCCTTTGGGGAGGAATAAATTTGGAATTTAACGAATATCAAAAAGCTGCGAACCGGACGCTGTACGGCAACGAACAGGTCCTGACGAATTGTGCGCTGGGCCTAGCCGGCGAAACGGGCCAGGTCGTTGATTTGGTTAAAAATTACACCTTCCACGGTAAGGACTTGGATCACGACGCCATCGTCAAAGAAATGGGCGATGTGCTGTGGTACCTGAGCCAGATTTCCCAGTGGGCCGACATCGACTTCGATGAGGTCGCTCAGGATAACATCAAGCGGCTTAATGCGCGTTATCCCCATGGATATCAGCCAAACCATTAAATTAGCGTCAACAAAAAGGTCCCACGGAAAATTTTCCGTGAGACCTTTTTTGGTACAACGACCTAGTCGTGTTCGTGCTTCTTTTCATGTTTGATCTGATCGTCCTTGATCAGGCCCTTACCCTTTTTGTCATTCTTGTGTTCGTCGTTGCGCTTCAGAAACTTATCACGCTTGACGTCGGTCGGGTCCATTTGGGCAAACTTACCGAACATGGAATCCAGGTCGTCTTGACGCTTGACTTTCAATGCCAAATCGAACCACCTCCTTGCTTTTTCAGTAATCATAGCAGAATTCCGCGGATTTGTCATTTTTTCGGCCGCAGTGGTGGCACGGGGGCTTTCACTTGCACCAAACAAACATTCGTTTTATAATTTAAAAGCTAATCTATACGATAAAAAAACGGGAGGGATTTTCCTTGGCGTCGGAATATTTAGAACACAAGCTAGCCTTACTGCCGGGCCTTCCCGGCTGCTACTTGATGAAGAACATCAACAGTCAGATCATCTACGTGGGGAAGGCGAAGAACCTGAAGAACCGGGTGCGCTCGTATTTCAAGAGTAGCCATACCGGGAAGACGGCCCAACTGGTCAGTGAAATCGTGGACTTTGAAACGATCATCACCTCGACCGACAAGGAAGCCTTCCTGTTGGAAATTACCCTGATTCAAAAGCACCAACCCTACTTCAACATTAAATTAAAGCGGGGGACCGGTTACCCCTACATTAAAATTACCAATGAACGGGACCCGCAACTCCTACTGGTCAGTGACATTCGCAAGGACGGGGCCTACTACTTTGGACCGTACCCCAACGTGTACGCCGCGGAGGAGACCATGCACTTCCTGCAGAAGGTCTACCCGTTACGCCGGTGCACCGGGTTTCAAGGCCGGCCCTGCCTGTACTATCACATGGGTCAATGCCTGGGCGCCTGCTTCCAAGAGGTACCGGAAGAGGCCTATGCCAAGCAGATTCGCAAGATCAAGTCCTTTTTAAACGGGAACGTGGCTCACGCCAAGAAGGAACTGGCGACGCGGATGGACAAGGCGGCTAGCGAGATGGAATACGAACGGGCCGCTGATTTACGCGACCAAATTCGTTACATTGAAGCCACGGTCGAAAAGCAAAAGATCATTTCTAACGACAACACGCCCCGGGATATCTTCAACTTCTACCTGGATAAGGGCTGGCTGTCGATTCAGGTCTTCTTCATTCGGCAGGCTCGCTTGATGAAGCGAGAGAAGCGCCTCTTTCCCGTCGTGAACTCCGCTGAAGAAGAATTGGCGAGTTTCATTGTGCAGTTCTATCAACGGAAAAATACGGTGCTCCCACGCGAAATCCTGGTGCCGGCCAGCATTGACCACGACGTCATCGAGGAGCTGCTCAAGGTGCCCGTCAGAACGCCGCAGCGGGGCACCAAACGAGATTTGCTGGAGATGGCCGGGAAGAACGCCAAACTGGTCTTAGACGAGAAGTTTCGGCTGTTGGAGCTGGATGAAAGTAAGACCACGGGTGCCATGAAGGAAATCACCGATGCCTTGGGCATTGCCCCGGGGCACAAGATTGAGGCCTTTGACCACTCACATATTCAGGGGGCCGATTTGGTCTCCGCAATGGTCGTGTTCGTTGATGGTCAACCCAACAAAAAGTTATATCGGAAATATAAATTGCGGACGGTCGATCACGCGGATGAAACCGCCAGTACCCTGGAAGTCATTCGCCGACGGTATGGCCGGCTCTTAAAGGAGCATGGCGCCATGCCGGACCTGATTTTGATGGATGGGGGCGACATTCAAATGAATGCCGTCAAGGAGGTCTTAGCCGACGAATTTGACCTCCACATTCCGGTCGCCGGGATGGTCAAGAACGACCACCATAAGACGGCCGACCTGTTGTTCGGTCCCAACGATGAACACATTCATTTGGATCCCAAGAGTCAGGGCTTCTACCTGGTCCAGCGGATTCAAGATGAGGTTCACCGGTTTGCAATCACCTTCCACCGGCAGGTTCACACCAAGCACTCCCTGAGTTCTCGGTTGGACCGCATCCCTGGCGTGGGGCCGAAGACGCGAAATAAACTGTTGCGGAAATTTGGCTCGACCAAGAAAATCGGTGAGGCTTCCGTGGATGACCTGCGGGGCCTGGGAATCAGTGAACCCGTGGCCCAAACGATTCACATCACGCTGGCAACCGAAACAGCCGAAATAAAAAGTCCGCGGACGCCAACGAAACTTTGACGTGGCGACCGTTTGCCGGTATACTGGCTAGCAGGAGTCTTAGAGAGAAAGCAGCACGCGCTGGTTTAGAAAACGAGGAATAAAAATTATGTTTGTAGATCAAGTTAAAATTAACGTGAAGGCCGGCAACGGTGGGAATGGTATGGTGGCCTTCCGGCGCGAAAAATTTGTGCCAAACGGTGGTCCAGCCGGTGGTGACGGTGGTCGTGGTGGTAACATCATCTTCCAAGTCGACGAAGGCTTACGGACGCTGATGGACTTCCGGTACTCCCGTAAATTCAAAGCGAAAAACGGGGGTAACGGGGCCATCAAATCCATGACGGGCCGCGGTGCCGATGATACCATCATCAAGGTCCCTCAGGGCACGACGGTCATCAATTTGGAAACGGGCGCCGTTATGGCCGACCTGGTGGCCAGTGATGACGAAGCCGTGATCGCCAAGGGTGGCCGTGGTGGTCGGGGCAACATTCATTTTGCCTCACCCAAGAACCCAGCACCAGAAATCGCCGAAAATGGTGAACCTGGTCAAGAATTTGAAGTGCAACTCGAATTGAAGGTCTTGGCCGATGTTGGGCTAGTTGGGTTCCCATCCGTTGGGAAGTCCACGTTACTGTCCACGGTGACGAGTGCCAAGCCAAAGATTGCGGAATACCACTTTACCACGCTGGTCCCTAACCTGGGGATGGTGCGCTTGCCCGATGGTCGTGACTTTGTGATGGCCGATTTACCCGGCTTGATTGAAGGCGCCGCAACCGGGGTTGGACTCGGGTTCCAATTCTTACGGCACGTTGAACGGACGCGGGTCATCCTCCACTTGATCGATATGAGTGGGCTGGAAGGCCGCGACCCCTACGATGACTTTGAAAAGATCAACGAAGAGTTGAAGACGTACGATCCAGACATCTTGAAGCGGCCACAAATCGTGGTTGCGAACAAGATGGATATGCCGGATTCAGCGGACAACCTGGCCAAGTTCAAGGAAGACTTGAAGCAGGACACGTTGTTAGCGAAGACACCAGAAATCTTTGCGGTCTCCGCCTTGACGCACGATGGCTTGACCCCTCTGTTGGGTCGTACGGCGGATATGTTGGCCGAAACGCCACAATTCCCAGTTAAGCAGCCAGAAGTGGCCACCTCTGCGGAATACACGTTCAAGCCAGAAGCTGAATTTACGCTGACGCAGGATGAAGACGGGACTTGGATATTAGGCGGCGACAAGCTTGAGAAGCTGTTCCAAATGACCGATATCAATCATGAAGAAAGTCTCTTACGCTTTGCTCGGCAAATGCGGGGGATGGGGGTTGACGATAGCCTGCGGAGCCACGGTGCCCAAAACGGGGACTCGGTTAAGATTGGCGACTTCACCTTCGAATACATGGCTTAACTGGTTTAAATGGCTGTCGGGACGGCATAAACCCGTTCACCTGCGGCTTCCAGAGACTCCGCCTGCTGTGGGGCCCGGTTCCAGCCAAAGAGCTGGCTTCCACCTCGCTTTGAAGCCGTGAAAATCACACGTCTCCAAAGTCGGCCCATGCTGTAGGCTGGGAAAGAACCCCAGCCAACACCATCGACACAGCTGACTCCGTCTCTGGCTTCCTCCGGTGAAGACAGCTTTTTACCAAAGACAGCAGTTAAAACCAAAAGCTATAAAGTTTTTATTGTCTTTCAATCGTCGCCATTACCTGAAAAATTAGGTGGTGGCGATTTTTTTGTGTTTTAAAGTTGTGTGTGAGCATCAAAAAAGGACGGCCAGTTGCGGCACGTCCTCATAGTTTAGGTTGCTTGAATTTTCTACAGCGTTAATTTCAACCAGCCAGTTGGGTCGGCGACTTGCTTGTGATCCGCGTAGGCGCCGGCGAAGGAAATCTTGACCGATTTGAAAGTGGGTTTGGTCTTTTCGCTGGCGAGTCCGGTGGCGAAGGTGTCGAGCTTGTCGTGAGCGGCAATCGTCTTGCCGGCACTGGCGTCGCTCAGTTGGTTGGCGGCATTCAGCTCTAGGCCCTTTTTCAACCGAATTGCTTGAATACCATCGGTGGTGACGTCGTGGTCGCCGCTGTTGGTGATGGCGAACTTCACCTGAATCGTGTAGTAGGGGCTCTTCAGGGTGGTCAGGTTCAATGCCTGAGCGGCCATGCGTTTGGCGGCCGCCGTCTTGGCGGTATTCTTGATCAACCGCACCGTCGTGACTTTATAGGTCAGGTCACCACTCTTGATGGTGGTTTGGGGATGCTTGACCTTCGCCAACTGGAGCTTGGTGCCGACCTTGTCGTAGGTGTATTGGCCGGACGACTTGAGGTTGCCCGACTTCACATAGCGCGCACTCTTGGTTTGAGCAGCCTTCGGTTCGTAAGTCTGGGCTTCTTTCTTAGGGGATGATGATTGGGTTACGGCCGCGTCCGGGTTGGCGGCGTGATAGCTGCTGGACTGACTGCTACTATTTTTAAAACTAGCGGTACTCTTTGACGCGTTGTCTTGACAACCGGCCAGGCCAACGACGGCGAGCAGACTGGCTAGGATGGCAACTTTTGATAAACGCATGGTAAAACTCCTTTCAACCGAGCAAAATTTGGTGAGGCACAAGACGGTAACCGTACAGCCGAATGGGGGGCTCCGCCGCGATAAAGAGACTCGCGTGGGGGTCGATCTGCTGACACCGGGCGCGAAATTGGTCCAGTGTCAGGGGATGTCCCGGTCCGCTGACCAACAAAAGTCGCTGGCCGCCCGGCTGGAGGTCGGTGATGGGCTGTAGCTGATGGTCGCGTTCCCAGTAGAGCCGCAACGCGGGATGTAAATCAATTGTGGACCGGTTAAAATCAATGAGACGCAAGGCACTCCCTCCCCAGTTCGTGTCGCCGTCGCCTAGAAAAATTGGCAACGACTTCGATTACCTTCAGTATACCGAATTTTTTCAGGGAACCCCAGACTTCGCAGAAAATTTAACGGAAATTTGCCAGTTGGGGACGAAAACGAGTGGCTACGGGATTCGTGGCCCTTGTGGGAATAACCGGGGGATGAGGGGGGCAACGCCTCGACCCGGTACAACCACGTTAGACAAGTTGCGAGTGACTCCGGACAATTGGAAAAGTGGGGTGGAAAAGTTGCGGTTTGCCCGAAAATCCCCTAAAATGGTGTTCGGACTTCTAAATAGGATAGGAACGAAAAAATTATGGAAATTGAATTCTTAGGGACCGGCGCTGGTTCGCCAGGAAAGTTCCGCAACGTAACGAGTACGGCCTTGCGTCTGCTAGACGAACGCAACTCCGTTTGGCTGTTTGACGTCGGCGAAGCGACACAGCACCAAATTTTACGAACGACCTTAAAGCCACGTAAAATTGATAAAATTTTTATTACCCACCTGCACGGAGACCATATCTTTGGGCTGCCGGGCTTGTTGAGTAGTCGCTCCTTTCAGGGGGGCAATGAACCACTGACGATTTATGGACCTAAAGGGATTCGGAGCTTTGTAGAAATCAGTCTACGGGTGTCCGAGACCAAGCTATCCTATAAGATTCATTATCAAGAATTGGCCAGCGATGGGTTAGTCTTTGAGGACAGTAAGTTCCGTGTTTACGCCCAGCACCTGGATCACCGCATCGAGTGTTTCGGCTACCGGGTAGAGGAAAAGGATCATCCGGGTGAGCTTCAAGTGGATAAGCTGCGGGAGGCCCAGATTCCATCGGGCCCCGTTTACGGCAAGCTCAAGGCCGGCGAAACGGTTACCTTACCCGATGGACGGACCCTCAACGGCCAGGATTTCTTAGGCCCCGCCCAGCCGGGACGTATCGTCGCTATTTTAGGCGATACCCGGCAGACACCTGGTGAGGAACGATTGGCGCGCAATGCGGACGTCTTGGTGCACGAGAGTACGTTTGCCAAGGGCGAAAGCAAGTTAGCTCGCTCATACTACCATTCCACCAACATTCAGGCGGCGGAACTGGCTAAGCGGATGCACGTGAAGATGTTATTATTGAACCATATTTCCGCCCGGTACACCGGTAAGATGGCGTTAGACCTGCAACAACAGGCCCGCGACGTCTTCAAGAATACCAAGGTGGTCAAGGACTTTGATGAAGTAGATGTGCCGTTTCAAAAAATAATTAAAGCTGGTGCGAAGTGATGAAGAATCAATGGCGAATCGTTGTAACTATTTTATTGGTAATCGTTGTCGCGGTTTTTGCAATTCTAAACGTGGAGAGTGTGCCCGTTTCGTTTGGCTTTACCACGGTTCATTGGCCGTTGATTCTGATTCTGTTGGTCTCCATCTTAATTGGGGCCATCCTGATGATTCTTTTCTCAACCATCAATAGTTTCCAACATAATCGCGCTTACAAGGATCTGGAGAAGACCAGCAACGACCGGATCACGGCGTTAAAGGCCGATAATGACCGGTTGAACAAGCGTCTGCAAAACTCCAACAGCAAGCAGGCAGCCGGATTACAGGAGAAGCAAATCAAGACCCTGAAGGCGCAGGTGGCTGATTTACAGGCACAGTTGGATAAGCAATAGACTAACTGAATGACGCGTACGATAGCTGTCATTGTAGTTAATCAATCAATGAGACTATCGTTTGTCTAACCAATCAGTTGGTAAGATGAACTTAATAACGGTAGATCTGATTAGAACGATAAACGGGTACTGGGTTAACGCTGTGTTAGCCGCAGGGATGGTGAAAATAGGCTCAGCCGTGGGAGTTGTCTTAGCGGTTTACCGCTTAGACAACTGCTATCTTTGAGACTCGGTCTATGAGGCTCAAAGTAAGTCTGGAGACCGTTCCTTGGCTCCAGACGCGCGCCCACAGCGTCCCGGCCTATTTTCACCATCCCGGAGGCGCAAACGAAGCGCAACCAAGTACCCAGGAAAATAGTAGAAGGCCAACGTTCTCAATCGATGGGCGTTGCAGGGATTAGCGCTGAACGCAACACTAATTTCTGTGGCGTCCGTTTCTATTTGAACGTTGGTCACACAGATTTAGTTTGGAAAGGATGGTTTGCTGGTGATTGCCGCACAGTACCAATGGAATATTAAACATGTTGATCAGCCGTCAGCCGAGGCCCAGGCCTTAGCACAGGCGGAAAGTATTTCGCCAATCGTCGCCCAGATTCTGTGGAACCGGGGGTATCAGACGGCGGAAACGGTCCACACCTTTTTGAATCCGGGACCCGAACAACTCCATGACCCGAACCTGTTACACGATATGGCTAAGGGGGTCGCGCGAATCGAAGACGCGATTGGCGCCGACCAACAGATCACCATTTATGGGGATTATGACGCTGACGGGGTCACGAGCACGTCCATTCTATATGAAACGTTGAACGAAATGGGAGCCAAGGTGAACTACTATATCCCGAATCGGTTCACTGACGGCTATGGTCCCAACGTTGCGGCTTTTAAAAAGCTGATTGCGGCAGGGACCCAACTCTTCGTGACGGTGGACAACGGGGTGGCCGGGAACGAGGCCATTGCCGCGGCCAACGAAGCCGGGGTCGACGTGGTGGTGACCGATCACCACGAACTGCCCCAAGAATTGCCGGCGGCCTATGCGATTATTCATCCCCGCTACCCGGGCGCGGAATACCCATTTGGGGGCCTGTCTGGGGCCGGGGTGGCCTTCAAGGTCGCGCAGGCCTTACGCGAAGAGATTCCGCAAGACCTGTTGGACCTGGCGGCCATTGGGACCGTGGCCGATTTGGTCCCCCTGGTCGATGAAAACCGGGTACTGGTCTACTACGGCCTCCAGCTGTTAAAGCAGGACGAACGGCCGGGCTTACAGGCGCTGATGAGTGGGGCCGGGTTGAAGCCCGCCGAATTGGACGAGCAATCGATCGGTTTCGGCATTGCCCCGCGATTGAATGCGTTAGGCCGCTTGGACGACGCCAGTCCCGCCGTTGAGTTACTGACCACGTTGGACGACGAACGGGCCAAGTCGTTGGCCAAGGACACGGAACAAAAGAACCGGCACCGCCAAGACCTGGTCAAACAGATCAGTGCGGCGGCGTTGGCGGAAGCGGCCGATGCGGATCACCGTGACCGGCCGACCCTGATCATTAGCGGACATGACTGGCACGAAGGGGTGCTGGGAATTGTGGCCAGCAAGGTCGTGGAAACCACGGGTAAGCCGACCCTGGTCGTCAACATTCAGGATGGCCGCGCCAAGGGGTCTGGTCGAAGTGTCGAGGCCTTTAACTTATTTACGGCCTTAGACGGTCACAGAGACCTGATGACGGCTTTTGGGGGTCATCACATGGCTGTGGGACTAACCTTCCCTGAGGACCAATTAGGGGTCTTAGCGGACGCCTTGGATGCCGAAGCGGGGACGCAGAAATTGACCGAGAGCGGTCCTAGCGAATTGGCGGTTGCCGCGTCGTTAAAGGTCGCCGACGTCACGATGCCGCTTTACCAGGAACTGGCCAAGATGGCGCCGTTTGGGACGGACAACCTGCAACCGTTGTTTGCCTTTGAGTCGGCGACCTTGACGCAGATCAAGGCCATTGGGCAGGACCATTCCCATTTGAAATTCCAATTACAAGAAGGCCAGCACCAACTCAATGCGATTCAGTTCGGCGCCGGCAAGAATGTGCCTGCCCTGACGGCTGCACCGAGCGATGCCGCCGTGCTGGGTGCCATCGAAGATAATGTGTGGCAGGGACGGCATTCCCTACAGGTGATGGTCAAGGATTTGAAATTAACGACTACCGTAACGGCCGAATCCACCGTGGCTGAGTCGCAGCCGACCGCACCACAGGCTGCAACCAGTGCCCCAGCGACTGACCGGGTCGTGGATGCCCGGACGACCCGTCTTAATCAGGCGATGTTTGCCGCGTTTGGCGTCTACGTCTTCTTCCATCGCAACGTGTATCAACAACTGGCGCGGCAATTGCCGACCGGGGCCACGGCGCTCTTAGTCGATGGCTCGGTTCAGCAGCCATTGCCAGCCGACACGCCGGCATTTATCGTTGACTGTCCGGATGATACGAGTGATTTGACCCGCGTTTTGGCCGAGCTAAAACCGCAACAGGTCACGGCTTATCTCTATAAGAAAGAAAGTCTTTCGCAATTAGGGATGCCAACTCGCGCGCAATATGCTAAACTGTTTAAGTTCGTTGCAACACATCAACAAGTCGATGTGGGGCACCAACTGGACCAGTTAGCCACATTTTTGCGGTTACCACGGACCCAGTTAGTCTTCATGATTCAAGTCTTCTTCGAGTGTGGGTTCATCACAATCGATCACGGTATCATGAATGGTGTGGCGCACCCGGAGCACAAGGATTTGACTACGGCCCCGAGTTACCAACTCAGACAACAGCAGGTGCAGACGGAAGACGCGCTTTTAAGCTGTCCGACCGCGGCACTCGTGCAACGTCTCCAGGCCTCATTGACCTAATATAAAGGAGCTACTTAATCTTATGGCAACTGATTTTACGAAATATATTGCAAGCGTTCCGGACTACCCCGAAAAGGGCATCATGTTCCGGGACATCTCCCCGTTAATGGCGGACGGCAAGGCCTTCCACGCGGCAACTGATGAAATCGTCGATTACGCGAAGGGCAAGGGCGTTGAAATGGTCGTGGGTCCAGAAGCCCGGGGCTTTATCGTCGGCTGTCCGGTGGCTTACGAAATGGGCATTGGGTTTGCCCCTGCCCGTAAAGAGGGTAAGTTGCCCCGCAAGACGGTCAAGGCCAGCTACGATTTAGAGTACGGCCAATCCGCCTTGTACATGCACGAAGACGCCATCAAGCCAGGTCAAAAGGTCTTAGTGACTGATGACTTACTGGCGACTGGTGGGACTATCGAGGCCACGATTCAATTGGTCGAAGACTTGGGCGGCATCGTTGTCGGCACGGCCTTCTTGATCGAGTTGAAGGACCTGCATGGTCGCGACAAGCTTAAGGGCTACGATATCTTTAGCTTGATGGAATACTAAGCGTTAAAATAGGTTAACTTAAAAGGCTGGCATCAACGACCCCCGCGGAGGGACGTTGGTGCCAGCCTTTTGTTTGAAGTTATCGGGAAATGGTTAATCCGTAATGGAGCCGTGGCGTTGGACGACGATGCCCGTGAGTGTCAGGGCCAGGGCGAATACCACCAAAAGCCCAATGACCGGGGTCCAGGAGTGGGTCGTTTCCTTTAAGAAACCGAAGAGAATTGGTCCGACCGCGGCTAGCAGGTAGCCCGCCGATTGCGCCATGCCGGAGATGGCCGCCGTTTGATACGGATTGGTGGTCTTCTCGGTGAAGAACATGATCGACAGGTTGAAGGCGACACCGGAACCGAGGCCGCTAATCAGGGCCATGGTGGTGAGAAAGCCCAGTGATTGGGTGGGCACCAAGAAGGTCAGGGGCGCCACCACGTAACCCAGCGTCATGATGGCCAGCAACGTGGCCAGACCATGGCGGCGATTGTAGAGGTAGGGCACCAGGAAGGCCAAGGGCAGCCCGCTCAGTTGAAAGAGCGTCAGCAAGTTACTGGCCACGATGGTCGAGACACCATGTGCGGTGAGGATGCTAGGCAGCCAGGTCAACAGGACGTAGTAAACCAGCGATTGTAGGCCGAAAAACAGGGTGATCAACCAGCCGGACCGTTGCTGCCAGACGCTCCGGTAGTGGGGCTTGGCCGCGCGTTGTTCAGCGTTCAAGGTCGTTGGGCGGTGACCGCGTAAATTTGGTAACCAGGCCAGGGCAGCCACGATGCTGAGCAGTCCTAATAGGCCTTGGGTCAGACCAAAACTGACGTGTGAAATTAAGTAACCGGCCGCAGCGGTGCCCAATGCACCGACCAGTAGCATCGAGAGCGTGTACAGGCTGGTTCCTAGCCGAATGTGGTCGGGAACGTGGGCCTTGATCAACGCGGGAATCAGGACGTTGCCACTGTCGGCGCCGATGCCGACCAGAAAGGTGCCTAGGAAGAGTGCCGCAATCGTGGGGATGATCCGCAGATAGCTGCCGGCAATCAACAGCAGAAACAGGGTGAAGACGGTCCGCTCGTTGCCCCAGCGGTGGGCTAACTTTACGATAATCGGTGAAAAAATGGCAAAGGTGACCAGCGGAATCGACGTTAACAGGCCGGCCAGCGAACTGGGTAGGTGCAACGTCTTTTCCAGGCTAGGCAGTAGTGGCGGCATCAGGGTAATAGGTAGCCGCAAGTTGGCGGCAATCAGCATCATGCTGAATAGAAACCAGGAACGTTTGGGTTGAGACACGGGGGTTCCTCCTTAGGAAAGTTTGGGATGAGTTGCTTAGGTAAAACAGAATGACACTGCAAACTTAACCCGTTACCAATCAGTATAGACCTGAAAACGCCACCTAAAAAAGGCCGAATAAAAAAGTCAGGGCCGTGGGAGGCGACCCTGACTAACGAAGAAAACAGCCCGTTGAGGAGGACTATTGGGGGTGAATCAAGATTCGTGCGGAATCCGTGGGCGGTGCAAAAGGGGAGAAAATGTGTTTATCAACTAATCTATTTGATTAGCTTGTAGTTATATTATCGGCCAATTGGTTGCGACTTGCAATGAATATGCTCAGTGAAAATTGGGGGTCGAAAAAAGGCGCTTGAGTAGGTCTCAAACGCCTTAGGTAACGTGGGTTTAGTGTTTGCGCGACAAGAAGTAGCTGTAGAGCGCAATGCCCAGGCCAATCACAATGAGGACCAGGACACTAATTTTAACAGTGGGTGACACGGCAACCCCTTCTTTCTCCCAAGACTTCACCTTAAGTATAGCAAGTTAACCGGTTTCGCGGCAAGCGCGTTAGGCCTGGTCGTGGTAGTGTTTCCCCGTCTTCAGGTTGATGTATTCTAGGCTGTAAGCGTTGCCGCCGTCGAGTTGATCGGTCATAAACATGGCATAACGGCCCTTGTGGGTGACGGCCCCGTGCGCATGAGATTCCGCAGCGGAACCGGTATGAACGTTAGCGCCCTTGGAAATGCCCGTGAATAGGTTGTGGACCCAGGTGACGTGAGCGATATCTTTAGTTTTGTAATATTTCAAATGGAACTTCCGCCGCATCTGTTTGACGGTGTATTTAGACCGGTATTCCTTGCCATGCCACTTGATGACGTGATGGGTCGCGGCCTCGGCCGGAACGATGGGTGCGGCTGCGATGGTGCCACCACCAATGGTTAATAGCGCAACGATGAGTAAGAGTGACTTCTTGAACATGTAAAATTCCTCCCAGAATAACAACGATTGGGGCTTAACCCCTCGCTCTCAGTGTACCCTTCCAGTGACGGACAAGCTAGCGGCGAATTGGAAAAGTGTCGGCATCCGGGTAAAATAGGGAGTGAGAAGGTGATCGGATGGATTTCGTTGACTTAACCCCAATTCAATTGCGGTATACGCCCCTGGGAAGCCGCCAGCAGGCCCCTAAGCTACATGACTGGCAACTAGACTGGCAGAAGTTAGCCGCGCTGATACGGGACAATGGGGATGTTATGGCGGTCGTCCAGGCAGGACTGGCCGAGGATTGGTTGAACACGCAGGGCACCATTTGGGATGAACAGTGGGGCTACTACCGGTACCCTAATGACAATCGCGAACCCGACGATACGGTCTTTTGGGCGGCCTCAACCTGGGCCACACCAGCCATTTTGGTGACGTTTCACAATGAATTGACCAAGGCGTTTGCCTGCTATACCGAGGGGCGGGATCCGGATTTTCATTATTTGGGACGTTAAGCTAATGACTCAATTATTTATGTGGGAAATAAAATTAGAATCGAGATATAGCTTTTATAAGAAAAACATCATTCTGTAATCGTTTTGACTTTTAAGCCGGTTATACTTAAGCCAAGTTAATTGGAAAGGGAGTTTGACTTATGAGTGACCTGTTTATTAGTTACCAGTCCGCTGATCCGTTGGCCCATTCATTTCAACTTCAACTCCAGAAGTGGGCGGACCAGGACTGGGAGTTCCCAAGTTTCAGCTTTCACGAGCAAGAACCGCCCATCAAGTTTCAAACGCGGGCGGCCGGTGCAGTGCGGCGTCAACTCCGTAAGGAAATCAAGCAGGCCCACCAACTCCTGGTGATCGTTAGCCGGCAGACGTGGCAATCCGAGTGGACGGACTGGGAAATTGCGACGGCCTACGAGGCGGATAAACAAGTGTTGGCCGCCAAGGTTGATTCGACCAATATCTCGCCGTTGGGCCTGTTGACGGCCAAGCCGGTGTGGATCGATCCGTTTGATCCTATTGCGCTGATTCAACGAAAATTTTAAACAAGGCTTGCATTTATAGTCATTATTGGTAAAATATATTAAGTAGTGACTTGGAGAGTTGGCAGAGTGGTAATGCAACGGACTCGAAATCCGTCGAACCGGCTAATACCGGCGCGCAGGTTCAATTCCTGTACTCTCCTTAAATTGAATTGAACGTTTGAGCTGTGTGATCACTTGCCTGTTAGGGGTAAATGACCACACAGCTTTTTTGTTTCAACTAAAAAATCCCACCAAACTAAATTAGTGGGATGATGCAAATGATTGATTTTCAATTAGTCTTGAATATCGTGGTCTAAACGGACTGCGAACCAATCCCTAATCCGCCAACCGCGCAATAACCTCATCCAACCCAGGATATTCCCGCAACAGGTCCGCCTTAGCCGGCATCGTAAAGTCCCGGAAATCAAATCCCGGGGCGACGACGCAACTCACCAGGCAAAAGGCATTGGGCGTCGTGACTTCAGCCGCAAAGAGGGTGCCACGGGGAACGGTAAATTGGAGCCGCTCGTCGTTCAGCACATCTGGCCCTACCGTCACGTGGTAGTAATTGCCATCCGGTGCGATGCAGTGAATCGTGATGGCCGCACCGTCGTGGAAAAACCACAGTTCATCGTGATTGAGCTGGTGGAAGTGAGAGGGGTTGGCGCTGTCGAGCAAAAAGTAGATCGACGTGTAGTGATACCGCGCGTCTTGACTGGTGTTGTCAAAGAACTGCTCGTCGCTATGAGCCGTTTGACGGTACCAGCCGCCCTCAGGATGTGGCTTGAGCGCCAGTGCGTCAATGTAGGTTAATTTACCGGTCATCAAAGTTGCCTCCTTAAAAGCTGTGCTTACTGGTCTTCCCCCCAGGGTGTCTGGGTCGATTTGGAAATTCCCTTGGCCTGCTTGATGGCCTCGTTCAAGGCATTGGTAACTTCCTTGGGCGTCCGCTTCGTCAGGTCTTGCTGCTTGAGCCATTCGTAGGCGGCAGCTTCAAAAATATCTTCGGGAAATGTCATGTCTGTTCACCACCTTGTCCTTGATTATAGCAGAACTCGTGGTCAAGCGGGCACAAAAAACGGGTCGCCGGTTGGCAGACCCGTTTGGTTAATTATTCGGTGATTTTTTGTTTCTTGGCAACTTGTTGATGGGCTTCGACGGCCAGTTCGGGGAACCAAATCGCAATTTCATGGTGCGCGTTCTCGCGGCTGTCAGAGGTGTGGACGATGTTTCTTAAGATGCCATCTGGGTATTCGTGGGCAAAGTCGCCCCGAATGGTGCCAGGCTGGGCATCGTTGGGCCGCGTCTTACCGGCTAAATTGTGGACGGCCTTCACGACATCGGTCCCGGTAACGATGATGGCCACCAGGGGACCTTCCGTCATGTACGTCTCAATTTCATGGAAGTAGGGCTTGTTGACCTGATCGCGGTAGTGCCTTTCAAGTTGTTCAGGAGTTGCGCGGACTACTTTTAACGCCGTAATTTGGTAGCGCTTACTTTCTAGCCGTGAAATAATCTCGCCGATGTGGCCTTCTGCGACACCATCGGGTTTTACCAGTACCAAAGTCTTTTCTGAATTTGCCATGATAGAGACCTCCTTGTATTTTGAACAACGGAACTTCATTGCTCATGACCTAACAAGTTACAATTTAAATTGTAGGGGATTCTATGAGCCACGTCAACTAAAAAAGCAGCTCCCGTCAAAACGGCAACTGCTTGAGCTTAACGCTATTCTGGATCACCCATGATCATCCAGAGAATCAGGTAGGCGATTAGCCCAGGAAAGGCGGGGGTAATGGCTAAGACCACGAAAAGGACGCGAGCCACTCCGACGTTCCAGCCAAAGTGTTCCGCTAGTCCGCCAATGACACCGGCAAAAACGCGATTATTAAGTGAACGGTGAATATTTTTCATGAGAAATCCCTCCCGCTAGATAATTTTTAAGATTGAAAATCGGTTTTGTTGAAGAAGTCGACGTGAATCGTGTCGTCGGTGATCTCCAGCTTGGTGATACTGCCGTTGATGGTGGCAATCCCTTCGTCGAGTTCAGGGGCGTAGCGGTCAACGATGGACCGAATCGTCATCCCGTGGGAAACGACTAAGACTTGGTCGCCATCCTTGGAGTTGGCCCGCAACTTATCAAAGCCTCGGTCCAAACGCGTCCAGAACATGTCGTTACTTTCGGCTTCCCCGTACAGGTCGGCTTGGTGAATCAGGTCGCGAGCCTTTTCCAAACCGTAAGTTCCCAGCACGTCGGATTCAGAGGTCAGCTTGACCTGGGCCCCGACGAACTGCCACATCTGGTTCAAGTCGTTGCCTTCAAAGTAACCGTGGCACTGTTCCCGGAATTCGGGGTATTGGTAAGAAACAATATTCATGTTTTCAGGATTTTGTTTCAGCGCAATGCGCGCGGTCTCGATGGCCCGGCCAGAATCACTACTGTAGGCAGCGGTCAGGGGAACACCCTTGAGCTGTTCACCGGCGCGTTTGGCATCGGCACGGCCCTTTTCGGTCAGGGGAGAGTCGATCCAGCCCTGAACTTTGTTGTAGTGGTTTAACATGGTTTGCCCGTGACGCACGAAGTACGCGGTAATTTTCTTCATTTTTTCAAAACTCCCTCATCAACTTAGTAAGTGGTTACAAACCTAGTATAGCAATGCCACGCGGTGAGCGCACCCATTTAGCCGTTGAAATGAAAAATCTTCAAATTTTAAGGGTTTTGCCAGCGCCAAGTTGCGTAAAGAATGCTATGCTTTTTAATAACAGGAGGCGATGCGTATTGAGTACTGAAAGTAGTTATCGTTATATGGGGGACCATCCCCTCGATCTTAGTCAGTTAGCCACCCGGGTCGATCACGTGCCCGAACAGGCGGTCATCACCAATGCCTTGGAGGCCAATGTGGCGACGTTGAGTGACCTGCAGAGTCGGTTGTATTCCCAGAAGAAGACCGGGGTCATCATCATCTTGCAGGGGATGGATACCGCCGGGAAGGACGGCCTGATTCGGCACGTGTTCAGCGGGTTGAACCCCTCCGGTACGAGTGTCGTCAGTTTCAAGCAACCCACCCATCTCCAGTTGGACCATGATTTTCTCTGGCGGATCAACCAGGCATTGCCACAACGCGGTGAGATTCGGATTTTCAACCGGTCGCAGTACGAGGACGTCCTGATCAGTCGGGTCCATCCGGAAATGTTGTTGAAACAAAATCTCCCTGGCGTCGAGACGTTGGACGACGTGGGTGATAAATTCTTTGACCGCCGGTACCATGATCTGCGGCATTTTGAAACGTACTTGCGTCACCAAGGCTTTATCACCATCAAGTTTTTCTTGCACCTTTCCCGTGAGGAGCAGACGAACCGCTTCGAACGGCGAATCGAAATTCCTAGTAAAAACTGGAAATTCTCACCCAGCGATATGCAGGAACGGGCTTTTTGGGAGGACTACCAAGTTGCCTATACCAAGATGTTGGAAAATACGGCCACAAAGAAGGAACCTTGGTACCTAATTCCGGCCGATGACAAGGGTGTTGCTCGCCTGTTAGTCTCCAACATTTTGGTCAAGCGGCTTCAGAATATCCACCCAACTTACCCGAAAGTTTCACAGGAGACGAAGGAAAAGCTGAAGACCACCCTGCATCAGCTAAAAGAGGGAGAATTGTAACTGACAATATGCATGATATCAGTACATGATACCGCGTTCAATATGGCTGAATTGTATGATACAATTGGCGATAAATTTGCCTTATCCCCTTAATAAATGCTAAAGTAGCGGTAACTTAATTTCAGTGATTTTACTTAGGAGGATTCAGACGATGACCGTTGCGGTAGGAATCGACAAACTGGGGTTTTATACGCCCGGACTTTATTTGGATATGACGGACCTCGCTCACGCCAGAGGGGCTGAGCCAAACAAATATTTAATTGGGATCGGCCAGTCCAAACAGGCGGTGATTCCCCCAACGCAGGATGTGGTCACGATGGCAGCCAATGCGGCCGAGCAAATCTTAACGCCAGCCACTAAGGCAGAAATCAGCATGGTCCTCTTCGGCACGGAATCGGGTATCGACAATTCCAAGGCCACGGCGGTGTACTTAGCCCACCTACTGGGTCTGCCCAGCAACACGCGGGCCGTGGAAATCAAGCAGGCCTGTTACGGGGCGACGGCTGGGTTGCAGCTAGCCACCGATTTTGTCCGCGCCCGACCCACGGCGAAGGTGCTGGTCATCGGGGCCGATATCGCGCGTTACGGGTTACGGACGGCTGGTGAGGTCACCCAGGGTGGTGGTGCCGTGGCCATGCTGGTAACGGCCAATCCGCGAATCTTGGCGCTGGATGCCATCAGCAGTTACCATACGGCCGACGTCATGGACTTCTGGCGGCCAACCTACCGGACCGAAGCATTGGTAGATGGAAAATATTCAACCAACGTCTACCTCGACTTCTTCCAGCGGGTTTGGGACGACTACCAGGTCCAAACGCACCGCACGATTGCGGATTTTTCCGCGTTCGTGTTCCACTTGCCATTTACCAAGATGGGGCGGAAGGGGCTCCGACAGATTCTGCCGACGGCCACGAGTGCGCAACAGGCCACGTTGACCGCGGCCTTTGAGGCCAGCCAGGCGGATAACCGGGAAGTCGGCAACCTCTACACGGGGTCGCTTTACCTGAGCCTGTTGTCATTACTACGTCACGGCGGTCTACAGGGCGGCGAACGGTTGGGGCTGTTTAGCTACGGATCGGGCGCTGAGGGCGAGTTCTTCAGCGGCACCGTGCAACCGACCTTCCAGCAGGGGTTTGACGAGACTTTTCTGGCCAACCAACTGGCGGATCGCCAAGTCGTGAGCGTCGCGGAGTATGAAGAAATTTATCGCGCGCAACTGCCAAACGACAGCCGCGATGTTCAACTGGCCGTGGGTCAGGAAACGGCGCCATATTATCTGGCCGGTCGGCAGCACGAGCAACGACAGTATCGTCAGCAATAATTTGTAAAAATGGTCAAATAAAAAGCGTTGCTGTCAGCCAATATGGATGACGGCAACGCTTTTGTATGCATTAATCATGTCTATTCAAAGATATTCTTAGTCACGTACCCGTCCTTAAACACCAGAACGGGGGACTGATCACCAACGCGCATGACCAGCCGATAACCGGGACCGAGGGCCTTCTTGAGCGATTGACTGGTCTTGGTAAAGTTGTCGACGAACTTTGGCCACTTGGCCGCCTTGGCCTGACTCGGGTCGGCCTTTAAGCCCTTGATGGTTTTCTTGAGACTTTTGTTGGTAAGGGTCAGCGTGTAGGTCTTGCTGGCGTGATCGAAGGTGACGGTGCCCAGCTTGACCAGGGACTTGGCCAACTGTGTCTTCACTTGTTTTTCGTTGTCGGCACGAGTGGCCGTCTTGTCACTTGCAGAGAAGGCTTGGCCGGATTGCGAGCTTAGTGATGATTGCTTGCTGGTCTGAGTCGTCTTGTCATGAGTCGAGGACGCTGACCAGAAGGGCAACTGGGTGATTGCGCCCACGGTGACCAGGATGGTAATAACCAAAACGATGATGGAACTGCGCTTGGATTCTCCCCGCCGACTGGCATTGACGACGGAAAACGCAGTGATAACAATGAAGATAATCCCCAAAATAGTAATACCTAGAAACATGATGCACCCCTCCGTAGGTTAGGGCGGCTTGTTAGGTCAACCGCCGTTTAATTAGTCCCAGTATAGCATGAATGAATTAGAGAATGAAACAACCGCGCTGAGATGAATACCGTTAGTTAACTTGCAGGGCGGTTAAGGGGCAAAAGATTCGTGAAAAAAGGTTTAAAGTCGAATAATTCGAGGTGGCAAGCAGTTAAAATCCGGATTATGTGAATTATAACCGAATATTAATCAAAAAATAGTCGCCAAGAGTTAACATTTCCGCTATAATTAATCGTAATAAAGAGAGAAATGAGGAGATTAGAGTGACGAACGTTTATTTAGCAGGTCCCTTCTTTGATGACGAACAAATTTCCCGGATTGAACGCGCGGAAAAGGCCTTGGCTGCCAATCCCCGGGTCGCCAATGTCTTTAGTCCCCGCTTGAGTGAGATTCCTGGGTTAGAAATGGGCACGGCCGAGTGGGCCACCCAAACCTTCCAAATGGATGTCCACCAGATTGACCAGGCCGACGTTGTGGTGGCCCTGGTCGATTTCGTGGATGACCAAGTGGATTCTGGCACGGCCTTTGAAATTGGCTACGCCTTCCACAGCAAGAAGCCGGTGGTCGTTCTCCACGAAAAAGACACCATTTTAAATCTGATGTTGGCGGAAGGTCTGCATGCCTACTTACGCGAAGCCGAATCACTGGCGGCCTATGACTTTGCGACGCTTCCCGAAAGCCACTACCAAGGGAAAGTTATCTAGTCTCAAATAACCCACGAACGTAAAAATCACCCGTCACATGAACTGTGGCGGGTGATTTTGAGTTTACTTTATTAGTGAACGTCGTCACGGAAGAGACCCACAACGCGGCCTAAAATGCTGACGTGATTCAAGATGATGGGGGCCATGGTATCATTTTCGGGTTGTAACCGGAAATGATCGGCTTCCTTAAAGAATCGTTTGCAAGTGGCTTCGTTTTCTTCGGTCATGGCGATGACGACATCACCATTGTCCGCGGATTGTTGCCGGCGGACAATGACCTGGTCACCGTTTAAAATACCGATGTTGATCATACTCTCGCCGCGAATCGTTAACATGAAGAGTTGATCGTCGTCGTTTTCAAATTCTGGGGGAACTGGGAAGTAGTCGGTCGCTTCCTGAACGGCCAGAATCGGTTCGCCGGCAGTCACGGTGCCTAAGACTGGAATTCGCGTCTGTTCTTCATGGACGCCCAGTTCTTCTAAACCGGCGGGCGTAACTTCTAGTGCCCGGGGCTTCGTCGGGTCCTTGACCAGCAAGCCCTTTTTTTCCAGGCGGGCGATGTGGCCATGAACCGTAGAGGTCGATGAGAGCGATACGGCTTCACCAATCTCCCGGACGGTTGGCGGATACCCTTTTTCATTGACCCGTTCCCAAATGAAGCGGAGAACAGCGATTTGTTTGCTTTCAGAAGCTTTACTCATTTTTCTGCCACCTCGTTCGTCATTCGTAGTATAGTTTAGTGTTAGTGTAGCATACAGACCGAACATTTTCAAACAGATGTTCGGGTAAATAAGTTGAAATCTAAAATTAACCCTGATATGATAGACCGTGACTTGAAAAAAGCGGGGTTAATACCCACCAAAATAACGAAACTAAAGGAGGGTCGTTCATGGCAGACACGACAATGGACACCTTGCTGGCCCGGATCAACGAGCTGGCACACAAGAACAAGGCTGAAGGCTTGACCGAGGCCGAAAAGAGCGAACGCGCTGACTTACGCCAACAATACTTGAAGTTATTCAAGCAGAGCTTCCGTAGCCAAGTTGAAATGCTGCAGGTCTACAACAAGGATGGTAAGGAAGTTACCCCTGAAAAGGTCCGGCAGATTCAACGTAACAAAGGTTTACGTGACGATTAAGGAAAGAAGCGGGTCCTTTTTGGGATTCGCTCTTTTAATTTCCTTTAAGTTTGTGTAGAATTGTTAAATGAATGACTTCATCAAAGGAGGGGAACGAACTTGGCAACTTGGATCTGGATCTTAATCGTGATCGTCGTCGGTCTGGCCTGCGCAGCGGGTGGCTTTTTCGGCGCACGGAAGTACATGGAAAACTATCTGAAAGACAATCCACCAATTAACGAAGACCAATTACGGGCAATGATGTTGCAAATGGGGCAAAAGCCTTCACAACGAAAACTTCATCAAATGATGAACGCGATGCAACAAAACGCTAAAAAATAAATTGGCTTTATTGAGACTCGCTTCCAGCTTATTTCCTGGAGGCGAGTCTTTTTGATTGTATTTTATGAAAATTCCAGTAAAATGATAAAGTCTGTGCTATATTTTAATCATATTCTAATTTTTAAGGAGGGATGTTCGTGAGTATCTTTCGCAAATTATCCTGGTACTTTCGTCTGGAATGGCGACGGTATCTGATAGGGGTCATCGGACTCCTGTTGACGGCTATCATCGCCATTATTCCCCCACGGATCATTGGGAACATGGTGGACGGCATTCACGGGCAGACCATGACGAGCCATCTGCTGCTACTTGATCTGCTGTTTGTGACGCTGGCGGCGTTGGCCCAGTACGGGACCCGGTACATTTGGCGTAATGCCATTTGGGGCGGGGCTGCGCGGCTCGAACAACTGCTCCGGAACCAACTTTTCGGGCACTTTATGAAAATGGACCGGGTCTTCTACCAAAAATACCGGACCGGGGACTTGATGGCCCATGCCACCAACGACCTGGAAGCCATTCAACGGGTGGCCGGTGGGGGGATTCTCCAGTTCGCCGATGCCATTATTACCGGGGGCACCACGTTGATTGCTATGATGGCCTTAATTGATTGGCGGCTGACCCTCTTAGCCATTATTCCATTTCCACTGTTGGCGGTGGTTTCTTGGTATCTGGGGCAAAAGATTCATCGCGCCTTTGGCGAATCCCAAGCGGCCTTTTCTCGACTGAACAACAAGGCCCAGGAAAGTATCAGTGGGATCAAGGTCATCAAGGCCTTGGGCCAAGACGATGCGGACGTGGCGGACTTTGATGCCCAGGTCGACCGGACCATTGGCATTAATCGCCGGGTCAACCGGTTGGACTCCATGTTTGACCCCGCCATCACGCTGATCATCTCGATTTCCTACGTGGCCACGATTGTCCTTGGGGGCCTGTTTGTCACCCACAACGTCATTACCATTGGGAATCTGGTGTCCTTTATCAGCTACCTGGCCATGATGATCTGGCCGATGTTTGCCGTGGGGATGCTGTTCAACACCATGGAACGGGGCAATGCCAGTTACGACCGGGTTATGGAACTGCTGAACGAGAAGACCCATATCATCGATCAAAAAGATGGGATTCAACAACGGCCACAGGGAACCATCAGTTACCACGTGAACCAGTTTGATTATCCAGACAACGGGGGGGCTAGCCTGAAGCAGATTGATTTCGAGCTGCCGGCCGGGCACACCCTGGGTATCGTGGGTCGAGTTGGGGCTGGGAAGTCGACGATTATGAAATTAATTTTACGGGAGTTTGACAACTATTCCGGTGAAATTGACTTTGGCGGTCACCCCATTAAAGATTATGCGCTAGACAGCTATCTGCCAGCGATTGGGTACGTGCCGCAAGAAAGCTTCCTATTCTCTTCGAACATTTTTGAAAATATTCGCTTTGCCCAACCGGACGCGACTCAAGAACAGGTCGAGGCGGCTGCGGCTAAGAGTGATCTGGCCGGGCAAATTGCCAAGCTGCCCGCCGGCTATGACACCGAAGTGGGTGAGGAAGGGATTTCCTTATCCGGGGGGCAACGCCAACGGTTAGCGATTGCCCGGGCCCTGTTGATCAATCCAGAATTGTTGATTTTGGATGACGCCTTGTCCGCGGTCGATGCCGAAACGGAGGCGGAAATTCTCGCCAACCTGAAGGCCGAACGGGCCAACAAGACCACGATTATTTCTGCGCATCGGTTGAGTTCCGTGATGAATGCCGATGAAATTCTGGTACTCAGCGAAGGTGCCGTTGCCGAACGGGGGACGCATGACCAATTAATGGCGGCTCACGGCTGGTACCAGCGCATGTTTACGCAACAACAACTTGAAACTCAGGTGAAGGGAGGCGTCAGTGATGGCAGATAAACCACACGAATCCGCTTGGGCCCATAGCATGTCAACCAAGGAACAACTGACAGTGGTCAAGCGACTCTTTCATTTTGCCGCGCCGTATAAATGGTTCTTCGTCGGCTCCGTCATCTTGTCGGCGCTGATCAGTGCCGTGAACGTCTTCCTGCCATGGCTGCTCCGGACTTACATGGACAAGTATTTGCGGACCAGCAACGCCACGATTGCCATTATGTGGATGTTCGCCGGCCTGTACCTGTTCGGGATGGTCGTCAAGGCGGTCTTCCAATTCTGGCAAAACTATACCAGTACCATGGGTGCCGAGTACATGCTAGAAAATGTGCGCCGCAAACTTTTCCATGATTTACATGGTAAGGGGATGCGGTACTTTGACCAAACGCCAGGTGGGTCCATCCTGTCACGGTTGATGAACGATACCATGACCTTCTCCAACTTCTGGGCGCTGTTTAACACCCTGGTGTTGGCGTTGTTCGCCGTGATTTCATCCTTCATCGCCATGTACGTGACGGATGTGAAGGTGGCGCTCTGGACGTTGATTCTGGTGCCATTCTTGGGCCTGACGATTTGGTATTACCAACGTTTCAGCTCCAAGGTCTACCGGCGGATGCGGGAACGGTTGAGTGAACTGAACACCAAATTGGCCGAGGCCATTACGGGAATCAGTGTCATTCAGGAGTTCCGCCAAGAAAAGCGGACGGCAGCCAACTTTGAGAAGACCAACAAGGCCTATTACGGGACCCGCCGCGACATGATTCGGACCAACTCGTTATTGTTGAGCCCCATCATCAATCTGTTTTACGCGTTAGGGACCGTCATTGTCTTGGGTATCTTCGGTGTTCGCGGTCTACATGAGGTCGTGGCTGCCGGGGTGATTTATGCGTTCATTACGTATTTGAACAACTTTTACAGTCCCATGAGCAACATGATGGATAACCTGAGTGACTTTCAAAACGGGATGGTGGCGGGTTCCCGGGTGTTACGCATCTTGGATGACCAAACGCTCGCACCCCAACAGCATCCTGTCGCCGACGCTAAGATCACGGCCGGCAAAGTTGAATTTCGCCACGTGACCTTTGCTTACGACCAGGAGCATCCCGTCCTGCGCGACGTCTCGTTTGTCGCCGAGCCCGGTCAAACGGTTGCCTTGGTTGGCCAAACGGGTTCCGGGAAGACATCAACGATCAACGTGTTGATGCGTTTCTACGAGTTCCAATCCGGGCAGGTCTTGATTGATGACCGCGACATCCGGGATTACCCGGCAGCCGAGCTCCGCGCTAAGATGGGCTTGGTTTTGCAGGAACCGCAGTTGTTCTATGGCGATATCCAAACCAACATTCGGATGTTTAATCCGGATATCTCCGACGAGCAGGTCGAGCGGGCCGCACACTTCGTTCAAGCCGATGAGTTTATCGACAAGTTACCGGAGGGCTATGCCACGCCGGTCTTGGAACGGGGAACCGAATACTCCGCTGGTCAGCGACAACTGATTACCTTTGCCCGGACGGTGGTCACCGATCCCAAGATTCTGATCCTGGATGAGGCAACGGCCAACGTCGACACGGAAACGGAAACCATGATTCAAAACGGGTTGAGCCGGATTCAAGAAAATCGGACGACGATTGCGATTGCGCACCGGTTATCAACGATCCAGAATGCCGATTTGATTTTGGTTTTGAACCAAGGGAGAATCGTGGAACGTGGGACCAACGACGAGTTGATGGCGCAACACGGTTACTACTACGACATGATTCAACTCCAAAACGCCGCCCACGTGGACTAATCATTTTCGCTACAGCGCCTCCGGACTGGTTAAACTGTGCCGGGTTGCGGGGATGTTCGTTCCCGGCGGCGGGCTCAAGGTTCCCTGCTATGGGGTCGGTTACAGCCCGAGAGGCGGGCTTCCACCTCGACTTTGAGCCCAAAAGCGGTCTCAAAGGTCGTCCCATGGGCTAGGCTGAGAAAACCTCAGCCAAGGCCATCGACACAGCCGGGAACCTTGGTCCGCCTCTGGTCACTAAAACGGGTTGCACTGGGCACATTTTAACCAGTTCTGCGGCTCATGTTGGCCTACAATTATTGATCTCGTGTTCAGATGTTTAGATGCTCTGTTGGCATTCATGTACTTTGTCATAATGGTTGCTGGTAGTTGAATTAAAAGTGAAACGAAAAAGGGCTTCGTTAGTGCGTCACAGTAGATGCTGTGCCAGACACTAACGAAGCCCTTTTATCATGGAATATTTTATTAATCCTTTTTCTTTTCGCCCGTGACATCGACGTAGTGGAAATTCGGGTCGATTTCGTTGTCGAGCTTGTCGAAGGCCGCCTGCATTTGCTTTTCGATGACGGCTTGGCCTTCTTCGTTTAATTTCATCTTGCGGTCGATGACGATGGGGGTGCCAAAGGCAATCGTGACCGGCTTGCGGGAAAAGAGTTGCTTGAAGGTCAGGGGGCCTTGGTAGACGGCGGGAACCAGGGGAACGCCGGCCATCTTAGCAATGACCGCTGCGCCACCCTTGAGTTCGGCGGAGTGCCGAGAGCCTGAAGGGAACATGATCAGCGACAAATCACCCTGACGCAGAATGCGAACCGGGGTTTTGATGGCTGAAGGGCCCGGATGGTCACGATTTACTGGAAAACCGTTGACATGTTTCAACAACCATCGGAAAATAGGGTTTTGGAACAATTCCTCTTTGGCCATGAAACTAAACTTGCGCGGATAACCCGCCATGGCAAAATAAACGGGATCGAACCAGGTCCGGTGGGGGCCCACCAAAACGTAAGGGCCGTCCGGCAAGTCAGCTTGGTGAACGTACCGTGCCCGGCCATTGACGATGTACAAAATCGTACAAACCACGCCCCGTAAGAATTTATAAAACATGTGATACACTCCTCTCGCAATGAAACTGATTGTTTCTAGTATGCAAAAAAAGTCGCGGGGTTGCAAGCTATCTTGTGAAAATGCTGGAGAAATGTGCGCGTGACATCCAACTGGGTGGCTGGCAGATGGCTGATGATCCGAATAGGTAAAATTAGCTTGAGTGGGTCAAGCATCAAGTCCATGTCAGAGGAATATAGACTGGCAATTTAAGAGAGTGAGTTGCCAGGTTGGCAAGATGTGGCAGAGTGGCCAGTGTCAGTGACCAGAGGCGGGCCAAAATGGCCAGCTGTGTCGGTGGCCTTGGCTGAGGAATTTTCTCAGCCTAGTCCACGGGACGACCTTTGAGACCGTACTGTGGCTCAAAGTCGAGGTGGAAGCCCGTTCTTTGGCTGGAACCGGCCCCATAGCAGGCCGTTTTGAGCCCGCCGCCGGGAACGAACAATTACCGCAAGCCAATTAATTTTAACTAAAAACCTTTTAACGAAACGGAGGCGTTATCGGTGAACCTGAAACCCGATGAACGAATCGATCAATTATATAGTCAAGATATTCAAATTATTCAGAGCCCCGAGGTCTTCGCCTTTTCACTGGACGCCGTATTGCTGGCGGATTTTGCCAAGCTCCCGTTGCGCGCGACCAGTCAGACGGTCGACCTGTGTGCCGGTAACGGCGCGGTGGGCCTGTTTATGAGTAGCAAGACGCACGGTCAGTTGGCCGAGGTGGAGATTCAGCCGCGGCTGGCCGACATGGCTCGACGCAGCATTGCCCTGAATGACCTGACGGACCGCATGACGGTGTACGAGGGCGATTTGGCCCAGGTGAACGACTGGATTCCCAAGGATTCGGTGGACGTAGTGACCTGTAACCCGCCGTATTTCGAAGACCTGCCGGACAGTCAGAAGAATCCGAACCGGTACCTGGCGATTGCCCGCCATGAAATTTTGACTAATTTGGCAACGATTGTGGAAACGACCAGTGGCTTGCTCAAGATGAACGGCAAGGCTTACTTTGTTCACCGGCCCGACCGGCTGCTTCAGCTGTTGGAGCTGATGACGGCGAACCGGTTGGCCCCTAAACGCGTACGGCTGGTTCACCCGAAGCCCGGCAAGGAGGCCAACATGGTCCTGGTCGAAGCCATCAAGGACGGCAAGCCCGGGGGACTGCGGTTCCCAACGCCACTCACGGTTTACGACGCGCAGGGCCATTACACGCCCGAAGTGGAGGCGTTACTCTATGGCCAGCACTAAGTTGTACTACTTCTACGTGCTCTTGTGCGCGGACAATTCCCTGTATGGCGGCTTCACGACCGATGTTGCCAAACGCTTTGCCACCCATTTAGCCGGCAAGGGGGCCAAGTATACGAAGGTTCACCGGCCGTTGAAGGTCCTCTATAGTGAAGAATTTAACAGCAAGCACGATGCCTTACACGCGGAGTGGGCCTTCAAGCACCAGAGCCGGCAAAAGAAATTGGCCTACCTAGCCGATCATGGGGTAACACTTTAGTGGAGAAAATTGGTTTATCTGTGTTACACTATGCCCGTGCTTCAAAAAAGTGTCTCAAATTAATTTGAGGAGGAAATTACTGTGAAAATTATTGCTTATGGCATTCGTGACGACGAACAACCTTATTTGGAACAATGGTCCAAGGAACAAGGGATTGAAGTTAAGGCTGTCGGCGACCTCTTAGACGACAAGACTGTTGATCTTGCTAAAGGCTATGACGGGGCAGTGGTTTACCAACAAAAACCTTACACGGCCTCTGTCTTAGACAAGTTAGCCGCTAATGGGGTGACCAATCTGTCATTACGGAATGTCGGTGTGGATAACGTTGATGCCGATGCCGTTAAACGCAACGGCTTCAAGGTTACCAACGTTCCAGCATACTCACCAGAAGCGATTGCTGAATTAACAGTTACGCAATTGATGCGTCTGTTACGGCGGACACCAACGTTTGACCGTAAGCAGGCCAACGGTGACCTGACTTGGGCCCCAGACATTGCGGATGAATTGAACAGCATGACGGTCGGTATCGTTGCCACCGGTCGGATTGGTCGCGCAGCGATGAAGATCTACCAAGGCTTCGGTGCCAAGGTGATTGCTTACGATGTCTTCCACAACCCAGAGCTGGAAAAGCAGGGTATCTACGTGGATACGTTGGATGAATTGTACGCCCAAGCCGACGTCATCTCCTTACACGCCCCCGCAACCAAGGATAACGAAAAGATGTTGAACGACGACGCCTTCGGTAAGATGAAGGATGGCGTTTGGATCTTGAACCCTGCCCGTGGTGCACTGATCGACACGGACGCTTTGATTCGGGCCCTCGACAGCGGCAAGGTTGCCGGTGCTGCGCTGGACGTTTACGAAGACGAAGTGGGCATCTTCAACACCGACTTCGGTAGCTTCGACGCCATTCCTGACGAACGCCTGAAGAACTTGATGAAGCGCGAAAATGTACTGGTTACGCCACACATCGCCTTCTACACCAAGACGGCCGTTAAGAACATGGTCCAGTTCGCTTTGAACAACAACAAACAATTAATTGAAACTGGCAAGGCCGAGAACGAAGTTAAGTTCTAAAAATTGCTAGCAAAAAAGCCGCTCAGCTGAGCGACTTTTTTTATGCTTACTTTTTAATTTAGGAGGACTGACCGAACCAAGCAAGTGGGTTGTTGGTCGAAATCAGTCAAATTAAGACGGAACTGTAAACCGTTGCGCAATGTCAGTGACCAGAGGCGGTCCAAGATGCCCGGCGAGGCGGAAGAACGCTTCTCAGGCTGGAGCCGTTCCCCACAAGCAGGGCATCTTGAGACCGCCGCCGGGAACGAGAGACAAAGTACAATCGGTTCTACAGTTCAGGAACGGCGGAGAGGGCGAGCAGGAGGTCCTGCAGTTCCAAAGAATCGCCGACCGTCTGATCCGGAATCCAGTTGCCGCCATCGGTCATTTCAGCGTTGCGGTGGTTGAACCAAAAGGCGTGCCAACCGGCTTGCTTAGCACCCTTGACGTCCATGCCGTAGCAGTCACCCACGTAGGCGACTTCGGTGGCACGGAGGTTCAAGCGGTGATTCATCATCGTAAAGATTTGGGGGTCGGGCTTGGCTAAGCCGGCTTCCTCGGACGTGATGATGTTGTCCCGGTCAATCCACCGGTGCATTTCCAATTGCATGACCTTGGCGAGTTGGTGTTGCGTTTTACCATTGGTAATGATGCCCAACTTAAATTGATCTTTCAGTTGGTCCAAGGCCGTTGCCAGCCCCGGGAACAGTTTAATATCTTGTAGGCCAGCGGCATAGGCGTGTTCAAACGCTAATGCCGTGGCACTGTCAACCGGCGCGACGTCCTGCTTTTGCAGGGTGGCGTTCAAACGGTTGACGGCCATTTCTTCGTGCGACCAGCGGCCACTGGCGACTTGGTCGTAGGCACTAGCGCTTTGGCACCGGTAGTCCTGAAAGGCCTGGGTGAAATCGAGCGTTTCTGAATTGGTTACTAGTGGTTCCAAGGCGGCCACGAAGGGAGCCTTTTGGTCATAGAGCGTGTCATCGACATCGAAGACGACCGCTTTTATCATTTCGTTTCCTCCTCATTTAGTTCTTTGGTAGTTTATCATACTTATTAAAAAATGCCAATTTTCTGGGATGAGGGGGACTAACGTTCGGCTCTGGCTTTAACCAGCCGACTAAGAGAATCCATCAGACGGGAAATTAACGAACGGCGTCCCGTCAGTCATTGGACAAGCTCGACAAGAATCCTAAACTTTTGCTTGTGTTTAGCCGAGAGATTTTGTATAATTACTTTCGGTGCGTATGCGCCAATTCACACCTCGCGTGATGACCGGAGGGGTGCTCGCTTGCGAGTTCTCCAGTCAGTTGAGCGTGGGGGAGGAAATCAAAAACTATTTGGAGGCATTTTATCATGGCTGTTATTTCAATGAAACAACTGCTCGAAGCCGGTGTCCACTTTGGTCACCAAACCCGTCGTTGGAACCCTAAGATGAAGCAATACATCTTCACGGAACGTAACGGTATCTACATCATCGACTTACAAAAGACGGTGAAGTTGATTGACGCTGCTTACAACTACATGAAGGACGAAGCTGCTAAAGGCGCCGTTGTTCTGTTTGTTGGGACTAAGAAGCAAGCGCAAGACTCTATCGAAGAAGAAGCTACCCGTGCTGGTCAATACTACGTTAACCACCGTTGGTTAGGTGGGACTTTGACTAACTGGGAAACCATCCAAACTCGGATCAAGCGTCTGAAGTCTTTGAAGAAGATGGCTACTGACGGTACTTTTGATGTTCTTCCTAAGAAGGAAGTTTCCTTACTTAAGAAGTCTCAAGACAAGTTGGAACGTTTCTTAGGCGGTATCGAAGACATGCCTAAGCTGCCTGACGTTATGTTCATCGTTGACCCTCGCAAGGAACAAATCGCTGTTCACGAAGCACAAAAGTTGAACATTCCGATCGTTGCCATGGTTGATACGAACACTGACCCAGACGAAATCGACGTTGTTATCCCATCTAACGATGACGCTATCCGTGCCGTTCGTCTGATCACTTCCAAGATGGCTGATGCCATTGTTGAAGGCCGTCAGGGTGAAGACCAAGTTGACGAAAAGACCTTTGAAAAGAAGTCTGATGCCGCTAAGGGCGACAAGAAGACCGACAACTCAATGGAAAGCATCGTTAACGCTGTCGAAGGCGACAACAAGTAATTAAATGCAAGGTTGCGGGCAACCGCGACTTTCCAAATATGATTTAAAGCACCTTAGGCTGGCTTAATGTTTAGGACCGATAATGGCCTGAGATTGAGTCAGTCTTTTTTGGTGCCTTAGATGAATTGATAAAAGGAGGCCATTACACATGGCAAGTAAAATCACTGCAGCACAAGTTAAAGAGTTACGGGACAAGACTCAAGTTGGGATGATGGATGCTAAGAAGGCCCTCGTTGCCTCTGACGGCGACATGGACAAGGCCATCGACTTCTTACGTGAAAAGGGTATCGCTAAGGCCAAGAAGAAGAGCGGCAACGTTGCTGCTAACGGTTTGGCTCGCGTGAAGGTTGACGGTAACACCGCTGCCATCATCGAAGTCAACTCAGAAACTGACTTTGTCGCAACCAACGACACCTTCAACGGTTTAGTTGACTTAGTTGCCGACACGATTGCCGCTAAGCAACCAGCTGACTTGGATGCTGCTTTGGCATTACCAACTGCTGATGGCTCAACGATCAACGAAGAAATCGTTAAGACCACGCAAGTAACTAGTGAAAACGTGCAATTACGTCGTTTTGCTATCGAAAAGAAGACGGATAGCCAAGTCTTCGGTTCTTACTTACACCAAGGTGGCCAAATCGCCGCATTGGTTGTTTTGGAAGGCGCCGACGAAGCTACTGCCAAGGATGTTGCGATGCACGTCGCTGCCATCAACCCAGAATTCGTTTCTCGCGATGACATTCCTGCTGACCGCTTAGCTCACGAACGCGAAGTTCTGAAGCAAGAAGCCCTCAACGAAGGCAAGCCTGAAAAGATCGTTGAAAAGATGGTTGAAGGCCGTCTGCACAAGTTCTTGTCAGAAATCAGTTTAGCTGACCAACCATTCGTTAAGGATGGCGACCAAACTGTCAGCCAATTCGTTGCTAGCAAGGGTGGCAAGTTAGTCACCTTCGTTCGTTACGAAGTTGGTGAAGGAATCGAAAAGCCAACGGTTGACCTGGCCAAAGAAGTTCAAGACCAAATCAACGGTTAATTCCGAAAGAAAAGCGTAGATTCCGTGAGGGGGTCTGCGCTTTTTTGCTGGAATTAGAATAATGATGGCAATAAAGTAAGTCAAAACAAGTCAGGGATTCTGCGTTACACTAGACTTAGTTGGCGGCGCTGTCAGTGAAAGCTTCCCCAATATGGGGAAATTTGTAAGGAATTGTCACGAAAATCAGGTTTTCGTGCGCCCTGACTATCACTGGCCCCCCGTTTATGATAGAATTATTGTCAGAATACAATAGGAGGAAACACAATGGCGGACGTAAAGTATAAACGGATTATGCTGAAACTCAGTGGCGAGGCTTTGGCCGGCGACAAGGGGTTTGGCATCAATCCGCCAGTAATTAAAACCGTAGCGGAAGAGGTCAAGAGCGTTTATAACTTGGGCATTCAAATCGCTATTGTGGTTGGTGGCGGTAACATGTGGCGCGGGGTTTCTGGCGAACAGATGGGTATGGAACGGGCCCAAGCTGATTACATCGGCATGCTGGCTACCATCATGAACGCACTGGCACTCCAAGATAACTTGGAATCCATCGGGGTCCCGACCCGCGTGCAAACGTCGATTGAGATGCGGCAAATTGCCGAACCTTACATTCGGCGCAAAGCCATTCGGCATTTGGAAAAGGAACGCGTTGTCATCTTTGCTGGGGGCACGGGTTCACCTTACTTCTCCACCGATACCACGGCAGCTTTACGGGCAGCTGAAATCAACGCCGATGCCATCTTGATGGCCAAGAACGGGGTTGACGGCATCTACTCAGCAGATCCCAACAAGGATCCTAACGCCGTGAAGTTTGACCAATTAACACAGTTAGATATTATCAACAAGGGCCTGCACGTCATGGATACGACGGCTAGCTCACTGTCAATGGATAATGATATCCCATTTGTCGTCTTTAACTTGAACCAACCGGGGAACATCCGCAAGGTCGTTGAGGGCGAGAACATTGGGACAACAGTTAGGGGTAAATAATTATGGCTGATCAGATAGTTACAACAGCAGAATCAAAAATGAAAAAGGCGGAAGAAGTCTTAAAGCGTGAGTTGGGAACGATTCGTGCCGGCCGGGCTAACGCCAGTATCTTAAACCGGGTCATGGTAGACTACTATGGCGCCGCAACGCCATTGAACCAAGTGGCTTCCATTACCATTCCAGAAGCCCGGCTCTTACTGGTTACGCCTTACGACAAGTCGGCCTTGGAAGACATCGAAAAGGGTATCTTGGAATCCGATGTCGGCATTACGCCAGCAAACGATGGGTCTGCCCTGCGTTTGGTCATTCCCCAATTAACTGAGGAACGGCGTAAGGAAATTGCTAAACAAGTTAAGGCCAAAGCCGAAGAAGGCAAGGTTGCCGTCCGGAACGTCCGTCGTGACGCCATGGATAGCATCAAAAAAGGCCATAAGAACGGCGATTACACCGATGACGACCTGCACAACCTGGAAGACCAAGTCCAAAAAGTCACCGACAAGGCCATCAAGGGTGTCGACACGATTGCTGCCGACAAGGAAAAGGAAGTTATGACCGACTAACCACCTACAAAAAGGAGCGCTTAAATTATGGCAGAAGACAAGCAAAATAACCAAGAAGACCCAGAAAACATTGAGATCACACCAGGTACTGAACAATTTGGTAAAATGGTCTTTCGTTTAAACAATCCGGTTAACGCGGAAAACGTCTCAATCTTGAACTACAACGGTGCTGAACTGGAGCAAATTCAAGACGGCGTATACGCCCAACCAGCTTTTGTTAGCGATGACTTCAACCTGTTCTTTGTGGTGACCCAATTAATCGGTGACGACTGGATCGTGGCCTTTTCTAAGGCAACTATCGAAAACGGTAATGAGATCACGGACCTGTCCGACCCACTCCCAACCGGGGAAGGCCTGAACCTGTTAGGCCAAGTTAGCGCCGATGACGCCAACAACCTGTTAAGCTACTTTGGCACCTTAGCGGACGCTAAGCGTGGCGAATGGCGGTTAATTGAGTAGCCGGTCAAAATTAAAGTTTTCGCTCAATTTGGGGGCCGGGATAGTTTCCCGGTCTCTTTTTTGTTATGATGAGAGGTTGTAAAGACCAATGGAGGTGCGCCGTGTTTTCATTTTCAAAAAAAGATCAAGCAACGGGTGAAGTGACAGAACGCCAGCTGGATGACGCCAACATCCCGGCTCACGTCGCCATCATTATGGATGGTAACGGCCGGTGGGCGCAGCAGCGACATTTGCCCCGAATTGCCGGACATAAGCAAGGGATGAACACCGTCAAGACAGTTGCCAAGGCAGCGAGTCACTTAGGAGTTAAGGTGTTGACCCTGTACGCCTTCTCAACGGAGAACTGGAAGCGGCCAACCGCCGAAGTTAATTATCTGATGAAGTTGCCCGTGGATTTCTTTGGGACCTTTGTGCCCGACCTAATCAAGAACAACATTCGCGTGAAAGTCATGGGGTACACGGATCAATTGCCAGCCGCGACGCAAAAGGCCGTCAAGGATGCAATCGCAGACACTGCTGATTGCACGGGAATGGTGTTGAACTTCGCGTTGAATTACGGGGGTCGTGCAGAAATCGTGACGGCCGTCCAGACGTTAGCGCAACAAGTTCAGGCAGGCACCTTGGATCCCGCCAAAATTGATGACGCTGCCATCGACCAGCAGTTGATGACCAGTGACCTCGGCGATTTGCGCGATCCTGACCTGTTGATTCGGACCAGTGGCGAAGAGCGCCTGTCGAATTTTATGCTCTGGCAGGTCGCCTACAGCGAGTTTGTCTTCACCCAGCAACATTGGCCAGACTTTGACCAAACAGCTCTGGAAGAGGCTATTTATGAGTATCAACAACGACACCGGCGGTATGGGGGATTAGCCTCCGAACCGGAGAAAAAATAAAATTGAGGAGCTTTTAACATGAGACAACGGGTTATTACGGCGGTCATCGCCTTAATCATATTTATCCCCATTATTATCGCGGGGGGCATCTGGGTGGACATCGCCGCCATTGCGTTAGGTTTGGTTGCGTTGTCAGAAGTCCTGATCATGCGGAAAAAATTGCTGGTCAGCCCAGAAGCTTGGATCTCTGGTATCGGCATCATTGCCGTTATCGCACCTAGCAGCTGGTGGGACTGGTTACCCAGCTATCTGAATCCTTGGTACATCGTTTATTTGTTTGTCCTGTTATTATTGTTACGGACGGTGGTTTCCAAGAACCGGTTCTCCTTTGACGATGCCGGGGTGATTACCCTGAGCATGCTCTACATCGGGATTGGCTTTCACTTCTTCATCGCCGCACGGGGTGTGGGCTTGATTGCTCTGCTGTACGCGCTGTTTATCGTGTGGACGACCGACTCTGGGGCCTACATGATTGGCCGGAAGATTGGGAAGAATAAGTTGGCCCCCCACATCAGTCCCAACAAGACCTGGGAAGGCTCCATCGGTGGATCTTTAGTGGCCACGATTGTCGGGAGTGTCTTCTGGTACTTCTACCCGATCGGTCACTACAGCTTACTGGTCATGGTCCTATTGACGTTGGTCTTCTCCATCGTGGGTCAGTTCGGTGATCTGGTTGAGTCCGCTTTGAAACGCTATTACGGCGTCAAGGACTCTGGGAAGATTTTACCCGGTCATGGTGGCATCTTAGACCGGTTCGATAGTTTACTGTTAGTTCTGCCAGTCATCCATTTATTCGGATTGATTTAGACTTAGCTGTTCGCTTGCGCCCCCTAGGGTTCTTAGGGTATGCTAGGGAGCAGATGCAAAAACGAAACGCTACTCTCGACTGAAGAAGGGACGACACCTGTGATTACAACGATTATTACCTTTGTTATCGTTTTCGGGATTCTGGTCATCGTGCATGAGTTCGGGCATTTTTACTTTGCCAAACGCGGTGGGATCCTGGTGCGTGAATTTTCTATCGGGATGGGCCCCAAGTTGGTCTATCACCGGGGAAAAGATGGGACGACCTACACCCTGCGGCTATTGCCGGTAGGGGGGTACGTCCGGATGGCTGGGGCCGAGGACGACGAGGAAGAAATTAAGCCTGGGACGCCGGTCAGCCTCTACGTCGGCGACAATGAGCAAGTTGAACGAATCAACACCAGTAAGAAATCGACGTTATTTAACGGGATTCCGCTGGAAGTCACCGGCACTGATCTGGAGGACGAACTCTGGATCGAAGGATACGAGAACGGCGACGAATCTGAAGTTAAGCGCTACAGTGTGGCCCACAACGCGACCATTATTGAGGCCGACGGGACCGAGCTGCAAATTGCGCCTAAGGACGTTCAGTTCCAGTCCGCTACGCTGGGTCGCCGGTTAATGACGAACTTTGCCGGGCCGATGAACAACATTTTGTTGGCAATCGTGACCTTTATGCTCATGTCATTCGTTCAGGGTGGCGTGGCGATGGGCACCAACCAGATTCAGGTGGCGAGTTCACCGATTTCTGTGGCCAAGAAGGCCGGCGTCCAGACGAACGATAAGATTACCGCCGTCAACGGCAAGAAGACCACGAGCTGGACGGATCTGAGCAACGCCATCCAGCCACTGGCGCATAAGAAAACCACGCTGACCATTCAACGGGGGTCCACCACGAAGCACGTCACGGTGACGCCCGCTGGCCAAAAGTCTAACGGCAAGACCGTGGGGATGATTGGGATTACCCAGGCGCAGGACAAGCACATTGGGGCCATTTTGGCTTCTGGTTTTACCCAAACTTGGACGATGACCAAGGCGTTGTTTGGTGCGCTGTGGCACATGGTCTCCGGTCACTTTAGCTTGAACGATTTAGGGGGGCCCGTCGCCATCTTTGCGACAACCTCTCAAGCCACGCAGTACGGGGCCGTTGGGGTGCTGAACTTCTTAGCATTCCTCTCAATTAACTTGGCAATTGTCAATTTATTGCCAATTCCAGCCCTCGATGGTGGTAAAATATTATTAAACTTTATTGAAGCCATTCGACGCAAACCACTTTCAGAAAATGTGGAAGCGGCGATTACGTTGGTGGGAGTCGGGTTCTTAGTTCTACTGATGCTCTTAGTGACGTGGAACGATATTGAACGTTACTTCATTCATTAACAAATTCGGTCGTTACGGGAAGGGAATATTTAACTATGAAACAATCGAAACTACTCATTCCAACTTTGAAGGAAGTTCCGAATGGGGCAGAAGCGTTGAGCCACCAAATGATGTTACGGGCGGGGTATATTCGCCAAGTCACTGCGGGGGTTTACGCTTATTTGCCACTGGCTTACCGGGTCTTAGCGAACATCGAAACGATCATTCGCGAGGAAATGGAAAAGATTGACGCGGTTGAAACGTTGATGCCAGCCATTTTACCCGCTACCTTATGGCAAGATTCTGGCCGTTACGAGACGTACGGTCCCAACTTATTTAAGTTTAAGAACCGCCACGACACGGACTTTATCTTAGGGCCGACCCACGAAGAAACCTTTACCATGTTGATTCGTGACGCCGTTAAGTCTTACAAGCGGTTGCCATTGGTGATGTACCAAATCCAACCTAAGTACCGGGATGAAGATCGGCCACGGTACGGCTTATTACGGGGCCGTGAGTTCATCATGAAGGATGCTTACTCCTTCTCAATCAACGATGAAGACCTAGACCGAATCTACGATCAAATGGAACAGGCTTACGAGAACATCTTCAACCGGGTCGGCTTGAACTACCGGGCCATCGTTGGGGACGGTGGTGCCATGGGTGGGAAAGATTCCAAGGAATTCTCCGCCATTGCACCCGTTGGGGAGGATACGATTGTCTACTCCGACTCCTCTGATTATGCGGCTAACTTGGAAATGGCGAAGAGCCTCTTTATCAGTAAGAAGTCTCACGCCCAAGCCGAAGACCTGAAGAAGGTGGCGACGCCTGGTGCCAAGACCATTGATGAAGTTGCCGACTTCTTTGACGTGAAGCCAACAGCCTTAATCAAGAGCATGCTCTACATTGCCAACAAGGAACAACCCGTCATGGTCTTGGTTCGTGGGGATCACGAAGTCAACGAAACCAAGTTAAAGAACTACTTGGATGCTGACTTCTTAGACCCCGCAACGCCAGAGGACGCCAAGAAGTTCCTGAACGCTAACTTTGGTTCGCTCGGCCCTGTCGGTGTTGGTGAAGACGTTAAGATCTTAGCCGACCAATACGTGGGCGACATGGTCAACGTGATCGTCGGTGCCGATGAAGATGGCTACCATTACGTGAACGCCAACGCTGGCCGCGATTTCCGGGTCGACGCCTACGATGACTTTAGAGATGTCCAACCGGGTGACCTGTCACCAGATGGTTCCGGCGTCTTGAAGTTTACTAAGGGCATTGAAATTGGCCATATCTTTAAGTTAGGAACGCGTTACTCCGATGCACTCGGCGCAACCGTTCTGGACGAAGGTGGCCGGCAAAAGCCTGTTGTGATGGGTTCTTACGGTATCGGTGTGAGCCGCTTACTGTCCGCTATCGCCGAACAACAAGCTGATGAGAACGGGCTGGTTTGGCCCCGGAACATCGCGCCATTTGATATTCACCTGGTTCCCGTCAACCTGAAGAAGGAAGACCAAGCTAACCTGACGGCTGAACTCGAAAATGAGTTGACGGCCAAGGGTTACCGCGTGCTGACCGATGACCGGAAAGAACGCCCAGGCGTGAAGTTCGCTGACTCTGATTTGATGGGGATTCCGGTCCGCATCACGATTGGGAAAAAGGCCGGCGAAGGTATCGTTGAAATTAAAATTCGCAAGACTGGTGAAACGGTCGAAGTGATCAAGGACGAGGTTGCTAGTACCGTTGAAATCCTGTTCAAGGACATCGACTAGCGACACCGTAAAGACCAGCATTGATGGCTGGTCTTTTTGGTTCCTCACAGAAATGTTTCAAGTTATGAAAGGAGTTTCCTCGTGGACGAAGATCGCCATGCTTTATTTGAAAAATTACTACAACAACTAGATCTGTCTGCTGCTGCGGCGCAACCGTATTTCCAGACGGCCACCATCGACCGGCTCACGGTGCACGAGCAATCACGGCGGTGGCACTTCTTCTTGAAGTTACCAAGTTTGATGCCGTTCACGGCTTTCGTTGATTTTCACAATCATTTACAAATGGCCTTTAAGGATATTGCTAAGGTCGAGGCGACCTTGGAAGTGGACCAGCCGGAACTGACGAACCGGGCGCTCGGGGACTACTGGAAGTGGGTCGTGGAAAACAGCGGCTTGACCAGTAACCTGGTGCAGGAATTATGTCAGTCACAGGTTCCGGGGCTGGACGAAGATAACCGGGTGCTGTTATACGCGCAAAATGAGGTCGTCAAAGACTTTTTGACCAACCAGGCCCTCGGCCCGTTGGAAGCCACGTACCGGGATGCCGGGTTCCCTAAGTTTAATATCAAGGTCATGGTCGACGAGTCTAAGTCGCAGGCCAAGATTGATGAATTCAAAGCCCGTCAGGAAAAGAACGATGCCCAGCTGGCCCAACAGGCGGCTGCGGCGATTGAAAAGGCCAATCAGAAACGAGCCGCCCAGGGCGATACGCCAGCTGCGGAGGGTCCCACTCAGATTGGGAAGACCATCAAGGGTGACCAACCAATTACGCGGATGGTGGATATTACCCAAGAGGAACGCTCCGTGGTGGTTGAAGGTTACGTCTTCGACAAGGAAGTGCGGAAGTTACGGTCAGGTCGGCAACTGTTGACCCTAAAGATCACCGACTACACGTCCTCGTTTGCCGTGAAAAAATTCTCTCGGGGAGCGGAAGATGAAGCCCAATTTGCTGGGGTCGAAGAAGGTAGCTGGGTCAAGGTTCGCGGGAGCGTGCAGGAAGATACCTACATGCATGACCTGGCCTTGAACGCCTACGATATCAACCAAGTTAAGCACGCTATGCGCCAGGATACCGCGCCGGCGGATGAGAAACGGGTCGAACTCCATTTACACACGTCCATGAGCCAAATGGATGCGACGAACCCCATCACGGATTACGTGAGCCGGGCGAAAAAGTGGGGGATGCCAGCGCTGGCCATTACCGACCACGCCGACGTTCAGGGATTCCCGGCGGCCTTCAATTCGGGGTCTAAGGCAGGAATCAAGATGCTCTATGGGGTGGAAGCTAACCTGGTGGACGATGGGGTCCCAATCGGGTACAACAGCGCTCACGAGGCCTTAGACGGGGCCACGTACGTTGTTTTTGACGTGGAAACCACTGGGTTGTCTGCCATTTACGATAAAGTTATCGAACTCTCAGCGGTCAAGATGCAGCATAAAAACGTCATCGAACAGTTTGAAGAATTCATTGACCCGGGGTTCCCTCTGTCCGAGCAGACCACCAATTTGACCAGTATTACGGATGATATGGTTGCCGGTTCCAAGTCGGAAGAGGAAGTCTTTAAGCTCTTCCGCGAATTCTGTGGGGATGCCATCATCGTTGGGCATAACGTCACGTTTGACGTGGGGTTCATGAACACCGGATACCAACGTCACGGGATGCCCGAAATCAGTAACCCGATCATTGATACCTTAACGTTGGCACGGTTCCTGTACCCAACGTTGAAGAGTTACCGGTTAAACACCTTGGCTAAACGCTTCCATGTCAGCCTGGAGCACCATCACCGAGCCGTTTACGATGCGGAATCCACGGGACACTTGAACTATCTGTTCCTGAAGGATGCCGAGGACCGCTACAATATTCAGTATCATGATCAATTAAACGATCACATGACCGACAACGATGCCTATAAGCACGCACGGCCGAGCCATGCCATTTTGATTGCCAAGACCCAGGACGGGTTGAAGAACATGTTTAAGCTGGTTTCGGCCTCGAACGTGGACTACTTTTACCGGGTGCCACGGGTGCCACGCAGCTTGCTGGACAAGTACCGGGACGGCATCATTGTCGGTTCAGCTTGTTCGTCCGGTGAAGTCTTTACGGCCATGATGCAAAAGGGCCAGGTCGAGGCGGCAGCGAAGGCCAAGTACTATGATTACTTGGAAGTCCAACCCAAGGCGGCCTACAAACCCCTGATTGATTCCGGCTTGATTGCTGACGAGGCCAACCTGGAAGAGATTGTGGGCAACATGGTCAAGCTGGGGCATGACCTCAACAAGCCCGTTGTGGCGACCGGGGATGTGCATTACCTGGATCCGGAAGACTACATTTACCGAAAGATCCTGATTCACTCCCAGGGGGGCGCTAACCCGCTGAACCGTCACGAACTACCGGACGCGCATTTCATGACAACTAATGAAATGTTGGACGACTTTGCTTACCTGGGACCGGAAACGGCCAAGGAAATCGTGGTCACCAACACGCAGAAGATTGCCAACGACGTGGACGAGGTTCATCCGTTAAAGGATAAGCTGTACACACCACGGATGGAGGGTGCCGAGGATGAAATTCGGCAACGGACCATGGATACCGCGCACGCGTGGTATGGCGATCCGCTGCCCGAACTGGTGCAGCACCGGGTCGACCGGGAACTGAAGTCCATCATCGGCAACGGGTTCTCCGTGATTTATTTGATTGCCCAACGATTGGTAGCCAAATCCAATAAGGATGGATACTTAGTTGGGTCACGGGGGTCCGTTGGGTCCAGTGTGGTGGCCACGTTCACCGGAATTACCGAAGTGAATCCGTTGCCCCCACACTACCGGTGCCCGAACTGTCAGTATTCTCATTTCTATACCAAAGGGGAATACAGTTCTGGCTACGATTTACCCGAAAAGAATTGCCCCAACTGTGGCACGTTAATGATCGGTGACGGCCATAACATTCCTTTCGAAACTTTCTTAGGGTTTAAGGGAAACAAGGTCCCCGATATCGATTTGAACTTCTCCGGGGACTACCAACCGATTGCCCACAACTATACCAAAGTCTTGTTCGGTGAGAAAAATGTGTACCGGGCCGGCACAATTGGGACGGTGGCGGACAAGACCGGTTACGGGTACGTCAAGGCTTACGAACGAGACACCGAGCAGAACTTACGGGGCGCCGAGATTGACCGGCTAGCCAAGGGTGTGACCGGGGTCAAGCGAAACACGGGGCAACATCCCGCGGGAATCATTGTTGTGCCGGACTACATGGATATTTACGACTTTACGCCGATCCAGTACCCAGCCGATGACCAGAACGCGGCTTGGCAAACGACCCACTTCGATTTCCATTCGATCCATGATAATATTTTGAAAATTGATATTCTGGGACATGATGATCCCACGATGATCCGGACGCTCCAAGATTTATCTGGGGTCGATCCGCAGACCATTCCAATGGATGATCCCGGGGTCATGGCGTTGTTCTCCGGGACGGATTCCTTAGGCGTGACGCCGGAAGAAATTCAATCCAAGACCGGGACGCTGGGTGTACCTGAATTTGGGACGCGGTTTGTCCGGGGGATGCTGGAAGAAACGCATCCGCAGAACTACTCGCAATTGCTCCAAATTTCTGGCCTCTCTCACGGGACCGATGTGTGGTTAGGAAACGCCGAGGAATTAATCAAGAACGGTACCGCCACCATTGCCAACGTGATTGGGTGTCGGGATAACATCATGACCGACTTGATCAACTTCGGTCTTGATTCCGAAACGTCCTTCCAGGTCATGGAACACGTACGGAAAGGCCGGGGTATCCCGGATGAATGGCAAGAGAAAATGAAGGAGACCGACTGTCCGGACTGGTACATTGATTCTTGTTTGAAGATCAAGTACATGTTCCCCCGGGCCCATGCTGCAGCCTACGTGCTGATGGCGTTACGGGTGGCCTACTTCAAGGTCTACTTCCCAATCATTTACTACGCGGCTTACTTCTCCGTGCGGGCCGATGACTTTGACGTCGTCGCCATGTCGCAGGGGAAGACGGCGGTTAAGGCGGCTATGAAGGCCATCAACGACCAGGGGATGGATGCGTCCACCAAGGACAAAAACCTCCTGACCGTGTTGGAATTGGCCAACGAAATGCTCGAACGGGGCTTCAACTTTAAGATGATCGACTTGGAACGTTCCGACGCTGCCGACTGGATCATTGATGGTGACACGCTGATTGCGCCATTCCAAGCCGCACCTGGTTTGGGATTGAACGTCGCCAAGCAAATCGTGGCTGCCCGGAACGACCGGCCATTCATTTCCAAGGAAGATCTGGCCAAACGCGGGAAGGTCTCGAAGACCATCATCGACTTTATGACTGAGAACGGCGTGCTGAAGGGCTTGCCGGACGAGAACCAACTCAGCCTCTTCGACGACATGATGTAACCGCTCCTGCCGCAAAGTTGTGCGTTGGCCGCGCCTTGCCAGGCGAGAAAAATGGGCCGGAACGCTGGTTCAACTCTCGCGGTCACGGCGCCTTACCGGGCGGTGAAAATAAACCGGAACGCTGAGGGCGGACAGCCGAAGCCAGAGAGCAGTCTTCGGCTTCGCTTTGAGCCTCAAAGGACGAGTCTCAAAGACGCTAATTGCCTTGGCGAACCGCCAAGGCAATTCCCACAGCTGAGTTTATTTTCGCCGCCCTCACGGCTGACACTAGTTGAACCCGGTTCACGGCAACATCAGGTTACTTTGTATGATATTGTGTATGACTTTGTGTTAAGAAGGTGGAATTCCCAAGAGGGGTTCTGCCTTTTTGTTTACGCTTATTTTTGTTTTTTAAAGTCAGCACTGAAAGTTTTGAGAGAGCAATGATGACGGAAAAAGTTCCTGGTCAAATGAGTTAGTTCGATGACCGTTAGATTGCGCGTTAGAATTTGCTAAAGGTATTTCCAGTTTACGTGACTGCCTATATGGGTAGCTAATCGTGATCTTGGGCTAAGACAGTGTGAGCCGCAGGTCTGGTGAAAATGGGCTCAGCCGTGGGAATGCCCTTAGTGGCGCACTTTGCCGCTTAGGGCATTGCTGTCTTTGAGACGCGATTCTCAGCGACTCAAAGTAAGACCGGAGACCGTAATTTGGCTCCGGTCGTTCGCCCACCGCGTTCCGATTTATTTTCGCTTCCCGGTAAGTCGTAGACAAAGAGCAAATGCCTAAACAATCGAACTGTAAACGCTTACAAGACCCGCTAACTATGGTATAATTTACTTAAGGAAAACGTAAACCATTAATAAACTTTAGCGAAAGCGGGTGTTCACCATGTTACGGCGGTTCGTGAGATTACCAGATGGGTGGATTTTTCTGGCAGGTTATTGTTTGCTTGGCTTAGGTTACATTTTGTTCGGTATCATGGCGAGCGTGGGTGAGGCCACGTTCTTGGCGATGGTGTTAGCCTACTTCGTGGTGGCTTTCATCCTCACGTTAATTAAGGCCATTAGTTTGAAATCGATGGCGACGACGCGTTTGAATTTCTTAGTCTTTGAATTTATCACGATTGTCGGTTTCATTTTGCTCCTGTTGACTTGTGAAGCGTAAGGGGCACCACGGTTGCAATCACGCGGTAGCTGTAGTAAACTAGCTCTTGTAGTTAAACTCGTTTTTTAAATGAGTGAGCAGTCATTGCTCACTCTTTTTAATGGAAAAATATAGGAGGCGGAATTCTTTGAGTACTGTCGTCGAGACCGTGACGGCCTTAGCCCAGCCAATCGTGGCGCAGCATCAGTTTGAACTAGTTGACGTTGAATTTGTCAAAGAAGGTAAGAGTTGGTACCTGCGGCTCTACATCGATAAGCCGGGGGGCATCAACATTGAAGAATGTGCGATGGTCAGTGATGAGATATCCGAAAAAATGGATAGCTTAGATCCAGACCCCATTCCTCAAGCCTACTTCTTGGAGGTATCCTCACCGGGTGCCGAACGACCATTGAAGAAGCCGGCCGACTTTGAAAAGGCTGTGGGGGATTACATCCACGTGTCCCTTTACCAAAAGATCGGTAATAGCAAGGTTTATGAAGGAACTTTGGAATCATTAAGCGCAGATAGTCTGGCATTAACGGTTAATCTAAAAGGTCGCATCAAGACCTTAACGATTCCCCGCGATGCCATTGCGCAAGCCCGGTTAGCTATCAAGTTCTAACAATAAGGAGCGAAACAACACATGAGTAAAGAATTATTGGGTGCCTTAGATGTTCTGGAAACGGAAAAAGGCATCGACAAACAAATCGTGATTGACGCCCTCGAAGCCGCTTTGGTTTCGGCATACAAGCGTAATTACGACCAAGCCCAAAACGTTGAGGTCAACTTTGACCAACGGAAAGGGGACATTCACGTTTTTGCCGTTAAGAAAGTCGTTGACCAAGTCTACGATTCACGGTTGGAAGTTAGCCTGGATGAAGCCCTGACCATCAACAAGGGTTACGAAATTGGTGATGACATCAAGTTTGAGGTCACCCCTAAAAACTTCGGTCGAATCGCTGCGCAAACGGCCAAACAGGTTATCCTGCAACGGGTTCGTGAAGCCGAACGGAACATCATCTACAACCAATACAGCCAATACGAAAATGAAATCGTGACCGGGGAAGTTGAACGCCAGGATTCACGGTTCGTTTACGTCAGCTTGGGCAAGGTTGAAGCCGTGATGGGTCGTCAGGATCAAATGCCTAACGAAACCTACCGGATTCACGACCGCATCAAGGTTTACGTGACCCGTGTGGAAAACGCCACCAAGGGCCCACAAGTCTTTGTTAGCCGGACCCACGCCGATTTATTGAAGCGGTTATTTGAACAAGAAGTCCCAGAAGTTTACGATGGGACTGTGGAAATCATGGCGATTGCGCGTGAAGCCGGTGACCGGGCCAAGGTTGCGGTTCGCTCAAACAACCCTGATATCGACCCCGTGGGGACCAGTGTCGGCCCTCGTGGTCAACGGGTTCAGACCATCGTGAATGAACTCGGTGGTGAAAACATGGATATCGTTGAATGGACCGATGATGAAGCCAAGTTTATCGCTAACGCGTTGAACCCAGCCGAAGTCTTGGACGTTATCTTTGACCCGAACAACGAACGGGCTTGCCAAGTTATCGTGCCAGATTATCAATTATCCCTGGCCATTGGTAAGCGGGGCCAAAATGCCCGTTTAGCCGCTAAGTTGACCGGTTATAAGATCGATATCAAATCAGAATCCGAAGCATCTGCTATAATGGAAGCTGATCAGACTGCTAGCGACGACACGACTGACGCCAGTGATACTTCTGCCGCAGCGACGCCTGATGAAGACGCGGCTGCAACCACTGAAGCCACGACGGACGTTCCATCAGCTGAGACTGAAACGACTGAAGATGCCGCAACGGCAACCCCAGCTGATTCAGCAGCGGATACCGACGCCACTAGTGACGCTACCGACGACGGTGACGACGCCGAATAGCGCCATTTACAAGGAGGGTTAGGTCCATGAAACAACGGAAGATCCCTATGCGCAAGGATATTGTGACTGGGGAAATGGCACCAAAGAAACAATTGGTGCGGGTCGTCCGCAACCAAGAACAAGCGGTCAGCATTGATCCTACCGGCAAGCAATCCGGGCGTGGGGCTTACATCAGTTTGGATGTTGCCATTGCGCAACGGGCCAAGAAGGAACGGACCTTTGACCACGCTTTTGGTGTTAAGATCGATGATCAATTTTACGATGATTTAATTGCGTATGTTGATCATCAGCAAGCACGACGGGAATTATTCGACAATGACTAATCCCGAGCGTGCCTTACAATTATTAGGACTGGTCCGGCGAGCAGGTAAACTGGTTACCGGCGAGTCCTTTGTCCTAGCCGCCGTGCGGGATAGATCAGCTAAATTGGTACTCATGGCCAGTGACACCGGTAAGAGTAGCCAAAAGCAATTTCGCGATAAAACGACGAGCTATGGCGTCCCATTGAATGAATCATTTACTAAGGACCAACTGAGCACGGCCATTGGGTCGGCGCGCACGGTCATCGCAATTACTGATCCGGGATTTGTCCGGAAGTTACAACAATTACTTGAGTAGCCACCTGACGTTCTCGTGATCGGTAGAATATTAAGGAGTGTGAAGATATGGGGAAAAAGCGAATCTATGAACTCGCAAAAGAAATTAATGTCTCCAGTAAACAGATCATCGCGAAAGCCGAAGAAAAAGGCTTTCCGGTGAAAAACCACATGTCAACGCTCGGCGAGAACGAAGAACGTCAGTTACGGGCTGCTTTTAAGCCTCAAGGCAAGCCAGTAGCTAAACCAGCCGCTGGTAAGTCGCAGCCGGCTCGGCAATCTGCGTCAAGTACGCAGGCTGCCCGACCAGCACAATCCGGGAACCAAACCCGTGGCAACGCAACGACTCACCAGAACCATGGGAGTTCGCAGCAGTCCGGTAATCAGCAGAAGTCGTCTACGAACGGGAAACAACCACGTTCACAGCAAAATTCGGCTGGCGGGAACCGTAACCAACAGAACGGCAACAATGGCAACCGGAACCATAATAATGGTAATGGGGGCAACAATCAGAATCACCGTAACAACAATAAAAATAATGGCCAGACCGGGAGTACACACACTGAGCAACATAATTCCGGTACCGGCAGATTTGGTGGAAGCTTGAATAATAATACAAACAATAGTAACGGCCGGCGTAGCAACGGTGGCAACGGCAATAGCCGTGGGGGCCGTAATAACCGGAACAACCGCAATAACCGCCGTCGTAATAATAACAACAATCGTTATAAGAAGAACCAACGGATTAAGGACACGAACCAACACAAGGGCGCACCAGAACGGAAGAACAAGGCTTTACCAGAAGTTCTGGTCTACTCCGATGGGATGAACGCCCAAGACTTGGCAAAAATCTTACACCGTTCTTCAGCTGAAATCGTGAAGAAACTCTTCATGTTGGGCGTCATGGTCAACCAAAACCAATCCCTGGATAAGGATACGATTGAAATTTTGGCCGACGACTATGGCATCCAGGCCCAAGAAAAGGTTGAAGTCGACGTTTCTGATATCGATAAGGCCTTTGATGAAGAAATGGCTAACAAGGATCACCTGGTTTCTCGGGCACCAGTCGTTACCATCATGGGTCACGTTGACCATGGGAAGACGACGTTGCTGGACCACTTACGTCATTCTCACATTACTGAGGGTGAAGCCGGTGGGATCACGCAGGCCATTGGGGCTTACCAAGTCCACTACAATGACAAGCTGATTACCTTCTTGGATACCCCAGGACATGCGGCCTTTACTGAAATGCGGGCCCGTGGTGCCGAAATTACCGACATCACTGTCTTAGTGGTTGCTGCCGATGATGGGGTTATGCCACAAACCATCGAAGCCATTCACCATGCGAAGGCTGCTGGGACGCCAATTATCGTGGCTGTGAACAAGATCGATAAGCCAGGTGCTAACCCGAACCACGTTATGGAACAATTGACGGAATACGAATTGATTCCTGAAGACTGGGGTGGCGACACCATTTTCGTTGAAATTTCAGCGAAGTTTGGCAAGAATATCGACGAACTGCTCGACATGATCTTACTGCAGTCCGAAGTCTTGGAATTAAAGGCTAACCCTGAACAAAACGGTGCTGGGAACGTTATCGAAGCCCGTTTGGATCAAGGTCAAGGTTCTGTTGCGACCTTACTGGTTCAACAAGGGACCTTACACGTTGGGGACCCAATCGTTGTTGGGAACACGTTTGGTCGTGTCCGGACGATGGTCAACGAACGTGGTCGTCGGATCAAGGACGCCGTGCCATCAACCCCTGTTGAAATTACTGGGTTGAACGACGTGCCAGAAGCTGGGGACCGGTTCGTGGTCTTCAACGATGAAAAGACTGCGCGGGCAGCCGGTGAAGAACGGGCCAAGGAAGCCTTGGTCAAGGAACGCCGGAACACGAGTCATGTCACGTTGGACAACCTCTTCGATTCCCTTAAGGAAGGCGAAATGAAGGAAGTTGACGTCATCATCAAGGCCGACGTTCAAGGTTCCGTTGAAGCCTTGGCTGGGAGCTTGAAGAAGATCGACGTCTCTGGCGTGCGGGTCAACATCATTCACTCTGCCGTTGGTGCCATTAACGAAAGTGATGTCACTTTGGCGGAAGCCTCAGATGCCATCATTATCGGGTTCAACGTCCGGCCAACGCCGCAAGCACGGGCCCAAGCCGACAGCGACAAGGTCGACATCCGGCTGCACAACGTCATCTACAACGCTATCGATGAAATTGAGACGGCGATGAAGGGGCTGTTGGAACCAACCTACGAAGAAGAAATCACTGGTGAAATTGAAGTCAAGGATATCTTCCATGCCTCTAAGGTCGGCACAATTGTCGGTGGGATGGTGACTGAAGGTTACGTCAACGCTGACAGCGACGTCCGGTTGATTCGTGACGGCGTGGTCATTTACGAAGGTAAGTTGGGTAGCTTGAAGCGGTTCAAGGACGACGTCAAGCAAGTTAAGATGGGTTATGAATTAGGATTAACTATCGAGAACTACAACGACATCAAGGTGGGCGACGTGATCGAAGCCTACGTGATGAAGGAAGTTCCCGTTAAATAAATAATCGGAGGCAAACGTCATGGCACAATATCGAGTTGGCCGGTTGGAACAAGAAATCCAGCGGGAAGTTACGGATATTCTCCTAAAACGTGTCCGCGATCCGCGGGTCGAGGGCGTCACCGTTACCGGCGTGGAAGTCACAGGTGACTTGCAGCAGGCAACGATTTACTACAGCATTTTATCCGACAAGGCTTCTTCAGCGGAAAAGACGCAGCAAGGTCTGAACAAGGCCACTGGGTTGATCCGGTCCGAATTGGGGTCACGCTTGAGCATCTACAAGACGCCAGAGCTGACCTTCGAACAGGACTCTTCCGTCCGTTATGGGAGTCACATCGATGAACTGTTAAATGATTTACATCGCCGCGAGTAATCGCTGGTGCAAGAGGGCGTCGGTCGTTAATGACCGGGGTCCTTTTTCTGTGCGGTGGCGGTTAACGCGCGCGACGACAACGTAATTCTGGGGTTTCCATTAGCCAGCAACCTTTTGTCTGTGGTAAACTATATGAGCTATGCGTCTTAGGATTAGTTAAAATAAATTGATAGCCAAAAGAGACGGGTTATTGCATGAGTTTGATGCCAATTAGGCTGGACTGTGGAAATAGTGAAAATGGGTGGCTAATGTAAGCGACCAGAGGCGGGTCAAAATTCCTAGCTGTGTCGATGCTCTTAGCTGAGCGACTTTCTCAGTTTAGAGCATGGGACGACCTTGGAGACTGGGTTTCAGGCTGGAAGCGTTCCCCACAGCAGGGAGTTTTGAACCCGCCGCCGGAAGCGGATGGTTAGAGACCTTATTTTCACCAGTAAATAACACGTAGAAATGAAACGGAGGAACCAGCATGGATGGGATTATTCCCCTGTATAAAAAACGCGGCATGACCAGCTTCGACTGTGTGGCCAAGTTGCGGCACATTTTACACACCAAAAAGGTTGGCCACAGCGGCACCCTGGACCCTAGTGTCGACGGTGTCTTGCCAATTTGTATTGGCTCAGCGACCAAGGTCGTTCCGTACCTGATGGCCTCCGGTAAAATGTACCGGGGAACTGTCACGTTAGGCTTGGCGACCACGACCGAAGATTTGGATGGCGAGGTCGTGGAGAAGCAACCGTTGACCACGCCGTTCACCTTTGAACAATTAACGGCAGCGACGGCAAAGCTGACCGGGACCATTCAACAGACGCCACCGATGTTTTCCGCGGTCAAGGTCAACGGGCGCAAGCTGTACGAGTATGCGCGCGCTGGTGAAACGGTTGAACGGCCCACGCGGACGATTACCGTCGATCATTTTACGTTGACCGATGCTGGCACCTTTGATGCCGAAGCCGGAACCCAGACCGTGGCCTTTGAAGTGGCCTGTTCCAAGGGCACCTACGTCCGGACGCTGGCTGTTGACCTGGGTCGCCAACTCGGCGTGCCCGCGGTCATGGCCTCGTTGACCCGGCACAAGAGTGGGGGCTTCACCCTGGACCAGACGGTGACGTTGGACCAGGTGGCCGAAGCCATGGCCAATGAAGATCTGAGTCCCATTTTACGGCCAATCGACTATGCCTTGGCTGAATACCCGCACGTGGCCCTGAGCGACCGTGTCTGGGCTTTGGTGAAGAACGGGGTCTTCCTGACAACGGACGAGGTAGACGGCGCTACGGCACCGGAGATTGCCCTGACGTATCAAGGCGCGACCAAGTGTCTGTATCAGTGGTCTGAAGAAAAACAACAATACAAACCGCTAAAAATGTTTGCGGTGAACTAAGTTTTGAGAAGAGGAATTTCCAATGGAAGTTATTCACATACATCACCCCTTAGATGCACGTCAGATTCCCGATGAGCCGGTCGTTTTGGCCATGGGCTTTTTCGATGGCGTTCACCGGGGGCACCAGGCGGTCATCAACCGGGCAAAGGCGGTGGCGCAAGCTAAGGGCGTTAAGTTAGCCGTTTTAACCTATGACCACCATCCAGCCCTGGTTTACCGGCCGTTACAGGTGGATGATCAAAAGTATCTGAGTCCTATCAAACGGAAGCTCCAACAGCTGGACCGTTTGGGCGTTGACCGGGTCTTTCTGGTGAACTATACCGGTGATTTCGCTTCACAAAGTCCCCAGGAGTTCGTTGACAACTACCTGGTCGGTTTTCACACGGTGGCCGCGGTGGCGGGCTTTGATCACACCTATGGCAAGAAGGACGTGGCCAACATGGACCTGTTACCCGGCTACGCCCAGGGCCGTTTTGAGGTGATTACCGTGCCGGAAGAGGCGAATGGTACGCAGAAAGTGAGTTCCAGCCATATTCGTGAAGCCATGAAGGCGGGAGATATTGACCTGGTTAACCAATTGCTGGGCTATACCTACCGTTCGACCGGGCTGGTCGTTCACGGCGAGGCCCGGGGCCGGACGATTGGGTACCCAACAGCCAACGTATTGGCACCCCAAGACGAATGGATCCCTGGTATCGGTATCTACACGGCCCGGCTTAAGGTCGGCGCCATCTGGTACCCTGGGATGGTCTCTGTGGGTCGCAACGTGACCTTTGGGGATAACCGGCCCATCACGGTTGAAATGAACCTGTTGGACTTCCAGGGCGACCTGTACGGCGAACCCGTTGAGGTTGAATGGCATCACCGGCTCCGTGGCGAGGTCAAGTTTGACGACGCGGACGGGCTAGTGGCCCAGTTGAAGCAGGACGAGGACGATACGCGGGCCTACTTCCAGCAACTAGCAGCGCACGAATCGTAACGGGCTAAACTAGTCGTTGTTGGCGCCGCCTCCGGGCTGGTGAAAACTGGGCCGTGACGCTGTGGGCGCCCGTCTGAAGCCTGAGAAGCGGTCTTCAGACTTACTTTGAGCCTCATAACCCGAGTCTCAAAGATAGCAGTTGCCTAAGCGGGAAACCCGCTAAGGCAACTCCCACGGCTTAGCCCATTTTCACCAGCCCTGCGGCTGACACTAGTTTGGACCGTGATACATTCGCTTCTGAATGTGGTGTGTCACCGGCGAAACAATATCATGGTCGTGTCCGTTCCCGACGGCGGGCTCAAAGTGCCCTGCTGTGGGGCCGGTTCCAGCCAAAGGGCGGGCTTCCACCTCAACTTTGTGCCTGAGAAGCGGTCACAAAGGTTGTCCCATGGGCTAAGCTGAGAAAATCGCTCAGCTAAGGCCATCGACACAGCTGGTCACTTTGGCCCGCCTCTGGTCACTAACATTGACTGCGTGGCTCATTTTCACCAGTCCTGTGGCTGACACTGGTTTGGACCGTGACACATTCGTTTCTGAGAGTTGTGTATCACCGGTTGAAATAATGTTGGCTAGTCTAACGCAAAGCCTACTTAACCATATTTCAAAAAAATTGTGTCACGCACTTCCTGGAACTGGGTTGCCGCGTGGCATTTTTATTTAGGCTCGGTTATTTTGACAAATTAATTGGGTGACGGTCCGGGACGTGTTACCATCTGGCGTGGTGATTATGGTGGTGCCGGTCCTTATTGGTTCAGGGCCGGCAAACGTTAAAGATCACTGAAAATGGGTATTTTTCTCAGTAAATTCCCAAAATTAGCACTTAATAGCAACGATTGCTAAAAATTCTACCAGATTTCTTGACTTCAAAACCGGGTTTTGCTACATTATATATGTGTCTTAGCACTTGTGACGTTTGAGTGCTAAAAAAGGGGTGATTGTGATGCTTTCAGAAAGACAAATGATGATTCTGCGAGCCGTTGTCCGCGACTTTACTAACACTGGTGTGCCAGTGGGGTCCAAGACATTAGCCAAGCAGTTACCCATCCACGTAAGCTCAGCGACAATTCGTAATGAGCTGGCGGCGCTGGAGGAGCAGGGACTCATTGAGAAAACCCACTCGTCTTCCGGTCGAATTCCTTCTGGCGAAGGTTACCGGTACTACGTCGACCACCTGGTTAAACCAGATCCGTTACGGCCCAACGATATTGACGTGATTCAGTCTTCATTAGGCGGCGATTTCCATAAGATTGACGAAATTATTTCGCAATCGGCAACGATTTTGTCCAACCTGACTAGCTACACGGCCTTTACGTTGAAGCCAGAATTGAAAAACAGTCGTCTCAGTGGGTTCCGGTTAGTGCCACTCGGCAAGCGGCAAGTGATGGCCATCCTGGTCACCGATAGTGGTGATGTGGAGAACCAGACCTTCGACGTGAACGAGACGGTGACTGGGGATCAGCTTGAGGCGGTCGTCCGGTTGATTAACGATCAGCTGGTTGGTTTGACGTTGCCAGAAGTCTTACAGAAGTTGCAAGCAGATATTCCGATGAAGATCGCCAATTATTTACAAAGTCCCGAGGGCTTCCTAGATATTTTTGGCGACGTGCTCACCCGGGCCGCACAAGAGCGGTTCTACGTAGGCGGTCGGCTCAATCTGTTGAACTTCTCGCAGGACAGTGACGTGGATTCGCTGAAGTCGTTGTATTCATTGATCGATAAGACCGATGATATTGCCAACGTTTTGGGGCAACCGAGTGATAAGATTTCCGTGCAAATCGGAAATGAAATGACCAACGATGCGCTCCGTAACTTCAGTTTGATCACTGCCACCTATGACGTTAACCAGCACGGCAAGGGTATGATTGCCATTCTGGGACCGACCCGGATGCCATATTCACGGATGTTGGGAATTGTCGGTGCGTTTCGTGAAGAGCTCGCGAAAAAACTATTAGATTATTATCGGTTTTATGACGAGTAAAGAAAGGGAGGTTTTTTATCGTGGCTGACAAGCAACAACCATCCACTGATGATGAAACTGCGGCAAAGGCCGCCACTACTAAGCAAGACCCAGACAAGACTGAGCAAGGCACAGCGGCGGAACCAAAAGCCGCCGCTAAGCCGACCGTTACGGCTGAACAATTAGCCGCCGTGCAAAAGAAGGCGGATGACTTCGAAGACAAGTATCTTCGGGCCGAGGCGGAAGTGCAGAACATGCAGGCGCGTTACCAAAAGGAACAAGCGTCGCTCATCAAGTATGATGGTCAGCAACTCGCGAAGGATGTGCTCCCCGTGATTGATAATTTGGAGCGAGCTTTAGCGGTTGAAGCGACCGATGATGCCAGCAAGCAGATCAAGAAGGGTGTTCAGATGACCTACGACCACATGGAAGACGCTTTGAAGCGCAACCACGTGACCGAGATCGAAGCACTGGGCAAACCATTTGACCCAACGTTGCATCAGGCTGTACAATCCGTCCCCGTTAGTGACGGGCAAACGGCTGAAACGGTGGTTAACGTGCTGCAAAAGGGCTACCAATTGAAGGACCGGGTTCTCCGGCCAGCAATGGTTGTCGTGGCACAATAAATTTATAAATAAAAACTAAAAAAGAGGGAATTTTTGATGGCAAGTAACAAGATTATCGGAATTGACTTAGGGACGACGAACTCTGCTGTCGCCGTTCTTGAAGGTAGCACGCCTAAGATTATCGCGAACAAGGAAGGCGCCCGGACGACGCCATCCGTTGTCGCTTTTAAAGACGGCGAAACGCAAGTTGGTGAAGTGGCCAAGCGCCAAGCAATCACCAACCCGAACACCATTTCATCTATTAAGAGTCACATGGGTGAAGCCGGCTTCAAGGAAACGGTTGATGGCAAGGATTACACGCCAGAACAAGTTTCTGCAATGATTTTACAACACCTGAAATCATTCGCCGAAGATTACATTGGCGACACGGTTGACAAGGCCGTTATCACGGTCCCAGCTTACTTCAACGATGCCCAACGGCAAGCGACGAAGGATGCCGGTAAGATTGCTGGCTTGAACGTTGAACGGATCATCAACGAACCAACGGCCGCTGCTTTGGCTTACGGTTTGGACAAGCAAGACAAAGATGAAAAAGTTATGGTCTACGACCTTGGTGGTGGGACCTTTGATGTCTCCATCCTGGACTTAGGTGACGGTGTCTTCGATGTGCTCTCTACGAACGGGGATACCCATTTAGGTGGGGACGACTTTGACCAAAAGATCATGGACTGGTTGATTGCCGGCTTCAAGGACGAAAACGGTGTCGACTTATCCAAGGATAAGATGGCTGTTCAACGGTTAAAGGACGCTGCTGAAAAGGCCAAGAAGGACCTTTCTGGCGTGACTGAAGCCTCAATCAGCTTGCCATTTATCTCCGCTGGCGACAACGGCCCATTGCACTTGGAAAAGAGCTTGAGCCGGGCTAAGTTCAACGAATTGACCGCTGACCTGGTTGAAAAGACCCGGGTCCCAGTTGAAAATGCGTTGAAGGATGCTGACTTACAAGCTAGCGACGTCGATGTTGTGATCTTAAACGGTGGTTCTACGCGGATTCCAGCCGTGCAAGAAGCCGTACAAAAGTGGACGGGCAAGGAACCTAACCACTCCATCAACCCTGATGAAGCCGTTGCTTTAGGTGCCGCCGTTCAAGGTGGGGTCATCACCGGTGATGTGAAGGACGTTGTTTTACTTGATGTGACGCCATTATCCTTGGGTATCGAAACCATGGGTGGGGTCTTCACCAAGTTGATCGACCGGAACACGACCATTCCTACCAGCAAGTCACAAGTCTTCTCAACCGCTGCTGACAACCAACCAGCCGTTGATATCCACGTCTTACAAGGTGAACGGCCAATGGCTGCTGACAACAAGACGTTGGGTAACTTTCAGCTCGCTGACATTCCAGCTGCCCCTCGTGGTGTTCCTCAAATCCAAGTGACGTTCGATATCGACAAGAACGGGATCGTTAACGTTTCTGCCAAGGATATGGGAACGAACAAGGAACAAAAGATTACCATCAAGAGCTCCGACGGTCTGTCTGACGACGAAGTTGAAAAGATGATGAAGGAAGCTAAGGAAAACGAAGCTGCCGACAAGCAACGTAAGGAAGAAGTCGACACCAAGAACGAAGTCGACCAATTACTCTTCCAGACCGACAAGACGTTGAAAGACGTTAAGGGTAAGGTCTCTGACGACGAAATCAAGAAGGCTGAAGATGCCCGTGATGCTCTGAAGAAGGCCCAAGAAGCGAACAATTTGGACGACATGAAGAGCAAGAAGGACGACCTGAACAAGATCATCCAGGACCTCTCCGTCAAGTTATACCAACAAGCTCAACAGGCACAACAAGCACAAGGTGCTGACGGCGCCGCTGCTGGCCAAGCTAGTGGTGATGCTAAGAGCGATGGTAAGGATGACAATACCGTTGACGGTGACTTCCACGAAGTTAACGACGACGATAAGAAGTAATCATTACTGTCAGTGTGTAAGCAGAAAGTCAGAGTCCGTGGGGCTTTGGCTTTTTGTTTCGAGTATGCTATTCTTACTAGAGGATGTTTTAACAGCTGAATCGGTTGTACCGAGTCTAGCTAGCGAACAACGCTAGTAACGGAAATATCGGAATTGATTGGGAGGAAAAAGATGGCGGAAACGGACTTATATGGCGTACTGGGCGTCGCAAAGGATGCCAGCCAAGCAGAAATTAAAAAGGCCTATCGCAAATTGTCAAAGAAGTATCACCCGGACTTGAACAAGGCCCCCGACGCGGCGGAGAAATTCAAGGCCGTGCAGGATGCCTATGACGTTTTGGGTGACGAACAGAAGCGGTCAAACTATGATCAATATGGTTCCGCTGATGGCGCACAGGGCGGTTTCGGTGGCTTTGGCGGCGGTCAACAGGGTGGCTTCGGCGGCTTTGGTGGCGGCGGTGGTTTCGACGACATCTTTAACCAATTCTTTGGTGGCGGTGGCGGTCAGCGTAATCCGAACGCCCCACGGCCGGGTCGGGACCTGCAATACCAAATGGACTTGAAGTTTGAAGAAGCCATTTTTGGGAAGAAGACCAAGATCAAGTATACCCGTGAAGCCCAATGCCACACCTGTGGCGGGAACGGCGCTAAGCCAGGGACTTCACCCGTCACTTGTCACCAGTGTGGGGGTTCCGGTTATGTCACGACTGAGACCAACACGCCATTAGGCCGGATGCGGAGTCAACAACCTTGTCCTGTCTGCCACGGTACGGGCCAAGAAATCAAAGAAAAGTGCCCAACCTGTGGGGGTACCGGTCACACGGAAGACCAACACGAAGTTGAAGTCACCATCCCAGCTGGGGTCGATGACGGGCAACAAATGCGGTTGCAGGGCCAAGGCGAAGCCGGTCAAAACGGTGGTGGCTATGGTGACCTGTTCATCATCTTCCAAGTGGAACCTAGCAAGGACTTCCGGCGCGATGGCACGGAAATCTACTTTAACCAAGACGTCTCGTTTGTCCAGGCAACCCTGGGGGATGACGTCACGGTCAAGACGGTCCACGGTGACGTTAAGCTGAAGGTACCAGCTGGTACCCAAGGTGGCACGACCTTCCGTTTAAAGGGCAAGGGTGCGCCAAGACTGCGGGGCAATGGGAACGGTGACGAACACGTGACCGTGAATGTTGTCACGCCTAAGAACCTGAACAAGGGGCAACGCGATGCCTTACGTGACTTTGCTAAAGCCAGTGGCGAAAGTGTTACAGGTACTGGCAAAGGAAACTTATTTAACAAAATGCGCGACAAGTTCAACGAAAACTAAGCTAAAGTTAAGAATGCGTGAATAGTTGATATATCAAGGCTGCTGACGATTGTCAGTGGCCTTTTTTGATGGGCAAAATAACCGTGACCCCCCTGAAATGAAAAGAAAGGTTTAAGGTTGAGTGAGGTTGTTTGCAATCCGGGTGGGGCAATGATATTCTCAGAACATAAGGAGCGTGGTAGGGACCACATAAGCTCCAGGCTTAACCAGCGTCGATTCGTCGGGGAGTTACCGATCTGGTTAAGTGGTGTACGGACGTCGACTTTGGGGGCGAATCGGTCGACAAACTTTGGGGGTGAATTTCATGAGAGCAAAGTGGCTGGCTTTATGGCATCAGCCGGTGGTCGCTTTTATCGGCTGGACCTTATTCTACTTTGTGATTTTGATGGCGTTGGTTTATTTGTACGGGTATAGTGGTTTGAATAATTCAACGTTCATTTACAACGAGTTCTAGTTACGAGAACAACCAGCTCGTGGGAGTATGATTAATCTTTGGGGGGATCGAGTATGATTAGAAACATGATTACGGCCATGGATCAGTGGGCGCTTCAAGACCCGGAACGGTTAGCTTACGATGACCTTGGTCACACAAACACTTATGGGGAATTAAAACAACGTTCAGACGCCCTGGCGGCTCACCTGGATGGGATGGACCTACCGGCACACGCACCAATCATGGTGTACGGGGGCCAAACCTTTGACATGATGGCCACGTTCTTGGGAATCGTGAAGAGTGGTCACGCGTATGTCCCAATCGACACACACTCACCACTGGAACGAATTACCACAATCAATGAGATTGCGCAACCAGCGGCGGCGATTGCTGTCAGCGACTTGCCAACCACCTTGGGTGACACACCGGTGATTACCGCCGATGACTTAGCCACGATTTTTACCCAGTCCGTCGACTATCACGTGGACCATGGCGTTAGCGGGGATGACACCTACTACATCATCTTCACGTCGGGGACGACTGGCAAGCCTAAAGGGGTTCAGATTTCACACACCAATCTTTTAAGCTATGTGAACTGGATGCTGAGCGATGACTTCACGTTGCCAGCCAATGCCCGCACGTTATCACAAGCGCCATACTCGTTCGACCTGTCCGTCATGGATTGGGGACCGACCTTGGCAGCGGGGGGCACGTTGGTGGCGTTACCCAAGACCGTCACGGATAACTTCCGCGCCTTGTTTGAAACCTTACCGACGATGAACCTGAACGTCTGGGTCTCAACCCCATCCTTTGTGGACATTTGCTTAATGGAGCCCACATTTGATGCCACTCATTATCCACAGCTCACCCGGTTCCTGTTCTGCGGCGAGGAATTGACGCATGCCACGGCAGCGAACCTGCACCAGCGCTTCCCTAAGGCCCGGATCTTCAACACTTACGGACCAACGGAAACCACGGTGGCGGTGACCCAAGTGGAAATTACGGAACAGATCTTAGCGGACTACCCACGGTTGCCAATCGGCTACGCCAAGGATGATACGCAGATCACCGTGGTTGATGACCAGCTCCAGACGGTTCCAGCGGGAACTGAAGGCGAGCTGATGATCAGCGGGCCGTCCATGTCCAAAGGGTACCTGCACAATCCAGAGAAGACTGAAAAGGCCTTTGTTACAGTGGACGGGAAAACGGTTTACCGCTCTGGTGACTTAGGGGTTCAATTGGACAACGGCTTGATTATGTACCGTGGCCGGACTGATTTTCAAATCAAGCTTCACGGCTACCGTATCGAACTGGAAGAGGTTAACCACTACCTGTCTCAAGAGGACCATATCCAAGTGGGCGTTGCCGTACCACGGTACGACCGCAACCACAAGGTTAGCCAGTTGATTGCCTGGGTCGTCCCAAGCGAACCAGAAATTGCAAGTGAATTAGCCCTGACCAAGGCTATCAAACAGAATTTACAGGGCGGCGACATGATGGAATACATGATTCCACAGCGCTTCGTCTACAAGGAAAGCCTACCGATGACCCCCAACGGCAAGGTTGATATTAAATCGATTATCGCCGAGGTCAATCAGTAATGTTGTCATTTGAGCCTTACGGCAACCCAACGTACTTTGCCTTGTTGGGTGTGGCGTTACTGCCACTGATGATTGGTCTTCTGTACGGCAAACGGTCACGCCTGTACGAAACGTTGATCTCAATCTTCTTTCTGGTCTTAACCTTTGGTGGTCCCAAATGGACCCAAGGGGTGGCCTTGATCATCTACATTTTGTACGAAGTGGCGTTGACCTGGGGGTATGCCGTTTATCGTAAGCACCAAAATTCGGGGCCAATATTTTACCTGATGGTGATTCTCGCCATTATTCCGTTGACCATCGTGAAGGTCACACCCGCCGTGGAAAACGGTCAGGCTTCCCTGATTGGGTTCCTGGGGGTCAGTTACCTGACGTTCCGGGCGGTGCAAACCATGATGGAAACGCGGGATGGCACGTTAAAAGACTATCAGGTCATGACGTTCCTGCAGTTCATGCTGTTCTTCCCTACGATTTCATCCGGGCCCATTGACCGTTACCGGCGGTTTGAAGCCGATTACCGGTCAGTGCCCGACCGAGAGAAATATCTCGGGATGATTCAAAAGGGGATTCGTTACATCTTCGTTGGTTTCTTGTACAAGTTCATCTTGGCGTACTACTTCGGGACGATGCTGATGCCTAAGCTGCAAGTGATGGCAATGCATTCTCGGGGCGGCTTCATGGACTTGTCTTGGCCGGTGCTGGGGTACATGTATGCTTACAGTGCTGACTTGTTCTTTGACTTCGCGGGGTACTCGTTGTTTGCCGTCGGGACGTCCTATATCATGGGCATTGCGACGCCAATGAACTTCAATCAACCGTGGCGCTCACCGAACATCAAGGATTTCTGGAACCGGTGGCACATTACGTTGTCCTTCTGGTTCCGAGACTTTATCTACATGCGCCTGGTTTTCTGGTTCATGAAGCATAAGGTCTTCAAGAAGCCGACTACCACGGCTAACGTGACGTACATTATCAATATGTTAGTCATGGGGTTCTGGCACGGAGTCACCTGGTACTACATCACGTACGGGCTGTTTCATGGGTGTGCGTTGGTCATCAACGACACTTGGCTGCGGTACAAGAAGAAGCACCGAGCCAGTGTGCCACACAACGGCTTCACCCAAGTATTTGCCATCTTCTTAACGGCAAATATGGTCTGCTTCAGCTTCCTGATTTTCTCAGGGATGCTGGATAAATTATGGTTTCATTAAGTAGGGTTATAACTATTATTTAGGGGGAAATTATTATGGATATCAAAGAAACTGTTTTAGGGATTTTAAACGACTTAACTGGTAACGATGTTAGTGGCGCGATGGACGACAACTTGTTCGACAGTGGTCTGATGGACTCCATGGGGTCTGTCCAACTGTTATTGCAATTACAAGGGGACTTAGGCATCAACGTGCCCGTTTCTGAATTTGAGCGGTCAGAGTGGGACACGCCCAACAAAATCATTGCGAAAGTCGAAAGTCTGGCTTAGCCAATGGCAAAGCGATTACTACGGATCTTTGGTCCGTTAATTCTCGCGGCGATTCTGGTTTTTGCGGTGTTGGCGATGCCCGTTACCTGGGGCTTCAGTCACGTTAGCGCGGCTCGTGAACGGCAGGCGGCAGTTTCCTTGTCACCCAACGTTTTACGAGGGAAGCGCATAAAGGAACAGGCGTTAAAGGATGGCTACGTGCCATTCTTTGGCTCCTCCGAGTGGTCACGGTTTGACCCCATGCATCCGTCCGTTTTGGCGCAGAAGTACAAGCGGTCTTATCGACCATTTCTGCTAGGGGCGCGGGGCTCACAATCTCTGACCCAATACTTTGTGATGCAAAATATTCAGGGCGAATTGCGGAACAAGAAAGCCGTCTTCGTGATCTCACCACAATGGTTCGTGAAAAACGGGACGCGGAAAGACGCGTTTGGGTTCTACTACTCACAATTACAAACGGCGGAATGGTTGACCCATTTCCGGCACGATGCAATTGACCAGTACGCGGCCCAACGGTTGCTCCAAATGCCCGCTGCTAACTCGGACCACTTCATCTACGCTGCGCTACAACGCGTGGCCAAGGGTGAACGACTGACTGATTTCCAGCGGTTCTACCTGCAAACGCGCAAGAATATGCTGACACAAGAAGACCAGTTCTTCTCCGGCATTGATCTGCCATCGCAAAACCTCAATCGGGTGAACCAGCAAGCCAAGAAGTTACCCACTCATTATTCCTACTCGGCACTGGATCGCCTGGGTGGTCAGTTAGGGAAAGCAGCGACCGGTGATAACCGATTCCACATCAGCGATAAGTTCTATAAGCAAGGGCTGAAGAAGGAATTGAAGACGGGCAATCTGAAGAACTTCCAGAAGAACCTGTCGTACACCAAGTCGCCAGAATTCGCTGACTTCCAGCTGTGTCTGGATCAATTCTCACGGTTGAACACCAACGTGCTCTTCATCATTCCACCAATCAACGCGCGGTGGCAGAAGTACACGGGCTTATCGGCCACGATGCTCAAGCAGTTTGACCAAAAGATTCACTACCAATTACAATCACAAGGATTCAACAACATTGTTGACCTCAGCAACAAGGGGAACGTGCCGTACTTCATGACGGATACGATTCACCTGGGCTGGCGCGGTTGGTTGGCCGTCGATCAACGAGTCAATCCGTTTCTCAGTAAGCAACAACCGCAACCGCACTACGCGATTAACGACAAGTTCTACAGTAAGCAATGGCAGAACTTGGCGCCAAGCGATTTGAAGCAGTATGAGGCGGACAATAAATAGACGTTAACTGGCGGGTATCCTCTTTGGTGGGGTGCCCGTTTTTTTGTGATTTTTGAAAGGATGAAACGAATTTTCAGCATCGAATTCGTTTGGGTAAACTTTCGATTGCTTATCGGATTCGCTAGGGGTTAAAGGTAGGAAAATGCGATGGCTATGTTATAATTGTTGAGAATGGCGTTTAAGAAAGTAGGAAATCAACATGGATCTTGAGAAATTAAAGCAACATCAAAAATACATCCGTAACTTTTCCATCGTGGCCCATATCGACCACGGGAAGTCCACGATTGCGGACCGAATCTTGGAGTTAACGGATACCATTTCCAAGCGCGACATGCAAGATCAAGTGTTGGATAACATGGACCTTGAGCGTGAACGCGGAATTACGATTAAATTAAACGCGGTTGAATTGACGTATCACGCCAAGGACGGCCACGACTATGAATTTCACCTGATCGATACACCAGGGCACGTCGACTTCTCCTATGAGGTCTCACGGAGCTTGGCAGCCTGTGAAGGGGCCGTTCTGGTCGTGGATGCTGCCCAAGGGGTCGAAGCCCAGACGTTGGCCAACGTTTACTTAGCCTTGGACGATAACCTGGAAATCGTGCCGGTCGTTAACAAGATTGACTTGCCCGCCGCTGATCCAGAAAAGGTTAAAAAAGAAATTGAAGACGTGATTGGGTTGGATGCGTCCGACGCCGTCTTGGCCAGTGCCAAGCAGGGTATCGGGATTCCAGAACTGCTGGAACAAATCGTGGCCAAGGTGCCCGCACCTAGTGGCGACCTGGATGCGCCGTTGAAGGCCTTGGTCTTCGACTCCGTTTACGATGATTACCGGGGGGTTGTGCTGAGTGTTCGGGTATTTGAGGGCACGGTTCAACCCGGCGATAAGATTCGTCTGATGAACAGCGGTAGTGAGTATGAAGTGACTGAAGTCGGGGTCAACTCGCCTAAGCCGATTTCACGCGACTACCTGATTGCCGGTGACGTGGGTTACATCACGGCCAGCATCAAGGACATCACGGATACCCGAGTGGGTGATACCGTCACCAATGCGGCTAAGCCTGCCGACAAGGCCTTGCCTGGGTACCGGGAAATGAGTCCCATGGTTTACGCCGGGCTTTACCCGACCGACAACGCGAAGTTGAACGACCTGCGTGAGGCTTTGGAAAAATTGAAGCTGAACGATGCCGCGTTGGAATTTGAACCCGAAGCGTCGCAAGCGTTAGGATTTGGGTTCCGGTGTGGGTTCTTGGGGATGCTCCACATGGACGTCATCCAGGAACGTTTGGAACGGGAATTCAACCTGGACTTGATTACTACGGCACCATCCGTTACCTATCACGCGTACTTGACGGACGGTGGCATGAAGGAAGTTGAAAACCCTGCAGAAATGCCGGAAGCTTCCGCCATCAAGCGGATTGAAGAACCTATCGTGAAGGCCACCATCATGGCGCCTAACGAATACGTTGGGGCCGTCATGGACCTGTGCCAACACCGACGGGGCCAGTTCTTGACGATGGAATACCTGGATGATTACCGGGTCAACATTATCTATAACATGCCGTTGTCAGAAATCATTTTTGACTTCTTTGACAAGCTGAAATCCAGCACCCGGGGCTACGCTTCATTGGATTACGAGCGGGCCGGGTATCAAGAGGCCGACTTGGTCAAAATCGATATTCTCCTGAATGGCGACAAGGTCGATGCCCTGAGCTTTATCGCGCACCGCACCTTCGCCGCCCAACGGGGTCGTGAGATTGCGTCCCGCTTGAAGGGGATTATCCCCCGGCAAAACTTTGAAATCCCTGTGCAAGCAGCTATTGGGGCTAAGATCATTGCGAGAACCACGATCAAGGCCTACCGGAAGGACGTGACCGCCAAGCTTTATGGTGGTGACCGGACTCGACGGATGAAGCTGTTAGAGAAACAAAAAGTTGGGAAAAAGCGGATGAAGGCTGTTGGGAAAGTGGATATCCCTCAGGAAGCGTTCATGGCCGTTTTGAAGACTGACGAGGATGAAACCAAGTAGTGACGCGGGTTCTAGGGGACTGCCTTTTCGGTTGCCGCCCATTTGCCTACCATTTGCCGACGGAATTGTCGGCATGTCGACAAAATTAAATAATTTACTAAGATGGTGCACTGTCAGTTTTTCTGATGGAGCACCATTTTTTTGAATATGTCGGCGGTCTCGGAACTCACTTTTTTGGTGACGTGAGAGTAATATGCCCATGGCCTTGTAACATTTGCACCGTCTTCCAACAGCATAGTAGTGTGGGGAGATGGTCCTAGCAATGATGTTTTAGTTTAGTATGGTTCTGATATAATTAACATAACTATGGAGGTATCGAATATGAGCAAGGATGAAATTATTCAAAATCTTTTCGACCAAATACACGCAATTAATGACCATTACTTGTCTATAATTGCGATTGTTCTAGTACTGACTACTATTGCTTTTTCAGCACTAATGTGGCTACAGCTTAGAGCAAGTAGGGAGCAGTATGACAAAATGAAGGCTGAACTCGAAAATGAAATGGTTACCAAATATAACTTGAAGCAGATTTCAACATTGAGTGAAAGTGCTGATAGAAAAGTCAAAATGAGCCTTAGTCGTATCCTTATGGACCTTGCTTTGCATGAAGTCAACGGCAAGCACAAAGCTAGTGACGAGGTTCAACGAGATTGGGTCAATAGGTTAAGATCTATTGAGGACAGTTTAGGTAGTGATGTTCTTGAAGAAAATAGAGAGGATGTTGCACATGCTCTTTATGCTATCTCCAAGAAAATGGTAGGAGATGAATCGTTAAAAATTAACGATTACAATAGGCAAGAACTAAATTCAATAGCTGATAGAATGGACGGAAAATTTGAAAAATCCTTATAATGGGTGATATTAGTCGTATTTATGCATATAACCGCAAATTATTTTCGACAGCTGGTATTGTGGGGAGTATTGATTGAATGATCAGTTCGAACAAATGACGAATATAACAGTACCAAAAATTCTCCCCGTTCGTTTAGAAACTAAGCTTTCCAGACAAGTCATCCCCCATACATCACTAACCCAATCAATGGTAATCTACAGATATATTTAGCGACGTTAGACAGCTATAGAACGATTGAGGGGGAGTAGCGCATGACTAAGGGACTAGCATTTGCGTTTCATGGGGGACCGACCGCGTTTATTGATCGATTAGCCATTGTCATTGACGACCTGGATGATGAAGATTTGAAAATCTTAGAACAGGTTTGTGAGTGGTCATGGACGAATCACTGTGTCATTCCGGTGGAGAGCTTACAGTTATCGCCAACTGAGGTCGAATGGCGGTTAACTAAACTGGAACGGTTAGAACTGTTGGATCTTGGCGAACGCGTTTAAGTAGGGGGTCAACGACTGACATCAGGGATGTAGTCGTTGGCTTTTTGTAAATTAAAACACCCAGGCACGCGTCAATCGACGTGAACCTGGGTGTTTTGCATTGCTACTGGACAGGATAAAAGGCCAATCAAATTTTTAGTAGGCGGTATAGTTATAAATATGGTCAAAAGCTGATTTCGTGGTCCGCGTAGCAACTTTCTTTTTGCTGGCGAATGGGAATTGCCCAGAGAACTGCAGCTGCTTATGCGACAACTGGGTCAGCTTCATCGGCTTTTTGGAAAATTTGCGCATCAGGATTGAATAGTGATTACCAGTTTGCTTCACAGAGGTCACCTTGATGTGGAAGGAGCCCTTGCCAAAGGGGCCGACATCAAAGTAATGCCGGGTCAAATGGATGGCCTTGGCCTGGCCGTGCTTGTAGTAGCCACGCAGTTGCGTGGGCACCGCTTTGGTCGTTTTCGCCTCGGCCGATACCGGCAGTCCAGCAGAGCCCAACAACAGACCGGTTAACAGCGTGATTGAAAGTGTTAGACGTTTATTCATTGAAATCATCCTTTACACCAAAATTTATGTAGACACTAATACACAGATTAATATACAGCTGAAATTGGGTGGAAGAAAATGTATTCTTCGTTAGACTATGAAGGCGATTAATCATCACATCAAAAACCGGTTGCCATTTTCGACAACCGTTGCAGCTGTTTCGCTATTAATATTTGCGATACCAATGATGACCCTTGGCCGCAACCACAAAGAAGGTTCGTGAATTGTGGGTGTACTTGTGTGGCGACTTGATTACCCAGACACTACCGGCACTCATCAACCAGTGGGAAATCTTGACGTGCGCGCCCTTGTGAACGTACCCGGCATCCGTAAAGCGGTTGGCGGCTTCGTACTTGCCGGTCCGCACCCGGTAAACGTGAACGGTCCGGGTGATTTTGACACGGCGGGTAGCCATAGCGGCGTACGAATTACCGTTTAGATAACTGGCGTGGACGGGGACAGCGGGTAAGCCGACCACGACCAGGGCCAGTAACAACAATCCCCATTTTCTCAAATGCATGAAACTCCTCCTAGAAAGACAATCAGCTTTTAACGTCGTCAGTTTTGGACGTCACCGCAGACGAGCAAAAAACGGCTAGCTAGTCGCCAGTCGTTTCAGCAGTCTAATCAATAAGGGACTTAGCCATTTGCACTTACTCGCGTTCGGCATCCTCGGCCAGTTCCAGCCAAATCGTTAGGGGTGAGGGGATGTAGTCCGGCCACTTTTCCATTTTTTTAGCACAGCGGTCCAGCAGGTGGCTCTTGCCATCCGTGGCGAGGTCCTCAAAGACCGTCAGCGCTTCGGTATTGTCTTCTAAATCAACCTTCAGCGTCGGGGCACTGTGGCGCCATTCCTCAATCAAATCCTGGTAGATCACGATTCTGCGTGCTTGTAAGATGGTGTAGTCCACACCTTCTACGTGGAGCTGCTTGGTGAATAGGTCATACTCGTCAAAGACCGCCGTTTGGGCCCGTTGCCAATCAGTTTCGGTAAAATCTGCTTGTTGTTCTTTCATCTTCGTCGACCTCTAGATTCACATAAAATATGTAGAATAGTTAAATTTTATTTATTCGCTAAACAAATGACCCTTTCCACAGTATAGCATTTTCTCGCAAAATAGTAAGCGGCTGGTTAGACCAAACGGTGGCACGCAAAAAGGCTGGCAGGTGCGCCAGCCTTACAGGCTTTACTTTTCCCAGCCACACAGCGTGTAGTGGTGGGCCTTTGCCCATTTCTTCGTCACGTGTTTGAGTTTGCCCGCGTGGTTCAAGCCGCGGCAGGTTTTATCGAAGTGATAACGGTGGCCGTGGTTAGGGGCAATCCAGACTTTAACGCTCTTGGCTTCGGCGTTAGGAACGGGGGCGGTCAGGGGTTCGACGACGCCACCCAGCGTAAAGGTGATGGCAATCAGGGTTAAGGCCTTGCGTAATGTTTTCATCAAATTTTCCTCCCGGGGAATCAGTTCAGCTTTTCAAGTCTTCAGAGTTTGGACCACTGATTAACTGGCGTGACTGTAGCCGGTGGCGTAGTCAATCGTGTAACCAGGTTCGACGTTAAAAATGTAGACGTTGAAGTGAATATCGTTGGAGCCCAACGACTGAGCCCGCATCTGGACCCCACGGGCGACCAGTTCGTTGCCCCGGAAAATCGGGGTCACGGTGTAACGCACGTAATGGGCCTTGCTGGCGTGAAGGTAGGTGGCGACGTCCATTTCGTTGTGCAACATAAGTGGACTGTTCAGGGTTCGTGTCCCGGTCATCAGGTTCTTAGGATTGTTATTTTGACCGGTAAATTGGTAGCCGATTAAATGGCTACGGTTGTACAACCAGCCGTGATGCGTGCGCTTATTGTGCCAGCCGGTGGGATCGACGGTCAGAGCTTCCCGTTTGGCACTGGGCATCAGCGACTGATTCAGCAGGGCCGCGGCACCGGTGACCCGGTTTTGGCTATCGAGGGCGTGATACGTTTGCCAGGCACCGTGGGTCTTGGACAGCTGTTTGCGACTAAAGCCCGGATTGTTGTGGTTGACGGTGATTTCCTGTTGGCCCGTGTAGGTAAGGGCGGCGAGGTTCGTGGTGGCCGCCGACTTGGTAGACCGTGTGGCGGCTGGCTTCTTCTTGGCTGACTTTTTAAGTTTGGCCTTGCGGTGAGCCAACGATTTCTGCTCGCTGGCTAAGCGGGTACGCTCCGCGGAGTTGGCCCGTTCTAATTTTTTAGCCTGCTTTTGGGGCTGATGATCGTAAATGACCTTGGTACTGGTCACATTGGCCGCGGCCGACTGCTTGTTATGGGTGCAGCCGCTAAGCCCGATGAGTGTCAGACTCAATAATGTGGCCGTGATGGCGGTTAACTTTTTCATCTTATCGCAACGCCTTTCTGTAGCCGGCCGCCTTGGCTTGCGCTTCCGTTTGGAAGTAAACGGCGTTACTACTGTTCATGTGGTAGCCCGATTGCCCGGGCACGTGATAAATCTTGGAATTCTTGTTGCCGATAATCTGGCCGTCCTTGCCGGTGGTCAGGTCGCCTTGGGTGCGGCGGGCGTGGCTAGACTGCGTGGTCGCGCTAGAACTAGCGGCACGACTACTGGCCTTGGCCGCGGCTGCTTGACTGGCCGCTTCCCGTGAGGCACGTTTCGCACTCGCCCGACTTTCGGACTGGCTGGCAGCTTCACTGGCACTGGCGGCTTTACTAGCAGCGGCGGCCTGCGAACTGGACTGGGCATCAAGTGGGTCGCTGGTGGCGGTCTGTTGACTAGCAATCACAGCCAACCGGCGGGACTCGGCCTTGGCGCGGGATAAGCGTTTCGTGCCCACCAGAACGGTCTTGGTCTTGACGGTCGGTTGTGGGTTGTCAGCGGCCAGCCCGACCACGCCGCCAAAGAGGGCGAGAAAAATAAAGGCACTCCCCAAGATCTTGCGGCGGTGGGGTTTGCGCAGGACCCAGTAGGCCGCCCCGCCCCACAGGAGGATCCAAATAAGTGCAAAAGTCATGCGATAATCAGCTTCTTTCTCCTAGTTTGCCACTTTAGTGCTGTATGTATGCTACAAAGTAGTTGTGGTTCATCACCAATTCTACGGGCATGGACCGCCAGTCGCAAGACTTTTTTGTAATTAATTCTAAAGATTGCGAGGGTGAACAAAATTTTTCTGGTTAATGACGTCGCTAATAAAAATGGGGGCCAGTGGGGTAACCAAAAAAGCCATGTCTCCCGTAAATCACGGATAGACATGGCTAATCGAAAGGTTTGTGTAAGGGTGAGACGTGTTAGTAGAGCTGGCTTCACCTTGGTGAACTGAGCGGGTTACTTGTCCTTTTTAAGCAACTCGACGATTTCACGCAGGTACTTTTCCTCCTGCGTTGGCACGGGCTCGCTAGGCTCTTCCGCCGGCTTGGCCAGAATCTTGTTGAGCAACTTGATCAACAGGAAGACCACGAAGGCAATAATCAGGAAATTAATCACCGAGTTGATGAAGGCCCCGTAACGGAAATGGGCGCTGCCCACGGTGAGCACCAGGTTGGAGAAGTCAATGCTCCCCACAAAGATGCCCAGCAGGGGGTTGATTAGGTTGGTGACCAACGAGTTGACGATGGCGGTAAAGGCTGCCCCGACGATAACCCCGACGGCCAGGTCCATCACGTTGCCGCGGGCAATAAACTCTTTAAATTCTTTTAACACGAGCGATTCCTCCTAAAGGTTTTGTCTTCTATTTTTAATGATTTGGGTGAAAATTGCAACCAAAACGCTGGGGCTAAAACGTTTAGCGACTAATGACCTAGCGGAAACGAAGCGCTCGGTGGTGCGCGGTCGGTTGCGCTGCGGTAAAATGGACTTATAGAGTAAATAGATTCAAATTAAGGGGGATTTAAAATGGCCAGTATTCAATTAAGCGACTCACTGGTTGCGTTGCTGCAGCATAAGGGGTTGGCACAAAAGAATTTGATTTTATTGACGGATGATGGTGGCGGCAAGTATTCTCTGCAGGGTGGTGCCTGTACGATTGGCACCAACTTCACCCTGATTGTGATTGATGCGCCTGACAAGGATTATCCGGTTAAATTGCACAACGACCAGGGGATTCATCTCTGGACGTCCGACTACGATCTGATTTTTCTGGAAACGGGCGTAGCCATGGATTATCAAAACGGTCAGGTTTCCATCAAGGATGATGCGCATGCCATGCTGGACAACACGGTCCAAATTGCGAATGGCCAGGACGTATTGGCTGCCTTCGCCCAGGGAATCACGATGAAGGGTGAGTCTTGCTAAGTTTACATTAACGCGTCCCGAAAGTGAGCCGTGTTTTTTCAATTTAGTTAGTTCCAATGGTCTTGAAAGTATAGTACAATAAACAATGTAAGTGGTTTCAATCGGATTGCCAAATGTGTGAAATTTCCTGTAATCGACCGTGAAAAAAGTTTGGGAAGCCAGACATTTTGCTTGCAATCTAGTGAAAAATCAACTATTATCAATTATTGATACATTTTAAAACGGGTAGGCAACCGAACCGGCTTAAGAGTCGGTTAAAAGCTGAGTAGATTGTCATGAATTAGGAGGTGATTACCATGCTGAGTCGGACCAAAGAGTTCTTACGGCAACATAACTATCGTTACGAAAAGTCGTATATCCGGCCATTAATGGCGCCAGAGAGCGTCTACGTGTTTAAATTCGGTCAAGATTCGCTCAATAATCGGGTAATCATTCGTTATGGTCACACGTGGACCGGACGCCAGCGAATCAACGAGATTGATTTGCGGTTGCACAAACAAAAGCATCCACGCGTGTTTCAAAACGAGGCGGATATGTTAGATTACTTGGAAACGCAACTTGCCCAGCGCGAGCAACGTCACGCTGATCATCCGAGCGATACCGAGAAGGTCTAGGACCGTTTTGTTAATTATTTAATTTTAGCGGTGAGCCGCAGGCAATTAAATTTGCCCGCGGCTCTTTTCTTTGGCCTGAATTTTGGCAATTCACAGCCGACTCCTCTATAATTGAAGAGTCAGCTTCTTTCCGGTGACCAACCTGCGTGAAAATCGCGGGTGAAGTCCGCTCTCGATGGCGGGGTCAAGGTGATCCTGCTATGGGTTTTCCGTCGAAGGCTGATAACGCGTTTATCTCGCTAGGCGTAAGTCGTATTTGGCGCTTTGAGGTGACGGGCTATTGCATGACCGTTCGATAAAAATTGGCAGATTATAATTGCTGTCACGTCGGTTACGGCGCGATAAAATGAGACCACCATGTCAGTGACCAGAGGCGGGTCAAGGTGCCCAGCTGTGTCGATGGTCTTACCTGAGTGTTTTCTCAGGTTAGAGCATGGGACGGTCTTGGAGACTGGCGATTTTCCAGGCTTCAAGCCGAGGTGGAAGACCGTTTCACAGGCTGGAGCCGGGCCCCACAGCAGGGCACCTTGAACCCACCGTCGGGAACGGGCAGGTCGGCTCATTTTCACCCGCCCGGAAGCATAGTGAAAGATCATATATAGAAAATTAAACCCTCAAGGAGGATATTTACCCATGGAATGGACCGAAGTCAGTGTCATTACCACGAACGAAGCCGTTGAGGCCGTTAGCAATATTTTACAGGAAGCAGGGGCCAGTGGCGTGAAAATCGATGACGCCGCCGACTTTGCCAACCTGAAGCCCGGCAAGTACGGGGAAGTCGTCGATCTCGCGACGATTCCGCACCGGACGTCTGGCGCGGAAATCAGCGCTTACTATCCCGAAACCATCTTTGTGCCAGAAATTTTACCAACCATCAAGCAACGGGTCAGTGACCTGACCAAGTTTGGCTTGGACCCCACGCCCGGGACGGTTACGACCAAGGCCGTGGACGACGAAAGCTGGGCGACTGCCTGGCAGAAGTATTACCACCCGGTCCGGGTCACCCGTTATTTGACGGTCAGCCCTAGCTGGGAAAATTACCAACCGGTTCAGGCGGATGAACACGTGATTCGTTTGGACCCAGGGATGGCCTTTGGGACCGGGACGCACCCAACCACGCGGCTGTCACTGACGGCCCTAGAAATGGTGGTTCGCGGCGGCGAGACCATGTACGACGTGGGAACCGGCTCAGGCGTTCTGAGCATTGCGGCCAAGTACTTGGGCGTTAAGGACATCACGGCCTTTGACCTCGATGACGTGGCCGTTCGTTCCGCCAAGACCAACTTGGACCTCAACCCCGTCGCAACGGACATCGTGGCTAAGCCCAACGACCTGTTGAATGGGATTCATCAGCCAGTTGATCTAGTAGTGGCCAACATTCTGGCCGAAATCATCTTGCCACTGATTCCCCAAGCTTGGGAAAACCTGCATGATGGGGGTTACTTCCTGACGTCCGGCATCATCGCCGACAAGTTGGACGAAGTTGTGGCCGCCCAGAAGAAGCAGGGTTTCATCATCGACAACATCCTGCAAATGAAGGACTGGCGCGGGGTAATCGCCCATAAACCAACGGAGGATGACTAAGTATGCAACGGTATTTCTTGGAAGCAACTAGTCAGGATGGCGAACAAATTACCCTCTCACCGGCCATCTATCACCACTGGGTCACGGTCCTACGCGCTGAGGTTGGTGCCGAAGCGGAGTTCGTGGACGATACGGCCCACCTGTTTCACGGCCAACTCCTGGCGGTGACCGGGGATGCGGCGACGGTCAAATTGACTGCCGTCCCAACACCAGCGGTCGAACTGCCCGTGGGCGTCACGATTATCTGTGGCCTGCCCAAGCAGGAAAAGGCCGAATGGATCACCCAAAAGGCTACCGAATTGGGCGTGGACCACGTGATTTTCTATGCCGCGGACTGGTCGGTTGCCAAGTGGCAGCCCAACAAGGTCGCCAAAAAGTTAGCCCGCTTAACGAAGATTGCCCATGGCGCCGCGGAACAGGCACACCGGTTACGCCGGCCAGACGTCAGCTACGCCCCCAACCTGCGGACAGCCTTGGAAACACCACACGACGTGGCATTAGTGGCGTACGAGGAATCAGCTAAGCAGGGTGAACAGAGCGCGTTAAACCAGCAGCTCCAAGCCCTGACTTCCGGCCAACGCGTGGTCGCTGTCTTTGGCCCCGAGGGTGGCATCAGCCCAGCCGAAGTTGCCCAGGCGCAGGACCTAAACGCCACGCTGGTGGGCTTAGGCCCACGGATTCTTCGCACGGAAACGGCCCCGCTGTATTTCCTGTCGGCGGTTTCCATGGTCTTGGAGTTACAGCAAGGTAGTCACAGTTAATCGGACAAATTCACTCGGATAACGGGTAACAGGGTGAAATCTTCCCTGAAACATGCTAAAATAGTTGCAATTATTAAGAGAGATGGGTGAACGAGATGGCATTTTTAGAACGGATTGGCTGGCGTTACTGGCTGGTCGCCATCGTGATGGGGTTGGCGTTGCCAGCATTGGCCACGGGGATCGGGATTAGCCCCGTTATGCGCTTCGGCGGGTTACTGGTGATTATTAATGGCTGTTTGGCGATTATTTTAGGTCGCCTGATCTATCGCAAGACCCAACCAGGGTGGTGGCTGTTGATTTGGCCACTCATTTATTTAGCGGGCTCGCTGTGGTTCTTGCCACGCTACACCCGTTACTTTGCGATTGTTTACCTGTGCATCTCCTACTTGGCATACGGCTTAACGCAGGCCAAGACTGAATCGAAATAACTGAACCGTTCAAAATGACCTGTGACTGACCGCACAATGTCGTGTCAGCACAGACAATTTTATAAAACTAAGGGTGGTGGCGTCCATATGACCAAAGAACGTGTCTGGACGGCTAAAGAAGTAATTGCCAGAGTCGGTAAATATATGAATGCGGAACACGTTGAAATGGTGGTTAAAGCCTGCCAGTTTGCGACGGTTGCGCACAAGGATCAAACACGTCAGTCTGGCGAACCCTACATTATGCATCCCATTCAGGTTGCGGGAATTTTAGCCGACCTGAACATGGATCCCGAAACGGTTTCGGCCGGCTTCCTGCATGATGTTGTGGAAGACACCGGGGTCACCTTGAGTGACGTCCAGGAGCTATTTGGCGATGACGTGGCGTTGATCGTTGACGGCGTCACCAAGCTGGGGAAAATTAAATACAAGTCTAACCGAGAACAGTTGGCAGAAAATCACCGAAAACTCCTGTTGGCCATGTCCAAGGATATTCGGGTCATGATCGTCAAACTGGCCGATCGGCTGCATAACATGCGGACGCTGGAACACCTGCGCCCAGACAAGCAACGGCGAATCGCTAATGAAACGCTGGAAATTTACGCGCCACTGGCTGACCGGTTGGGGATCAGTACCATCAAGTGGGAGCTTGAAGATATCTCACTGCGGTACCTGAACCCGCAACAGTATTACCGCATCGTCCACCTGATGAATTCACGGCGGGACCAGCGGGAACAGTACATTGCTGGGGCCATCAAGGATATTCAGGACTCCATCAAGGATCTGAAAATGACGCCCGAAATCTACGGTCGACCGAAGCATATCTACTCCGTCTACCGGAAGATGAAGGACCAGCACAAGCAATTTAGCCAAATCTATGACTTGCTGGCCATTCGGGTCATCGTCGATACCATTAAGGACTGTTATGCCGTGCTGGGGGCCATTCACTCCCAGTGGAAGCCAATGCCCGGCCGGTTCAAGGACTACATTGCGATGCCTAAGGCCAACATGTACCAATCTCTGCATACCACGGTGATTGGGCCCGAGGGTAAGCCGCTGGAAGTCCAGATTCGGACTAAGGAAATGCACGCCGTGGCCGAATACGGGGTTGCGGCCCACTGGGCTTACAAGGAAGGGGTCACGGACAAGGTTCAAGAGACCAATTCTGGTGACAAACTGAACTTGTTCAAGCACATTATCGAACTGCAAGAAGATACCGATGACGCCTCCGACTTCATGGACAGTGTCAAGGGCGAACTCTTTGGCGACCACGTCTATGCGTTTACCCCTAAGGGCGACGTGTTGGAGCTGCCTAAGGGGGCGGGACCATTGGATATGGCCTACGCCATCCACACCGAGGTTGGGCACCACACGACCGGCGCCACCATCAACGGCAAGATTGTGCCTTTGAACTACGAAATTAAAAATGGGGACATCGTGGACATCCGCACGTCCAGCAGCTCGGCCGGTCCTAGCCGGGACTGGGTCAAGCTGGTCTCAACGCGGCGGGCCCGCAACAAGATCAAGCAGTTCTTCAGAGCCGCCGACCGGGAGCAAAATATTGTCTCCGGCCAGGACGCCGTGGAGCGGACGATTCGCGACCTGGGTTACGAGCCAAAGGGCTTGATGAGTAAGGAAAACCTGGACAAGGTTACCGCTAAGATGCACTACCAGCACGCGGATGACCTGTTAGCCGCCATTGGGTTTGGCGATTTACAACCTCGCGGGGTTGCCAACCGCTTGACTGAGGGCGTGCGGCAGGCAGAAGAAGACGAGCGGCGTCGGCAAGAGGAACGGGAATTGCTGGAGGAGCACCAGACCATTAAGAACGATCCTGATAGTGAAAAGAAGGATCGGAAGAAGGCCAAGGACTCCGACGGCGTGGTCATTGAAGGCGTGGATAACCTGTTGATTCGGTTGAGTCACTGTTGTTCTCCCGTGCCTGGCGACGACATTGTGGGGTACATCACTAAGGGCCGCGGGGTCTCCGTGCACCGGCAGGATTGCCCAAACGTCAAGAACGCTGAGCAGAATGGTGAACGGCTGGTCGACGTGCGCTGGGGCAACAAGGCCGGCGACAAGACCAATTACAACGCCGACATTGAAGTCCAAGGTTACAACCGTAACGGGCTGTTAAACGATGTGTTACGGACGATTAACAACAATACCAAGTACCTGACGTCCATCAACGGGAAGGTCGACCACAATAAGATGGCCACCATTTCCATCAGCTTGGGGACGCGAAACCAGCTTGAGCTTCAGCGAATCTTGGACAATATCAAAAATATTCCGGACGTCTACGTGGTCAAGCGGGCGTTCCACTAAGGAAGGGTCAAACGATGCGCGTTTTATTGCAACGAGTTAGACAGTCAAGTGTGTTAGTCGAAGGCGACGTGAAGGGGTCCATTGCTCAGGGATATCTGTTACTGGTGGGCGCAGAAGATAGCGACACCAGCGAACAGGTCGATTACCTGGTTCACAAGATCACTAAGCTACGGGTCTTCGAGGATGAAGACGGCAAGATGAACAAGAGCATCGAGGACGTGGATGGCAGCATCCTGTCCGTCTCCCAGTTCACGTTGTACGCCAACACCAAGAAGGGCAACCGGCCAAGCTTCGTCGACGCCGGCGACCCCGCCCACGCGGAAAAAATCTACGATGAATTCAATGAGAAACTCGCCGCAACGGGCCGTCACGTGGAGACGGGGGTCTTCGGCGCCAACATGCGCGTCGCCCTCATCAACGACGGACCAGTCACGATTTGGTTTGATACGGACGAGAAGTAGAGTGCGGAGCGAGCCGGTTAGACTCTGAGCATTAACGTGGCTAAGGGAATATCCCCGAATTTGGGATATTTTCTTAGCCGGGTTAAGCGCAGGAGTCTGGCTCGTGTAGCACGTTTCAGAGGCCGCCAGGACCAGGATTGTTCCGCGAAGAACAAATTGAATGGTCTAAAGCAAGCGGGGTTCAGTTAAATTTAACTGCCTCGCATATCACAGAAATATTTTCAAATCGACAAAACAAAATCAATAAAACACAAAAACGGCTAGCTTCTCAACAGAAACTAGCCGTTTTCTAAAGGAGGAACCGGCATGCGCTATCAACAATTATTTTGGGACTTCGATGGCACCCTCGTGGATACCTATCCGGGAATGGTCGCGGCGTTTTGTGACGCGTTGGAGGCTTGTGGCGTCAATAACTTTGAATTGGACGAGGATGAGATTTACAAGGCGATGCGCCAACACAGCCTGGGCAATGCCCTCCAACGGTTTACCGCCGAATTTCGGTTGAATCGTGAGCGCTTGGCAAAGGTTTACCAGCAAGAAGCGGCGCCACGACTGAAGGATGCGCCAGCGTTTGCTGGTGTCGCCGAGGTCTTAGCGGCCAACGTTGCTGCGGGCGGCCGGAACTTCTTGCTGACGCACCGGGATCATCACGCGATGGACCGGCTGTCACAGTTGAATTTGGCGCAATACTTTACCGGTGCCGTCACGGCCGACGATGATTATCCTAGGAAGCCAGACCCAACCAGTCTGATTGCCCTGTCCAAGCAGTACGACGTTCAGCGTGAGGATGCGCTGATGATTGGCGACCGTAACCTGGATGTCCAAGCGGGCCACCGCGCGGGGATGGCGGGCGCCTTATTTGACCCCGAGCACTTGATTGTTGATGAGAGCCAACCAGAGATTCGCGTGATTCGTTACGCTGAGCTGCAGGATTGGTTAACGGAAGAATAGCGACAAACAACCTTAAAATAGGTTAAGTCAAACGCTCATAGTGTATTCTCGCATGGGCTAGTTGGAAATTTCAGGAATCGTTTACGTTATCCTACAGCTATCAGGTAAAAAAGTTGTTCGTAGGGGGAAGAGCGTCCGATGAAAAAAGCAGTAACGATTGGATTAAGAATATTAGCTTCACTGATAACCATTTATTTGGGATTATGGTACCTGGTAAACGCCGATGCAGAAGTTAATACGGTTGAAACAGTTGAGCCATCATTTATTTGGGCGGATTTACTTCTGTGGTTAGAAGTCGTGCTGATGGTCCTTATATTAATTAACTTGTGGCTGGGTTTTCAAATATCTGAGAAAATAACTAATTGGTGTGTGCTAATGGCATTGGTCGTGTCTATTCTGATTCTTTTGATGGCACAGGGACTAGGAATTTTTATTCTACTGATATTATTTTTGGCATTAATTGTGTGGACCCTCAATTTCAAGCTAAAAGAATGACATCGACAATGAATCATCGTCAGTTACGCGTGGCGCTAGTTGTTTTTACATTTTGAATTCAGCAAGTTATGGACAAAAAACAGGAAGAAAATTCTCAAGTCGAGAATTTTCTTCCTGTTTTCGATAGAAACCGAGTGATGTCCCGGCCTCTTTATCCCCGTGAAAGAACTTCATCGACCGCGCCACCGTACGTTTCTCCAAACAAATTCAAATGTGCCAACAAGTAATACAGCTGGTAGTGTGCCAACCGGTCCGTATACCCCGGCGTAAACGGGTAGGCATCCGTGTAGCCGCGGTAGAAGTCGGCGGAGAAGCCACCAAAGATGGTGGTCATGGCGATATCAAACTCGCGGTCACCGTATAAAACGTCGGGGTCGATCAGCGTGGGGGTGCCATCGGCGGTAAACAGGTAGTTGCCCGACCACAAGTCGCCGTGTAACAGGGATGGCGTGATTTGCCGGTCCTGATTCTCGGTGATGATGTGTTGACGGACCCGGTCGTAAGCGACCTGGCGCTGGTCGTTCCACAGGTGATGGGTCTGTGCCCGTTTCACCAACGGATCGAGGCGTTGTTGGAGATAAAAGGTCGTCCAATCCGTTTGCCAATCATTGTGCTTGGGGAGCTTGCCGACGAGGTTGTCCTGGTCAAAGCCAAACTTCGGGGCCGTGACCCGGTGAACGCGGGCGACGGCTTGACCCAGTTCGTACTGGCTCCCGTGCCCGGTTTCCAGAAATTCTAAAACCAGGTAGGCGTCGCCGTCGATGTTGCCGGTGGCTAACACGTCGGGCACGTTCACGGCTTGACCGAGTGCCTTGAGTCCGGCAACCTCGTGGCTGTAAAAGCTGGCCGGCGTTTGCGGTTGAACTAACAAGAAGGCGGGACCCTCTGCCGTGGTTAGGCGGTAGGCCAAGTTGATGTCGCCACCGGAAACCGGCGTTGCTGCGCTAACGTTTGGCAGTGGTAGTTGGGCCAACCAAGCTGGTGTGAGTGTCATAGATGAAGATCTTCTTTCTAAAAATTAAGAGGCTGCTTGAAAATACTTGCTGAGGCCGGCAACCACGCGGGTGGCCACGGCCTTTTGGTAGCTGGTGCTACGGATGTAGCTGAAATCCTTCTTGGTGTTGATGTAACCCATTTCCAAGAGCAGCGATGGCCGGTTGTTATCCCGAATGACTTCAAAGTTGCCGTACTTGACGCCCCGGTTGGTGAGACCCAGGTCGTCCATTTGACTGTTGACGTCCGTGGCGAGTTCATACGAGGTATCGTGGTGATAATAGTAGGTCGTCGTCCCGGAACCGAGGTTGTCCGCCGGGGCCGAGTCGAAGTGAAAACTGATGAAGGCGCTGGCCTGATCCGTGTTGGCAAGGGCGGGCCGGTCGGCTAGGCTGACGGTCTTGTCGCTGTCACGGGTCATGATGACGTGGGCACCTCGGGCACGGAGCTGCTTGGCAACCTGTTGGGCCATGGCTAACGTGTACGTTTTCTCGTCGTGGTTCTGATCGATGGAGAGGGCGCCGGAATCGCTGCCCCCGTGACCGGGATCTAAGACGATAGTGGCTTCCGACAGGGCGGTGGCGCGCTTCAGGTTACCCGGGTGTTGGACCAGCCAGCTAGCGACCCAGCCAAAGTGGTTCTGACTGTCGCGCACGTGGTACCAGTTATCCTTTTCGCCTAAAATGGTCAAGCGACTGTCTTTTTTAACCTTGTGGGTGACAGAATAGGTCAGGCCGGGGCCGTTCCGCAGGTTAATATTGCTGACGGTCGCGATGACGGAATTGTGCTGGATAAAGGCAAAAATCAAGCCTCCAGCGACTAAGAGAATGATCAGTCCGGTGACCAACCCGGGCCAGTTGCGAGGTTTAAAATGCATGTGACGGTCTCCTTTAGTAAATTAGTTTTTATTATACCACGGCGAGTGAAAATGCTTGTTAGAATCCCGTTAAGATATGGCCACGACCGCTTTCATCAATCAGGTAAAAGTTTGGCAACCACCTTGACTTTTCCCCTAATTTTCAGTATTCTTAGGAAGAATAAAATAGATTGCCCATGAGAAAGATTAGTAAGAGAATGCCCGTTATCAGAGAGGTCGCGTTGCTGGGAGCGACTAACGGTGTAACTTTGAAGACACTTTTGAGGCTAATGACGCTCGTCGTCATTCGTTTGCAACGTTATCCTGCAGAGAAATTTAAAAGGTGGTACCGTGCATACCTGCGCCCTTGTCTATTGACAGGGGCGTTTTTTATTTTCTGTGGGTGCAGGAAGGGAGAATGCTCATGCGTTATCAACGACCAAAGGGAACGGCGGACATCTTACCAGGAGATTCAGAGACCTGGCAGTTCGTCGAGGCCACCGCGCGCCAGTTGTTTGCTAATTACCGCTTCAAGGAAATTCGGACGCCTATGTTTGAAAACTTTGAAGTCTTTTCACGAACTTCCGGGGATACCTCGGACATCGTGACCAAGGAAATGTATGACTTTAAGGATAAGGGGGATCGGCACTTATCCTTGCGGCCAGAAGGAACGGCCGGTGTGGTTCGGGCATTTGTTGAAAATAAACTTTACGGCCCCGAAACGCAGAAGCCTTACAAGGTCTACTACATGGGCCCGATGTTCCGTTACGAACGGCCCCAATCAGGTCGGCAACGGCAATTCCACCAAATCGGGGTGGAAGCCTTCGGTAGTGATGCGCCCGAACTGGACGTCGAAGTCATTGCTTTAGGGATGAACTTGTTGAGCAAGCTAGGTCTGAGCCACTTACGGTTAGCGTTGAACACGTTGGGTGACAAGCCTAGCCGAGACGCTTACCGTCAGGCTTTGATCGACTTCTTGGAACCCCACTTTGATGAACTGAGCGACGACTCCAAGGTTCGGTTACACAAGAATCCACTGCGGGTCCTCGACAGTAAGGACAAGCACGACCAAGAAATCGTGGCCGACGCACCGTCCATCCTGGACTTCTTGACGCCGGAAGCCACGGCCCATTTTGACCAAGTCAAGGCGAGCCTGGACGCTTTAGGCATCGACTATGACGTCGACGCCACCATGGTGCGGGGGTTGGATTACTACAACCACACCATCTTTGAAATCATGGCCGACTCACCAGCCTTAGGCGAAGGCTACACGACCGTCTTGGCCGGTGGCCGGTACAACGGGCTGGTCGCTGAGCTGGGTGGCCCTGACATGTCCGGTGTCGGCTTTGGCCTAGGGGTTGAACGCCTGGTCTTACTGATGCAGGCTGAAAAGGTTGCCATTCCAAATGATCACCCCTTAGACGTTTACGTCGTGGGTATCGGTGACCAGACGTCCTTAGAGACGTTGAAGCTGGTTCAGGCCATTCGCGCCGCTGGGTTGACCGCCGACCGCGATTACCTGAGCCGCAAGCCTAAGGCCCAGTTCAAGACGGCTAACCGGTTGGATGCCGCCTACACCTTGACCATTGGGGAGCAGGAATTAGCCGATCAAACGGCCAACCTGAAGTCCATGGCCACGGGTGAAGAAATCAGCGTGCCATTAGCTGACATTTATCAAGATTTTCAAAACGTCGTGGCAACCAAGTTCACGGCAAAATAAAAGAGGGAAAGACATGGAAAAGAATTTGAAACGCACCACGTATGCCGGTTTAGTCGACGAACAATACCTCGACCAAACCGTTGTCTTAAAGGGTTGGGTGCAAAAGCGCCGGAACCTGGGTGGCCTGATCTTTATCGATCTGCGCGACCGCGAAGGCATCGTCCAATTGGTCTTCAGTGAAGAATATGACAAGGACTCTCTGGAAGTCGCTGAACATTTACGGAGCGAATACGTCATCGAAGTGCAAGGTCAAGTCGTTGCACGGACGCCTAAAGAAGTTAACCCCGACATGAAGACGGGGAAGGTTGAAGTCCGGGTCACCGGCATCAACCTGTTGAACAAGTCCAAGGAATTGCCCTTTGAAATCAAGGACGGCGTGAACGCCTCTGATGACTTGCGGCTGCAATACCGTTACCTGGACTTACGTCGGCCAGAAATGCAAAAGGGCCTGTTACTGCGGAACCGGATCGTTCAATCCGTCCACAGCTACTTTGATCAAAACGGCTTCATCGACATTGAAACGCCAGATTTGACCAAGTCCACGCCAGAAGGGGCCCGGGACTACCTGGTTCCTTCACGGATCTACCCAGGTCACTTCTACGCCTTGCCACAATCCCCACAATTGTTTAAGCAATTGCTGATGGGTTCTGGCTTTGACCGCTACTACCAAATCGCCCGTTGCTTCCGTGACGAAGACTTGCGGGGGGACCGTCAACCTGAATTTACCCAGATTGACTTGGAAACGTCCTTCTTAACGGCTGAGGAAATCCAAGACCTGACTGAAGGCCTGATTGCGAAGGTCATGAAGGATACGTTAAACGTCGACGTCAAGCTGCCATTCGAACGGATGGACTGGGACGATTCCATGGCTCGCTTTGGGACCGACCAACCCGACGTTCGTTTCGGGATGGAATTAAAGGACCTGTCGGCTATCATGGCCAACACCGACTTTAAAGTCTTCTCTGGTGCCGTTGCTGACGGCGGCCAAGTTAAGGCGATCGCCGTTCCTGGTGGTGCTGACAAGTACAGCCGGAAGGACATCGACAAGTACGGCCAATACATCGAACGCTTCGGTGCTAAGGGCTTGGCTTGGATGAAGGTCACCGACGACGGCTTCAGCGGTCCTATCGCGAAGTTCTTCAAGGAAGGCGACTGGTTCAAGCAGATCACCGAAGCGACCGGTGCCAAGAGTGGCGACCTGTTGCTGTTCGCTGCTGACTCCAAGCGCGTCGTTGCCCAAACGTTGGGTTACCTGCGGGTCGCTATCGCCAAGGAACAAGACATGATCGACCAAAACAAGTGGGCCTTCCTCTGGATCGTCAACTGGCCATTGTTCGACTACGATGTCGACTTGAAGCGGTGGGTTCCTGCCCATCACCCATTCACGATGCCTGCTGAAGGGGATGCGCACTACCTGAACGACGGCGAAGACCCACACAAGGCCTACGCCCAAAGTTACGACATCATCTTAAACGGTTTGGAATTAGGTGGGGGCTCCATCCGGATCCACACCCGTGAACTCCAAATGAAGATGTTGAAGGCCTTAGGCTTTACGCCAGAACGTGCTGAAAAGCAATTTGGTTTCTTACTAAAGGCCTTGGATTACGGGTTCCCGCCTCATGGTGGTCTGGCCATTGGGTTGGATCGGTTTGCCCGCTTGCTGGCTAAGCGCGACAACATCCGCGACGTGATTGCCTTCCCTAAGAACTCGAAGGCCACGGAACCAATGACTGAAGCGCCATCCACGGTTGCTGACAAGCAATTGCTGGACCTGGACTTACTCGTCGCCAAAAAAGACGAAACGGAAGAATAAGCAATTAAGCTTTTTCGCCTACGGTCGACGGAAGACTCCGCCTGTGGGGACCGGTCGAAGCCGAAGAGCGGTCTTCAACCTCGCCCGGAAGCCTCCAAGAGCGAGTCTCCCAGACGTCCCGTGGGGTAAGCCGGCAAGAAACGCCGACTAACGCCACCGACACAGGTCTGCGTCTTCCGTCGACCTCCGGCTAAGCTGAAATTGATTTTCTACCGGTTTCTTCAAATTTTAAGCAACTTAATCACGGGACTCATCCTTACCTTTAAGGTAGGTGGTGGGTCCCGTTTTTTATTACTGATTGAATATACTGATGGAGAGGTAACACAAAATCTTATTTTTACAAAATAAAAAACGCCCCAAAGGACGTTAGTTGAATTCGACTACAAATAATCTGGAGCCTCCAGTATTGGCTGGACTGAGAGTAACATTAGTGGTTTTTAAATTTGGTGCCTGTAATTGGATTCGTTTGCCTGCTGCTAATGCCTGTATAACCGCGTTAGAGGGAACAACGCTATATGGATTCATTGGTTTAGCCGGCTTGAAGACAGTTGTTTTCTTATCGACAACTCCTTCAATTAAGATGTATGCTCGTGGATCTGCACCTTCATACCACATTTTAGCTTCATCAAATTCATCTAGATTCCAGTTGAGATTTTCAACATTGAATTTTGTATAATGAATATGATCACCGTAGCTGTGATAGTATCTGAGAGGGTCACAATTTCTTAGAATATCGGCGTTCCTTGCGAGTCCTAGACGATGCATATCATCTTTAACGCTATCTCGTAATACTCTGAAATGTGCCAAGGCCTCTTTTCGATCAGGCATATCATTAATTGTGTGAGCTAGTTCTGAAATCTTGTTTACGCGCTCGTCAATCTCTGACCACGTGACATCTGCTCGAATAATTAGTTCTTCCATTTGGGATACCTCCATAACATTTTATTCATAGAGGTAATTATACAGCATCCAATGAATGTCCGGCAACTTAAGGATTCCTACTGTAACAGCCTTTTAAGCACAAAATTAAAAGATGTAGTTTTGTCCATAAATAATTCATGTCAGTGATCGGAGGCGAATCAAGGTGACCAGTCGAGGTGGAGGACCGCTTCTCAGGCTGGAACCGGGCCCCACAGCAGGGCACCTTGAATCCGCCGCCGGGAACGTGAAGCTTCGCTAAGTAATTTTCAGGCCAAGGGGTTGACCCACTGATGAAAAAGCGGTGTAATTGATAACATTAGAAAATGGAGTGATTATGATGAGTAAAATTGAAACGGCAACATTTGCTGGCGGCTGTTTTTGGTGCATGGTCCGGCCATTTGATACCTTCCCAGGGATTCAAAAAGTTCTGTCCGGCTACACCGGTGGGACCGTCGCCAATCCAACCTATGAACAGGTGAAGAGCCAAACGACCGGGCACACCGAGGCCGTGAAAATCTGGTTTGACCCCAGCGTGGTGAGCTATCGGCAATTGGTTGAGTTGTATTGGCAACAAACTGATCCGACCGATGATGCCGGGCAGTTTCAGGACCGCGGTAGCAATTACCGGCCCGTGATTTTCGTCAATAGCGCCGAGCAGGCCCAAATCGCCCGCGATTCCCGCGACGCTTTACAACAACGTGAACAGTTCGACAAGCCTATTGTGACGCAGATTAAGGTCGTTCAGCCCTTCTATCCGGCGGAAGAACGACACCAACAATTCTATAAGAAAAACCCGGAACGCATGGCTCAAGAAGAAGCCGGCGGTCGTGAAGCATTTATCAAGCAACACTGGCAAGAAGATTAGAAGTCGCTAAAAGCTGGCTTTTGCCGTGGCCGGAACGCTAATTAAATGCTATACTAAGCCGAGCATAGTATGAAGTATGACAAAAAATAAGCGAGGTCGAGTATTTAATCATGGATGATGTGCAGCAGTTGTTTAAACGGCATACCTATACGGCCAAGTTCTCCGTCGCGTTCTTCTACGGGGTTCTGGTGTCGATTGCGGTGAACTTTTTCTGGACGCCGGGACATATTTATTCTTCCGGAGTTACCGGGTTAGCGCAGTTAGTCAACAGTTTAACGGCGGGGTTGGGGGCGTTTCACATCACGACGGCCCTCGGGCTGTTTCTGATCAACATTCCCATGTTTTTCCTAGCTTGGAAACAGATTGGTAAGTCTTTTACGGTCTTTACCTTTATTTGTGTTTTGTTTGCGTCCGTGATGATCCGGGTGATCCAACCGGTCCATTTGACCAGTGATCCCATCATCTGTGCCATCTTTGGTGGGGCCGTCAACGGATTTGGGACTGGATTTGCCCTAAAAAATGGCATCTCAACCGGTGGGCTGGATATCATTGGCATCGTGCTCCGGCGCAAGACGGGCCGCAGCATGGGGACCATCAACATTGCCTTTAACAGTTTGATCGTCATCAGTGCCGGATTCGTTTACGGCTGGCCATACGCGCTGTATTCTGCGCTGGGCCTGTTCGTGAACGCCAAGGTCATCGACATGACGTTTACCCGCCAACAGCGGATGCAGGTCATGGTCATTACCGACCGGCCGAAGACGGTGATCGACAGTATTCAAAATCACATGCGCCGAGGGATTACCATCGTCCACGGTGCTGAAGGGGCCTACCGTCACGACGAGAAGACCATCTTGTTCACGGTCATTACCCGTTACGAAATGGATGCACTGGAAACGGCGATGGAAGAGGCCGATCCAAAGGCCTTCGTCAGTATCTCGGATACGGTCAAGGTGTTGGGACACTTCTACGAGCCTAAGTGGTAGAGTTTACGGAAAGTCTGGACGAGGGTCCGGGCTTTTTTAATTCGTCAGCGCGGAACCGTTCCCCACAGCAGGCCCCCTTGAGCCCACCGCCGGGAACGAGTGGCCAGTAACTATTTTCAACGGCTGAAGGGGTAAAGTGTTAAAGGTTCGTAAAATTCTCTAGGTTATCCCGGTAGATGTGGTATAATTCTCGGTGTTATGGACAGCGAAATCTAGTGATATTGGTGATTAACGTGAAAGAGATTTATTTATGGTTAGTACGACTGATGTCGCTACTCTGGTCGGGGCGACGGCAACGTGACGTGGTCTACCTGATGAGTTTCGGTGACAACGTCCCGTTTATCAAGGCGTTAGCAGCGGGTATGCCGGCTGACCGACAACTGTTGGTCTTTTATCGACCCAGCTGTCAGACGGCCGCAGACGAGCTGGCAGCGACGGGTATCACGGTTCGACCGTTTACGGACGGCCTGGGCTTTGTGTTTACTGGCATTAGCCAAGTGATGCGGGCCCGGGTGTTGTTTTGTGACAACTATTATGCCTTCCTAGGCGGTTTACGGCATCCCCGACGGATGCGCATCGTTCAGATGTGGCACGCCGCGGGGGCTGTGAAGCGCTTTGGGTGGGATGATCCCACCACGGCGGACCGTTCGGCCAGTGATCAACGCCGCTTTCAAGCGGTTTACGACCACTTTGACGAGTACGTGGTCGGCGCACCGGCCATGGGACAGGTGTTTGCGAGCAGCTATCGGGCACCGCTGGACCGGATGCAGGTCCTGGGGTATCCCCGGTCTGATCGTTTACAAGACGCCAACTGGGTGGCACAGACCCAGCAGCGGGTTTGGCAAGAACTGCCAGCCTTAAAGGGGCACCGCGTGATCTTGTATGCACCAACTTATCGGGAGGGCGTGACCTTTACGCCGCCCGCGGGCTTGGCTCAAGCGCTCCGGCGTGATCCGGATGCCCGGGTCGTGCTCAGGTTACATCCGGCGTTGGCAACCAAAGCAGAGGATTTCCAGCGGCAATTGGGTGCGCAGGGGGTCGACGCGGCAGGCGTGTCCACGGCGGCACTGTTAACGGTGACCGAAACGTTGGTCACGGATTATTCATCGGTGGCGTTTGACTACAGTTTGTTAGCCAATGCCCACAGCTTACTGTTTTACCTATTTGATTTACCAGCCTACCAGCAGGACCCGGGTGTGCAACCGGACCTGATGGACTGGCTACCGGGCCCGGCCTTAGCGACCAATGCCCAACTGGCAGCGGCCATCCAGGCGGATGCCGCTACCGAGCTTACCCAATTCAATCAACATTGGAATAGTGCCAACGACGGCCACGCGACTGAACGTGTGGTTGCCCGTTACGTCGCGCTATTATCCGATTAAAGTTAAAGGAGTGCAGTGCCTTGAAAGAGGTCATGACCTTATTTAAAGAACAATTCTCGAGTATCGGAATCATTTTCCGAATTTCGCGCTACGAGGATCAAGCAAGTTATCAGAGTCACTACCTAGGTTTAGCCTGGGAATACCTATACCCGTTGATTCAGATCGCCATTTACTGGTTAGTCTTCGGTGTTGGGTTGAAGCATGGCCAACCGCTAAATGGGGTCGGTTACCTCCCTTGGATGGTTATCGGGATCACGCCATGGTTCTTCATGAACCGGGCCACGTTGGATGCGTCTAAGAGTATTTACCAACGGGTCAACATGGTGGCTAAGATGAAGTTCCCCGTGTCCGCACTGCCAACGATCAAGGTCGTCAGCAACCTGAGTTCCTTCTGGACCATGATGGTCTTCTCCATCTTTATTGGTCTGCTAAATGGGGTCTACCCAAGTGTTTCGTGGTTCCAATGGATCTACTACTTCTTCGCCATGATTTGCCTGCTGGTTGCCTTAGGGGTCCTGAACTCCTGCATTAGCTTGCTGGTCCGGGACTACCACATCCTGTTACAATCCGTGATGCGGATGTTATTCTACGTGTCTGGCGTACTGTTCAACTTCGTTACCACGTCATTCCCAGCACCATTCGTCCACTTATTGGAACTGAACCCGTACTATTACATCGTTAATGGGTTCCGGGAATCCTTTATTGGGACCGGTTGGTTCTGGCAACACCCGATGTTGACCTTGGAATTCTGGTTATTCGTCATCTTCGTTCTGCTGATTGGCTCTCACTTGCACTACAAGTTCCGGTCACGGTTCGTCGACTTAATTTAATCTGAAAGGAGCAACCGCAAATGGCTAAAGGTTCACACGGATTCGTCCAGTCATTGAAGCTTGTTGCTCGCTATGGGCTCATCGTCTTGAACGGTGGGCTTATTTGTTTACCCATCAAGCGACGACAAGTGATTTTTGAAAGTTTTAACGGCAAGGATATCAACGATAATCCGGCGGCAATCTACCGCGAATTGGTCAAGGAACATCCGGACTATGCGCGCACGACTTACTTTAGCGTCAAGCCGAGAGAATTTGCCAGCCTGCACGCGAAATACCCGGAGATCAATCTGGTCAAGCGTTTCACACCGCGGTGGGTCGCGCTGATGGCCCGGGCGGAGTTTTGGGTGTTGAATTCTCGGCTACCGAACTGGTGGCATCAGAACCGCCGGACGACCGTCATTCAGACCTGGCACGGCACGCCACTGAAAAAGTTGGGTGCGGACATTGCCCACGTGGCGATTCCCGGGACCAGCACGGCGGATTACCACCACGAATTTATCACGGCGGCCCATCGCTGGGACTATTTGATTGCACCGAACCAGTATTCGCAGGATATTTTCAAATCGGCCTTCGGGTTTAAAAACCAGTTTCTGTCGATTGGGTATCCCCGAAACGACGTGCTCTACACGACGAGTCAAGACGAGGTATTAGCCCTGAAGCAACGCCTGTTAGGTGCCGTGAGCGGACCCGTCGTGACCTATGCGCCGACCTGGCGCGATGATATGGCGGTACGGCCGGGCGTGTATCGCTTTGACCTGCCATTTGATCTGGGCGAGTTCTTTAACCACGTGCCGGCGGGGACGCATCTAATCATTCGGCCCCATTATCTGGTCAAGGACGCCATCGATATCCACGGCTATGAAGACCGGGTGACCGTGTTGGCCGAGACCGATATTGCCCAGCTTTACCTGATCTCCGACCTCTTGATTACGGACTACTCCTCGGTCATGTTTGACTTCGCTAACCTGAAACGACCAGAACTGTTCTTTGCCTATGACCTGGCGCATTATCGCGACCAGCTCCGCGGCTTTTACTTTGACTATGAACGGGAAATTCCGGGACCGCTGGTGACCACGGCTGCGGCTTTTTACCAGCAACTCGATGGCTGGCGGGAGACCGGCGCTTTTGCCGGCTATGAAGAACGCCAGGCCGCCTTTTATCACAAGTTTTGTGAGTGGGAAGATGGCACGGCCAGTCGGCGGGTCGTTGACGTCATCAGTCATTAAAAACTTAGCAGGAAACCTGCGATTTCAATCGCGGGATGAAGGCTAGAACTTAACGTTTTCTAAAACATATGTTCCCCTATTGAACGGTCAAACATGGTATACTAAGACCAATCTTCAGGGGAGGTAGTCATTGGTTAAGCTAGGTCGAACGATTAAATTACGACTCTATCCAGACACTAAACAGTCGACGGAATTTTTAGCAATGAGCCGGGAGTATCAACGATTAGCTAACATTGTCAGTCAATGGATCTTTGACCACGAGTTTCCGTTAAGTTGGTTAAAAATCAATCACCAGCTATACCAAGTTTTCAGACAAGAATCGCCGTTGAACAGTCAGATGATTCAGTCTGTCTTTCGAACGGTCACAGCGCGTTACAAAACTGTTCAGAAACAAATGGAGCAACATCCACGCCGTTATAAGAATGAAGACAACAAGTGGATTCAGGTTCCCAGGGACTTGACTTGGTTGGTGAAGCCCATCCATTTTCGTCGACCACAGGCAGATCTAGTTCGGCAAAAAAATTATTCCTTTGTGGATGAGATGAACCGAATCTCAATCACCACCCTGGGTAAGCGGACGAAACTGTGCTTTACCGACAAAGGCTTCGAAGACTATTTTCACGGAGATTGGAAATTTGGTACTGCCAAATTGGTCCACAATCGTGGTAAGTGGTTTCTCCATATTGGCATCACCAAAGAAGTTGATGACTTTGACAAACAGGGCTGTCCGAAGATTGTCGGCATCGACCGTGGTTTACGCTTTCTGGCAACAATCTATGATCACTTGGGCAAGACATTGTTCTTTGACGGCCAGAAAGTTTTACGCAAGCGAAAGAAGTTCCTAGAAATCCGGCGACAACTACAAAGTAAGGGTACCAAGTCTACCAAGAAAAAACTTAAGCAACTAGCTCAACGAGAGAACCGCTGGATGTCCGATGTGAATCACCGGATAGCCAAGACACTCGTTGCCCTATATGGTTCGCATACACTTTTTGTTTTGGAAGACTTAACCAACGTAACATTCAATACCGATGATTTACCTAAGTCTTTGCGTAATAGCCATCGTTCTTGGTCCTTTTTCCAGCTAGAGTCTTTTTTAACATACAAGGCTCAGGCTATTCAAAGTACCGTCGTGAAAGTGAACCCCGCATTTACCTCACAGAGATGCCCCAAGTGTGGGCTGGTTGAGAAAACTAATCGTCACCATGAAACGCATGAGTATTGGTGTGCTCAATGCCAGTATCGGAGTAATGATGACCGATTAGGGGCAATGAATATTGAAATGCTTGGTCAAGAGTGGCTGAGTGGTATCAAACGACCAAAAATCAAAAAACTAACAGCTATTGGGTAAATCCCGATAGTTAAACGGGTAACTGTCAATTACCCGATGATGTTGCCACTACGAGTAGGAGTGCCTAGCTGGCATGCTGGACTACTGTGTCGTCAGACACGTGAGCGACAAGCCTCTGAATTTATTCAGGGGCATTTGACGAAGGGAAGGGTAACTAATGGCAGAATTTTTAATCGGTTCACACGTGAGCATGAAGGGCAAGGACATGTTGTTGGGGTCCGCCCAGGAGGCCGCCAGCTTTGGTGAAAATGTGTTCATGATCTACACGGGCGCACCTCAGAACACGCGGCGCAAACCAATTGACGAGCTGAACATTGACGCGGGGAAGGCCTACATGGCGGACCACCAGCAACGGGCCGTCGTTGTGCACGCACCCTACGTGGTGAACTTGGGCAACACAACCAAGCCGCAGAACTATGGCTTTGCCGTGGAATTCCTGACGGCGGAGGTTCACCGCGCCGCCGCCCTGGGGGCCACCCAAATCGTCTTGCATCCGGGTGCGCACGTGGGCGCCGGTCCCGACGCGGCCATTGCCCAGATTGCCCAGGGACTCGATGAAATCCTGGCCGCGGCCACGGAACCCGTGCAGATTGCGCTGGAAACCATGGCGGGCAAGGGCACCGAGGTCGGTCGAACCTTTGAGCAATTGGCGGCCATCATGGATGCTACGAGCCATAACGACCGCTTGTCGGTGTGCTTTGACACCTGTCATACCAGCGATGCCGGTTACGACATTGACGGGGACTTCGACGGCGTGCTCAAGGAATTTGACCACGTCATCGGGCTGGACAAACTCAAGGTGATCCATTTGAACGACTCCAAGAATCCTCAGGGTAGTCACAAGGACCGCCACACCAACATCGGTTATGGGACGTTGGGCTTTGACGTCTTGAACGGCGTGGCCCACCATCCCCAACTGACGACGGTCCCCAAAATCATGGAGACGCCAGTCATTGGCCCGGACCGCAAGCACGGCGTCAATCCTCACGGTTATGAGGTGGCCATGCTCAAGGCCCAACGGTTCAATCCGGACCTGGAAGCCGATGCGTTGGCGGCCAAACCGGTCGATGAATTTCTAAAACGGTAATCAAAAAGCTGCGATTTCACTGCCACACTGAGTGGGAATGAAATCGCAGCTTTTATAATGACGTTAATCGGCCAGTGGGTGGGGAATCAAATCGTAATCCACACTTTCCATGATCAACGTGGCCGTTTCTTCGATTGACTTGTTGGAGACGTCAATCACGAGGCAGCCAATCTTTTTATAGAGCTTTTGGGCGTAATCCAATTCTTCAGTAATCTTATCCGCATCGGAATAGGCGCTGTCGGCGGGCAAGCCGTAAGAAATCATCCGTTCCTGACGAATTTTTCGCAGAATGTTGGGCTTGTTGGTCAGCCCGAAGATCCGCTTGGGGTCGACCTGCCAGAGCTCGTCGGGTAACTGCGTCTTAGGCGATAGGGGCAGGTTGGCGACACGGAGGTTCCGGTTGGCCAGGAAGAGGGACAGCGGGGTCTTAGACGTCCGGGAAACGCCGAGAATCACGATGTCCGCCTTCAGTAGGCCGGTCGGATCCTTCCCGTCGTCGTAGGTCACGGCAAATTCCATGGCCGCGATGCGATCAAAGTAGGTATCATTCAAGTTGTGGACCAGGCCAGGCACACCCTCTGGCTCCAAACCGGTGGCTTGATGCATGACAGCCATGGCCGGTTGGATGCAATCGAACTGTTGTAATAAATTTTTTGCAGCAAATTCGCGGACCCGCTGGCTTAATTTGGGACTGACTAACGTGTGAAAAATCATCGCGCGTTGCTTCTTGGCAAGGTTCAAAATACCATCCAAAATTGAGTCCGTTTGGATGAACGGGAAGCGTTGATAGCTGGCCTGAACCGCGGGGTACTGGGAAACAGCCGTCTGCGCAACGGTGAGGGCGGTTTCACCGGATGAGTCTGAGATAACGAAAATTGTAATCTGTTGCATGGGCGAGCAACTCCTCTGACGTTTTCTTCTAGTGTACCCCGGGAGATAAAACGGTTCAAATTTATTTGCTTGTGTTATTGACGCGGTTTGGGTGTTTATGTATAATAGTTAAGAACCGTTACGCCGGTGGAAGAAATTCTAACCGACGTTATTACTTGTGCTCGGAGGGAGGGAATTTTATATGGCAAAGACAGTCGTTCGCAAAAACGAGTCTTTTGACGACGCTCTTCGGCGCTTCAAACGTACGGTTTCCCGTAGCGGTACTTTACAAGAATACCGTAAACGTGAATTTTACGAAAAACCAAGTGTGAAGAAAAAGTTAAAATCAGAAGCTGCGCGTAAGCGTAAAGCCAAGAAGAAGCGTTTCTAAGCTCTTTTTGCAAAGTTAACAAAAAATCGTTGAACTTAAGGTTCAGCGATTTTTTTGTGCTGTTTTTGAATAGTTATTCAGCAAATGGATGAATACACGAAAATAGTTAGTCAGGCTCGCTTTCGTTGGTCAAGACGACCTTCCCAATCATGCGATTGGATTCGACCAGCTCGTGCGCGGTCCGCAAGTTAGCCGCGGTGATGGGGGCAAAGGTCTGCGTCAGTGTCGTCACGATTTGACCGTCGTCGACCAGCTGGGCCACCCGCGTCAGAATATCGTGTTGGCTCAGCATGTCCGGCGTGCCGAAGTAGGACTTGGTGAACATCCACTCCCAGGCGAAGGTCGCGCGCTTTTGTTTCAACGCACGCAGGTCAATTGGTGTGTCACTGCCCGTGATGGACACGATGGATCCGCTGGGCGCAATCAACGACACGATTTCCGGCCAGTGCTGATTCAGGTTGCTTAGCTCCAAGATGTAATCGACGGTCGGGTACCCGAGGGCCTGAACCTGGGGCACCAAGTCTTCGCGGTGGTTGACCACGTGATCCGCACCGTGGTTCTGGGTCCAGGCAATCGTCTCGGGTCGCGAGGCCGTGGCAATGACGGTCAGTCCGGCCAGGTGGGCGAACTGAGTGGCCATTGACCCGACGCCTCCCGCACCGTTGATGATCAGAATGGTTTTGCCAGCGTTGGCCTGCGGTGCGTCGACGTCGATGGGCATTTGTTCAAACGAGGCTTCCCACGCGGTTAGGGATGTCAGGGGCATCGCGGCCATTTCGGCGGGCGTTAATTTTTTCGGTGCGGGACCCACGATGCGTTCGTCCACTAAATGGTACTCACTGTCCGTCCCTGGCCGTTTGACCGACCCAGCGTACCAGACGCGGTCACCGGGCTGAAACAGGCTGACAGCGTCACCCACGGCGTCCACAATGCCGTAAGCATCAAAGCCGAGGACCTTGGGTGCTGGCAACACACCGGTCGTCCCGCGGCGCACGGCGGTGTCGACCGGGTTGACCGAGGTGGCCACGACCTTGACGAGTAAATCGTGGCCGGTCGGGGTGGGCTTGGGCGCGAAGAACTCGACCAAGCTGGTGTCGTCTGCGATGGGTAATTTCTGAGTAAAACCAATTGCCCGCATATCTGTCATATTAGAATCTTCCTTTCTGTTGTTAAGGCCAGAATACCATTTCGGCAGTGAAAGACAATCATGTTATCCCGGACCATCAGGTGCGCGCCGGCACACAAGCAAAAATTAGCAGCGAATACCTGACGTTCGTTGAAAATAGGTGTAGACTTAATAGTAATTACGACTTTTAGGAGGAAACACAATGAGTTTAGAAACCCAACTCAACACTGATTTAAAGACGGCCATGAAGGCCCACGATAAGCTTTCCTTGAACGTTATCCGAATGATGAAGGCCGCTTTGACCAACGAAAAGGTCAAGCAAGGCCACGACTTAAGCGAAGACGAAGAATTAACGATCGTTTCTCGCGAATTGAAGCAACGCAAGGAATCCATGGCAGAATTTGCCAAGGGTAACCGCGATGACTTGGTTGAAGGCGTGAAGGCTGAAATCGCCATCGTTGAAAAGTACGCACCTAAGCAATTGAGCGAAGACGACATTGCGAAGATCGTTGCCGACAGCATTGCCAAGGTCTCTGCCAGCGGCATGGGCGATTTCGGTAAGGTCATGGGCGTGGTGATGCCTCAAGTTAAGGGCAAAGCCGACGGTGCCATCGTCAACCAGACGGTTAAGGCACAGTTGAACAAGTAGGCGCTCGTTCCCGGCGGCGAATTCAAGCTACCCTGCTGTGGGGCACGGTTCCGGCCTGAGGAGCGGTCCTGCACCTCGCCTTGAAACCTCGCTGAGAATCGCGAGTTTCCAAGGTCGGCCCATGTTCTAAGTTGCGAAAATCACGCAACTTAGAACATCGACACAGCTGGGAAGCTTGATTCGCCTCTGGTCACTGAGACTGGCGCTGACAGTTCAACTGGCGGATCGGTCTTGGTTTATGCTGGCAAGGATTAATTTGTCGGTTAGCGAATGACGTAATCTACAAATAAATTAAATTGTTGTTGGTGGCGTTCGTTAAGGAATGCCATCAACGGGGCCGCTGCGAATTTTTCGTGGGGGCCTTTTTTCTAAGGAGGATGACGAGCGTGTTAACTTATGAACGCGTGACCGAGCCGACGCCTGAACAACTAAAGTTAGTGTTGCTGGCGGACCCCAACCAAACGTTAGTTGAGACGTATCTGCCGCAAAGTGCCGTTTATGCGGCCAATGATGTGACTGGGTTGGCGGGGATACTGGTGGTGAAACGGTTTGCACCTCGCGTGGTCGAGGTCATGGCGATTGCGGTGACCCCCGCTAAGCAACGCCATGGCTACGGACGGGCGCTCCTGACGTTTGCCTATCAGTGGGCGATTGAACACGGCTACCGAACGTTACGCATCGCGACCGGGACGACCAGCCTCACACAGCTGTATTTGTATCAGCAGCAGGGCTTTCGCGTGATTGCCGTGGAACCCGATTACTTTACGCAAAACTATCCGCAAACCATTGTGGAGAACGGGTTAATTTTACGTGATCGGTTGGTTCTGGAACGGCCCATCCACCTCCCCAAACTGCCGCATGAATGACCCGTCACGACTTTTCGCGCCGAATCCTTTTACAATCCCCGGTGGTATGCTAAAATTTGAGTATTAGAAGTCCGCGCTATGTTGGGGGACCGGTGCGCCATTGACCGCTAATGTGGAGACCAGGCACAACGCGAAAGACTTAAAATCTAAAGACAAAGGAGCCACCGTATTGACTGAGAACGCAACGATTGAAAAAGAGTATATCTTGGAACGCCCTGAGGACGAAGTCGGCCTGTTGGGGACCCAAGATCAGTTTGTCACCATCCTGGAAGAGGGGCAAAATGTCGTCATCAAGCCCTTCGGCAATTCAATCAAAGTCTCTGGTGCGGCTGAGGCCGTCAACCAAACGCTGGCTATTCTGCGCAACATGAGTGACCTGTTGGCTAAGGGCATTAAGTTAAATAGTGCCGACGTCATCAGTGCCATGAAGATGGCAAATAAGGGGACCTTGACTTATTTCAAGGATTTTTACACTGAAAAATTAATTAACGATGCCAAGGGTCGCGCGGTGCGGGTCAAGAACTTTGGCCAACGCCAGTACATCGACTCCATCAAGCATAATGATATTACCTTCGGCATTGGGCCTGCCGGAACCGGGAAGACTTACCTGGCCGTGGTCATGGCTGTGGCGGCGTTAAAGCATGGGGATGTGGAAAAACTGATCATCACTCGGCCGGCCGTTGAAGCCGGTGAAAGCCTGGGGTTCCTGCCCGGGGATTTGAAGGAAAAGGTTGATCCCTACCTGCGGCCAATCTACGATGCCTTGTACGCCATTCTGGGTGCCGAACACACGACACGCTTGATGGACCGAGGCGTCATTGAAATTGCGCCACTGGCCTACATGCGTGGGCGGACGTTGGAGTCAGCCTTCGTCATTTTGGATGAAGCCCAAAACACGACCAACATGCAGATGAAGATGTTCCTGACGCGGCTGGGCTTCGGATCAAAGATGATCGTCAACGGGGATATCTCCCAGATTGACCTGCCCAATAATGCCAAGTCCGGATTAGTTCAGGCCCAACACATCTTGCAAAACGTGTCCCATATCAATTTTGTGACCTTTAATTCGGATGACGTTGTCCGTCACCCCGTGGTTGCGCGCATCATTAACGCTTACGAAGCCAACGATACTAAACCAAATGGAGCTAAAAAATAATGGATCTAGAGATTTACGATAAAACCCAAGATGGCGTGCCCGCAAAGCACGTCGACATGATCAAAGACGTTCTGGAATATGCCGGGAAGTACCTGAAACTGGCAGAAAATACGGAAATGTCCGTCACTTTAATGAACAACGAAGATATTCACCGCATTAACAAGCAGTACCGTGGGGTTGACCGGGCCACCGACGTCATCAGTTTTGCGATTGAAGACGGCGAGGACGCGGACGATGATTTTCCCTTGGTCATGGATGACGAAATGGCCGCCGAGATTCCCGAAAACATTGGGGATATCTTTGTGTCCATGGATAAGGTTGAAGAACAAGCGGAGTACCTGGGCCATTCCTACGAACGGGAACTTGGTTTTCTCGTGGTCCACGGCTTCCTGCATTTGAACGGCTACGACCACATGGAGCCCGAAGATGAGAAAGTCATGTTCAAGCTCCAGGCCGACATTTTAGATGCCTATGGCCTCAAGCGGTAAGCCTACCCGGCAAACGGGGAAGAATCGCGCCTTTAGCCAGTCGTTAGGCCACGCGTGGGATGGCCTGCGAGCGCTCTTTCACTATGAGCGTAACTTTCGCAAGCACTTGGTCGTGGGGAGCCTGGCGGTAATTGCCGGGCTGATTTTGCGGCTGAGTCTAAACGAGTGGTTGTGGCTCGTCTTGGCCATCTTCTTGGTATTGATTGCGGAAACGCTCAATACCATCGTGGAGGCCGTCGTTGACCTGGTTGTGGGGGAAACCTACCATGACTTGGCGAAACGGGCGAAGGACGTGGCAGCGGGTGGGGTCTTGATGGCCGCCATCTTTGCCGTCATCGTCGGCGCGTTAGTGATGTTGCCAGCGTTATTGCGTTGGTTCTAGGAGGAAATTATGGATAATCCAGATTACAAATCAGGTTTCGTCGCCATTGTTGGGCGGCCAAACGTGGGTAAGTCAACGTTTTTGAACCGCGTGATCGGCCAGAAAATTGCCATCATGTCAAACACGGCCCAAACGACGCGGAACAAGATTCAAGGTATTTACACGACGGATGAGGCGCAAATCGTCTTCATCGATACGCCCGGGGTTCACAAGCCTAAGAGTAAGCTGGGCGACTACATGGTGCAGTCGGCCATGTCCGCGTTAAACGAAGTCGATGCCGTTTTGTTCATGGTCAACGCCGCTGAAAAGCGGGGGGCCGGCGACAACTTTATCATCGATCGCTTAAAGAACGTCAAGGCGCCCGTTTACCTGTTGATCAACAAGATCGACCAAGTTAAGCCGGACGACCTGTTGCCCGTGATGGAACAGTACCAAACGGCGCTGGATTGGAAGGCCGTTTACCCCATCTCAGCTCTCGAAGGAAACAACGTTGATGAACTGTTGACGGGATTAGTCGACCACATGCCAAATGGGCCGCAATACTACCCGGCTGACCAAGTGACCGATCACCCAGAACGGTTCGTCGTTAGCGAATTGATTCGGGAAAAGATTTTCATGTTGACGCGTGAAGAAGTGCCGCACTCAGTTGCCGTGGAAATCGAAAGCATGAAGCAAAAAGACGAGGACCACGTGCACATCGAAGCCACGATTATCGTGGAACGGCCAACCCAAAAGGGAATCATGATCGGTAAGGGCGGTAGCATGCTCAAGAAGATTGGGACCATGGCGCGCCAAGACATCGAACACCTGCTGGGGAGCAAGGTTTACCTCCAGTTGTGGGTCAAGGTGCAACCTAACTGGCGTGACAAGGCGACCCTGTTGAAGAGCTACGGGTACCGCAAGGACGATTTATAAACTAGAAAGTGGGGATGGCTGTGGCACGAAACGTGACTGATTTTCACGGCATCCTCCTTTTTCGCCGGGACTATGCCGAACGGGATTTCCTGATTAAGTTTTTAACGGCGGAGTTTGGCAAGAAAATGTTTCTGGTGCGTGGCGCCAAGAAGAAGGGCTTCAAGATGGTGGCGGACATCCTGCCGTTCACGGTCGGTAGCTATGTCGGTGATATCGCCGACGACGGGCTGTCGTACATTCGCACGGCCAGGGAGACCAACCAGTATCAAAATATTAGTGGGGACATTTTCAAAAATGCCTACGCCACCTATATCATGAGTCTGGTCGATCAGGCCTTTCCGGACAGCCAACCGCTACCGGACTGGTACCACCGCGTTCAGCGCGCACTGACCCTGATCGACGATGGGGTGAACCCGTCAATCGTCACCAACATCATGGAAATTCAATTGATGCCGGCCTTTGGGGTCGCGCCGCAGTTGCAGGGGTGTGCCATTTGTGGGCGCACGGACCTGCCATTTGACTACTCGGAAAGCTACGGGGGCCTGTTGTGTCAGCAGCATTGGCAAATGGACCCGCGGCGCCTGCACCTGGCTCAGCGCACGATTTACTATTTGCGCCAGTTCTCCGTGATTGACTTGGACCGGGTCCATTCGATCAACGTGAAACCGCAGACGGAGCATGCGCTGCGCCAGCTGATGGATGAGATCTATGATAGTCAGATTGGGGTGCATCCTAAGAGCAAGCGGTTCTTGGATCAGATGCAGTCGTGGTCGGCGCGCCTGATGACACCACCGAAGACGGAAAGCTAAAACAACTCCTCCGGCTGGTGAAAACGTTAAATATAAAAGGAAACACAAAAATACCGTTCAGTTTTTCCATTTTGGAAATTCTGAACGGTATTTTGTTGGGGACATGGGACAATCTTTGAAAGGTTTCGCAGTCAGTGAGTGTGTTTCAGGCACTTTCGTTGATGTTACTGTTTGGCACGTTTTTAATAGCGTTGCTGACGTGCATTGACAAGCACAAATAAAAAGCCGCCCCGATGTAACTTTGGCCGGTTACGGGACGTCTTAGTTGTCGTTTTGTCTCTAGCTACCGCCTTTAAAGCGGCTTGCTGTGAGAGGGCCTGGTGTGCAACCACCAGGTCTTTTCGTTTACTCATGCATAATATCATGCTGAGGGTGCTCAATCAACAATTATCCCTTACACTGGGAAGTCACCTGTGCTTGTGCATCGTGATTGTAGCAGGTTGCTGCCAGTGAATTAATGGGTTAGAAGACCGAAAACTTCAACAGAAAATACCAATCAGTTTTTTTTGTATACATTAGCTTGTCTTGATGTCGCCCCACCAACCTGGGAGGAGGTCATCTAGGGTGACGGTCCGTCTGGTCGCATAGTCGGCCATGATCTGGGTGTGGCGGTTGTTGGGTGAAAACTGCAAGAGAGTTTCGCGACAAACACCACAGGGCATGCCGCTGATGCCGGTTGGTGGGGCGTCGCGAAAGGCGATTAAGCGTTGGACTTCTGTTTCACTACTAGTCGTGTACATGTTGAGCAATGCGACTCGTTCAGCGCAGAGGTTAAGGGTGCCGGACAAGCCCTCGATGCAAAATCCTGTGAAAATTTGGCCAGACTTACTTTGCAACGCACAGACCACGTTGTGTGCGTAGATAAACTCATTGACGGCTTCCGGGTGGTAGAGCGGTTTTGCCGCCTGGTAAAGCTGTTCCCAAATGTCCAAAAGCAATCACCTCCCAATAAAATTAAGGTTAATTTTAGCACAAACCAATCGGTAGTGCAGAACAGTTGGCGGGTGGATATTCCATTCGTAAAATCAATATGATAAGTAGTCCCTTAGTGGATAGATATGATTAAGGTAGGCGATTGTCGTTCGACATGCTATTCTGGAGATACGATTTTCAGAAAATGACTGGCAAGATTTTGTGATCACTGGGGGAGAATAATTTGGGGATGATTTGGCACCGCTTGAACCGCCGCTGGCTCATGGTAGCGTTTGGACTGGCAGTTAGTGTGGCAATGGGACAATTCTTACAGAAGTTGCCCCGATTAGTTGGACACAATCCGTTCTTCTTGTCACCCTATACGGAGTGGCTTGGCATTGATAATTTTAGTGCACTTGCGATGGCGTATTATTTGTTACTACCGCTGCTTGCAGTGTTGCCGGTGGGGAGTCTGTTGCAACAGGACCTGCGCAATGGGTTTCACTATCAGTTGCGGATGAAACGGTCGGTAAAAACGATTTTTCGGGGGTATTTCGGTTGGTCGTTTATTTTAGGGGGTCTAGTCGTGAGTGGACCGCTAGTCATGAACTTGCTGGCCTATTTACTAGTTCTACCCAATTTACAGCCGGATAATCTCCTACATAGCAATGTCTTGGTGATTCAGGATAATACGATCAATGTGGGATTGTTCTATGCGCATCCATTCTGGCACGCGATGTTGTCGATTGGCATGGTCTTTGTCTGGGGCGCCTTGCTATCGTGTCTGGTCACGGGCTTAAGCTTTTTTACGACTAAGCCGTTTGTGGCGTTCAGTAGTATGGTGTTTGGACAGATTGGTCTGCTGATGGTGGATAATCTCAACTGGTTGCCCCACAGTTTGGCACCCGCTAATCTTTTGAAGGAATCGGCTAGTGCCAGCGTGACGGGATCAGCGTTAGTGGTCCTGACGTTAGGTTTAGGCGTTGTCACTTTTGGGCTGATGACAGTTGGCTGGCGGCGATACCTTTATGCGTAGACTCTGGCGACAGCAATTTCATCAGTTACGGTTGCGTTGGCGCAGTGGGTGTCTGCTCATTGTATTCATGAGCCTCTTTTTAGCTGACCTGTCACGAGAAACGTTTCAACCAGGGGTAACTGCGCCCACTATTTATGCGTATCTGTTCAGCAGTCAGCTGTTCAGCACAATCTATTTGCCCCTCTGTTTGATGGCGGGGCTCAGCCTTTTCGACTACCGGTTATTGGATTATGGTCGAGTGGGTCGCAAGCGGGTTTGGTTTTGGCAATTGTTGAGCCAAAATCTCATCCTGCAGGGGATGTTATGGGGACTATGGACGGGCGGCCTGTTGTGGCGAGGCTATTTTTTAGGTCATTGGGTAGCCGTAAAAATTATACTGTGGGGATGCTTGCAAATGGGTATGCATCAAGGATTCTTTGTTACCCTCAGTCTGATTTTGTACTGGTCACTACGCAAAAAAGTCGTGGCCGTACTGGGTACCTGGCTGTTGGAAGTGGTCGGCTTAGATTTATTACGGCAACCCGCCTCGCCATTTTTTAAATACATACACCTGGCCCCGTTTGGCAGTCATTGGGTAGCTGCCTTAGTTGTGTGCTTGGGCTGGGGAGTGGCGCTGATCGGGTTACGTTGGCTGATTGATTGGCGCGATAGCTAGGGGGGAGACCATGGCACTCATTCAAATGGAAAATGTAAGCAAACGTTTCAAGCACCAATCAGTCTTACGAGATGTTTCATTGGAGATTGAAGCGGGCACCGTCACGGTATTGACGGGCATTAACGGTTCTGGCAAGACGCTTATCTTAAAAGCCATGCTGGGGTTGATGAAAACGCAAGGGATAATCAGGGTCAAACAAACCCCCATCAAGGTCGGTCAAGCCTATCCAATCACGGCAGGAATTATGATTGAGGCCCCAGTGTACTCCCGGAGTTTTCGGCGTTAGTTAATCTGCAGCTGATTGCTGATCTGATGCCGGGCGTGACAGACGATGCGCTGTTAGACCTATTAACGGAATTTGATTTGCCGACTTCACGTTCTGCTAAGGTACGTCACTTTTCGCTAGGGATGAAGCAGAAATTGGGAATTGCCCAGGCAGTATTAGGGAAAAGTGAACTGATTGTTTTAGATGAACCCACGAATGCGTTGGATGCGGCCAGCATCAAGAAATTAGTTGCCTACATAAAACAATTACAAGCTGGTGGGAGCACGTTGGTGATTGCCTCGCATGACCAGGCCTTCGTTGCCGCCGTAGCGGATCGACAGCTACGCGTTGAAGCGGGGACCGTTAGATGATGAGAAAACGACAGCACTTTATTGGGGGACTGCTGGTAGTTATCGCCTTCGTTTTAGGGGGTGCTTGGCAGTTTCAACGGTTGAATCGTGGTGTGACGACCAAGCCAGTTGTCGAGCAAATTGTGCAGCCACATCAATGGAGCGGAAGCCGGAAAGCTCAGTTCAAAATGCTGGCAGCCACGCAGCGAACAGTCACCGACGGCAAGGAAGTCACGCTGCATTTATTCATGCAATCGATAAAGCCAGCTAACTACGGTTTTCACGCCAATAATTTAAATATGATTGAAAATATGTGGCTAAACATTCCGTATAGTATCAGTAATCAATCGCGCGGCATGCAACATCCCGATGGACGGTATTACACAGAAAGGGAATGGCAACAGCCGACGATAAAAGATGTGACTTTGCGCTTCCTGGTGATTCCTAACAGCTATCGGCAACGCCAACAATCTGCGCGATTTAGCTTCCTGGTCCCAGAACGTTCAGACCAGTTTGTGAAGTACTCTGTGTTATTGAATCTGGGTCATGATGGATCGGTTTTAGCCTAGCGAATGGAAGATTTGACTATCGTTGGATGGAGAGAAGATGGTGCCCTCAGAAATTGGGGACGCCATCTTTTTTTGACCTGTATTTCAATACGGTCAGTTATTAGACCCTGCCACATAGTCGGTCATGGTTTGAGTGTGGCGGCTGTTGGCCGTTAACTTTCAACTCTTAGTCAAGGCAACAGAGAAAATTGGAATGACTCCGCAAGTAGTGAGCATCCGCTTTACCAGAACCACAAGGGATTAGATTTATTCTCAGCCGCTTTCACGGTTAAAATAGTAATCGAAAACAACTACTCACTTTCAAAACAATACAGCTAGCTGTATAATTATCAATGAGGTGATGACATGAATAGTGACCAATTGGTTTCTTGGAAATTAGTCTTACTGGGACGACAGATTCGCCACCAACGAAATCTCTTTGTCCGGAACCTATCGTTAACGAGTGCGCAGGCGGATGCCCTGCGATTCTTCACGGACCATCCCACGGGAACGATTACGGACTTCAAAGAACAGCAACAGGTGACCCACCAGACGGCTCGACTCATGGTCAAGCGCCTAGTCGACCGGCAGTTGTTAGTCTTACAACCGAACCCCGCTGATGGCCGGGCTAAGTTGGTCGCGTTAACACCAGCGGGGCGGGACAAGCTTCAACAGTTAAATGCGCACATCAAGACGACCAGCCAGGCACTATTTACCGGGTTCACGCCCGCCGATCAGCAGCAATTATTGGCGATGCTCGGCCGAATCGGTCAAAATTTGGAAAGGAACTGAGGTCGTGTGAAAACACGCTTATACACGAAAGATGTTAAATTAGTTTTAGCCGCTAGCTTCTTCTTTTTGATGAGTCCGATGCTGGTCAATCCCATTATTGCGGGCTTTTCAAGTAATGTAGGGGCTAACAGTGTGCTTGCCGGAATCGTTGCCGGGATGATGAACCTGACATCACTGCTTCTTCGGCCGTTAGCAGGGAATCTGACCGACCGTTTTTCTAAGTATCGCTTAAGTTCAATCGGCGCCGGCTTTATTTTGATTGCCTGCATTGGGTATGGGGTCTCCACGGCGGTGCCCCTGATCATGCTGTGGCGGGTCGTCAACGGGATTGGCTACACGCTATGTTCCGTTTGCATGGCGACCTGGATGGCAAGTCTGTTACCGGCCGACCGTATCGGCGCGGGGATGGGCATCTACGGGATTGCAAATGCCTTGGGCATGGCAATTGGACCCGCCGTTAGTGTGTTCCTGTACCATCACTTTGGGTACCGCAGTGTTTTCTGGGTGGCAACTGGCTTCATTATCCTGTTGCTCCTGACGATTCAGTTTGTTGGGGATAAGAGTGTGCCCCATCCCGATTACCGTAAAAGTAAGGGCCAGCACGAAAAATTACGGCTGGTTCAACCCAAAGTCGTGCCGGTGGCGGCCATTCTCCTGTTGTTCTCACTACCATACTTTGCCACGCAGACGTACATCGTGAGCTACGTCTTTCACCGGGGCTTTGCCATTCCGGCGGGGGCCTTTTTCCCCGTCTACGCGTTAGTTCTGTTGGCGATGCGGTTAATTCTTCGGGATGCCTTTGACCGAGTGCCGTTTAGAAAATTCTTCTGGATTTGCCTGGGGTGCAACCTGATTGGTATCGTGGGACTGACCGATATGGACAACTGGGCCATGCTGATTGTGGGTGCGGTGGGTTTAGCTGCCGGCTATGGACTGATGTTCTCCATTTGCCAGGCCAAATCACTGACGCTGGTTCCCAAGGCCGACCGGGGACTTGCCAACAGCACGTTCTACATCGGAATCGACCTGGGGATGACGCTGGGGCCGATGCTGGCGGGGGTCATTACGACCTTCCTGCCATGGATCTGGCTCTATCCGGTCATGGCCATCACGTTGCCCGCCATCGTCGGGGTCTATTGGGAAAATCGACGTGGCCTGGCTTAATGGCTAACAAATCAATGGGCCAGTTGTCGTTGTCGTGGTAAACTAACTTCATATTGAATTTTAATTGAATTCTTACTATTTTGACATAAAGGGAGTTCTTACATATGAAGTATCGGCAATTAGGCAAATCAGGCTTACGCGTCAGTGAATTAGCATTGGGCAGCTGGCTCACGGATGTTAGTGATGCCGCCAAACAGGACCTGGCCGCGCAGAGCATCAAACTGGCCTATGAAAGTGGCATTAACTATTTCGACTGTGCGGACGTGTATAGTCGCGGGGCCGCCGAACGTTTCTTGGGCAAGGCCCTCCAACAGTTCCCCCGCAAGGAATTGGTGGTTTCCAGTAAGGTTTACTTTCCATCTGGCAAAGGCGTCAATGACCGTGGCCTGTCACGGAAACATATCACCGAATCCATCGACCAGTCGCTGACCAATCTCCAAACGGATTACTTGGATCTGTACTTCTGCCACCGCTTCGATCCACAGACGCCGCTAGCAGAAACCCTGACGACCTTGAGTGGCTTGGTCGATCAAGGCAAAATCCTCTACTATGGGGTCAGCGAATGGACGCCGGTGCAAATTTTAAAGGCGGAGCTGATCATTCAAGAACGTGGGCTACACCCAATTACCGTGGTGCAACCCGAGTACAACATGTTTGATCGCTACATTGAACATGAGCTGTTGGACCTGTGTGGCGAGCTTGGACTGGGCGTCGTACCATTTTCACCTTTAGCACAGGGACTATTGACTGGGAAATACCGGCAGGGTCAGCCCGCACCGGCCGGATCCCGGGGCACGTTCCAACCAGACCTGCAGGCGCAACTGGTGCCAGAAAATTTGGCAAAAGTGGCAGAACTCGCTAAGATGGCCGCAGAATTGGACACGGATCTGGCAACCTTTGCGTTGGCCTGGGACAAGCGGGATGCCCGTATCTCCAGCCTGATCATCGGGGCCAGCAAACCCGAACAGCTACAGAATAATTTAAAGGCCGTTGACCTGGAGATTCCAACCGAGTATGAAGCTCGTATTGATAAACTATTTGGCTTTAAGAAGTTTTTCCGCGAAATTTAATGAATCATGAAGCACATTCGACCGCTCGACTTGAGCTGGTGGATGTGCTTTTTTAATTGCTAAAGCGTATGTCTGTAAAGACTTCGAAAAGCTTTTGTATCAAGGTTGTAAAGCACATTGACAGGCATTTTACACACTGCTAACTTGGAAAATACATAAGTGAAGGAGTGAGTAAATGACTGGATTAGATTTTTCCGCGATCTTTGGTAAAGCTCAGCGGCTGACCACGGCGGACGACCCTGGTTGTTTGGTGACCGTGCCAGCACCAACTGGTAGTGGGAAGACATACGGAATTATTCACTATATTAGTCAAACGGTTGTCAACACAACTGACAGGCGTTTCTTTTTCGTCACTGTTAAAAAGAACAATTTGCATATCGCAGATTTTCGGGCAGCCGTTGCGCATGAATTTGAGCAGAAAAATGGTCCGTTTAAGACTTCAGCAGCTCGTGAAGCCTATCTCAACCGGACAATCGCTGTATTACACGCCTTAGAGGAAATAACGGGTGAGGTCATTACCAGTCAATTCCCAGCAGAACTATCAGCAAGTGAAAAAGTTAAACAAGCCTTGGGTAACTTGCAAACCTATCATGAACGCTATAATCAGCAGCCAGAGAAACAGTCCCTGGCCGGCCGTAATGATTTTCAAAATTTAAAATTGGCGTACACAACATTTAAACGAGAAGTTATCAAAATATTGCGACGAACGTTAATGCTCAGCGACCCACTGACGAAGGCGGATAAGGTGACGCTTGAAGAATATGTCAATGCGGATGAGACGGACTTAGCACACTATTTGAATCAGTACTTTCCCGAAATCAATCTTAAAAAATACCAGTTGGTGCTGCTCACATGGGCAAAGTTTGTGCGGACCTTTCCGTCTTTTTATAGTCAGAGGTCCATCCCAGTCACTGCCACTAGTTGCCTCGGCAACGCCACGGTTATTTTAGATGAAGTTGATGAGATGAAATCTCAACTGGTCGATAAAATTATTGATGACGCAACGAAGGTCCCACTGGATTTTCTGTCATTGTTTCGGGAAATCCGAAGCGGCGTCAATAATCTACAAAAGAAACGACCAGAAGACGTAATGTCTGTGCTGCGGCAGCGGGGAAAATTTGGTCAACTAAAGAAACGAGTCAATCACCTAGCCGCACAGTATGAACTAACGGAAGACTATAAAACAATTGATGCGATGACGACGACTAATTTTATCTTTAATCTGGACAGTCTCACGATTAGTAGTAGTCACGGGTGGTGGAGTCACCGTGACCTTCCAGGCAGGCGGGTTGTTTTATCCGGACAACGTGTTGTGACGAATGATTTAAAATTTTATCAAATGATTCAAAGGATGAGTCAGTTTTTCAGTAGCTTTATTCACCTGTTGGTCGAATGGGCTGGGAAGTATTGTCAGCAAGTTAACGCGCAACGATTGGTGATTGAAAATCAATTGGAACTAGAAGATGCAATTGCCACAATTTGTGATTGCCTGTGGTTATCCGTTGACTCCAAGAAATTAGTCCTCGGCATGTATCATCAGGCGCCTTTGAAATACCGTAAAACGGTGAAGCCCACAACTGATGGTCAGTGTGGCCGCTACCTGCAACGAAACGGCCTGCAACTGATTGCCTTAACGGATAGTGATGCCCATTTGAATCGAACAAAGATTAGTGCGGCGTTAGTCCAAGAAACCCCAGAGAAGTTTCTCATTCATCTGGCTAAACGTGGGGTAGTGGTCGGCATGTCCGCGACGGTTAAGGTTGATACGGTGATTAACAACTTCGATTTCAACTTTATTCGTGAGCAGTTAGGCGACCGACTCATAGATGGGTTGGCGGATTTACCTATAAGTGTTCAGAAGCAATTTGACACTAGTCAGCGCTGTCGGGCAAATGGGGCTAAAGTGATTGTCAAGGAAACGGCTAAGGTACAGGTCTCTGCTGAGAGCGGCGAGTGCATGCGCCAATTAATTCATGAACTGTGCCCTGAGGTTGCCTTGGGTCCCGAGCAGCTGGGACAGTTAAGGACACTTGAGATGCTGGTCAAACAAAAGATGCGAGAAATTTATAGCACTTATCCGAGTAAGGGTGAACGGCAACTGGTTTCGTTTGTTCAGCAACGCTATTTGGATTTGTTCATGAGTTTTATCTGCTTTCTGGGATTTTCAGATAAGACGACCTTCCTGGGATTACAAAGCGTATTGCCCAAGGTAAAAGGGGAGGAAAATGAAATTCAGATGTCACTGAATTTTGTGACGCAGGTCTTTAAATTACTGTCACAGTTACTGTGTACAGATGAGCCGCATCAACCACAATTACGACCAATTGCCAAAAAGTTCACGACAGATGAGCAATTGGTTGACGACCAAATTACGGCCGCACTTAAGCTGCCATCCAAAGAAGAAACACGGGTGTACTTACTGAGCTCGTACGCCACCTTGGGGGTTGGTCAAAACCTTCAACACAACATCGGAACACTTGAGGCAGGTAAGACAGTTGACATATCTCCGGCTGATGCCAATTCGAATGATCCACGACGACAGATGGTGGATTTAGCCGGAATCTATTTGGGACGGGTCACGAATATTTTCACCCTGGTTCCGCAAGTGGCAACCGAAAAAAGTAAGGCGCAGTGGATTCGTGCCTGCTATGAATTGCTGAGTTTGGCAGACAATAGTGAGGTCTCGCTCCTGGATATTAGTAAATATGCTAAGAAGCAAAGCTTAGGAATTCCGGCCAAACAATTTCGAAACACAATTAGTTATGTTGGCGCCCATACGCAGGTTATTTTGCAAGCACTCGGTCGAATGGACCGGTCATTTAATAAGCTGCCAGAAACACTCGTAATTTTAGGAGCGGATGTCCGGAATTACTTTAACGTATCCATGCTGGCTGACTATCAGTTGGGACCTGAAGCCCAGGCCATTCGCAACCTGCAACGAGAAGCGGCCGATTCGGTTCAGACGAGCGAGAAAATTCAGTTTGAACGCTGGTCTAACCGAACTCTGGAAACGCAGCATGCGGTTAATGAAATGGCGGGCCAACTTCAGAAGGATACCAAGACTGCTAACCGGTATCAAGATTTTAGGGAGCACTTATTATGCCAGCCCACACCCACTTTTGATCAGTACCATCAGTGGGAGAAGAAACCAGAGGGTGCCTATTTAGACAGCGAGGTAAGTCAATATCAGGTTGCCCGATCCGGTGAGAACTTTACGTTTGGAACGGATAGTCGTGGGACGGAAGAAGTTTCTGCTGAGACGGCGGGACTGCCTACCCTGCTGAAATATCCGGGGATGCAGGCATATTTCGATTCTCAGGGGTGGGCAACCACTTGGGAGAAGACTGGGTTTATTGTCAATCCGGTTCAGTTTGATAATTACTTGGGGATACTTGGCGAGGTTGCCGGCAAATTTATTCTTGAGGACCGCTGGTCGGTTAAACTCAGGACGCTCTCTGCAGATAATCATGAGCTCTTTGATTTTCAAACGGCGGACCACGTTTATCTTGATTTTAAGAATTGGCGGCATCCTCACAATCAATCGGCCATAGCAGAACGCAGGCATGTGCAAGATAAACTGAATCGTCTGACTGATGCGCAAGAGCTACACAGTAGGCGGGTCCTCATCGTAAATTTGATTGAAACGACTGGGACACAAAAATTTGTGCCGAAAATAACGCGTAATGGACAAATTATGGAGGTACCGCAGTTGTTAGATGCACAGGGGAAATTTGCTTTGACGCCTGAACAGGAAAAAATGATGGGGGACTTTTTAAATGGTAGATAACGTACCGGTAGCTTTGACAAATTTAGTGGACTATGAATTCAATGAAGTCGGCTTTAATCAGCGATTGCGGTTAATTTTAGTTGAAACGGACCATCCCGGTAAACTACCAAGTTGGTTCGATGCTTGCCCAGTTTTAGCGATTCATAAGTTGGCGAAGCAATACGATGCTCAGGCAGGTAAGGCAATTGGTCCCAGTCGGTATTTAGCATTGATGGCCAAAAGCCAGCCAATTCCGCAAGAGATCACCGGCGTTCACCCAAAAATTGTGACACTGCAGCAGGCTATCCAGCAGAAAATTACCCCGGACACAATTGTTATGCTCATGCTCAAAGCAGTCAAGCAATGTCAGTTTGATGATCAACTCGTACTCAGAAATCAGCGAGCCACTGACCGTTTGTTATTAGTGCATAGACAAACAGAAAAAACGTTGGTTGCGGTCGAGGTCGACTTAAAAGATCATATTTTACAATTGCGCACGCGGACCTTTAAACCAGTGGTGGCACCACAAAAAATGGGTTTTTTAGCCAGTGACGGGTGCCTGAGGTGGTCAGCTATGGCACCCGGACAACTGTGGGACCAGCATCATGTTCATGGCCGGAAAAACACGATTGATTTCTTTACGCTGCGGACACTGGCTGATTTCGCACAAACCAAGGTGGGCCTTCAGAATGCCCTTCTGAAAGATCTCAAGCAGGCGTACGGGGATTGTTTCTGCCAGTTGCCGCATTTTCACGCCAGTGAGGTGATGGCTTATTCGCCAAAAACAAGGGTGCCAGCAATCAAGCAGGTGATGGCGTTACTAAAAGGTCAGAGTCTGCATTTTGTCGGTGATGCTGGCGAACCCCACGTTTGGGCGTTAGTCGCGCATTTGGCGGACAGAGTCCAGACCAGCCCCCAACTTGTACAGGCGGGAGTGACAGTCTCGGTCGGTGAGCGAGCTGTGGCAGGATTAAATCTGCAAGTCGTGCTGGACGAGCAGGACCCACGTTATCAAGTTGGTCGTAATGATCAAGTAATTCAACATTTAACCTTTGAGAAGTTTGGGGACTTTGATGCGGACAAACAGCAGTATCAGTGGCAGGGTGACCAGCAAGCTGACCTGATGGCGAATAATCAATTCTTGATGACGGTAGTCCAGCTGCTAGTTAAACGGGATATTTCGGCCGGAAAGCTACGGTTGCCTACAGCTGTGAAGGCAGACACCGCTGGTCACTTTAAGTATTTGTTTTTCAATAGACTGAGCAAACGGGCGGAACCGCTAAACCTTGTTGTGACGCGCTTAACCATTACACCTGATCAACGAGTGATTTTTGAAGAGACACATATTCAAGGCGAAATCAACGATTCTACCGCAACTGAGCTCCAGCAAACAGTTAAAAGAATTTTGGCTGCAACTGGGGAAAATCCCTATTTGTTACAGGGGGCTATTCAAAGCCAATCTGGTCTCTTTGCCATCTATGGGACGGATTTGATCACGGTCCCAGATGCAGAAAAAATTACTTCTCAGTTGCATTCGGCCAGCGAAGAAAATTTAGTTAGTCGACAGAATCTGTTGACGGTTGCCCAGGGGTTGGTTATCGACCAGAAGCACGTGTCGCAGCAGCAACAGCTGATTGCCGAACTCACACAGCTACGGAAGACCGAGTTGACGATTCGAGAGTTGCGAATGACCCTTAAATTGAGCTGGAAGCTGAACGCCATGAAAGCGTTCAACGCCGCGTTTCATCAGGCTCAGGGTCAATGGTTAAAGTTGCCGATTCGGCAAAAGGCGTTCGAAGCATACTGGACAGGAACTTGTGGGATGGGCTTGCTTGAATTAAATGGCGATACCTATTACTTTATCGGGCGCAATAATCCGCTAGAAGCCCAGCAGAAGCGGGCGATTCCCTTGAAAAAAATTGTGGCGATTGGAAGTTTGCAACCGAAGGCAGACGTGTGTGAAATTTTCCATGAGCTAGAATCACTCATGCAGGTCGGCTTTGTCCGATTGAATCAATACACCGTCATTCCGTTTCCCTTTAAATATTTACGAGAATACACTGATCTTCGGCGGCATCGGACAAACCAAATAAAGGGGGCCTCCGCTGCCAACACGGATTAATACCGTTTCCCCTAAATCCATTGACAACCCCACCCCAGACGACTATCATAAAACTCAGTTAAATAAGTCGATTATGATGAATGAAAAACGCAGTGGTTGTTCTCAGCGAGTCCGGGGTAGTGTTAGCCGGATAACGGGTGCTGTGGGTTGGCACATTCGGAGTCGTTTCCAAGTAAGCTGCTAGTCAGTCTGTGACTAGAAGTAGGGTGGAACCGCGAAAATTTTTTCGTCCCTACGTGAATTTGCCTCGGTGAATTCTCGTGGGGATTTTTTTGCGCTTATTTGTTTGAAATTTAAGGAGGAAACAGCACCCATGACAGAAAAACTGTCCATGCAAGCAATCATTTTAAAGTTACAACAGTACTGGTCCGCACAGGGCTGCATGCTGATGCAAGCTTACGATACTGAAAAAGGGGCCGGGACCATGAGTCCTTACACCTTCTTACGGGCGATCGGACCAGAACCTTGGAACGCCGCTTACGTTGAACCTTCTCGCCGACCAGCCGATGGTCGTTACGGGGAAAACCCCAACCGGTTATATCAACATCACCAGTTCCAAGTGATCATGAAGCCTTCACCTGATAACATTCAGGAACTTTACCTGAACAGTTTGAAGGAACTCGGCATCAACCCGCTCGAACATGATATCCGGTTCGTTGAAGATAACTGGGAAAACCCATCCATGGGTTGTGCCGGTGTTGGTTGGGAAGTTTGGTTGGACGGGATGGAAATCACCCAGTTCACCTACTTCCAAGTTGTTGGGGGGATGGAAGTTGATCCCGTCACTTCCGAAGTGACCTATGGGTTGGAACGGTTAGCTTCCTACGTGCAAGACGTCAACTCCGTCTTCGACCTGGAATGGGCCGATGGCGTGAAGTACGGGGACATCTTCAAGGAGCCCGAATACGAACACTCCAAGTACAGTTTTGAAGAAAGCAACCAAGACATGTTGCTCCGCCACTTCGACGAATACGAAGACGAAGCCAAGAAGCAAATTGCCAATGGTCTGGTGCACCCAGCTTACGATTACATCCTGAAGTGCAGCCATACCTTTAACCTGCTCGATGCCCGGGGCGCCGTTTCCGTTACTGAACGGGCCGGCTACCTGTCTCGCATCCGGAACATGGCCCGGGCCGTGGCGCGTGCCTTCGTTGCTGAACGGAAGAAGCGTGGGTTCCCATTGGTCAAGGATGAAGCCTTACGTGCAAAACTATTAGCAGACGATGAGGAGGCCAAAAAATAATGGCACACACATTTTTACTTGAAATTGGACTAGAAGAAATGCCAGCCCACGTGGTGACGCCAGCTATCAAGCAACTGGTCAAGCGCACGGCTGACTATTTAAAGGAACAACGAGTGGACTACACGGACATCAAGCCGTTCTCCACGCCCCGGCGCTTAGCCATCCAAATCAGTGGCTTAGCCGACAAGCAAGAAGATATCAGCGAATCCGTCAAGGGACCCGCTAAGAAGATCGCTCAGGATGCCGATGGTAACTGGACGAAGGCCGCTATCGGGTTTACCCGTGGCCAAGGTCTGACCCCGGACGACATCACCTTCAAGGAAATCAAGGGGACCGAATACGTTTACGTCGACAAGTTTATTGCCGGTGAACCCGTTGCCGCCGTCTTGGCTGGCTTGAAGGACGTCATCACGGCCATGACCTTCCCAACCATGATGAAGTGGAGCACCCATCACTTCGAATACGTTCGGCCAATTCGTTGGATCGTGGCGCTGTTAGATGCCGACGTGATTCCGTTTAGCATCCTGGACGTCACGACCGGTCGCAACACCCGCGGTCACCGTTTCTTAGGGACCGACGTGGACGTTGCCACGGCTGCCGACTACGAAGCCGACTTAACCGCCCAGTTCGTCATTGCCGATGCCGACAAGCGCAAGGCCTTGATCAAGCAACAGATTGAAAAGATTGCGGCCGACCACAGCTGGACGGTCAACATTGACGCTGGCCTGTTGGAAGAGGTCAACAACCTGGTTGAATGGCCAACTGCCTTTGAAGGGAGCTTCGACGAGAAATACCTGACCATCCCCGAAGAAGTTCTGATCACCTCCATGCGTGACCATCAACGCTTCTTCTACGCGCGCGATGCCAGCGGCAAGCTCTTGCCTAACTTCATCTCCGTTCGTAACGGGAACGACCACGACCTCCAAAACGTGGTTGCCGGGAACGAAAAGGTTCTGACGGCCCGTTTGGAAGACGCCATGTTCTTCTACACGGAAGATCAAAAGAAGACCATTGCCGATTACGTGGAACGGCTCAAGTCCGTTAGCTTCCACGATAAGATTAGTACGATGGCCGAAAAGATGGACCGCGTTAAGGCAATCGTGAGCGTCTTGGCGAAGCATTTCGACTTAAACGATGCCCAAGCCAAGGCCGCCTTACGCGCCAGCGAAATCTACAAGTTTGACCTGGTGACCGGGATGGTCGGTGAATTCGCCGAACTCCAAGGGGTCATGGGTGAAAAGTATGCCTTACTGCAAGGTGAAGACCCAGCCGTTGCCCAAGCCGTTCGCGAACACTACGAACCTATCTCAGCCGATGGGGCCTTACCAGAATCCGTTCCGGGTGCGGTCTTGGCCTTGGCCGACAAGTTCGATAGCATCTTGACCTTCTTCGCTGCTGGCATGATTCCTAGCGGTTCCAACGACCCTTACGCTTTGCGGCGTCAGGCAACCGGGATCGTGCGGATCGCGCGTGACCAGAAGTGGTCCTTGCCAGTCGCTGAATTAGCCAGTGACTTTATCACCGCCGAAGACACGGCTAACGTGGCTCCTAAGCTGGACCAAGCTAGTCAAATCGACGCCATGGTGACCTTCATTAAGGACCGGATCCGTAAGATCTTGCGTTCTGCTAAGCAGCGTCATGACATCATCGATGCCGTGACCGCCGGCTCCAGCAGTGACGTCTTGCAGATCTTCACGGCCGCTGACATTTTGGCCAGCCACGCCGCTGACGACAACTTCAAGGCCGTCATCGAATCTCTGACGCGGGTGATTCGTTTGGCCCAAAAGGCCCCAGCCGAATTGGCCGACGCCACGGTCGACGCCAAGCTGTTTGAAAATGACAGTGAAGGTGCGCTGGACCAGGGTGTTGCCGAAGTTGCTGCCGCCGCTGGCAAGGGCTTAGATGCTCTGTACGCTAGCCTGGCCGGCATCCAACCAACCATTGCCGCTTACTTTGAAGCCACGATGGTCATGGACAAGAACGATGCCGTTCGGAACAACCGGTTAACTGAACTGAGCCACTTGGCAACCTTAGCGTTGACCTTGGGTGACTTGGACCAATTGGTCGTTAAATAAATAACGAAGTGCGTTTGCGAAACGTTCGTCATTCCCAACAAATGGGATGTGGCGGGCGTTTTTTGTTTACCCTTAACTGGGCTTGCCACCGTTTGTTCGGTTCCAGTTGTTACTGGTGAATTTGGCCGGCCATATCGACGCAGTGGCCCTACACTGTAAGCAATTTAACGGCTAGGAGGTGAGGCCGGTGCTTCTACCAGGAGTTAATCGTCGCTACCGGTGGGGCTGGCGGGTGGTTAACGCGGGCCTGTACGGCGTGTACCGGGCGCACGAGCAATGGCCCGGACGTTGGCTTGCTGGGCCCGGCGCGTAGGGAGTCAGTTTGCTTGCATCACGGCGTTGTCAGTTTTAAACTAGTGCTCCTGCAACTTTCAGCGAGCACGGAAATGGGATGGGAACATGCTATTACCAAGATTTACGCACGGGGAGTTAACCCGGTTTGTGTGGGCCAACTTAGGGGCTTTAGCCATCTTGTGGGTGTTGCAAATGGCCAAGATCCACTGGGTGGCGCTCTCGTTGCGGACATTGTTTATCATTAGTATCATTGCCGTGTTAATGGACTACGGCCCCTTGGTCGTGAAGCAGGCCAGCAATGCCAGGACCGTCGATCACATTCGCCTGGACCTGAACGTGACCTTCAGCGCGTACGGTCTGCTGTATCTTCTGACGCCCCGGGCATTCAGTCCCCGGAATCCGGCGGAGAGTCTGGCGTTGCTGGGCTTTTTATTTTCCGTTGGGGCACTGGTCCTAGCCTACGTGCCACGGAACCATTACGTGGGGATTCGGTTTCCCCAAACGTATGCCTCACCGGTCGTCTGGCGCAAGACCAACTTGCTGGGCGCGCGTCTGGGCTTCGTGTGTGGGGTGATCTTTTTCCTAGCTGCTGGCCTATTCGGTGCGGACGTTGGCACTGCGGCTTTACTGCTGGGCGTGATTGGCCTGGTTATCGGCACCTGGACCTATGCCAACCGGTTGTTCCAGCGTGGTAAATAGGGGAGTCGGCCACCGGCGGCTTTTTCACAAGCGGCCAGGGTTTTCCCGTCAAACGTGAGTCACAAGTGTTGACACCAGCTGTAATAGGAGTAGTATGTATAGTGTATTTTTACGCACGTAGGGCCAATTAAAGAGTCGCACTTGTCGGATTGCCGGGGTGCGACTTTTCAAGGCTACGGGCGCAACGGGATTCACGGTAAGGGAGTGATGGTGTGGCGAAGATACCCGAAGACGTGATTGAAACGGTGCGAACGGCGACCAACATTGCTGATGTGGTCGGCCAGTACGTCCAGCTCAAGAAGTCCGGGAAGAATCTGTTTGGTCTCTGTCCCTTTCATGAGGAACGGACGCCCTCGTTTTCCGTGTCGGAAGACAAACAGATCTTTCACTGTTTTAGTTGTGGTCGCGGGGGCAACGTATTCAAGTTTCTGATGGAACTAGAACATGTCAGCTTTCCCGAGGCCGTCGTCAAGGTCGCTGACTTTAGTCACGTCGACCTCGACAGCGAGTACCGCCAGGACGCGGCGGGGCCCAAGATGGACTCCAAGACCAGTCAACTCATCGATCTACAGGAACAAGCGGCCAAACTTTACCACCACATCTTGGTGAACACCGAGGCGGGGGAACCAGCGCTGAATTACCTGCATGACCGGGGCTTGACGGATGAGACCATTGAGACCTATCAACTGGGGTTTGCCCCCAGCCAACGCCTCTTAAAGCCCTTCTTTGACCAGCACGAGAGCGACTACCAACTGCTGCGCCAATCGGGTCTCTTCATTGAAGATGCCGAAGGGGAGTTACGGGACCGCTTTACGGAGCGGGCGATGTTTCCCCTGCGGAATGCCAGTGGGCACGTGGTGGCTTTCTCGGGCCGTCTGATCAAGAAGGCCGATGACCAGCCGAAATACTTAAACAGCCCGGAAACGCCGCTGTTTAACAAGAGTCGACTACTATTCAACTTTGATTTGGCACGCCCAGCCATTCGGCAAGCGGGGGAAGTCACCCTGTTTGAAGGTTACATGGATGTCATTTCCGCTACCCAAGCGGGGGTGAACAACGGCATCGCCTCCATGGGGACTAGCCTGACCACCGAGCAGATTTACGCGATCGAACGGACCACGGATAAGCTCAACGTGTGTTACGATGGGGATGAACCCGGTCAACGGGCCATCTCCCGGGCGTTGACACTACTGGGACAGCACAGTCACCTGAATTTAAGCGTCATTCAGTTACCGGAGGGGCAAGACCCCGACGAGTACCGCCGGGCGCACGGTGACGAGGCCTTTCGGCAAATGCTGACGACGGCCAAGGAGCCGCCCCTGCAGTTCAATCTGCGGTTCCTACGGCGTAACCGGGCACTGGATACCGACAGCGAACAGTTGGACTATGTGAATCAGATCATGCCGCTGTTGGCCCAGGTCCAAGAACCCGTTGAGTTGGATATGTATTTAAACCAAGTCGCCAACGAGTTTCACATCGACAAGGCCGCCTTGCAGGCGCAGCTCAAGCAAACGCAGCGGGATTCCGCGGCCAAGCAAGAACGCGAGCGTCCGCGGCAGGCGACCCAAGCGCAAGTCGCGCCGCCCGAGTCGCCAGTGACCGTGCATCAACAGCAACGGCCACTGACGCGGCTCGAACGGGCCGAACGCCTGTTACTGGTCCGCTTGCTCCATGACCGCAATGTCTGGGCAAAGGTTAGCAACATTGACGGCTTCAGCTTTGTGCACGATGATTATCAAGTGATCTACACCTTGGCCCAAGGTTATTTCCAAACGCATCAAACCTACCGTACTGCCCAGTTCACGGACTTCTTAAAGGAAGACCGGCTGCAGCAGATTGTCATCGATTTAGAAACGGCAACTTACGCGGCGGTCACCCCGCGTGAGATTGATGACTATTTAGCAATCATTATGGATGAGGCTCCGGTCGAGGAACAACTTCGCCAGAAGAAGAATCAACTAGCGCAGGCCTCGCGACTCGGAGATGCCGAACAACAACGGCAATTAGTCATTGAGATTGTTCAACTGGAGCAACAGCGCCAAGCGAACAAGCAACTTTAGTCTAGGGGGTATTTTAATGGCAAAAAAGACCACGGATCAACCAATGTTTGACCAGAAAGCATACAACAAGACGGTGCGCGCCTTAATCAAGGATAACAAAAAGCTCGGGCACATCACGTACGATGACCTGACGGATAAGGTGGCCACACCGTACACGCTGGATGCTAAGCAGATGGATAAGTTACTTGAAACCATTTCCGATGCCGGAATCAGCGTGGTTGATGCTAAGGGTGAGCCAGATGCACGGGCCGTTAAAGCCCAAAAGGCCGTTTCCAAGAAAGAATTAAAGGAAGCCTCCACGACCACTGGGGTCAAGATCAACGACCCTGTCCGGATGTATTTGAAAGAAATCGGCCGGGTCAACCTGTTAACGGCCGACGAAGAAGTCGCCTTAGCCTTGCGGATTGAAAACGGTGAAGAAGAAGCCAAGCAAGAATTAGCCGAAGCCAACTTACGGCTGGTAGTGTCCATTGCGAAGCGGTACGTGGGTCGGGGGATGCAATTCCTGGACCTGATTCAAGAAGGAAACATGGGTCTGATGAAGGCCGTCGAGAAGTTCGACTACCGGAAAGGGTTCAAGTTCTCAACCTACGCCACTTGGTGGATTCGGCAAGCCATTACACGGGCCATTGCTGACCAAGCGCGGACCATTCGGATCCCCGTTCACATGGTTGAAACCATTAACAAGTTAATCCGGATTCAACGGCAACTCCTCCAAGACTTAGGGCGGGAACCCACGCCTGAAGAAATTGGGGCCGAAATGGACATGCCAACGGAAAAGGTTCGTGAGATCTTGAAGATCGCGCAAGAACCCGTTTCCTTGGAAACCCCAATTGGTGAAGAGGACGACTCTCACCTGGGTGACTTCATTGAAGACCAAGATGCCACGAGTCCTGCCGACCACGCCGCCTACGAACTCTTAAAGGAACAGTTGGAAAGTGTCTTGGACACCCTGACTGACCGGGAAGAGAACGTCTTGCGGTTACGGTTTGGTTTGGACGATGGTCGGACGCGGACTTTGGAAGAAGTCGGCAAGGTCTTCGGGGTTACCCGTGAACGGATTCGTCAAATCGAAGCCAAGGCGCTGCGCAAGTTACGCCACCCATCACGGAGCAAGCAATTAAAAGACTTTTTGGAATAAAGATAGGCAAATCCTCACGACAACGAGACCGTTGTTGTGGGGATTTTTTTGCTTTGGTAGGGCAGGCTGACCGACTTTGCTCATTAACTTCTGGCATAATCGGGGGTGTTGCGGATTGTGGCACGAGGAATGGCGGTGACCGTTGAGACAGCCCTGTTTTCTTAAAATAGACGAGATTGACGCCTTGAATTAGAGCGGCAAAGGACGAGATAGACGGTAAGAAAAGCCGGTGGTCCAACGTTTAGCAACCGTAGTTATTGTGAAATCGTTTACACAAAGGAATAATCGTCACAGATGTCATTTATTGGGTCAAAAGTCTTGAAAATCTGATTAAAGGGGATATAATGTATCTCGTTTAAGATTTCTAAATTCACAAACTTTTTGCTAGAAAGGAGGTGCGTTGTGAAAGCCAAACCAAGTTTGGAACAGGCCCTCTGTATTGTCGCGTTATTGGGCGTGCAGGACCGCAAGATTCCCCTGCATAGTCGATTGGTAGCGGAACGACTGGGCATTTCGACCAGTTATTTGAAAAAAATCGTGCAAAAGCTCGCCAGCGCCGACATCGTGAAGACGACGGCTGGGCGTGATGGCGGCATCGTGTTGACCCGCGACCCGCATGCGATTACGTTGTTAGACGTGTTCAATGCGATTGAGGGGGCGTCATCCTTCGTGAAGAACAGTGGCCTGGTCAAGAAGGTGTTTGACTTCGATCAGAAGGACGCCTTCATGCAGACCTATGGGTTAAAGGACCTCAAGGATTCGCAGCCGGTGGCCAATGTCCTGGCCGTCTTCGGCAATGCCGAGCAGCGTTTCCGCCAGCAACTGGCCACGTTAAGTATCGGGGATGTCCTGCCAACTTCAGAGAATCAACCGCTGAAATTGGACTGGACGACCTGGATCGTTAATCAGCGTCCGACCGATTAACGGCTAGATGTAATAGCAAGGTTAAATGAATGGGCACAATGAGTGTCGATTGAATCGTATCAAGCAGCAGGCTAATTACCGTGTGAACCTGTTCCGACCAATTATAGTTGTGAGAGGTCGGTTCGACCGACAAAAAATTAGTCATCAGTATTAGTGACCAGAGGCGAATCAAGCTGGTCAGTGGGAACGACAATTAACAAGTTAGTTTAAATAATTATTTTTATTTTTTAGGAGGTTTTCCCGTGCGCTGGATGAATAAGCACTACATCTGGAACGTTATCGGCTGGCTGGTCATCGTGATCTTAGCCGTCGTCACGATTCCAAACATGAGCAAATTGGTGGCTGACAAGGGGCAAATTACCGTGCCCAGCAGCTACCAAAGTACGCGTGCCACCAACATGCAAAAACAGTGGGGGCGTTCGCAACGTGGTACCACTGCCGTCGTGGTGGTCTTTAGCAATGGCGATTCTGCCTTAACCAGTTCGCAGAACACCCAGATTGATCAGACCATTCAACGAATCAAGAACCACGAAGATCAGTATCAAATTCGCTCGATGACCGCGGCTAGCGATAGCTCGACGGCGGCGTCTCAACTGATTTCCAAGGATAAGAGTACGCAACTCTTGCAGCTGAACGTACACAAGAGTTCTCGGCATTCCGTTACGTCGATTCGCTCACAGATCACCAAGCTGGCCAAGACCAGTGGCGTGAAGACCTACGTGACCGGGGCGGATGTCTTGAACCAAGACTTCTCCGATGCCACGCAGGCCGGGGTTCAGAAGACCGAAATCATTGCTGCCATCTTTATCTTCCTGGTGCTCTGGTTGGTCTTCCGGTCACCCGTGACGCCACTCTTCTCCCTCTTGACGGTCGGCGTTTCTGTAATCACGTCGATCTCAGTGGTCGCCAACCTGGTTGACCGCTTCAACTTCCCGTTCTCGAACTTCACGGAAGTCTTCATCGTTATCGTGTTATTTGGGATTGGGACCGACTACAACATCCTGCTATATAACGAGTTTCGAGAGCGACTCGCGAGTGGGAAGGATAAATTCACCGCGACCAAGGAAGCCATTAAGGTTGGTGGTCGTACGGTGCTCTATTCCGGCTTGTCTGTTTTAATCGGGATGAGTGTGCTGGGCTTTGCCAACTTCTCGCTGTACAAGTCCGCCGTCGGGATTGCCGTCGGGGTCGTGGTCTTACTGGCCGTGCTCCTGACGCTGAACCCATTTTTCATGGCCGTGTGTGGCAAGCACCTCTTCTGGCCCATCAAGAAGTTCCAGGGTGAGGGCGATAGCCGCCTCTGGCACGGGATGGCCAAGCACGCCATGATTCGGCCCGTCATCACCTTGATTGTGACCGGAATCGTCTTCATTCCGTTAGCCCTCTCGTCTCACGGGACACTGGACTACGATAACTTGGTTGAAATCGGGGATAACGTTCCCGCCAAGCAAGGGTTCAAGGTCGTTCAGAATCACTTCTCCAAGGGGACGGCCGAACCCACTACGATTTACATTCAAAGTGACCACGAGTTAGATAATGAAAAATCCCTGTTACTGGTTGACCGCCTGACGAAGCAGCTTCAGGCCTCGACTGGCGTCAAAACCGTGGCTTCCGTCACCCAACCCGGTGGGAAGGCCATCAAAGCCCTGTACGTCCGGAACCAAATGAGTTCGGTCACGAGCGGCTTGGTCAAGGCCCAAAAGGGTGTCAACAAGGTTAACAAGGGCTTGAAGTCGGCCAACAGCCAACTCAGCAAGCAAAATGTTTCCGGGGCCGTGAAGGATGCCAACAAGCTGGCGTCCGGTGCCCAAGAAGTTAGCACCGGGACCTCCCAACTGCAGTCAGCGATTTCACAGGTCTCGACCGGCGTCAACTCGCTGAACAGTCAGGTCTCCTCCGCATCCGGTGGTCAACAGGCCGCCCAGTTAGCCCAATTGGAGGCCGCCTTGCCACAGTTGAACGCGGCCATTCAACAACTGAACACCCAAGTGTCAGCTAGTTCCACCAGTACCAGTGGCGTGACGAGTTCCTTGTCCACCATCGGCACGAAGACGCAAGACATTGCCACGCAACTCCAGAACATCAAGAGCTCCGTTGGTAATTTGCCAAGTGTCAGCGCCAGTTCCGTCGCCGCAGCCTTCAGTGCGCAGGGCGTGCCGTTATCTGCCGCTCAGAAGCAGGTCTTAGCCGGCGTCTTACAGAAACAAACCGCTGCACAAACGCAATTGAAGTCTGCCCTGAGTAGCTCACTGACCCAAATCGGCAGTGACGCCTCAGCCATTGGCTCGGCCGACCAGAGTGTCGCCGGTCAATTACAATCGCTGCAGGGGTCCACGGCCACGCTGCAAAGTGCTGTGGCGACCTTGGCGCAAAAGTCGAACGTGGTCTTACCGGGTGCCGCGACCGCCTTACAGTCGGCCAGTGCGCAGAGCACCCAGTTAGCTAGCGCCACGAGTCAATTGTCCAGTGCGATGTTTACCATCAATGGCAAGATGCCAAGCTTGGTTTCCGGGGCCAGTCAAGTGGCTGCTGGTAACCAAACCATGGCGGAGAAGTTAGCCGTGATGAGTAAGCAACTGACCGCCTTACGTAAGGGCCTGACCTCCGCCAGCGCCGGGTTGACGCAAGTCTCCAGTGGGGTCGGTACGGCCAACGTTTACCTGAAGGGCCTGCAAAAGTCCGCCGCGGCCGAAACGTTCTACATCCCCACCAAGCAATTGCACGGGAGTACGTTTAAGGAGTCGCTGGACACCTACATGGCGCCGAACAAGAAGATCACCAAGCTGACGGTCGTGTTGGATGACGACCCAAGTTCCGCCGCTGCCATGGCCCGCTTACCACAATTGGAAAAGGTCGTGACCGGTTCACTGAAGGGGACGAGCCTGAGTGGCGCCAAGGTTGCCTTTGGCGGGAACACCTCCCAGACCAACGATATTAACGAAATGGCTTCCAGTGACTTTACGCGGACGGTCATCATCATGTTAGCCGGCATCTTTGTTGCGCTGATGGTGGTTACCCGTTCACTGGTTCAACCAATCGTGATCGAAGGAATCTTACTGCTTGCCTACTCTGGGTCCTTAACCATTGTTCACTGGTTAGTGGATCCCGTGCTGGGGACCAACATGTTGACGTGGAACACGCCATTCTTCACGTTTGTCATGCTGATTTCCTTAGGGGTCGACTACTCGATCTTCCTGATGCGTAAGTACCGGGAATACCTGCACGAACCGGGCGCAACCAGCGACAAGATGCTGCGTGCCGCCACGGTGATCGGGACGGTCGTCATCTCCGCCGGGGTCATCCTGAGTGGGACGTTTGCCGCCTTGATTCCTTCCGGGGTCATGACGCTGATTCAAATCGCCTTGGCCGTGATTATCGGGATCATCCTGTTGGTCATCCTGTTACCAATCGTGATGCCAGCCGTGATGAAGATCACCTACCCGTACCCTTACTCGAAAATGAGTGAGGCACCGGTCAATGACGAAGACCACACGCAACCAACGCGTCGGCATCAGAAGTAAATTTAAGCTTTAACGAAATAAATTTGAAGGCGTTCGTCGTCCCTGAAATGGGGATGGCGGACGCCTTTTTGGTAGTATGGATGGGGGGATGAGCCTTTTACTGAGGCTATCGCGATTGCTTGGCGTTAATGATAAAATGGTTGTGTCTCAATATTGTTGAGGAGGGTCATCATGAATATCAAAAAAATCGCACTTGGTTCTTTTGCTATCGTTGGACTATCATGTTCACTTTTTTCTATGAACACGAACGCACAAGCTGCCACTTGGCACGAGGGCGTTCCGTCTTTTCTGAAGCATAGCTTTTATAGAACCAAACTTGGACCAAAATACTTTAATTATGGCGGGAAAAAGGTCAAGAATTCCAATCTTCGTCGATATGAGGGGATTAGGACATACAAGTCAACGATTCACTTCGAAGGCGCACAATACAACCTGAATCTTTCAAAGTGTCGATACACTAAGAAGGGAAACCATTACCTTGTTAGAGGAAAATTCAGCAAGTCAGCAAAATCATATCCCGCAATTAAAATTAAAAAGAACAGTAAAAGAGTGCTCTACGTTAGTGCTGGTTCAATGTACAAGGGTCATACCAATCCATCCTTTTCTAAATTGGAAAGAATGACAAAAATTAAGTAGCGATAAATCATGGTCCCCTGTCAGTAATTGGTAGCTCCTTTTGTAAAATTGTCTGATCTTTGAGATTAGGCGATTTTTTTGAGCGATACCTTTCCATGTCTGTGCCACGCCACTGCTATTTAGCGCTTGAGGTGATCATTGTTAGCTAGAAAAGTAGCATACAAATAGGCAGGTTGATGGGGATGAACCACTGAAAATTGCTGGGCACTAAGCTAACTGTTAGTTAAAAATACCATGTGAGTGACCAGAGGTGGGTCAAGCCGACCAGCTGTGTCGATGGTCTTGACTGAGCGGTCTTCTCAGTCTAGAGCATGGGACGACCTTTGAGACCGCCCTTTGGCTCAAAGGCGAGGTGGAAGCCCGCCTCTTAGGCTGGAACCGGCCCCACAGCAGGGCGGCTTGAACCCACCGCCGGGAACGGTAAGTCACGTTGATTTTTAACTGGCAACAGGCTGGAACCGGCCCCATAGCAGGCGTAGCCCCTGGCAGCCGCAGGTGACAATTGAAACGCCAACCCAGCAATTCCGGCTATTCAATTGCCGGCTGGTAGCTTATACTTAAGAAGGAATTCACGGGTGCCGCCACCCAGTCCCACGGCGGCCCCGTCACAGAAAGGAAGATTACCCCATGGATGCAGACCATCTTTCACAACGCCTGGCCACAGTTGCCAGCTATGTCCCACAGGGCGCGCGCCTCGCCGATATCGGCACCGACCACGCCTATTTACCAGTCAACCTGGCCAAACGGGGCGTCATTACCAGCGGAGTTGCTGGTGAAGTTGTGCCTGGCCCGTTTAAGAACGCTGAACACGAAATTCACAAGGAAAACCTGAGCGACCAAATTACGGCCCGCCTGGCCAATGGGCTTCAGGCCATCGAGCCCACCGACCACATCGACACGGTGGCGATTGCCGGGATGGGTGGCACGCTGATCACCCAAATCTTGACACAGGACTTCGACCGTTTGGCCGGGGTGCAGCGCCTGATCTTACAGCCCAACGTGGGCGAGGCTAACGTCCGCCAATTCTTGATGACCCACGGCTTTCAACTGGTCACCGAGAACCTGGTCAGTGAGGACGGCCACGACTACGAGATTCTAGTTGCCGACCGGCAGGAAAACCCGACCCAGTATGGTGAAGAAGACCTGCACTTTGGGCCATATTTGTTAGCCGACCACAGTCCCGTCTTCGTGGCGAAATGGCAACGCGAGCTCGCCCGGACTGAAGCCGTCTTGCAACAGGTCGAGTCCGCTAACGCGGTGCCCGCGGAAAAGGTGGCCGCACTTAAAGCTAAAATCAGTGAAATCAAGGAGGTCTTGCAACGTGTTGGTGCGTGAGTTAGTCGAACGATTTGAACAATTTGCTCCCAAGACATGGGCGGAACCGGGTGATCCGGTCGGTCTGCAACTCGGTAGTCTGGATGCCCCGGTCCACAAGGTATTGGTCACACTGGATGTGCGGCCCGAGGTGGTCGATGAGGCGATTCGCCAGGGTGCAGACTTTATCTTTGCCCATCACCCCATGATGTTTCATCCGGCCAAGAACCTGGACCTGAGCGTGCCCCAAAACCAGATGTACGCCACGCTGCTAAAGCACGACATCACGGTGTACGGTGCCCATACCAATTTGGACAGCGCCCCCGGTGGCATGAATGACTGGTTGGCAGCGGCCCTGAAGCTACAGGACACCACCGGCCTGGTGCCCAGCAATGGCAGTACCGCTACGCCGGACATCATGATGGGCCGTATCGGTGACCTGGCTCAGACCATGACGGTCGTCGAGTTCACCCAGTACTGCAAGGAAGTCTTTCACGTCGGTGGCCTGCGGGTCATTAGCCGCACACCGGATGCCCCGGTCAAACGGGTCGCCGTTTTAGGCGGTTCCGGTGGGCCGTTCTATCAGGCGGCGTTGGCCAAGGGCGCCGATGCCTACGTGACCGGCGACATTTCGTACCATCCCGGCCATGACATGCTGGCAGCGGGGCTGAACGTCATTGACCCCGGGCACCATATCGAAAGCATCTGTAAGCCCCACCTGACCCAACTTTTCCAAGAGTGGGCGCAGGAGAATGACTGGCCGATCACGGTCCAGGCCTCTATGTTAAATACTGACCCGTTTACTTTTCTTTAGGCCAGAAAACGCGTACACTGAAATGGTAAGTTAACTTAATTGAGGAGTGATTTATTTTGGCAAAGTATGAAAATTTGATTCCCCGGTTTCTGAAATACGTGAAGATCAACACCCGCTCCACACCCAACGCGACGACCGTTCCGTCCAACGAACGGTTGACCAAATTCGCTGAAGGCTTGGTTGCGGACTTGAAGGCCATTGGCTTAAGCAATGTGCACATCAACGCGCAATCCAGTTACGTTTACGCCACCTTACCCGCGAACACGGACAAGCAGGTGAAAAAACTTGGGTTCATTTCCCACTTTGACACGGCGGACTTCAACAGTGTTGACATCAACCCCCAGTTCGTTGAAAACTACGATGGCCACTCCGTCATCAAGTTGGACGACGCGGGCAAGTACACGTTGGACCCAGCCGTCTTCCCTAATTTAAAAAACTACCAGGGCGACACGCTGATCACGACTGACGGCAGTACCTTGTTGGGTGCCGACGACAAGTCCGGGGTTGCTGAAATCATGGCATCCGCCGAATACCTGTTGGCGCACCCAGAAATCAAGCACGGCGAAATTGAAATTGGCTTGGGACCCGATGAAGAAATTGGGACCGGGGCCGACCACTTTGACGTCAAGGACTTCGGTGCCGACATCGCCTACACGGTCGATGGGGGTCCCTTAGGCCAATTGGAATACGAAACCTTTAACGCCGCTGATGCCCAGGTCGAAATCACGGGGACCAACGTGCACCCGGCCGAAGCTAAAGGGGTCATGGTCAACGCCTCACAAGTTGCCATGGACTTTCACGCAATGCTGCCAGAACACGACCGGCCAGAAAACACGGAGGGTCGCGAAGGCTTCTTCCACCTCTACAGCATGGAGGGGACCGTTGATTCTGCCCACCTGAGCTACATCATCCGGGACCACGACCGTCAGATCTTTGAAGACCGCAAGAAGCTGTTCCAAGGGGTCGCTGACCAATTGAACAAGGCTTACGGTTCCGACCGCGTGGCTGTGACCATCAAGGACCAATACTACAACATGCGCGAAGTCATCGAGAAGGACATGACCGTCGTTGACCTGGCTAAGCAAGCCTTAGAAGAATTGGACATCAAGCCACTGATCTTCCCTGTTCGTGGGGGGACTGATGGGTCCAAGATCTCCTTCATGGGTCTGCCAACGCCTAACCTGTTTGCCGGTGGGGAAAACATGCACGGCCGGTTCGAATACGTTTCCGAACAGACCATGGAAAAAGCAACCGACGTGATCATCAAGATTGCCCAACTCGCCGAAGCACAGGCATAAATTAATTGGTCAAAATAGGTCAAATTATTTTGATTTGACGCTAAAATCAGTTAGAATATGAGTGAAAAATGGAGGTTGACCTAAGGGTTGCCTCTTTTTTCGACCCGTGAAAAGCAGTTAGACACGGGGAAAATAGAAAGTTTAAGTTAATAACGACCAATAAAATCTAATTAATGATTAAATCCATGAGGAGGACATGCAATGAATCCAGAAAAAATGACGCAAGCCTTAACCGATGCCTTAACGGAGGCGCAACGGATCGCCATGACCCGCAAGCACCAACAGGTTACCGTGGCCCATCTCTTTAAGTTTTTAACGCAACCCGGTGAGCTGGGACGTGAGATCTTAGCGTCGGCTGGGGTCGATATCACGGCCTTGGATCAAGAATTGGACCGCGAACTAGACAGTATCAGTACGGTTTCCGGGAGTGGCGTGCAGTACGGCCAGGAATTTTCTCGCAACCTGACCGACCTTTTGCAACGCGCGGATACCGTGAAGGATAGCTATCACGACGACTTCATGGCCGTGGACGTGGTCGTGATTGCGCTGATGCAACTCGGTGGGGAAAGCCTGACGGACTACCTGAAGAGCCAGGGCATCACGCAACAGATGGTCAAGAATGCCGTTGATAAGATGCGTAGCGGCGAACGTGTGACGTCTAAGAACCAAGAAGACCAGTACAAGGCCTTAGAGAAGTACGGGACCGACCTCGTCAAGGCCATGCGCAGTGGCAAGATCGACCCGATCATTGGCCGGGATGAAGAAATCCTATCGGTGATTCGGATCCTGTCGCGTAAGACCAAGAACAACCCCGTTCTGATTGGGGAAGCCGGGGTCGGGAAGACGGCCATCGTGGAAGGCTTGGCCCAACGAATTGTCCGCGGGGATGTCCCCGATAATTTAAAGGACAAGACGATTTTCTCCCTGGACATGGGGGCCCTGATTGCCGGAGCCAAGTACCGGGGCGAATTTGAGGAACGCCTGAAGGCCGTCTTGAAGGAAGTCACCAAGAGCGAAGGTCAGATCATCATGTTCATCGATGAAATCCACAACATCGTGGGTGCGGGGAAGGCCGAGGGCAGCATGGACGCCGGCAACCTGTTGAAGCCGATGCTGGCCCGCGGTGAACTCCACCTGATTGGGGCCACCACGCTGGATGAATACCGCCAGTATTTGGAACAGGACAAGGCGTTAGCCCGGCGGTTCCAACGCGTGCTGGTCAACGAACCCAGCGTCGAGGACACCGTCACGATTCTGCGGGGCATCCGCGAACGCTTTGAAATTCACCACGGCGTCAAGATTCACGACAACGCGTTGATCGCGGCGGCCAAGTTATCCGACCGCTACCTGACTGACCGGTTCCTGCCCGACAAGGCCATTGACCTGGTCGACGAGGCCTCGGCTTCCATTCGGGTGGAAATGAATTCGGCCCCAACGGAATTAGACCAGGCCCGCCGGCAAATGATGCGGATGCAGGTCGAACAGACTGCGTTGAAGCAGGAAACCGACGAGGCCTCGCAACAGCGTTTGGCGGAACTGACGAAAGAGTTGGCCGACACGAAGGAAAAGGTCGACCAGTTAAGTGCCCGCTGGAACCAGGAAAAGACGGCCATCCAAAGCGTGGGTGACAAGAAGACTGCGCTCGACACGGCCAAACGCGATTTAGCCAACGCCGAGTCCGCCTACGACCTGAACAAGGCCGCCGAACTCCAACACGGGACGATTCCGCGTTTGGAAAAGGAACTGGCCGACCTGGAAAAGCAGGACCAGAGCCAAGACTGGCTGGTCTCCGAATCCGTCACGGAAAATGAGATTGCCGCGGTCGTGAGTCGAATGACCGGCATCCCCGTGACCAAGCTGGTCCAAGGTGAACGGGAGAAGCTGTTGAAACTGGCCGACCGGTTACACGACCGGGTCGTGGGTCAGGACCAAGCCGTTACTGCCGTCGCCGATGCCGTCTTGCGTTCCCGGGCCGGACTACAGGATCCAACCAAGCCGCTGGGCTCCTTCCTCTTCTTGGGCCCAACCGGGGTCGGGAAGACGGAACTGGCCAAGGCCTTAGCCGAGAACCTCTTTGATAGTGAAGACCACATGGTGCGCATCGACATGTCCGAGTACATGGAAAAGGAATCCGTGTCCCGGTTAGTCGGGGCGGCCCCCGGGTATGTCGGCTACGAAGAAGGGGGCCAACTGACCGAGGCCGTGCGGCGGAACCCGTACACCATCGTGTTGTTTGACGAAGTGGAAAAGGCCCATCCGGACGTCTTTAACCTGTTGCTGCAGGTCTTAGACGACGGGCGCTTGACGGATAGTCAGGGGCGGACCGTGGACTTTAAGAACACCATTTTGATCATGACCTCTAACCTGGGGTCGGACCTGCTGTTACAGGGGACCGATGATCAGGGACACATCAGTGGGGATGCCCAGAAGCAGGTGGCCCAGTTGCTACAAGCCCACTTCCGGCCGGAATTCTTGAACCGCATCGACGAGACCATCATGTTCACGCCACTGTCACTGGCCGACGTGCAACAGATTGTCGTTAAATTGGTCGCCCATCTGGCTACTCGGCTGCACGAACAGCAGTTGGACCTGACCATCACACCGGCGGCTCAGGCCTGGATTGCTCAGAAGGGGTACCTGCCAGCCTATGGGGCGCGGCCACTGCAACGGTTCATCACCACGCACGTGGAAACGCCATTGGCACGAAAACTGATTGCCGGTGAGATTCCGACGAACAGCCTGATCACCATCGACGTGGCCGATGACCAGTTGACCTTCACCCACGAGATTCAGACGGAAACCATTGGTAAATAAGCGTTTTAAGGGACTCGACCGCGATTGGCCGGGTCCCTTTTTGGTTGGATTTCACCATTCACGAACATTTGTTCGTTACCCGCGATTTACCGCATTTTTTCTGGTATAATAGCGATAACGAAACGATAGAGAAGGGAGACCCGGGGATGTTTGTACCGTTACAAGTCTTAAGCACCTACAGTTTATTACAGAGCACGAACCGTATCGACGCGCTGGTTCAAACGGCCAAGGACCGGGGTTACTCGGCCTTAGCCCTCACCGACCATAACGTCATGTACGGGGTCGTGGCCTTTTACAACGCCTGCCAACAAGCGGGAATCAAACCGCTGTTGGGTCTCACGTTAAGCGCCCAGGGTATCAGTGACGCCCCCCAGGCACACGACTGGGTCCTGATTGCCCAGGACTTTACCGGTTATCAGCAGTTGATGCAGCTCTCCACGGCCTACCAGGTTGCAGAAGGCCCGGTCGACCTGACCCAACAGGCGACTAACCTGAGTCATTTAGACCTGATTGCGCCCCTAGATAGCGAGATCCATCAGCTCCTCGCCGCGGGTGACGTGACGGCCGCCGAACGCGTCGTGCACCAGCTACAGGGCTTAGATCCGCACTTGTCTCTAGGGATTAGCCCAGAGATTCCAACGGCGACCCGCGAGGCCCTGAGCAACTTGGCCCAAGCGACGCAGGTGCCACTGGTGGCGTTAGCGCCGGTCGAGTACCTGGACCGCGACGACCATTTTGCCGTGACCGTCTTACGGGCCATTGGGGCCGGGGCAACGTTAACGGACCCGACCGCTGAGCAAGAGACGCTAGGGACTCACTGGTTACGCCCAGCCGCCGAGGAGACCGCGCGCTTTGCAGCCGCCGGTCTAGGGGATGCGGTGGCTGCGACGGGGGAACTCGCCGCCCAAACGGCCGTGACCCTGAAGTTCCAGCAGCCGCAATTGCCCCAATTTCCCACGCCTGATCAACAGGCCTCCCAGGATTACCTGCGTGAGATCTGCCAAACGGGGCTTAAACGCCGTCTAGCTCAGAATGCCATCACGGATAGCCAGCCTTACCAGGAGCGCTTAGAACGCGAATTAGGGGTCATTCACCGGATGGGCTTTGACGACTACTTCCTGATTGTCTGGGACGTGATGAATTACGCCCATCAGGCCCACATTCAGACCGGACCGGGGCGGGGATCGGCGGCCGGCTCGCTCGTGGCCTACGTCCTGGCCATCACCGAGGTCGACCCCTTGGCCTATGACCTGCTATTCGAACGATTCTTAAACGAGGAACGGGCCCAGATGCCCGATATCGACCTGGATATTCCGGATAACCGCCGCGAACAGGTCTTACAGTACGTCCATGATAAATACGGCCACACCCGCGTTGCCCAGATCATTACCTTTGGGACGCTAGCGACCAAGGCCGCGTTACGAGACGTGGGCCGGGTGCTGGGGATGCCGCCGTATGCCATGAGTGACTGGAGTGCGGCCATTCCCCCGAAGCTACACATCACGCTAAAGGAAGCCTATGACCAGTCGCAGAAGCTGCGCAACCTGGTGGCCGACAGCGAGAAGAACCGCCTGTTATTCGAGACGGCCCAAAAGCTCGAGGGCCTGCCCCGCCACTACTCGACCCATGCGGCCGGAATCGTGTTGAGCCAGGGGCCGTTGACGGATTTGGTGCCACTACAGCCGGGAAGTGAAGACCTGCTGATGACCCAGTACCCCAAGGATACGGTCGAGGCGGTCGGTCTGTTAAAAATGGACTTCCTAGGCCTGCGGAACCTGAGCATTCTCGCCAATACGTTGGCCCTGATCAAGAAGCAAACCGGGCAGGCGCTCGACCTGAATCAAATCGATTTAAACGATACCGCAACGTTAGCGTTGTTTGCCCAGGGCGAGACCAACGGCGTCTTTCAATTTGAATCATCCGGGATCAAACGGGTCCTGCGCCAACTCAAACCCGATAGTTTCGAACTGGTCGCCGCGGTCAACGCCCTGTACCGGCCGGGTCCCATGGAAAACATCGATACCTTCATTCGCCGAAAGGATGGCAAGGAACGGGTGACCTATGCGGCGCCAGTCCTAAAGCCCATCCTGGGACCGACCTATGGCGTGCTAGTCTATCAGGAACAGGTCATGCAGGTCGCGTCCGCCATGGGGGGCTTTACGCTCGGGGAAGCCGATTTGCTGCGGCGAGCCATGAGTAAGAAGAAAAAGCAGACCATGGACGCCATGCAGAAGAAATTCGTGAGTGGCGCGCAACAGTTGGGCTATGCCCCAGCGGTGGCCGAACAGGTCTTTGCCTACATGGACCGCTTCGCCAACTACGGGTTCAACCGTTCCCATGCGGTGGCCTATAGCAAATTAGCCTTTCAGCTGGCCTACTTGAAGGCCCACTATCCCGGACCGTTCTACGCGGCCTTGATGAACTCGGTGATCAACGTGCCGGTCAAGACCAAGGCTTATTTGACCGAAGCCAAGCGCCACGGGGTGACCGTGCTCCCGCCGGACATCAACGACTCGACAGCTTACTTCAACTTACAGGGGGATGCAGTCATCTTCGGGTTGAGTAGCATCAAGGGGGTCCGCCGCGACTTCTTACGGGAGGTCTTGGCCGACCGCCACGAGAACGGGCCCTTCAAGGACCTCCACCAATTCCTACAACGCATCGATGCCAAGTACCGCAAGACGGACCTGCTAAACGCCTTGGTCTACGCCGGGGCCTTCGACCATTTCGGCCATAACCGCGCAGAGCTCCTCGCCGCCCTGCCAGAATTCATCAGCACCGTGGAACTCTCTGGCGATAACGTCGAATTGTTTGCCGCGTTGGCGCCAAAGATCAAAACGGTGCCGGACCTCGACTTGATGACCAAGCTCACCAATGAGGAAGCCGTCTTGGGGGCGTATCTCTCGGGACACCCGGTCGCTCAGTACCAGGCGTTGGCCCAGCAACTCCACGCGACGACCATCAGTGACCTGACCGTGGATGCGCGCGTCGTCACGATTCTCTATGTGACCAAGATCCGGACGATTCGCACCAAACGAGGGGAGCCAATGGCCTTCGTGACCGGGAGCGACGAGACGGCCGACGTGAGCGTCACCATTTTTCCCAATCAGTTCCGCCAGGTCAGCACCTGGTTGAAGACCGATCAGGTGATTGTCGTGCGGGGAAAGGTCGAACAGCAACGGGGCCTGCAGATCGTAGCGGATCAGGTGACGTTAGCCGAGGAGATGCCGGTTCGTGAGCAGTCGGCACCACAGGCTAGCTCGTCGCCGCAACCCAAGCAACCAACGTTACCGACGGGGGCCCGCTGGTTCATTCGCGTGGACCTGAATCACGATGACCGGTCGGTGGCTAGACAGCTGGCCCAGTTCTTGACCAGTCACGCCGGTCAGGTGCCCGTCATCGTGTACCAACCGCAGACGGATACCAAACGCGTCCTGCCCCAGAGCCAGTGGTTACCGGAGGATGCCCAGTTAAAAGCCGCCTTGGAACAACTGATGGGTGCGGGCAACGTTGTTTTACAAAACGGATAGACCAATTTTAATAAAAATACCTCTAGACTATTTGTGTAGGCTTTAGTATGATTATACCAATGCTTAACAAATAGAGAACTGGAGGTTTTTTTAATGGATTTAAACGTGAAGATTTACGCTGATGGGGCCAAACTGGCCGATATGCAGGCCGTGGCGGCCCAGGGACTGGTCACGGGGTTCACCACGAACCCCAGCTTGATGAAGGCAGCCGGGATCACCGACTATTTGGCCTTTGCCCAGAAGGCCGTGGCCACGTTCCCCGACCAATCGATCAGCTTCGAGGTCTTTGGCAACACCCCCGACCGGATGCTCGCCGAGGCCAAGGTCTTAGCCGGCTTAGGCCAACACGTCGCTGTGAAGGTACCCATCATCCGGGCCAACGGTGAGGACAATGCCGCGGTCATTCGTGAACTGTCTAACGCTGGGGTCCAGGTCAACGTGACGGCCATCACAACGCTCACCCAGGTCAAGTTAGCCGTCGACGCCTTGAACGCTGAGGTCGGGGGCATCGTCTCCGTCTTTGCCGGGCGCGTGGCCGACACGGGCGTCGATCCGTTGCCGTTGATGCGCCAAGCCGCTGGACTCTGCCACACGAAGGAACACGTCGAGCTGTTATGGGCCAGCACCCGTGAAGTCTTTAACGTTGTGCAGGCCGAACAGACCGGCTGTGACATCATCACCGTACCACCGAAGATCTTGGCCAAGCTCGCTAAATTTGGGACGCCGGCCGTGCAGGTCTCCGTGGACACGGTCAAGACGTTTGATGCGGACATCGCCAGCCTCGGATTTACCATTCCTGTGACGGAATAGGTGGACTCGTCGGGAATCGGGACGCAACTTAAGAAATCCTTACGTTTTGTTGGGTTAGGGGGATGTCGGGACGGTGGGGGATGCCCCGTTCGGTGGCCAACCCGATTGGTCTAGTTGCTTGAGTGACCTGATAATAAAGCACTATTTATCCATTCAATAACCTGTTGATTATAAAATCAGCAGGTTTTAAGCTTTCCTGAGGCCCGTCGGCCCGGGGAAAGCGCTTACTTTGAAAAAATATGAACAATCGGCGAAAAATCGGTAAACAAAGGCGACATTAATTTTCAAAAGTGATAGAATAATTTTGGAATCAAATTTGTGCCGAAACTTTTTGTGAGTCTTAATTTGACTAAAGTTATTAAAAATTGTTTCGTGCCAATTCTAAAGGAGAGATTTTTCTAATGAAGAAAACCAAGATCGTAAGTACCCTTGGTCCTGCAAGTACTGACGTTGATACGATTGTTAAGTTGATCGAATCCGGCGCCAACATCTTCCGGTTCAACTTCTCACACGGTGACCACGAGGAACACCTCGGCCGTTTGGAGAACGTTCACAAGGCTGAAAAGATTACTGGTAAGACGGTTGGTATCATGTTGGATACGAAGGGTGCCGAAATCCGGACCACTGTTGAACAGGGCGGTAAGCTCAACTTCAAGACTGGTGACGTATTCCGGATTTCCATGGACGACTCACTCGAAGGAACCAAGGAAAAGATTGCGGTTACTTACCCTGGCTTATACGATGACGTTCACGAAGGCGGCCACGTCTTATTCGATGATGGTTTATTAGACACTGTCGTTGATAAGAAGGACGAAGCAACTAAGGAATTAGTTGTCACTGTTCAAAACGATGGTGTTCTGGGTTCCCGTAAGGGTGTTAACGCTCCTGGCGTTTCCATCAACTTACCAGGGATCACCGAAAAGGATTCCGATGACATTCGTTTTGGTTTGGACCACGAAATCAACTTCATCGCTGCTTCATTCGTTCGGAAGCCACAAGATGTCATGGACATCCGTGAACTCCTCGAAGAAAAGCACATGGAACACGTTCAAATCTTCCCTAAGATCGAATCCCAAGAAGGTATCAACAACTTTGATGACATCATCAAGGTTTCCGATGGTTTAATGGTTGCTCGTGGTGACATGGGTGTCGAAATTCCAACGGAAAACGTGCCTTTGGTACAAAAGGCTTTGATCAAGAAGTGCAACATCTTAGGCAAGCCAGTTATCACCGCTACCCAAATGTTGGACTCCATGCAAGAAAACCCACGTCCTACTCGTGCCGAAGCATCTGACGTTGCCAACGCTGTCTTTGACGGTACTGACGCAACCATGCTTTCTGGTGAAAGTGCTAACGGTGAATACCCAGTACAAGCCGTTGCTACCATGAACCGGATCGACATCAAGGCTGAAAATGCTTTGAAGGACTTTGGTCGTGACAACTTAGACTTCGATAACGGCGACGTTACTGAATCTATCGGTGCTTCCGTTGCTCGCGTTGCTAACCAACTTGGTGTTAAGACCATCGTTGCTGCAACTGAAAGTGGCTACACCGCTAAGATGATTTCTAAGTACCGGCCAGATGCTGATATCTTAGCCGTTACCTTTGACGACCGGACCCGTCGTGGTTTGATGGTCAACTGGGGTGTTTACCCAATCGTTACCGAAAAGCCTTCAAACACTGATGAAATGTTTGACCTGGCTGCAGCCAAGGCCGTTGAAACGGGCTTAGCTAAGGAAGGCGACTTAATCCTGATCACCGCTGGTGTGCCAGTCGGCGAACGCGGGACGACTAACTTGATGAAGATCCAATTGATCGGCTCAAAGTTAGTGCAAGGCCAAGGTGTCGGTGACGACACAGTTATCGGCAAGGCAATCATTGCCAACACCGCTGCTGAAGCCAACGCCAAAGTCGTTGAAGGTGGTATCTTAATTGCTAAGAACACCGACAAAGACTACTTGCCGGCTATCGAAAAGTCTAGCGCCGTTATCGTTGAAAACGGTGGGTTGACTTCTCATGCTGCTGTTGTTGGGATTTCTATGGGGATTCCTGTTATCGTTGGCGCTACTGGTGCCAGCGACAAGATCTCCGATGGCGAATTGATCACCGTTGACTCACGTCGCGGTATCGTTTACCACGGTGCTTCCAACGCGCTTTAATTTGAGATAAACCTGTTATGAAAAAGGACCCTCTGTCGGGGGTCCTTTTTTGCTGTCCAAAAAGTTTGGTCGCGTCGGGTTGAAGAAAGTTCTGGCAGTCGCAAGGACGCGCACACAACTTAAATAATTTTGTCAGATTAATCCTCGCTAGTTCGGGCGTTTCCGTGTAAAATAAAGGTTAGACACTTTTGACCGGTAGACTGGGAAACCAGTAGAATTGAGGAGATTATGGAAGAACTATTAGGCCGCATCATCGCGGGAAAAGTTACTGATGAAAACGAAAAGGATTACTACGTGCAAGTTTCCGGGACGACTTTTCGGCTAGACAAAGCAGAAATTAAAAAGCCCTTGAAGTTGGGCTCAATTTTTAAAGGATTCGCCTATGAAAATGAAGACCACGACATGCAGATTACCCGGGACGCCCCGGATGCCCAAGTTGACCACTATGGTCTGGGCACGGTCGTTCGGAGCCAACGGACGTTAGGGGTGTTCGTGAACATTGGGCTGCCCAACAAGGATATCGTGGTTTCCCTGGATGATCTACCAGACATCATGGAATTGTGGCCCCAGCAAGGAGACAAGCTGCTGATTGCCTTGCGCGAAGACGCCAAGCAACGGCTCTGGGGTGTGCTGGCTGATGGGGATATTTACCAGGCCATTGCCCAACCCGCTAAGAAAAAGATGCAAAATAGCAACGTGACCGCCCGTTCTTACCAACTGAAATTGGTCGGGACCCGGGTCATCACGGATAATTTTGAACTGGGCTTCATTCACCCGTCAGAACGGGAAACGGAACCCCGCCTGGGTGAGGAGTTACACGCTCGGGTCATCGGTGTGCACGACGATGGCACCCTGAACCTGTCCCTGCGTCCCCGGACCTACGAGGCCATCGACGACGATTCAGCCATGCTATTAGCCGCACTCCAACACTCGGACGACGGCAAGCTGGACTTCAGCGACAAGTCAGATCCCGCTGCCATCAAGGCCTACTTCGGTATCAGCAAGGGTCAGTTCAAGCGGGCCATCGGTCACTTGTTAAAGGACCGGCAAATCACCCAGCACGACGGCGCCCTCTGGTTAAACCAAAGCGCAGCCACCACGGAAAAGACGGACGAACCAGCGGACTAGTCGGTTGGTTTTCGAATTGTTTAGTTGCATTCAAACTTAGTACTGTCAGAATCTATTGGCAGGAGTAAGTGTGCATTAACTGAACATGAGCCGCAGGGCGGGTGAAAATGGGTTCAGCCGTGGGAATTCTCTTAGTGGCTTTGCCGCTTAGAGAATTGGTATCTTTGAGACGCTTGGCGGCTCAAAGTAAGCTCGGAGACCGCTCTTTGGCTCCGGGCGTCCGCCCACAGCGTTCCGGTTCATTTTTTCTGCCCGGTAAGGCGGCTGGTAAGAACCCAGTTAAGGAGGTGGGGGAATGACGGTGTTAGAGAACCAAACGGCCGACTTTGCCCATTACCTGACGGTGGAACAGGGCTTGGCGGCGAATTCCGTGGCCAGCTACACCCAGGAACTGCGGAACTTTAGTCAATATTTAACGACAAACAACGTTGCCGACTTTAAACAAGTTGACCGCCTACAGATTATGGCTTACCTCAGTGCCCAAACGGCTACCGGCAAGTCCCGTAACTCCGTGATTCACGCGGTGTCGGCCCTGCGGAAGTTTTACCGCTACCTGGTGCAGACCCATCAGCTAACAGACAATCCGATGGCCAACGTGGCCGCTCCCAAGCACGCCCAGCATTTGCCGGCCGTACTGACGGTGGCTGAGGTCGATCGTTTGTTAGCGACCCCCGATACCAGTAATAAGTATGGGTTGCGGGACCGGGCCATCTTAGAGGTCATGTACGCCACGGGTTTGCGGGTGAGCGAGCTGGTCCATTTGAAGCTAGTCGACTTACACCTGGAGATGGGGCTGATCCAAACCCTGGGGAAGGGTGACAAGGAACGCATCATTCCCATTGGGGACGTGGCGGCGGACTGGATCAACCGGTATTTACAAGATAGCCGGCCGGTCCTACTGAAACAGCGGACCAGTCCCTACCTGTTCTTGAATGGGCACGGCGGCGGGCTATCGCGGCAAGCCATTTGGCAAAAAATCAAGCATTACGTGGGCTTGGCAGATATCCAAAAGGACGTGACGCCCCATACGTTGCGGCATTCCTTTGCCACGCACATTTTAGAAAACGGGGCGGATCTGCGGGTCGTTCAGGAACTCCTGGGCCACGCGGATATCACCACGACACAAATTTATACGCATATTTCAAAGAAACGCCTACTAAATGTCTATGACCAGTACCATCCGCGCGCATAGTGTGGTAGAGTAGGTGGACGTTGAACGGAGGGGGACCATGCTACTTAAATATCGTAGCGATTATCAAAAAATTGCGATGGGCCTGCTCAGTCTATTACCCAACTTCAAGGACTGGGACCGGCTGCAACGCGAGCTAGCCTGGTATCAGGGCGGCGACGACCGGTGCCTGTACTTGTGGAAGGACGAAAACGATGACTTTGCCGGGGCGTTAGGCACCGAGAGTCAGGGCGACTTCTTAGTTGTTCGGTTGATCACACTGATGCCAGATAAGCAACTGACGCGCAACACCTGGCAAATGTTAGACCAACTCGCGACGGCAGTTCCAACCAAACGCTTGATGGGGACCTTAACCACCGCTAAGATTATTGCAAAATGGGAGTATCACCATGGACAAAGCCACAACGAACGGCCAGCCACTGATTCAGGTCAGTGACTTCGAGGGCCCATTAGACCTACTGTTACATCTAATTAAAACCAATGAAATGGATATTTATGATATCCGCATCAGTACCATTACCAGTCAATATTTGACCTACCTGCACCAAATGCAGACGTTACGGTTAGATATTGCGGGTGAATACTTTGTCATGGCGGCGAATCTGATGGCCATCAAGGCGAAGCTGCTGTTGCCCAAGCCCCAGACGGTTGAACTCCTCGATGAAGACGACGGGGGCGACCCTCGTGAAGAGTTGGTCAACCAATTGCTGGAATACCAGCGCTACAAGCAAGCGGCCCAGGAACTGAAGCAACGGGCCGTCGACCGGCAACAACACTTTACCCGACCAGCGATGGCCGTGCCCGACTCAGTCGCCTTGACCGTGGCACCCGGCATTCAGCCGAGTGACCTGCAAAATGCCCTGAGTCGCTTGATTCACCGGGCGATGGTTGCCAAGCCCGTGACGCAAAGCATTCACCAAGAACATTTCACCATCAAGGCCCAAATGACCACGGTGTTGGGACGCTTGCGGCAAGCCAAGGGGCCAGTGGCCTTTGATTATTTGCTGGCGAAACAACCGGTCATGGAAGAAATCGTGACCACCTTTTTGGCTGTGTTGGAGCTGGCTCGTCAGCGTCAGGTCCGCCTACAACAGGCCGGCCGCCTGGCACCGTTACAAGTGAACTTTTTACAAATGGAAGGAAGGTACGCCACCGATGTCACCCCTAGCTCAGATTGAAAGCCTGCTATTCGTCAGCGGTGACGAGGGCATTACGGTTGCGGATCTAGCAGCCGCGACGGGACTGATGCGGCCGGCCATTCTCGCCAGTCTGGAGAAGCTGGCCCAGAAATATGCTGCCGATGCCGATTCGGCCTTGGAACTCATGGTCAACGACACCACCTACCGGCTGGTCACCAAGGAAGCGACCGCGGACGTCATCAAACACTATTTTGAAAATCCGCTGAGCACCAGTTTGTCGCCGGCCTCCTTGGAAGTGCTGGCCATCATTGCGTATCGCCAGCCGATTACGCGAATCGAAGTCGATGAGATTCGTGGGGTCCAGAGTGCCTCGACGGTGCAGAAGCTGGTCTTGCGCCGGCTGATTGAAGATGCCGGGCGACTAGACGAGCCCGGTCGACCCAAGCTGTACCGGACTAGTGCCTACTTCCTGGACTATTTCGGCTTAGAAAAGTTGGCGGATCTACCGCCGCTACCAGCCGCAGCCACGCCTAGTACCAGTGAAGAAGTGGACGGCGGCGACCTGTTCTTGCAGGCGTTTAACGAACAGCTCAACCAATCAGGAGATGAAACCTAACATGGAACGTTTACAAAAAGTTTTGGCCCACGACGGGGTTGCTTCACGACGTCAATCAGAAAAATTAATCATGAGTGGCCGCGTGCGGGTCAACGGGTCCGTGGTCACGGAACTGGGCACCAAGGTCGGCGCACACGATAAAATCGTGGTCGACGGGGTCCCCGTGACGACCGAAGCTCCCGTCTATATTCTGATGTACAAGCCGCGGAGTGTCATTTCCACAGCCAACGATGACAAGGGCCGTAAGACCGTCGTCGACCTGGTTGAAGGCATCAGCCAACGAATCTACCCGGTCGGCCGGTTGGATTACGATACGGCAGGGCTCTTGCTGCTGACCAACGACGGTGAGCTGGCGAATCGCTTGACCCACCCGAAGTACGAGGTCGAAAAGACCTACATCGCCAAGGTCACGGGTATTCCTACGAACGATGAGATGAAGAGCTTGCGCCAAGGCATGACGGTCGAGGGCGAGACCTACGCGCCGGCCAAGGGCAAGATCATTAGCGTGGATGATAAAAAGAAGACAGCCATTGTCTCCCTGACGATTCACGAAGGTAAGAACCATCAAGTCAAAAAGATGTTGGCGGCCGTGGGCTTACCCGTCGAAAAATTAAAGCGGGAGCAGTACGGTTTCTTAACGTTGAAGGGGTTAAATGCTGGTGAGTCGCGGCATTTAAAGCCCGAAGAAGTTAAAGAGCTCCGACGATTAACCGGATTAATTTAACGTAAGCGGTTGACAGCTTTAGAAAATCTTAGTATATTGAATTTGTAATTAAAATTTAGGTTCATCTTCAGGGCAGGGTGGAATTCCCGACCGGCGGTTAAAGTCCGCGACCCGCGCAAGCGGTGAATTCGGTGTAACTCCGAGACCGACAGTATAGTCTGGTATGCAGAAGATGAGACATTGCTTTTTGCGCAAACTCATTTACGTAAAACCCAAGGTCTTGCCCTTCTGTGGCAGGACCTTTTTCTGTGGTTTTGTCACGAGATGGCCGCAAGGAGGAACAGGTATCATGGAAAATAGTCACAATGGGTTGAATGTTCGTTCGATGGTCGAGATGGCACTGTTTGCCGGTGTTGCTTACGTGTTGATGTTTGTGTCGGTACCAATCATTCCGATTGTGCCGTATATGAAGCTCGACCTAAGTGATCTGGTCGTCCTGCTGGGCATGAGTTTATTTGGTCCCGCGGGTGCGGTGATGATTGCGGCCGTGAAAGAATTACTCTACTTCGTGTCGACCGGACTGGACATCGTCAACTTCATCGGGGTGCTCACGGCATTCATTGCGGATATCGCCTACATCTTGCCAATCAGCTACGTGCTGAAGCATAAGCAGGGCGACGCACAACCCGGTTTGAAGCGGCAAATCGTGGCCGTGATCGTCGGAACGCTGACGCTGACGGTGGTCCTATCCTTAGCTAACTGGTGGGTCATTACGCCGCTTTACTTGAAGGTGTGGGGCATGTCACTGGGCCTGCCCGTGAACAAACTGATTTTGCTGGGCGTTATTCCGTTTAATCTATTGAAGGGAATTATCCTGGGCATTCTGTTCATTCTATTGAGCCGCCGAATGGCACCGTGGTTGGCCAAGCATACGCTCTCATAACCACATCACTAACAAATTTTTCGAAACGAAGGACCGGCCACGTGCCGGTCCTTTTTCTATGGTAAACTGAACAAAGACTTTAAGATTGAGAGGAGGGTCTACTGTGGAGGCGAGTGATTTAGGCCAGTTATTGAGTGCCAAACAGGACCGGCGAATTCGTGTGATTGAAAATCTCTTGCGCGGCAAAAAAACGGTGTCGACCCTCTACTGGGGTCAGCGTTATCACCTGTTGCCGCTGTTGAACCTGGCCAAACAGTTGGACCGCGGTGGCCTCGACAATGCAGTGCAGGACTTACAGCAGCGTGACTGGTTGACGGTCGATGCCGAGCAAAAGACCTTACGACTCACGGATCAGGGCGCCCAGGCGCTGACCAAAATACCCGCTTACCGGCCCGTAACGGTCGATCATTGGGTAAATTTAGATATGCTGGCGGCACGCCAACGCTTGTTGCTAGCGGTTCAGGTGACCTCGCAGTACGCCCATAGCACGGCGCAGTACTATCCGTTGGCGACCGACCAGGAGACCCGGCGACACGTGCGGCAGTGGTTTCACGGGGCCAAGGGACCAGACTTGGCACCAACACTGGCCCAGGCCTTGGTGGCCAGCCTCCAGCAACTGCCGGCCAGCACGGCTGACATCATGACCGACCAGTTTACGGGCTTTGACCAGCCGGGCCTGACCCTGGAGCAGCTGGCATTGGCCCACCAAACGACGCTCTGGCAAGTGCGGTTGCGGCAGTTTGACGGGGTCACCCAGATTGCCAGAGACGCCCGTCACCCGGAGCACCCGCTGCATGATTTGTTGACACCACTCTGGCGGGTTCCCGTCTCAGTGAGTGCCCAGGCAACGCTGGCCGCCGTGGCAGCGGGAGGCGACCTCCAGCAAGTGGCCAATCGTCGTAAGATCAAGCTCAGCACGGTCCGCGAACATTTGTTAGAGGCGGCAATTATGTTGCCCCTGACCGATTTTCCGTACGATAGCGTGCTCCCACAGTCAGTGCGCACGGAATTTCAGGCCGCCGTTCAGGGCAATCTGGATGACTGGCAGTATTCGGCGTTGCCCCAAGCGATGCAGGACCGCTATGATTTCTTTTATTTTCGACTCTATGCCATTTGGCGAATCAAACAGGAGGTGACAGCATGACGGAAACGTTGACGGCTAGCCTACAACGGGTCTTCGGCTTCGACCACTTTCGGTCGGGGCAGGCCGCGGCCCTCGAAAGCCTGGAGGCGGGGCAGGACACCCTGGCAATCTTGCCAACGGGGGCCGGAAAAACCCTGATCTATCAGCTTTACGGGTACCGGCATCCGGGGTGCGTGTTGATTGTCTCGCCACTCCTGTCGCTCATGAACGACCAGGTCGATCGGATGCGGATGAATGGGTTCAAACGGGCCGCAGCCATTAATTCGTTGACCCCATTTGGGGAACGGTTACACATCTTAAATCACTTAAATGCGTTAGAATTTTTATTTTTATCCCCAGAAATGCTGTCGCAACCCCAGATGCTTGACCGGCTACATCAGGTTAATATCAGCCTCTTGGTCATCGATGAGGCGCACTGTATCGTTCAGTGGGGACCGGACTTTCGGCCAGAATATCTACTACTGGGCGCGATTCGGGAGAAGCTTAATCGGCCGCTAACGTTGATGCTGACCGCCACGGCGGGCCAGCAGACTCGTCAAGAGATTGCTAAGCAGCTGCGGAGCACGCCTCGGGTGGTAACCGAATCAGTTAATCGGCCGAACATTTTCTTGGACGTGGAGAACGTCGCCGACGAGGCAACCAAACAGGCCCGGTTACTGGATTTAGTGACCCATTTACCGCGGCCTGGCGTCATTTACTTTTCCAGCAAGCAGCAGGCCAGCGATACCGCGTTGTGGCTCCAACAGACGGCCGGGGTGCAGGCTGCGGCCTACCATGCGGGCCTAGATGCCGAGGATCGGTTCAAGATTCAACAGCAGTTCATGGCCGACCAACTGGACGTTATCTGCGCCACCAGTGCATTTGGCATGGGTATCGACAAGGATAACGTCCGGTTTGTGATTCACTATCACCTGCCAGCCGACCTGGAGAGTTACGCCCAGGAAATCGGGCGGGCCGGGCGCGACGGCCAGTCCAGTGTGGCTGTTTTGCTATACGCGCCGGGTGATGAGCAGTTGCCCTTAGCCCTGGGTCAGTCCAACCGCCCGGAACCGGATACCATTCACCGCTATTATGCGCACCCCACCAGCTTTGCGGCCGACGATCCCCAGATTCACCTGTTGGCGTTCTATCGCAATCATGGAATCAGTCAGGCCGCCGTGGAACGGTTATTTGCCGGTCGAGAGCGGGAGCGAAACCATGCGCTGTCACAGATGGTAGCGTATGCGAAGTCGACCACCTGCCTGCGCGAGAAGTGGCTGCAGGCCTTTGACGAAGAGCCCCCCGCGCATGACGAAGCCTGTTGTGCCCCCGGCAACGTGCCCCTGGATTTAGCGGCCCATGGCTTGACGCGTCAGGCCAACCCCATCACGCCAACGGCCACAGTGGGGTGGCAGGAACGGTTGGTGCGCTTATTTTAAGATTAAAAAACTGTAAACATCGTTAAGAGAGTTCTAAAGAATGCCGCGACACCGACATTTTCGGCAATTATAGCTATCGAAATGGTACGGTACGTGGTACAATTACGGGTGAAAGTTTTTCAGGGAGGTTAGATGATGAGTCAGAAGCGTGACGATCAAACGTCGAAGGAACAGGAGTCCCACCCGTGGGATCAATCGTTTGCCGATGATCGGGACGACCAGGGGAACCTGTCACGAACGAAGATGCGGCGGCAAAATCACAGCAACACCATGGTAACGGTTATTTTGGTGGCAATTATCGTGGTTATTGCTGCGGCCTCATTGGTTTACGGCTTGGCGCGTCAAAGCGCTGTCAATCGGCCACAAAATACGGAAAAGGTGGCGGCAAGTTCCTCCAGCTCATCCAGTAAGGCCAAGAGCTCCAGTCACAAGAAGAAAGCTTCTACTAAGAAGTCTTCTTCAGCGACCACAACGAGCTCACCTAAGAAATCAACAACTTCAACCACAACTGCTAGTTCGGCTAAGACGACTAGCAGTTCTTCGGCTACCACCAGTTCGGCCACTGAATCAAGTACGGCTACCAGCAACAGTCATAGTAGCAGTGCCGCAACCAGTAGTAGCACGGCGGCTGGTTCTAAGTATGCCACGGTTGAATCAGGACAAGGGGTTTACCGGGTTGCAACGAACGCGGGAATCTCCGTCCAAAAATTATTGGAATTAAACGGCCTGTCTTCCGGCTCTTCCCTCTATCCGGGACAGAAGTTACGGGTTCGCTAAGTTTTAAAACTATTTGATAGGAGTTTGGTTGTCATGGAGAAACAAGGTTTACAAGTGGCTATCGATGGGCCGGCTTCCGCAGGGAAGAGTACGGTCGCTAAGATCGTTGCCCAACGGTTCCACTACATCTACTGTGATACGGGTGCCATGTACCGGGCTATTACTTGGAAGGTGTTGCAAGCAGGCGTCGGGCTGACCGACGAGGCTGCGGTCAAGCAGTTATTGGATCAAATCACGATTCGGTTTGAACCGGGGACCCCCGTTCAAAAAGTTTTCGTTGACGAGACGGAAGTGACGTTGGCGATTCGCCAACCGGACGTCACCAATTCTGTGTCGGCTGTATCTGCTTTGCCAGCTGTCCGAACCGAATTGACGGAACGGCAACGGCAAATTGCTGAAGCTGGTGGCATTGTGATGGACGGTCGGGATATTGGGTCAACGGTTTTGCCCAAGGCTGAGGTCAAGATTTTCTTGGTCGCCAGCGTGGACGAACGGGCGCAACGGCGGTTGAAGGACAATGCGGCCAAGGGAATCAACACACCACTGGCAACTTTGAAGCATGAAATCGAAGAACGGGACCGAAAAGATTCCACGCGGAAGGTTTCACCATTGACCCAGGCAGCCGACGCAATCCGCTTGGATACTACGTCTATGAGCATCGAACAGGTCGCTGATAGGATCGCAGAAATCATCCAAGAAAAAGAATCCTAGAGAAATAGGCATTTTACTAGCTTTTATAAGCACAATCAGCTAAAATAGTATATAGAGTTGTCGCAAGGAGGAAAATTTCGCATGAGTGAAAATGGCACGAGTCAAAACAATGAAAACAATGATTTATTAGATGCTTTAAACAGCATCGACACCGTTAAGGTCGGTGACGTTGTTAAGGGTGAAGTCTTAGCAATCGATGATGACCAACAAGCAATCGTCGGGATTGCTGATACTGGCGTTGAAGGGGTCGTTCCCAAGAAGGAACTGTCTACTAAGCCAGTAGATGACATTAAATCTGTAATTAAAGTCGGGGACGTTATGGACCTCGTCGTAATTTCTCGGATCGGTACCGACAAGGAAGGCGGCAGTTACTTACTGTCACAACGTCGTTTGGAAGCCCGTAAGGTTTGGGACGACATCCAAAAGGAATTCGAAGCTGGTCATACGTTGACTGCCCCTGTTACCCAAGTGGTTAAGGGTGGGTTAGTCGTTGACGCCGGTGTGCGTGGTTTCGTACCTGCATCCATGGCTTCAGACCACTTCGTTGAAGATTTGGCACAATTCAAGGGACAAACGCTTGAATTCAAGATCGTTGAAATCGAACCAAGCGAAAACCGCTTGATCTTATCTCACCGCGCAATCGTTGAAAAGCAACGGGCTGCACAAAAAGAAGAAATCATGGCTAAGTTAACTGCCGGCGACATTGTCGAAGGTAAAGTTGCTCGTCTGACAAACTTCGGTGCCTTCGTTGACCTTGGTGGCGTTGATGGGTTGGTCCACGTTTCAGAAATCGCCTTCGAACGGGTTGAAAAGCCTAGCGATGTCTTGAAGGTTGGCCAAGATGTTAAGGTTAAGGTCTTATCTGTTGATCCAGATCGTGACCGGATTTCCCTTTCCATCAAGCAAACCTTACCAGAACCTTGGGACGGTATCGAAGAAAAGGCCCCTCAAGGCAGTGTCTTGGACGGGACTGTTAAGCGCCTGACTAGCTTTGGTGCCTTCGTTGAAGTCTTCCCAGGTGTTGAAGGTTTGGTTCACATTTCCCAGATTTCTCACCAACACATCGCAACGCCTGCTGACGTTCTGAAGGTTGGTCAAGAAATCAAGGTTAAGGTCTTAGATGTTCGTCCAGACGATCACCGTTTGGCATTATCCATCAAGGCCTTGGAAGAAAAGCCACAATCTGCTGACGATTCTTCTGAAAACCACAGCAGCAACAACAGTAACAACAACCGGAACCGGAACAACAACGGCGGCAACCGTCGTCGTAACAACCGGAACTCTGCTGAAACTTCAACGGCTAACGCCCCAGAAGAAAGCACCGGTTTCTCTTTAGGTGACCTCATTGGGGACAGCTTGAAGAAAGATATGGAAGATAACGAAAACAACTAATACGTTTTGGTTGAAGAGGGTTTAGGACGGAACTTTGTTGGTTTCGTTCTGAACCCTTTTCATGTCACAAAACGTGATCATTAAAGGAGGGATTTATCGTGGCATTTCCAATCGTTGCCATTGTTGGCCGCCCCAACGTCGGGAAGTCAACCCTGTTCAACCGGATCGCTGGCGAACGGATCTCCATCGTTGAGGATACGCCCGGGGTTACCCGTGACCGGATCTACACCCACGCCGAATGGCTGGGAACCGAGTTTCGGATGATTGATACCGGGGGGATTGACCTCGGTGATGAACCATTTTTAACGCAAATTACGCAACAGGCTGAAATCGCCATCGAAGAGGCCGACGTCATTGTCTTTATCGTGAGTGCTCCTGAGGGCGTGACCGATGCTGATGAAAAGGTCGCTAAGATCCTGTACCGGGCCGACAAGCCCGTTATTCTGGCAGTGAACAAGGCCGATAACCCTGAAACCCGGGAGACGGTCTATGACTTCTACTCCCTAGGCTTCGGCGATCCATACCCTGTTTCTGGGGTTCATGGGTTAGGTCTTGGGGATCTGCTGGACGCCGTCGTCAAGGAATTCCCTGACGATGAGGGTGCGCCTAAGGACGACTCGATTCGTTTCAGTCTGATTGGTCGGCCGAACGTCGGCAAGTCTTCGTTAGTCAACGCGATGCTCGGTGAAGACCGGGTCATTGTGTCTAATATCGCAGGGACCACGCGTGATGCGGTCGATACCAAGTTCGTGGCGGACGATACCAAGTTTACGATGGTCGATACGGCCGGGATTCGTAAGCGGGGTAAGGTCTACGAAAACACGGAACGGTACAGTGTCATGCGGGCCATGCGGGCGATTGATGATTCAGACGTCGTGCTGGTCGTCTTAAACGCCGAAGAAGGTATTCGCGAACAAGATAAGCGGGTTGCTGGTTACGCCCATGAAGCAGGTCGGGGAATCATTATCCTGGTCAACAAATGGGATACCCTGAAGAAGGATAATCACACGTTGACGGACTTCCAAAACTTGATTCGTCAGGAGTTCCAATACCTGAGCTATGCGCCAATCGTCTTCGTTTCCGCTAAGACTGGTCAACGGCTGGATCAACTCCCAGCCATGATCAAGCGAGTCTCTGAAAACCACAACAAGCGGGTTCAATCCGCCACGTTGAACGACGTGATCATGGATGCTATTGCCCTGAACCCAACGCCTTCCGACAACGGGAAGCGGCTTCGGGTTTACTACGGGACGCAGGTTGCGGTCGCGCCACCAACCTTCGTGGTCTTTGTCAATGACCCGAAGATGATGCACTTCTCCTACGAGCGGTTCTTAGAGAATCAGATCCGGGAACACTTCGATTTCGAAGGGACCCCGATCCATTTGATTGAGCGCGCACGGAAGTAGAACAACGGGCATAAGACCAGCTTTTTCGCCGGATTTTAACGATTTCTTAGTAAAAATCGTCTTTCTTGAAGTTTTATTGAGGAAAAATGGCGTTATCCCTTGTCATATAAGGCTTCCTGTGCTATCTTTGATAAAGAAATGATGCGGTTGACCGTATTTGTTTCATCATTTTTGGACCACTCAAAAATGATCACTAGATGACATTCATCTAATCTTCTATTCAGGAGGTGAATTCAAAATGGCAAACAAAGCACAATTGGTTAGCGATGTTGCAACTGCAACTGGCTTAACTAAAAAGGACGCAACGGCTGCAGTTGACGCAGTCTTCGATTCTGTCCAAGCAACTTTAGCTAAAGGCGAAAAGGTTCAATTGATCGGCTTTGGTAACTTTGAAGTTCGTGAACGTGCAGCTCGTAAGGGCCGTAACCCACAAACTGGACAAGAAATCCAAATTCCTGCAAGCAAAGTACCTGCATTCAAGCCAGGTAAAGCTTTAAAGGATGCTGTTAAATAATTTATTATTTAACGACTAAAAGAGCCAGTGCGGCGTATGCCGGGCTGGTTTTTTGCTGTGCTTAACTAGTTTAGAATTTTCCGAAGAACCTGAATAGTCGGACTAGGCAATCATTTGCCACCACATTTGCCGGTAACGGTGGTAAGATGGTAAGTGCTGATTTAGTTAGATAGAAACCGACAAACAACGATGGAGGCGGGTTATGAGTTACGCAGAAACGGCGCTGGACCAACTGGAAAAGGGCCAACTTGAAGATTTTAAAAAGCAGTATGCCTTGTCACTGCGCCACGATGACGATGAGACGCTTTTTAGCCTGGGGGAAGAGCTGTATTCCCTGGGGTTTCTCAACCAGTCTCGACGCATTTATGAAAAATTATTAAAAAAGTATCCGGACGAAGACGAACTACGGACCAACTTAGCCGACATTGCGATTGATGAAGACAAAAATGACGAGGCCCTGGATTACTTGAACCAGGTCAAGCCGGATTCACCAGCCTATATCGAATCTCTGATGGTGGCGGCCGATCTGTATCAGACCCAGGAGCTCTTCGAAGTCAGTGAACAGAAGTTACTGACGGCCAAGAAATTAGCCCCTGACGAGCCCGTCATCACGTTTGCCTTGGCGGAGCTCTACTTCACCATGCGTGAGTTTAGAAAGGCCATTCCGCTGTATTTAGACCTGATTACGGCCGGTACCACGGAACTGTCGCGGGTCAACATCGTCGAACGGCTCGGGGTCGCCTATGCCAACGCTGGACGCTTTGAGCAAGCCATCGGGTATCTCAAACAGATTCACCCGGGGAACATGACGCCGGACGTGAAGTTTGAGACGGCCTTTACCTATCTGCAACTGAAGGAGCGGCCAACTGCCATTCGGCTCTTTAACGAGCTGAAGGACAGCGATGCGCACTACACCTCCCTGTACCCGTACCTGGGACAGGCGTTGGAGGAGGAGAATCGTTTGCCCGAAGCACTCACGGCCCTGCAAGAGGGACTGGGTGTCGACCAGTACAACGAAAAGCTCTGGTTACAGGCGGCTCACGTGGCCACTAAGCTCGATGATGAGAAGATGGCGGAGAAGTACCTGACCCACGGCCATCAGCTCGACAGCGACGATTTAAGCGCCGTCATCCAGCTAAGTAACCTTTACGTGAAGCAGGAGCGGTGGCAGGAGAATGCCGACCTGGTTCAACCGTATGTGAAGAGCGAAGATGCCGATCCACAGTTGTACTGGAACCTGGCCATCACGGCCGAACACCAGGAAGACTTTGCTGCCGCGCGGAAATACTACGATGCGGCCCAACCATTCTTTATGGATCAAGCCGACTTCCTGAAGCCCGCCATCTACTTCTATCGCGAAGAAGGGGCCACGGAACAGGTCATCAAGCTATTGCACGCCTATTTACAGGTCGTTCCAGACGATGCGGAAATGGCACTGATGCTGGAGGGCTACGAAGACTAAATTTTTGAAAAAGAGGGTCTCTGCGGGGACGTTCTTTTTGTTTGGGTTAGAACACAATAATTACTTTAACCTATTTAAACAAAATAAAAAGCAACCGCAAAACCCGCGGTTGCTAAAACCCAGTCACTAACGTTTAAATTTGCCCAGGAGACCTTTTTTCGGAACCTCGAACGAGAAGCCTTCACCTAAAGCCTCATTCACGTTGACCACGGACACGAACGCCCGCGAATCATGCCGCGAGATGATTTGCCGCAGCTGATACAGCTCGCCAGGGGCCACGACCACGTAAATCATTTTACGATCCTGGTGGGAGTAGCCACCCTCGGCGTTGATCAGGCTGACGCCGCGTTCCATTTGGTCCATGATATCGTTCGTAATTTCTTGGTGCTTGGCGGAAACAATGATGACCCCGCGCGCCGCGTAGGCCCCCTCCAGTGTGAAGTTGACGATCCGCGAGAACACGTAGGAGTAAATCAACGTGTAGGCCATGTGCTGGATGTCGATGTAGACCAGTGAAATCAGTAGGACGACCACGTCTAAGTAAAGAAGCGTCCGCCCCATGGGCACGCCCCGGAAGCGTTCAAAGATTCGCGCGACAATATCGGTCCCACCGGTCGTGCCGCCGTAACGGTAGAGCAGACCAGAGCCGAGGCCGCCGACCAGACCAGCACCCAAGGCAGATAGTAAGAGGTCGCCGTGCAGGTCGATCACCAGGGGCACCCGTTGCCAGATCCATAAGAAGAGGGACAACATCAGGGTCCCGTAAATCGTATAGACCAGCGATTGCCGACCCAAGAAGCGCCACCCAATCACGATGAGGGGCACGTTGATCAGAATCGTTGAATAGGCGGGGTCAATGTGGAAGAGCGCCCGCAAAATCAGCGTGATCCCCGAGATGCCCCCATCCGCGAGGTGATTCGCAATGTTAAAGAAGACTAAACCAAATGCAAACATGGCGCAACCGATGCCAATCATGAGCAGGTCAAACAGGCGAATCGATTCGTCCTTTTGTGTCATACCATCCACTCCCAACGCACGTTCACCACGGGGTGCTGGCAACGTGTTTTCTAATCCGTTTGGGCCTGCGTTAGCGCTATGAGATTGCTGAATTTAGGTGCAAACTTTCCCTGACTTCAACTAGCCAGTTGATTAACCTAACAAGCCCCAAACGGTTTTATTGCTAAACCCATCATAGCACACCCGTGATTCGCACATGAAGCTCTTTCGAGCCAATCAGTGCCAGCCCTTGATTGTAGTCATACAATTTTCGGGTCCGGGCCCAGCACTTTGCATTCAATTTCCGGGGCGAATCTGTTAGACTGGCATAGTGAGTAAAAACAGAAATCAACTGGCAAAAAAGGGTGAACATAAATGAAATTAGAACACTTACCAAACGAATTTGAATTGGCCCGGCCAGTCTTACAGACCATTGAGCAGGCCGGCTATGAAGCCTACTTTGTGGGCGGCAGTGTGCGGGACACCATTCTGGGCAAGGCCATCCATGACGTGGATATCGCGACGAGTGCCTATCCCAATGAGATCAAAGGCCTGTTTAAACGGACCGTCGACACCGGAATTGAACACGGCACCGTGATGATTCTGGATCACGGCACTGGCTACGAGACCACAACTTTCCGGTCCGAATCGACCTATACCGATTACCGGCGGCCGGACCAGGTCACCTTTGTGCGGTCACTCGCCGAGGACTTAAAGCGACGGGACTTTACCATTAATGCCTTGGCCATGAAGGAAGACGGGGAAGTCATCGACCTGTTCGACGGCCTGACAGATATGGCTAATCACCAAATTCGGGCGGTGGGCGATCCCCAAGAACGGTTCCACGAAGACGCCTTGCGAATGATGCGGGCGGTCCGGTTTGCCAGTCAATTAGACTTCAGCATCGTTGACGAGACCCTGGCAGCCATCATGGCCCACGCCCAACTGCTGGCCAAAATCGCCGTGGAACGGACCCAGGTCGAGCTGCTGAAGCTCCTGCAAGGCAAGGCGCCACAACGCGGCCTTCAGGACTTTATGACCACCGGTCTGTGGCAACACTGCCCGGACTTTGCGGACCACGGCCCCGCACTGACGGCGTTGGCCACGGAACTGACCCAAGGCGTCTCCAGCGAGGTCGCTGCCTGGACGCTGCTGGCAACTAAATTTGGGCTGGATAGTGCCGCTGTGACGCCATTCTTGAAACATTGGAAGACAGCCAATCAGACCATTACGGCCGTCCAGACCGCTAGCAGAGCTGCGCAAATTCTGGCAACCGGTGACCTGAACGCCTGGCAACTGTACCAATGTGGGGCAGACCTCACGCCAGTTGCCAACGAGGTGGCCGTGATTTTTGGGGCGCCTGACCGAGGAACCGCGCTACAGGGCCAACTAGCAGCCTTACCGATTCAGCACAAGAAAGAATTAGCCATTACGGGGAAAGAACTCATGCAGGCCGGCATTCAACCCGGACCGCAATTGGGGGCCATCCTGGGCGATTTGGAATACCAAGTCGTCACGGGTGTGCTCCCCAACGAAACAGCCGCGCTGGTGGCTCACGTCAACGCCTAACGGTAATTTGAGAATAAGAGAGTGAACAATTTATGCAAACCTTACGCGCAGAAAATCTTCACCGGACTTACGGGGAGAAAACGCTTTTTGACAATTTAAATTTTATTATTAACGAACACGACCGCATCGGCCTGATTGGGGTCAATGGGAGTGGGAAAACCTCGCTGCTGAACACGTTAGCGGGCATTAGCAATGAACAGACCGGCGCCATTGAGACGCCCAAGGACTACACCATCGGCTACCTCACGCAAAAACCCGAGCTGGACGAGAATTTAACGGTGATGGATGCCGTTTTCTCTGGTGATCAAAAGGTCTTCGTCACGATTCGGCGCTACGAGGCGGCATTAGCCGCTTACGGTGCTCATCCGGAAGATGCCAAGGCCCAACAACGGTACCTGGACGCTGAAGCCCAGATGAACGAACAGGATGCCTGGACGGCCGAGAGCGATGTCAAGACCATCCTGACGCAATTGAAGATCACGGACCTGTCACAAGCCATCAAGACGATGTCCGGGGGCCAAATCAAGCGGGTCGGCTTAGCCCAAGTTTTGATTCAGTCGCCCGATTTATTACTGCTGGACGAACCGACCAACCACTTGGACTTTGACTCCATTGCCTGGCTCCAACAATACCTGGCGTCCTACAAGGGTGCCTTACTGGTCGTGACCCATGACCGGTACTTCCTGGACCAAATTGCCAACCAAATTTGGGAACTTGATTTTGGGAAGCTGTATCAATACCCCGGCAACTACCAAGCCTACGTGCAGGAAAAGGCCGAGCGGGTCAGCCAGGAAGCCGAAGCTGATCAGAAACAGCAACAATTGTACAAGAAAGAATTGGCTTGGATGAAGGCGGGGGCTAAGGCCCGTTCCACCAAGCAGCAGGCGCGAATCAACCGCTTTAACGATATTGCCAGCAACGTCGGCACCCGGCAAGTCCAGAACAACGTCGCCATCTCCCTGGGTCAGCAACGACTCGGGAAAAAGGTGATTGAACTCAAGGACGCCAACCTGACCCTGGGCGACCACGTCATCTTAAAGGACTTTGACGACCTGATTCAAGGTGGCGAGCGTATCGGGATCAGTGGGGAAAATGGGGCCGGTAAGTCCAGTCTCTTAAACGTCATTGCCCAACGCCTGCCACTGGATTCTGGTATCGTGTCGATTGGGGAGACCGTGAAAATGGCCTACTACACCCAACAGATCGAACCCATTCCGGATGACAAACGGATGATCAACTACCTGTCCGAAGTCGGCCAAAACGTCACGGACAAGGCCGGCAATTCCGTTAGTGTCACCGAATTACTGGAACAATTCCTGTTCCCACGGTTCATGCACGGGACGCTGATTCGCAAGCTATCCGGTGGGGAAAAACGCCGGTTATACTTGTTGAAACTATTAATGGAACAACCTAACGTCCTCTTACTGGATGAACCCACAAACGACTTAGATATTGGGACGTTGACTGTTTTGGAAGACTATATTTCACAATTTGCCGGTACCGTCATCACCGTTTCCCATGACCGGTACTTCCTGGACAAGGTCGCCGACCGCCTATTGATCTTTACGGGTAACGGCGATATCGAACGGTACTCCGGTCGCTTCAGCAGTTATTTGGCGGATGAACAAGCCCAATACAAACAAGCGGCTAAAACCGAGAAGGCCAAGGCCATGCCAAAAGCCGAACAAAAACCGGCTGAACCCCGCAAAAAGGTCAAACTGACCTACGCGGAACAGAAGGAATGGGAAGGCATCGAAGGCGTCATCGATGGCCTGGAAGATCAGAAGTCTCAGGTCCAAACGGCCATGAACGCCAACGGCGACAACTATGATAAGTTGGCCGATCTTCAGTCACAATTAGACGACTTAGACAAACAGTTGGATGAAAAAATGACGCGTTGGGAATACCTCAGCGAATACGCAGAATAGGAGACGGTCACGTGTTAGAAGACGGGTATTTAGATTTGGCGAAGAAGGTTCTGAACGAGGGCCACGAGAAGACCGACCGAACGGGCACCGGGACCATCAGTCTGTTTGGTTACCAGATGCGGTTCAACCTGCAGGAAGGCTTTCCTTTGTTGACCACGAAAAAGGTCCCCTTTGGATTGATTAAATCCGAACTTTTGTGGTTCTTGCGGGGCGACACGAATATTCGTTTTCTCCTGCAACACCACAACCATATTTGGGACGAATGGGCCTTCCAACGTTATGTGGCCAGTCCCGATTACCACGGCCCGGACATGACCGACTTTGGGCGGCGGTCATTAGTCAACCCAGACTTTAACCAACAGTATCAGGCGGAGAAAAAAGCCTTTTGTGACAAGATTCTCACGGACCAAGCCTTTGGGGACCATTACGGGGACCTAGGCCTGGTCTACGGGAGTCAGTGGCGCGCTTGGCAGGGCCACAACGGCGAAACGATTGACCAGTTGGCCAACGTGATCGATACGCTGCGGACCCATCCGGATTCTCGGCGAATGATCGTGTCTGCCTGGAATCCCGCCGATGTGCCGTCCATGGCCTTACCACCTTGTCACACGCTGTACCAATTTTACGTGAACGATGGCAAGCTGAGCTGTCAGCTCTACCAACGGAGCGGGGATATTTTCCTCGGCGTGCCGTTTAACATTGCCAGCTACGCCTTACTGACCTCGCTGATTGCCAAGGAGGTTGGCCTGGAGGTCGGTGACTTCGTGCACACCCTGGGTGACGCGCACATTTACAAGAACCACATCAACCAGATTGAAACGCAGCTGGCCCGGACGCCGAAAGCCGCACCACAACTGTGGTTGAATCCGGACAAATCCAGTATTTTTGATTATGAAATGAGCGATATTAAGGTAACCGGCTACGACCCAGCGCCCGCTATCAAGGCGCCGGTGGCCGTCTAAACAAGGAGGAGACTGCGATGCTGATCTTTTTATGGGCTGAGAGCCAGGGACGCGTCATCGGGTTTCACGGAAGCCTACCGTGGCACCTGCCAGCCGACATGCACTACTTCAAGACCGTGACGACGGGCAACACCATTGTTGCCGGCGCCAAGACGTTTGCGTCATTTCCGAAAGCACTGCCTAACCGGACCAACGTGGTGGTGAGCCATCGTGACGCTAGTGAGTTTCCTTCCGGCGTGGTTGTGCTCAATTCACTAGACGCGGTGCGAGAATACGCTGCCCAACGACCGATGGAGAAAATTTTCGTGGTCGGCGGGGCGCAGATTTTCGCCGGCTTAGTCGATGACGTCGATTACCTTTACCGGACCGTGATTGATGCCGGATTTGATGGCGACACCTGGATGCCAGCGATTGATTATACGAAATTTCAGTTAATTGACCGGCAGCCAGGGGTTCGTAACGAGAAGAACACGGTCGATTACGCCTTCGAACAGTACCAACGGCGGTCATAAGCCAGTAGTAGATTGGTAAAAGAGTCCGTTCCCGACAGCGGGCTCAAGGTGCTTGGCTATGGGGCCGGCTCCAGACAAAGAACGGTCTTCCGCCTCAACTTTGAGCCTGAGATGCGGTCTCAAAGGTTGTCCCATGGGCTAAGCTGAGTGAGAAGCCTCAGCTAAGACCATCGACACAGCCGAGTACCTTGGCCCGCTTCTGGTCACTAATGTTTGGTTCGCTGGTTTATTTCACCGTTTCAACAGTCACAACTTCATCGATCTAAACTTTATAGTTACGTAATATTTGTAAAAGATAATCTCTTCCACGTTAAGTTAAGACACATCAAAAAGGCGAAGACAGCTATCCTCCATGGATAACATCTTCGCCTTATTTGATAGTCATTATCGCAAAATTCTAAGCATACAACAGGATGGAAAAGTACATCAGTCCCGTCCCCAGCATCACGAATAGGTGCCAGATGACGTGGCCGAATGGGACATTCTTGAAGCTGTAGAGGACGGCGCCCACCGTGAAGGCTACGCCACCGAAGAACAACAGTGCAAAGCCGACGGGGCCCAGGCCCACGTACAGTGGCTTGATGCCCAACAAGCACATCCAGCCCATGACCACGTAAATGATGGTCGATAATTTTTGCATTTTGCCCAACCACAGCGCCTTGTAGATGACCCCACAGACCGCCATGGCCCAGATGATGCCGAACATGGTCCAGCCGAGCGCACCACCGACCACCAAGAGACTAAATGGTGTATAGGTTCCGGCAATCAATAAGTAAATGGCACAATGGTCAAATATTTGAAAAACGTGGCGGCCACGGGTAAAGTACAAACTGTGAAACAGGGTGGACGCGAGGTAGAAGAGCACCAGGATGGCCCCGTAAATGGCAAAGGTCGTGATGCGCATGGCCCCGCCCTTAGCGTGAGCCTGTAGCAGTAACACGACGAGTCCGGCGATGCTCAAGGCGGCCCCGATTCCGTGGGTGACCGCGTTTAAGACCTCATTGACGACTTGGTAGGTGTGGCTCCGTTCTTTTATCAAACAAAATCCTCCTTAGAATTCCGGTGACTTTATTTTTCTCTAAAGCAGCCGGATAGTTCCGAACAACTTACTGAAAATTGTCACTAACTCTGCTATACTATTACCGTATGTTTCATTACGCATATTGTAGCATAAACCAAAATTTCTGGTCAGAAAGAGTGGGATACCCATGGCGAAAATTAAGATTATCACGGATTCATCTGCCGGCCTTACCGAGCAGCAGATTCAAGACTATGACATCACCATTATTCCGTTAACGGTCATGATTGATGACACGATTTACGTTGAACGGGAGACCATCACCAACAAAGAGTTTATTGAAAAAATGAAAACGGCTAAGTCATTACCTAAGACGAGTCAGCCACCACTGGGCAAGTTTGTGGAGACCTTTGACAAGCTGGGCGAAGACGGTAGCAGTGTGATTTGCTTCAGCATGTTAGCCGCCATCAGTGGCACGGTCCACACGGCCGAGCAAGCGGCCAAACTGTCCAAGACGGACGTCACCGTGGTCGACAGTCAGTATACCGATCAAGCCTTGGCCTTCCAAGTGGTCGAAGCTGCTAAGCTTGCCGCAGAAGGTGCCGACAAAGACGCCATTATCAAGCGCGCCGCAGCCGTTCGGGACCACACCAAATTATTCGTGGGGATTGTGACCCTGGAAAACATTTTGAAGGGTGGCCGCTTGAGTCGGGCCGCCGGTATGTTAACTTCCCTGCTTAACATCAAGATTGTCTTGCAGGTAACGGGTGGCGAGCTTAAAATTCGGGCTAAGGGTCGCGGTATGAAGACCATCGACCGTTACTTTGATAAAGTCTACGAACAAATTAAGCAGACACCGGACATCGTGGCCATCGGGATTTCTCACGTGGAAGCCTTCGAATCCATCGATAAGATTCAGGGCCATTTGAAAGAAATTTTGCCGGACAAAGATGTGCTGGTACGGGAAACGGTTCCCATCATTGCGACCCATGGGGGCCCCGGTGCCTTCGCCTTAATGTACTACACCGATCCAACTAAATAACGTCAACTGGAAAGGGGTGGCCGCACGCCACACCCTTTTTTCTTTTAGCTATAGGGGGAACCACGAAATGAAATTTAAGAATCTCAGTAAGATTATTGGGGTGACCTTACTCCTCGTCCTGATCGTGCTAGCGGCGCTGACGTACTGGCATCCCGGTGCGCGAACGACCCACAACACGACTACGGCCCCGCGGAGCACTAAGCGGGCCACCGTGCGCGTCGTCGCTTTGGGGGACTCGCTGACCGAGGGGGTCGGGGACCAGGAGAAGGACGGCGGCTATACCGGTCGACTCAAGGCGATGATCCACGACAAGGACCAGGTCAAGGTCGTCATGCACAACTTTGGCAAGTCCGGCGACCGGAGTGATCAGATTGAAAAACGCCTGGTCAACAGCCAGGAACAACAGACTCAGCTTAAAAAGGCCAACGCCATCGTCATGACGGTCGGTGGCAACGATTTACTCCAAACGCTGACGAAAAATGTGACCATCAACCAGCAGAATAAATTAAACGCTCACCTCGACACGGCCGAGGGCGCCTACCAGCAGAAGTTGAAGCACCTGCTGAGCACCGTGCGACAGTACAACGGCCACGCCCCCATTTTCCTGTACAGCATCTATAATCCCATCTACGTGTACTTTGCGGATATCCAGCAGGTCACGAACGCCGTGAACGACTGGAACAAGGCTACCAAGAAGACGGCCACTAGCTTCGACGACCTCTACATGGTCGATATCAACCATGCGTTGTCCGTGGGGCAGTACAAGTCGATCATCCAGCAGGCCAAACTCAAGCACGACGCGAAAAAATCAAACAACGGGAAAATTTCAACGGCTAGTCTTCAAGAGTTGATTCTGGCCAGCAATGCCAGTGACGAGCTGAACGACTACCTGTCACCGGCCGACCATTTTCACCCGAATGCCAAGGGCTACCGCCTCATGACCCGTTACGCGTTCAAACAAATGCAAGCTCACCAGCAATGGCTGATGAAGTAAGGAGGAACCATCTATGCAACGTCACGCCGCCCCACAAACTTCCCGTAACTGGTGGAAGTGGGGGTTCATCGCCCTGGTCGCCATTCTGTTAGTGACCGCTGTCACCGTGGGAGTCAAGGCCTTTTCATCGACCCAGATCGACTCCACGGCCAAGGTCACCAAGGATACGACCAACATCAACGTTGATTTAAACAAGAAACAAGTGAACGCCTTAGCCGATTACTACGTGAACAAGTCCCTGAAAAATTCGGCCGTTAAATACCGGTTCCAGGTCTCGGATCACGCTATGATTACCGGCTCCACCCAGGTTTTGGGGGCAAACGTGAATTTCGTTTTACTCTTAAAGCCAACCGTGTTATCCTCAGGAGACGTCCAACTGAAGGCGGAGAAGCTGTCGGTCGGGTCCTTACCCGTGCCGATCACCTTCGTCATGAACTACATCGCGAAGAACTACCCACTGCCGAAATGGGTGGCCATGGATACCGGAAATGAAACCATTACCCTGCATCTGACCGCCATCGGCAACGGGAAGAAATTGTCCTTTGCCGCCAAGAAGATCGACCTGTCCGGTGCCGGAAAGTTTGTCTTCCAAGCGCGGATTCCCAAGAACTAAGGAGGGGCCCTATGCCCAAAACGTTTTATCAATTTCTAATGACCCAACGTAATCCAGAGAGCTACGATCCCGTGGCCAGCTTTGCCAACAATGCCTTTCTGGATAGCTCGTTTCCCAAGCAGGAGACGGAATTTGATCCCTTGTCCAAGTATTTAGAAGAAAACGCCCCGTACCTGCCATCCATGACCATTTTTGATGATGCTTGGCAGCTGTACCTGGCGGCATTAGCTTAATCGGTTTGTCAGGAAGCCCGTTGTTGCGGGCTTTTTTGTGACACTTTTTTGCATAAAAAACATCTTATACTAAATATTGTCACAAGCTGATGTCAATAATTCAATTCTAAATTAGTATGGAAGGTCATCATCACTATGGCTTGACTAGCAGCAGAGACCTTTTATTGTAAACTGCTCAAAAGGGGGCCTGTAGCCAGCCCATTCAGCTTGAAAACCACCTATATCTATCGTATACTAACCTAGATACTAGGAGTGATACTCCTGACTTAATTTAAGAGAAGAAGGTGAGTGGTTTTATGAGTAGTTTAATAACGCGAGAAATTATTATGACAGATACTGAACATGACGCCATCACCAACCCAAACACCCCTCAAAATATTGCTGCTGCCGATAAAGCTAAACAAACTTTTTCTAATATCTCAGCTGGTGTAAATTTGAATCTTATTAAACCACGATCAAAAAAATTAAGTTTACGAGCGAGATTAGAGATCTTAAATGGAACTACACGGTAGAAGCTTTGAGATTGACAACTTACAATTGGTTAAGCAAGATGGTATCTCACGAGAGATGTGTGTCAAATTTGATTGTACCCCGGCCAGCGATAATGGTTGTCAGCTAGATCCCGGTACAATTTATAAATTGGGCATGCAGTATGAGCACCTAAACGGTCAATTGTTAGCCGCATATGAGGATAACAGTAATGATGCCGCGACGTATGTCATGTACAATGATACTGATGTTATTGGCTACTATACAATTCAAATGAGTAGTACTAAAGTGGCTAAGGGTTATCGCAAGGAACACAATTTGGTTGGGAATAGTACTAACACAGGATTCTCATGTGTAGATGTTCCCTTTGTGGCGGTGAATCGTAAGTATCAGAATAAGAAATATGGCAGGGTGCTTTTCTTACAACTGCTGCTAAATGTCTATTGGCAATTGGTACCGTTAGTTGGGGCAACTCTAATAACATTAGATGCCTTACATCCAGCAATTGGTTTCTATACGAAGTTTGGATTTATTAAATATTCGCCTACGCAGGAATCGAAAATTTTAACACCATTGGCCTTAGATACAAAACAATTGGCTAAGCAACTAAACATTAATTCAGATTCTGAATCCGAGGATGATGCTAAGTTACGTAAAATGTTGGAAGACTCATTATTATTCGATATCGAGGGATAGTAAAAGTAACTTTATCAAAGTTAAAGTGTGGATAAAAAAGACACGTCAAATGGATGTGTCTTTTAGTTTACTATTGGCACCGCTTTGCTTGGTCCGCGAATTAAATGATGTTAAAAAATTAATTTTGAAGTACCCCCCTCGAATTGGAGCAAATCCAATTCGAGGGCTTTTTAGGTAGGACCGATTAATTAGTTAGACACATCCCCAAGAATTATCGTGAACATATCCCCAGTCCCACACTCTGCCTACAAATTTCCTTATCTAAAAAATGGGTCATTTCATTATTTTATTTATCGTAAGTCACTTCCTTATCTAAAATTGAGCAGAAAAATGGTAAGATGGGGTAGCTGGTCAAAATTGGCATTCTTTTAGTGACAGATAATTCACCACGTTCTTTGCTAATAAATAATTAGTCATAGTGCTCACTAGTCAAGCATTGCCGTATGTTTTAAAGCACTTAACTCGATAATTTAATCATTAAAATCAACTACGCTTCACTAACAAAAGGAGAAAATACAATGACAGTAATACAATGGTTCCCCGGCCATATGGCGAAGGCCATTCGGCAAATGGAAGAAAATATTCACCTGGTCGACATCGTTTTCGAACTGGTCGACGCCCGGATTCCCGCCGCATCCCGGAACCCTGAAGTTGTCCGGATTGCCAAGGACAAGCCACACCTGATCATCATGACCAAAAAAGACCTGGCTGACCCCCAACAAACCGCGGCCTGGTTAAATTACTACCGTGCCCAGAAACAACCGGCCATCGCCATCGATTCCCGGGCCAACGTGACCCCTAAACAGATCACCAAGATTGCCGCCAGTATCTTGGCCGACAAGCTCGCTGCCGAAAAGGAAAAGGGCCTGAAGGAACGGCCAATGCGGGCTATGACCGTTGGGGTGCCTAACGTGGGGAAGTCCACGCTGCTCAACCACTTGGTGCAACGCAAGGCCGCCCAAGTTGGCGATACCCCCGGCGTCACCAAGGGCCAACAGTGGTTGCGTTCCAGCAAGCACCTGGAATTGCTCGACACCCCGGGGATTCTGTGGCCTAAATTTAAGGACCAGGAGACCGCCCAGAAGTTAGCATTGACCGGCGCCATCAAGGACAAGCTCTACGCCAGTGATGACGTGGCGCTCTTTGCCTTGAACTTCTTCCGTCAATACCACGAAAAGGCCTTACTTGACCGTTACCACTTGGCCGCCAGTGACCTGGAACTTAGCGATGTGGATTTACTGCTCAAGATTACGCAAAAAATTGGTATGCGCGACGACTACGACCGGGCCAGTGAACGGCTGATCCTCGACGCCCGTCGGAAAAAGATCGGCGGCTTCACGCTTGACCGCGCTCCACAAGCTGGTGACACTAACAATGACTAAGCAACCCAGTCTGGCCAGCCTCAAGGCCGAGCTGGCTGATGTGACGACACCCGACGACACCCGCTTAGCGTCATTAGCGGCCGATTCGCGGAAAGGGGCCCAGTTACTCCTGAAACAGATTCAACGCCGGCTAGCGAAGGCTGAGGCCGCAGAACAGGCCTTTCAACACCGCTTACACTACGAGCGGCCGTTCTGGGAACGGGGTGAACTGGTCGCCGGTATCGATGAGGTCGGTCGGGGGCCTTTAGCCGGACCAGTCGTCACCAGCGCCGTCATCTTGCCCCAGGACTTTGATATTCCGCTGGTCAACGATTCCAAACAACTGACCCCCAAGGAACGCGAGCGCCTGTACCCCCTGATTTTGGCGCAGGCTGAAGCCGTTAGTATTGGTGTCGGCAGTCCCCAATTGATTGACCAAATCAACATTTATCAGGCCACGCGGGTCGCCATGCAACGGGCCGTGCTCGGCCTCGGCCGGGTACCCCAACAGCTAATCGTGGACGCCATGCAGATTCCAGTGGCCGTTCCGCAGACACGACTGATCAAGGGGGACGCCAAGAGTGCCAGTGTGGCCGCGGCCAGTATCGTGGCCAAGGTCTACCGGGACCATTTGATGGCGACCTACGATGATTTGTACCCGGGCTACGGGTTTGCCAAAAATGCCGGCTATGGCACGGCGGAACACTTGGCTGGCTTGGATGAACGCGGGGTCACCCCGATTCATCGAAAAACTTTTTCGCCCGTACAAAAAATAATTGCGAACCAATCACGGAGTTAACCCTAAAGGGGAAAAGGAGGTTGCTAACCATGCAACTGACACTTCGTGATTTTTTCATGCGCTTACCATTGATTTCGGGCATCGGCCTCAAAACGACAACGACCTGCTGGCGGTGGGTCGAGGCCCAGCCGGAACTGACGACCATGACCGCCGCCACCGTGACCCAACTTTGCCGTGAAATGGCGATACCGGCGGCCAAGGCCGAGCAGCTCCAGCGCCAACTCTTTTCACCGGCGATTGCTGCGCAGGTGACCACCAATCTGACCCATACTGGCTGTTTGACGATTGTGGACGCCGCGTACCCGGACCAACTCCGTGAGACCTTTGCACCACCGGTCGCGCTCTACTTTTTGGGCGACGTGCGTCTACTGCAAGCCCCACAACTGGCGGTCGTCGGCTCACGGCATCCCAGTCCGTACGCCTTAGCGGCCATGCGATTGTTACTGCCCAACGTGGTCCAACACCACATCTGCCTCGTGTCGGGGTTGGCGCAGGGCGTGGACACGTTGGCTCATCAAGCCGCCTTGGCGTACCGGGGCCACACCATTGCCGTGATTGGCACCGGGCTCGATCACTGTTACCCGGCGACCAACCGGGCCTTGATGACGGAGTTGATTCGCAGTCAACTGATTTTCTCCGAGTACCCGTGGGGGACCCCCGGAGCCCGACACCATTTTCCAGAACGTAACCGAATTATTGCCGGGCTGACGCGTAGCACATTGGTGGTCGAGGCGGCCCATCATTCAGGGAGTCTGATCACCGCCAATATCGCCCTGCAAGAAAATCGTAATGTTTTGGCAATTCCGGGGGCACTTGACAACCCAAACTCGGTTGGTACCAACGAGTTGATCCTCGCCGGCGCCAAACCAATCTTGAAACCTGAACATATAATAGAAGAAGTTTTAGTTGACAACCTGCCCTAAGTTGAAATAAGATGTGTGGGATTATAGTGAAAAATTTAGCGAACTTTTTGTTCGTCGTAAAAACAAGTCGATAGGAACCGGCAAGCCCGCTAGCTAGGGCCCGGTTGCCTATCAAACGAGGGAGTAATGTGCTTTGCCGACTACATCAAAAGCAAAATCAACGACAAAAAAGCGGCGCAAACCGCAAAAAAAATTAGTCATCGTTGAATCACCTGCGAAGGCTAAGACCATTGAGAAGTATTTAGGCCGGACGTTTAAGGTCATGCCTAGTCTAGGACACGTGCGCGATCTACCGAAAAGTTCGATGGGGGTCGATACTGAAAATAACTACGATCCGCACTACATTTCCATTCGTGGTAAGGGTGACGTCATCAAGGGCTTACGCGCCGAGGCCAAGAAGGCCAAAGCCGTTTACCTTGCATCTGACCCTGACCGTGAAGGGGAATCCATTGCCTGGCATTTAGCCCACGTCCTGAACTTAGACGTGACCGATAAGAACCGGGTCACCTTTAACGAAATCACCAAGGACGCCGTTAAAGAGGCGTTCAAGACACCACGGACCATCGACATGAACCTGGTCGACGCCCAACAAGCTCGCCGGATCTTGGACCGGTTGGTGGGGTATTCCATCTCGCCACTGCTCTGGAAAAAGGTCAAGAAGGGCCTGAGTGCCGGTCGGGTGCAATCCATTGCGCTGTCCCTGATTATCGAACGGGAAAAGGAAATCAAAGCCTTCATCCCCGAAGAGTACTGGACCATCGACGCCGACTTCAAGAAGGCGCGCCACACGTTTGGCGCCAGCTTCTATGGCCTGAACGGCAAGAAGGCTAGCTTGAAGGACAACACCGCCGTGCAAGAAGTCTTAGGCAAGCTCGACAAAACGGGTAAATTTGACATCACCAACGTGGTTCGGAAGGAACGGAAACGCTCACCCCAACCACCATTTACCACCAGCTCCATGCAACAGGATGCCAACCGGAAACTGAATTTCAGAACCCGGAAGACCATGATGGCCGCCCAACAGCTGTACGAAGGAATCAACCTGGGTAAGGAAGGGACGCAGGGGCTCATTACCTATATGCGGACCGACTCCACGCGGATTTCCAGTATTGCTAAGCACGAGGCCTCAACCTTTATTCACGAAAAATACGGGGCCGAATACGCCGCCACCAAGCCCATCAAGGGTAAGCTGCCTGAAGGGGCCCAAGACGCCCATGAAGCCATCCGGCCAACCTCTGTGTTCCGGACGCCAGCTAGCCTGAAGGAACGCCTCAACAAGGACCAATTCCGGCTGTACCAATTGATCTGGAACCGCTTCGTGGCCAGTCAAATGACCAACGCCCTCATGGATACCATGGCCGTGACGCTCGAACAAAACGGCGTGACGTTCCGTTCCAATGGGTCCAAGATGAAGTTCGAAGGGTTCTTAAAGATTTACAAGGATAACAAGGAAAAGGATAACCTCCTGCCCGAGCTCAGCATTGGTGACCAAGTCAACTTGGCCAAGACGGATCCAGCCCAACACTTTACCCAGCCGCCTGCACGTTATTCCGAAGCCAACCTGATCAAGGCGCTGGAAGAAAACGGTGTGGGTCGGCCATCGACCTATGCGCCAACGTTGGACACGATTCAACGCCGGTACTACGTCAAATTGGTCGGTCGGCGGTTTGAACCCACTGAACTGGGTGAAATCGTTGATGGCATCATCAATGAATACTTCCCAGACGTGGTCAACGTCGACTTTACCGCCAATTTGGAACACGAATTGGATGGGATCGAAGAGGGTCAACAGGACTGGGTCAAGGTCATTGATACCTTCTACAAGCCATTCTCGACCGAGGTGGCCCACGCGGAAGACGCCATCGAAAAGATTCAGATCCGTGACGAACCCGCGGGCTTTGACTGTGACATCTGTGGCGCCCCAATGGTCATCAAGATGGGCCGCTACGGCAAATTCTACGCTTGCTCGCGCTTCCCAGATTGCCGCAACACCAAGCCAATCGTTAAGGAAATCGGCGTGACCTGTCCCGTTTGTCATAAGGGTGAGGTTATCGAGCGCAAGTCCAAGAAGAACCGGATTTTCTACGGTTGTTCGCGCTACCCCGACTGTGACTTTGTCTCATGGGACAAGCCAGTCGGCCGCGATTGCCCGAAGGATGGTCACTACTTGGTTGCCAAGAAGATTCGTGGCGGCGTGCAAATCGTCTGCCCCAACGGCGACTACGAAGAAGCCCCACAAAAATAAATTTGCTTGGTCACTACCGCCTGTAGATGCTAAACATTCCGCCTGTGGGGCCCACCCGAAGCCAAAGAGCGGTCTTCGGGTTCGGCTTAGAGCCCGAAAATGCATCGGTCTCTAAGTCCGGCCGTGGCGTAAGACCGGAAAACCGCCGGCCTAACGCCACCTTCACAGGTCTACATGTTTAGCCTCTTCCGGCTATCGTGACGGCTAAATTGATTTTGTGTGACTCATCGTAAGTGTTTAAACTTTAAACTAAAATACAGGCTTGTTAGATACCGCCACCATAGTTGTGGAGGTATCTAGCAAGCCTGTTTGCGTTAAACCAATTTATATTTGAACATCAGCAGCACCGTATTGGATACGCCGAAAGCATTCAACTAAAACCACAATCTGTGGTCTGAACCAGTGTTAGCCGCAGGGAGGGTGAAAATGAGCTCAGCCGTGGGAGTTACCTTAGCGGGTTCCCCGCTTAGGTAACTGCTATCTTTGAGACGTGGTCTTCGGCTCAAAGTAAGCCTGGAGACCGCTTCTCAGGCTCCAGGCGGCGCCCACAGCGTTCCGGCTCAGTTTTCACCCTCCCGGAGGCGAGTGGCCTGGTTCACCCCACAGCAGGTGGAATTCCTGAAATCCGGCGGCGGTCAAACACTCAACCAAACTAGTCTGCACCGAAAAGCCTGATGAGTTAGTTGTGTTTTTTCGGTGCGTTTGCTAGCATTGAGAACAGGTAGCAGGGAGGTGTTCACGTGGACCAGGCCATCACAGCGTTCTTAACGTATTTACAGGGTGAGCGGCAATACTCACCGGAAACGGTCAAAGCTTACCGCGAAGACCTTGAGGAGTTCACCCAATTTCTCGCAGACAACGGGGGGACCAAGGCGTGGACGGCAATTGACCAGCTAGACGTCGAGGTTTATCTGAGTGATCTGTACGACCGGCACTATGCCCGGACGACGATTGCCCGGAAGCTCTCCACGTTGCGGTCACTGTACAACTTCTTGATGAGTAACGGGCAGGCCAAGGATGATCCCTTTGCCTACGTCCAGCTCAAGCACCACCAGAATCATTTACCCCGGTTCTTCTACGAACGGGAAATGACCGCGTTGTTTGCGGCCGCGGGAGCCAATCCGAACGAACAGCTGGCGACTCGTGATTCGGCGTTGCTAGAAGTCCTGTACGGGACCGGCATCCGGGTCAGCGAGTGTGTGAACCTAACTCTTCCAGATATTGATTTTGACAACCGGATCATGTTGATTCATGGGAAGGGCAACAAGGAACGCTACGTCCCGTTTGGCCACTACGCCAGTGACGCCCTGCAGCAGTATTTTACCGCCGCGCGGACGCCCATCATGGCGCAGCACCAGGAGACGCACGCGTTTGTCTTTATCAATCACCGGGGCCAGCAGTTGACTACTGCCGGGGTGACGTACCTGCTGAACCAGATTATCAAACGCAGTACGTTGACCACGGAGATTCATCCCCACATGTTGCGGCACACGTTTGCCACACACCTGTTAAATCGAGGGGCCGACTTGCGGTCGGTTCAAGAATTATTGGGCCATAGCAGTCTCTCGACCACCCAAATCTATACCCACGTGACCCGCGAGCATCTACAACGCGATTATCGCCAGTTTTTCCCGCGAGCCACCGAAGATAAATCTAAAGAAACCAAGCCATGATAAGGAGATCGATTAAACTATGCCAGTAAAATTTGAAGCCACGACCATCTGTGCCGTTCGGCATAATGGCCACAACGCCATGGCCGGTGACGGGCAAGTCACCATGGGCGAAAAAGTTATCATGAAGGGGACCGCCCACAAGATTCGCCGGATCTACAACAACCAAGTCGTCGTTGGGTTCGCCGGTAGTGTGGCGGACGCCTTCAATTTGGAAGAAAAGTTCGAAGCCCAACTGACCGAATACAGCGGGAACCTCCAACGGGCAGCCGTTGAACTCGCTAAGCAATGGCGTTCCGACCAGGCTTTACAAAAACTGGAAGCCTTACTGATCGTCATGGATAAGGACGAAATGTTATTAGTTTCCGGTTCCGGTGAAGTCATCGCGCCTGATGACGACATCCTAGCCATCGGTTCAGGTGGCAACTTTGCCTTAGCCGCAGCCACGGCCTTACACCACCACAACCAGGAAATGAGCGCCAAGGAAATCGCCGAAAGTGCCATCCACATTGCTGGGGGCATCGATATCTTTACCAACGATCACGTTATTTCAGAAGAACTTTAATTGAACGGAGGAACCAAAGTGGACGCCATTAATAAAACGCCTAAAGAAGTTGTCGGCCTATTAGATCAATACGTTATCGGTCAGGACGACGCCAAGAAAGCCATTGCGATTGCCTTGCGTAACCGTTACCGGCGCATGCAGTTAGATGCTGCCATGCAAGAAGAAATTTCACCTAAGAACATGTTGATGATTGGACCGACCGGGGTCGGGAAAACTGAAATTGCCCGCCGGTTAGCTAAAATCGTCCACGCTCCCTTTACCAAGGTCGAAGCCAGCAAGTTTACGGAAGTCGGCTATGTCGGGCGTGACGTGGAATCCATGGTCCGCGACCTGGTTGAAGTGTCCGTGACGATGGAAAAGCAAGACCAATTTAAGAACGTGCGTAGCGATGCCATTCAGGCCGCCAATAAGCGCCTGGTCAAGCTGTTAGCCCCCGCTAAGAAAAAAGAAAATAAAAATAACAACGACTTCGCTAACATGATGAACATGTTTAGCCAAATGCAAAACGGCCAAACGCCAACGGCACCTAGCGACACGGAAGAGGTCACCGACGACGTGCGCAACGAACGGCTCTCCATTGCTGATCAACTGAACAAGGGCCTGTTAGAAGACCATATGGTTGAAATCGAAATGGACGATCCGCAGCAAGCTAGCGCGACCGACAACAACATGATGGGCCAAATGGGTATCGACCTGAGCGACACCTTGGGCTCAATCATGCCTAAGAAGCGCATCAAGCGGACGGTCACCGTCGCCGAAGCACGGGAGATCTTGGTCGCCGAAGAATCCGAGAAATTGGTCAACAACGCTGACATCAACCACGATGCCATCAAGCGGGCCGAAAACACCGGGATCATCTTCCTCGATGAAATTGATAAGATTGCCAAGGGCAGTAGCCAAAACAGCGGCGACGTTTCCCGTGAAGGGGTCCAACGCGATATCTTACCAATCGTCGAAGGGACCCAGGTCAAGACCAAGTACGGTACGATTGACACCGACCACATTCTCTTCATCGCGGCCGGCGCCTTCGCGGAATCCAAGCCCAGCGATTTGATTGCTGAACTGCAAGGTCGTTTCCCAATCCGGGTCGAATTAAACGACCTGAGTAAGGCCGACTTTGTGCGGATCCTGACTGAACCGAATAACGCGTTGATCAAGCAATACATCGCCTTGATTGGGACCGACAACGTCAAGGTCACGTTCACCATGGAAGCCATCGAACGCATCGCTGAACTGGCCTTCGAGCTGAACCACGAGAACCAAAACATTGGTGCTCGGCGGTTACAGACCGTTCTGGAAAAGCTCCTGGAAGACCTGCTCTACGAGGGACCAGACATGGGCTCAGGCGATGTGACCATCACCGAGAACTACGTCAACGATAAGATTGGGGACATCGTGCAAAACAAGGACCTGTCCCGTTACATTCTCTAATCAAGCAAAGGCTCAGACGGTTGTCTGGGTCTTTTTGTGTTCACCAAGACTGATGGATCAGGGCGAAAGCGTTTCCCAAAAAGTGAAAATTGGACTAGACAACTAGGCCAATTTGGTCCATGATTAAAGGAAAGACAAGTTAGTTGGAGGTTGTGTGACAATGCTTACACTAAAAAATGATTTCTTAACAGTTAAAATCAACCCGTTCGGGGCCGAACTGACCAGCGTGCAGGACAACGAGAGTCACCTGGAGTACATGTGGCAGGCGGATAAGACCTACTGGGGTCGTCACGCGCCCATCTTATTCCCCATCGTTGGGCGCCTGCAGGACAATCAGTACCGGCTTGACGGCAAGACCTATCACATGACGCAGCACGGCTTTGCCCGCGACCGCGAGTTCACCGTGGTCGAACAGGCTGAGGACCACGTGGTTTTGCGGCTGACGGCCGACGACCAGACCAAGGAACTGTTTCCTTCAGACTTTAGCCTGACCGTGCAGTACACGCTGGTGGCGCACCAGTTAAGCTTTGCGGCGACCGTGGATAATCCCGCCGATACACCATTAACGTTCTCCCTGGGAGCGCATCCCGGCTTTAACGTGCCGCTAGGCGACCCTACGGCCGATTTCACGGACTACCAGGTCACGGTCTCACCCAAGCAGGTGTACCAACGGGTGCCATTGGTTGGGCCTTACAGCGATACCCAGCACAGCGTTCCCATGGATTTGACGAAACCCATGGCGTTGGATCACGACCTCTTCGACCATGACGCCAAGGTCTTAACGCTTAACAACCAAGAGACGACGCTGATGTTAAGCAGTCACGTCAACGACCACGGGGTTGCCTTGACCTTAGCCGCGCCTTACGTGGGCATCTGGTCGCCGTACCCTAAGCAGGCCCCATTCGTCTGCTTCGAGCCTTGGTGGGGCTTAGCCGACGACGTACAAGCCACCGGTGATTTAGAGACCAAGGTCGCCATTCACCACCTGGCTGCTCACGCCAGTTTCCAAGCAGCTTATCAGATTACTTACTTTTAAACGAAAAGACGGGCTCCCAACGACGATTGTCGGTGAGAGCCCGTTAACTATTTCTAAATAAGTGCTAAATTACTTGTCGGCTTGCCGCTTATGATACCCGTGACCAAAGGGAACCAGGGATTCCGTCCCGGCCTTGATGCGCTTGATATTCGTCCGGTGCCGGTAAAACACAAAAATCGTTAAGACCAGGGCAATCCCCGTCAGATACCAATCCTGAATCGCTAACGAGATCAGCGTGATCAGGCTAAAGGCAATCATGCTGGCCAAGCTGACCATGCTGGTCCAGTAGATCAGACTGACCCACAAGCCCGCCGCAATCACGAACATGATGGGGTTATACGCCAGTAACATCCCCGCTGAGGTCGCGACGGCCTTGCCACCCTTGAAACGGTCGAAGATAGAAACCGTGTGCCCCAGCACGGCAAATAACCCAAATAGCAAAGGCGTGGCCGTGCCCAAGAAGGTCGTGACGTGGAACAGGGTGGGGAGTAGCGTGGCCACTGAGCCCTTCGCAATGTCTAACACCATGACCGCGGTGCCGGCGTACGGCCCGAGGACCCGGTACGTGTTGGTCGTGCCAATGTTTCCGGAACCCGACTGCCGAATATCCGTCTGGAAAAAGGCCTTGCCGACCCAGACCCCGTTGGGAATGGCCCCCAGCAGGTAGGCCACGATGAGTAAACCAATTAATTTCACAAGTTATTCCTCCGCTCTTTCTTGCAACGGGAGCCGCCATAGCTGGGACTCGCCGCAGATAAGCTGGACTATATTTTAGCATGTTTTCACGAGAACGCCAATTATCTCGAGAAGTCTAGCCAGATTTTGGCTTCCTGTGGTATGATTATGAAGTTACTGGATACCTACCCGTGGGCGTTTGACCAGTTTATTTGAACATACGTTCGTATTAGAGTAAAATGTAGGTATGCCATTTTTTAGACAAAAGTAAAAGTAAAGGGGATTTACGCATGGCGAAAGCAAAAGCAAAATATGACGATTCCTCCATCCAAGTGTTGGAGGGGTTGGAAGCTGTTCGTAAACGTCCTGGTATGTATATCGGGTCAACCGACGGCCGTGGCTTACACCACTTGGTCTACGAAATCGTGGATAACGCCGTCGATGAAGCGTTGGCTGGTTACGGTAAGGAAATTAACGTGACGATTCACCAGGATAACAGCATTACCGTCGTCGATCACGGCCGGGGTATGCCCGTGGGTATGCACGCGTCCGGGATTCCAACACCAGAAGTTATTCTGACCGTCCTACATGCCGGGGGTAAATTCGGCCAAGGCGGTTACAAGACGTCCGGTGGGCTGCATGGGGTCGGGGCATCCGTTGTGAACGCCCTCTCCAGTGCGCTCACGGTTACCATTGTCCGTGATGGTGTGCGTTACCAAGAAAAATTTGCTAAGGGGGGCCATCCACAAGGAACCCTGAAGAAGCTGGGAAACACGCGGGCTCACAACGGGACCACGATTGATTTCAAACCAGATAAAGAGATTTTCACCACGACCGTTTATAACTTCGGGACCCTGTCCGAACGGCTCCGGGAATCCGCGTTCCTGCTCAAGGGCGTCAAGATTACCCTGACCGACGAACGGGAAGGCCAAGAACGGGCCGAAGAATACCATTTTGAAGACGGTATCAAAGAGTTTGTTGGTTACCTTAACGAAGACAAGGACACCCTGGGCGACGTCATGTACTTTGACGGCAAGAAGGATGGCATTGAAGTCGAGGTTGCTGCGCAATACAACGATGGCTACACGGAAAACCTGTTGTCATTCGTCAATAACGTCCGGACTAAGGATGGGGGAACCCACGAAGCCGGTATGCGCAGTGGCTGGACCAAGGCCTTTAACGAATACGCCCGCAAGACCGGCCTCTTAAAGGACCGCGACAAGAATCTGGAAGGGACCGACGTTCGTGAAGGACTCTCCGCCGTGATTTCCTTACGGGTGCCCGAAAACCTGTTACAATTCGAAGGCCAAACGAAGGAAAAGCTGGGGACACCGGAAGCCCGGACCATCGTGGACAGCGTCATCAGTGAGCAGCTGGGCTACTACCTGATGGAAAACGGAGACTTTGGGAAGATGTTGATCAAGAAGTCAACCCAGGCCCGCTCCGCCAGAGAGGCTGCTCGGAAGGCTCGTGACGAGAGCCGTAATGGCAAGCGTCACAAGAAGCACGAACGCCTGTTATCTGGAAAGTTAACCCCCGCACAATCCAAGAACGCCGCTAAGAACGAGCTGTTCCTGGTCGAAGGGGATTCCGCCGGTGGATCCGCTAAGCAGGGCCGTAACCGAAAGTTCCAAGCCATTCTGCCTTTACGGGGGAAGGTCTTAAACACGGAAAAGGCCAAGCTGCCAGACATCATGAAGAACGAAGAAATCAGTACCATGATCTACACCATTGGTGCCGGGGTCGGGACTGAATTTAACATCGAAGACGCCAACTACGACAAGATCATTATCATGACCGATGCCGATGATGATGGGGCGCATATCCAGATTCTATTGTTGACGTTCTTCTACAAGTACATGCGGCCCATGATTGATGCTGGCCGGGTCTACATTGCCCTGCCACCGTTGTACCAGATTAAGACGACCGGTAAGAAGCCGACCATCGATTACGCCTGGACCAACGATGAACTGAATGGCAAGACTAAGAAGATTGCCAACCACGGCTACCACCTCCAGCGGTTCAAAGGGTTAGGGGAAATGGACGCGGAACAACTGTGGGCCACGACCATGGATCCTGACAACCGGACGCTGATTCGCGTCCAGATCGATGATGCCGCGTTGGCTGAACGCCGGGTCACCACGCTAATGGGAGACAAGGTCGAACCCCGCCGGAAGTGGATCGAAAGCAATGTCCAATTTACGTTGGAAGAAGACGACACTAGCCTATTGGAAAACGATAAAGCTTCCAAGTCTGACGACTAGCGAACCGGCGAAAGGAGTAAACATCTGTGAGTGAAGGACAAAAAATTCAAGAACTAACCTTGGAAGAAGTTATGGGCGACCGCTTTGGTCGTTACTCCAAGTCAATCATTCAGGAACGGGCGTTACCCGATATTCGTGACGGGTTAAAGCCGGTTCAACGCCGCATCCTATTCTCCATGAATAAGGACGGCAACACCTACGAAAAGGGCTTCCGGAAGTCCGCGAAGTCTGTGGGGAACGTCATGGGTAATTTTCACCCCCATGGTGACAGTTCTATTTACGAAGCACTGACCCGGATGAGCCAGGACTGGAAGGTCCGCGAACCCCTGGTTGAAATGCACGGGAACAATGGGTCCATGGACGGAGACCCGGCCGCTGCCATGCGGTATACCGAAGCCCGGTTAAGCAAATTAGCCGGTGAAATGTTGCGGGATATCGATAAAGACACGGTCGACATGGTGTTGAACTTTGATGATACCGAGTACGAACCAACCGTGTTGCCTGCCCGAATTCCTAATTTGTTAGTCAACGGTTCCACCGGGATTTCTGCCGGTTATGCCACGGAGATTCCGCCGCACAACTTGGGTGAGGTCGTGGATGCGCTAATCTACCTCCTCAGCCACCCCAAGGCCACGCTGGAAGAGCTGATGACCTTCGTCCAAGGACCCGATTTCCCCACTGGGGGGATCATTCAAGGGAAAGATGGTATCGTTAAGGCTTACGAAACGGGACGCGGTCGCGTTGTGGTTCGTTCCAAGACGGCCATTGAGCCCCTGCGTGGGAACAAGAACCAGATCACGGTCACCGAGATTCCTTACGAAGTCAACAAGGCCCAATTGGTCAAGAAGATTGATGAAATTCGCTTGAACAAGAAGGTAGAAGGCTTAGCGGAAGTCCGGGACGAAACCGACCGGGACGGCCTGCGGATTGCCATCGAGCTCAAGCGTGACGCCGATGCCCAAGGGGTCCTGAACTACCTGTTCAAGAACACTGAGTTACAAATCACCTATAACTTTAATATGGTGGCCATCAACCACATGCGTCCAGAGCACGTGGGCCTCAAGACCATCCTGACGGCGTACCTGGAGCACCAACGCGACGTCATCACGCGGCGGACCCAGTACAATCTGACTAAGGCCCAGGACCGGCAGCACATCGTAATTGGGCTGATCAAGGCCTTGTCGATCTTAGACCAAGTGATCAAGACGATTCGGGCCAGCAAAGACCGGCGTGACGCGCGCGACAACTTAGTTTCGGCCTATGATTTCTCTGAAAAGCAAGCCGACGCTATCGTGGCCTTACAGTTGTATCGGTTAACCAATACCGACGTGACCCAGTTAGAGGCTGAATCGGCCAAGCTGAGCGCGGCCATTGAAGAGTATCACCAGATTTTGGCAGAACCCAAGACGTTAAACGCCGTGCTCCGCAAAGAGCTCAAGGCCATTGCCAAGGAATATCGGAACCCCCGGCGGACTGAGATTCAAGACCAAATCGAGGACTTGAAGATCAAGACCACGGTCACGGTTGCCGACGAAGAAGTTGTGGTACTGGTCAGCCATGACGGCTACTTAAAGCGGTCTGGTGTCCGGTCATACACGGCCTCTGACCCTGCCGATAACGGGCTGAAGGACGAGGATTACCCCATCTTCTTGGAAAAGCTCAGCACGTTGAATCACCTGATGATGTTTACCAGCAAGGGGAACCTCATCTACCGGCCCGTCCACGAAATCAGTGACGTGAAGTGGAAGGAGACCGGGGAACACATTTCGCAAACGATTGGGCTCGCTCCCGACGAAGAAATTGTGGCTACCTTTGCCTTCAAGACCTTGAAGGAACCCGGTCGCTTCCTGATTGCCACCAGCGATGGTTACATCAAGCAAACGGCCTTCACCGACCTGACACCTGGTCGGACCTACAAGAGTCGGGCTGCCACCTATGAGAAGCTCAAGACGCCTGATTCACGGGTCGTGGCGGTCAAGTACCTCACGGAATCCATCGAACAAGGCATCATGCTGGTTTCCAAGAACGGTTACGCCTTGCGCTACGCCATTGATGAAGTTTCTGTCAACGGAGCCCGCACGACCGGGGTCCGATCCATGGACTTGCGTGATGACGACGAGGTCGTTAACCTGGCCCTGGTCACCGACAGTGATACCATTGCCATGGTCACGACTCGAGGGGCCTTTAAGCGCTTAGCCATGAAGGAAATCTCCGTGACGAGTCGGGCGCGCCGCGGTGTCATTGTCTTACGCGAATTAAAACGCGATCCGCACTACATCGTCGACTTCATGACGATTCCGAGTGGCAACCCAGCCCTGGAAATCATCACGAGTCGCGAGCGAACCCACGACGTCATGCCTACGGATCATCCGCTGAGTGGCCGTTACTCCAACGGGTCATTCGTGGTTGACACGGACGTTGAGGGCCAACCGGTTCGGTTACGGGTTAAACCAACCGAGTTAGTTCTTGATTAGAATTCAAGGATAGTCGGGGATTTGCGAGGAGAAATCGTTGCGCTTTTTCTGGAAACGGCCTATTATATAGATTAATAGTAACCATTAGGTTGACCTGGTACGATTGTGGTGCGAGGCCGATCATAAGGAGAAAAAACGGATGAAGACGAAACAAGAAAGTATCTTTTCTTCTAAAACCTTAACGTATTTCTTACAGTTGGCGGAAACCATGAATTACACGCAGGCCGCCCAGATTTTGGGAATCACGCAACCCGCTCTGACCCAGCAGATCAAGAAGCTGGAACGCACGGTGGGCGCGCCCTTATTCTATTCGGTCGGCAAAAAATTGCGGTTGTCTGACGCGGGTTACACCATGTTAGACGCCACCCACAAGATTTATGGGATCTTAAACACCGCCACGGACGAGATTCAACAGTCCACGAGTGCGACTCAGGGGGAAATCAACATTGGCTTGTTGGCTTCCATGGAAGACGCTGTCTTTGAAGACTTCGCGATTTTATCGTATCAGAACAATCCCGACCTCAAGATTTCCTTTCACATGTTAACCCGGAAGGAAATTTGGGAACGCCTTGAAAACAATAAGATTGACCTGGCCATCATGTACCTGCCAGATGATTCGATCAAGAACTGGAAGCCTTACGAATCCAAGAAAATTATCTCGGATGACTTACTGTTCATTCACCATGATGAACAGCTGGCTAAGAAGCGGCGCATCAAGTTTAAAGACACGACCGCTGACGTTTGGGCGATGTATCCGGACGGGTACTACCTGAATCAAGCGCTGCATGAGGCCTACAAGAACCAGCTGGCTGATTTTCCCAAGAGCGTCGCGAACTTCACGACGCCCACCCAGCTCTTGCATTTCTCCATGCAGACGCAAGCGTCGACGGCCTTGCCAAATTCCTTTATGATTGGCCAAGAAGAGCTGCCCAACACTTGGACGGCGCACTTCGACCCCAACATTCGCTTCGACTTAGCCTTTGTCTTCCGCAAGGGTAAGGCAGAAATTCCGCGGATCAGCCATTTCTTGGCACAGTTCGACCGGTACTTGCATACGGACGACTACATTTCGCGGCTTAAACAACTTCGGAACCAATAAATTTAAAACTAATTTGCTAAAGGAGTTTTATCTCATGAGTAAAGCATTAATTTTCGGTCACCAAAATCCAGATACGGATGCCATCGTTGCAGCCAAGGCCTATGCCTACTTCCAAAGTCAAAAGGGCTTGGATGTTGAAGCCGTTGCCTTAGGCGAACCCAACATGGAAACCAACTTCGTCTTAAACCACTTCGACGAACCCGCTCCTCGCGTGGTTAAGACGGTGGCTAACGAAGTCGACCAAGTCATGTTAGTCGACCACAACGAAGCCCAACAAAGTGTTGCTGACCTGGACAAGGTGACGGTTAGCCACGTCATCGATCACCACCGGATCGCCAACTTTGAAACGAGCCTGCCACTGTACTACCGCGCAGAACCCGTTGGTTGCACGAGCACGATCTTGACCGAAATGTTTGACGAAGAAAAGATTGAGATTCCTGCTAAGTTAGCTGGTTTGATGCTTTCTGCCATCATCTCTGACACCTTGTTATTACAATCCCCAACCACGACTGACAAGGACCGCGAAGCCGTTCGTGCCTTGGCTGAAATCGCTGATGTCGACGTGCAAAGCTACGGTATCGAGATGTTAAAGGCTGGGACTAACCTGGCTGCCAAGAGCGACAAGGAACTGATCGACGGCGACGCTAAGTCCTTCGACATGGCTGGCAAGAGCGTTCGGATCGGCCAAATCAACACGGTCGACTTGAACGAGGTCTTGGACCGTCAAGCCGGTTTGGAAAAGGAAATGCAAGCTGAGATGGCCGCTGATGGCTACGACTTGTTCATTACCTTGGCCACTAACGTCTTGAACAGCGACTCCGAACTCATCGTTGCCGGTGAACCTAAGAGCGTTGTCGAAAAGGCCTTCAACACCAAGCTGGACAACAACCGGGCAAGTTTGCCAGGCGTTGTTTCCCGGAAGAAGCAAGTGGTGCCACCATTGACCGCTGCTTTCGAGGCTTAATTAGCTAAATTTACATTTAAGAAACGCCCAACCACGATTTTTTCAGCGTGATTGGGCGTTTTTAGTCGTCTTTTTTGACCGAGCCAGGCTATAATACGGGTCGATGGTAGCCGCCAGGCATCCTCCTTTAAGAGAGAGGGACTTGGTATGTTGAGAAGTTGGTACCGAGGAGTTCTAACCATCGTAACGACGGTTTTGTTGTTTATTACGCAGATTGGGGGCAGCATTGCCTTAGCGGCTGGCGTGACCCCGTTTGGTCCGGAACGGTTTGCGGAAAATCGAGCGACTTACGTGATCACCACGAAGTCCAACTACTACCGCAAGATTTGGGAATCAGCCATTTCTGCTTGGAATCACACGGGCGCCTTTCATTTCAAGGCGGGCACTAAGGGAAATGCCCAAATTGATCTGACGACTGCTTCGGCTGCCCAAGCCAAGACCTTAGGCGAGGACGTCGGACTGACCGAATACACGGCCAACCGCGACTACTTGCGCAAGGTTTCCGCGACGTTGAACCCCATGCTCCTCACGGCTTACGGCTATTCACGTTCCGATGACCTGCACGTGGCGGAACACGAACTTGGCCATACCATGGGACTCGCACACAACCCATCCAAGAAGAGCGTGATGTACTATCGGAACCGGGCTGTTGGCATTCAGAAGGTTGATATTGAGGGCGTTGAATTACGTTACAAGACCCCGGCCGGACAATCCGCAGAATAGGGCAAAACTTGATGATAAACGGTTCACAGTGGAGTGGTCAGTCCGTCAGAGATGGCGACTGGCCACTTTTTAGGTTCACTATTAAAAAACGATTAGACAAATTACTTGCGTTTAACGGTAAAAGTTTTAGACTGATAGTAGAGCAAATAAGTTGCACACAATTGATTGGAGGAATTCAGTATGGCAGAAGAAAAAGAGAGTCAAGCTGATTTAAAGCAACGCTTAACCGCTGAAGAGTATGCGGTGACCCAACACGCGGCCACTGAGGCAGCGTTCACCGGTAAGTATGATGCCTTTTACGAACCAGGCATCTACGTGGACGTGGTAAGTGGTCAACCACTGTTTAGCTCAACGGATAAGTACGACGCAGGCTGTGGGTGGCCATCCTTCACCAAACCCATCGACGCCAGTCACGTGACTGAAAACACGGACCATTCATTTGGTATGTCGCGCCAAGAGGTTCGGAGCACGGACGCGGGTTCACACCTGGGCCATGTCTTTACCGACGGGCCACAGGACCAGGGTGGTTTACGCTACTGCATCAATTCCGCTGCCCTGAAGTTTATTCCGGCCGACCAGCTGGAAGCTAAGGGCTATCACAACTTTGCCCAACTTTTTGACAACTAACTAAACGGGAGGTCTGCACATGGCACAAACAGAAACTGCAATTTTTGCGGGTGGCTGCTTCTGGTGTATGGTTCAGCCATTTGATACCCAACCAGGGATTCAGTCGGTCGTTTCCGGATTTACCGGCGGCCACACGGTCAATCCCACGTATGCTGAGGTCGCCAGTCATACGACCGGTCACACCGAAGCCGTGAAGATTACCTTTGATCCGGCCGTGATCAGTTACGCGGACCTGGTTGAAATCTATTGGCGCCAAACGGACCCAACTGATGCCAGCGGCCAGTTCCAGGACCGGGGCGACAGTTACCGTCCGGTGATTTTTGTCGATGGCCCGGCTCAACGCCAAGCGGCTGAGGCCTCTAAAGCGGCCTTAGCTAGTAGCGGGCGGTTTGATGAGCCCATCGTCACGCAGATTGAAGACGTCCAGCCATTCTATCCGGCTGAGGAGGAACACCAAGACTTCTACCGGAAGAACCCATTCCGTTACCAGATTGAAGAAATGGGCGGCCGCCAGGACTTTATTCAAAATAAATGGCGGTAAAACGCTTTTTGGTAAATACAAACAAAGGTTGGTGAAGGCATGTGGGTTATGTACTAGATTTACGCCAACAAGTCGGCGCCGAACCGCTGATTGTGGTTGGTGCCGCAGCGGTCGTCCAACGGCAGCAAGCGCTTTTGTTAGTCAAACGAACGGACAATCACGCTTGGGGGTTGCCAGCTGGATCCAAGGAATTAAATGAAAGCACGCTGACCACGGCCAAACGTGAATTACATGAAGAAACCGGTCTGGTGGCGCAGTCAGCAAATTTGTTGACGGTCGTGAGCGGCGTTGGCATGCAGTATCAATATCCCAACGGTGACCAGATAGATTCGGTCACGGTCGTGTATGAGCTGACAGCAACTGGTGAACCCAGCGGCGACGATGACGAAACCAGTGCCGCCAAGTTTTTTAACTGGGAAGCATTGCCAGCAAACTTAACACCAATCACGCAACGAATTTTAACAGAATTAGCAGTAGAGAAACGTTAACTAAAAAATCAGCCGGTGAAAAGTCCTTAGACAATTTGCCGGCTGATTTTTATTTTGGCTCTAGGGCGGTATTTTTCGATTGAACCACTGCTTTCGATAATATATATTATGTAAAGTAGAATAGTTTTTCGATTTAGACGTGAAGACTGGCCATGCCCTTTCTTTGGCATGCGTTGTTATTTTTTTAGCAACGCTACATGTGGACTTGCTGTGACTAATTTGAAAAACATGCTGGCCCAGTTGAACAGCAACTCACTGACAATGTGCGCGTGACTACCGATCATGATGCTTGGCAGATTGCTTGCGTCACTGGCTAACGAAACTAACTTGCAAACTTACCGACCGTAATTCAGCTGTCCACATCTAAATCAGTTTAATTCGATTTAGTGTTGCCGTTACAACTGCATGCTGCCAGCAAACCTATTTCGCTGGCTAAGACCAGTCAAACCTGTCAAATTACAAGCGGATTCTCCGTTAATTTCATGGTCAGGTCTCCGTCTAAAGTCTGAACGTGTGCTTAGAATCAACGTCCAAAATCACGTGATGACAGTCGATTCTAGTAGCACTTGGTTCTGTATAATTTCTGTCGGTTCTTAAGCTAAAGTACCAGGCAAATACGGACTACCAAACAATTATCAGAAGATACTTGCTGCCCAGCTCGATGATGGCAGTCGCTGAGTTTAATCAGCTAGAGATGATCTAATGAATACATGTTGGCATTGCTGATGGTACTCATTGCTAACGTATGCCTCAACGACTAGTTAGCTGGCGTTTGTTCCTGGATAAACGCAGTTCCAGTTGGTGTTCAAATGTTGTTTTCTCTTAGGTGTGCAACGTATTATGGGCCTAAGAAGCTGTTGCTACAGTGTTTTAGGCTTATGATGATTGCTGATTCCATACGACATGTGATTCCAATATGCTTACCTAAATGCCTGACAAATGCTGTTGCACCAGCGTTTCTAACGGCCATTTGTAAGCCTTGAACGTACCATATGTAATCATGCACCTCAACATAAAATATAGTCCCAATACCGCCCAAAAAGGTCTATATAACAGACATCACAGGCATTTGGAACCGAAAACGCTAACTAGCTCCTCGGGTCATGCCGGTGCCATTCAAGCAACTACTTTCATTAAAACAAATATTTTAAAGATAGTAGTAACCAAAAATAAGGCGGGGGACTTGCTAATTTGGTCATTCACCAGTATCATATAAAATATGAGAACATATGTTTGGAGGTCACTTCTATGGAGAAGCAACATTATTTAAAATTAATTAGCGAAGAACTGGCCACTGCGCCCTGGTACGTCCAGGAATACTACCAGGCCAAGGCGACCGTGCCCCTGTCCCCAGCCACCCTCTATCAATATCTAACCGAGTATCGGCGCTTCTTCAACTGGCTGATCAGTGAAGGCTTGACGCCGGCCAGCCGCCCCGCTGACATTGATATTCAGGTGCTGGCGACTTTAAAGAAAGAAACCGTTGAGCTGTACAAGTCTGCCCTGCTGAACCAAACCAAGCTCACAGGCGCCCCCGGCAGTCGCACCCATCCCACCATCAATCGCTCGTTAAACGCCCTCTCGTCGCTCTTCAAGTACCTGACGGAAGACACCGAGGACGAGCATGGTGAAGCCTACTTCGACCGTAACGTGATGCATAAGATTGCCCTGGTGCGAACCAGTGAGACCTACGCGACTCGAGCAGCCAACTTGAAAACCAAGCTCATGCTGGGCAACACGGATCATGATTACCTAGCCTTTATCGACGAAAAATATGAGGGCCTGTTGTCACCGGCTAAGAAACGGTATTTTCACCGGGATAAACAGCGGGACCTGGCCATCAACGCCCTCCTACTGGGTAGTGGCTTACGCGTTTCAGAGGCTGCCAACGCCGACCTGCGCCACCTGAACCTGAAGACGGGCACGATTGGGGTGGTTCGTAAGGGTGGCCAGCGGGATACCGTCCCAATTGCGCCATGGACGTTGCCCTATATCCAAGACTACGTTGACCACCGCACGGCGATTTATCACGCTACCAGCAGTGATCGCGCCCTATTTCTCAGTAGCTATCGTGGTCAGGCCTCGCGCATGCAGGCCAACTCCATGGAAAAAATGGTGGCCAAGTATTCCTCTGCATTTAAGGTGCGTATCACGCCGCATAAGCTCCGGCACACGTTAGCCTCAAAACTCTACCTCGCCACCAAGAATGAGCAGCTCGTGGCCACCCAGTTGGGACAGAACTCAACTAGTGCGACCGGACTGTACACCCATATCATTGACGAGGAACAGCGACATGGGTTGGAGAAAATGTGACCTAGGTTTAACACAAGTAAGCGAATCGTTTCGAGTTCCTTTAACAGCACGAGCCAATAAAACTATGACACATCCATAATGCCCAAAATCCAATGACAAAAAATGACTAACTCTGACAGTTTTCTCAGGTGTTAGTCATTTTTATTGTTCAGTATTTTTTAGCAATATTATTGGCTTATTCCCGACGGCGCTTTCTTCTGTCACGGTCATGATGCCGCTCAGCTTGAAGTTCAGCATTGGCGCGCATTTCCGTTGGATATTTCCGGCTAGCTAACCACCAGACACATCCGCGTTGCACCAACAGGGTGACACCCAAATAGAGCAATAACGTGACCGAGCTACCAGTCCATAACCGATCAACACCCAAGTGGCCGGCAATCCCGACGACCCACCAGACCAACGTTACCCAATTCCCCTGACGTATTACCAGCCCATTATTATCCACCCAGAAACGATAGGACCAGGCCCGTAATAAGGCAAAAATAATCGCACTAGCCAAGCTCAATCCGCCAAAGACAACTGCCTGTGAAGGACTTATCTGTAAATGCTGTTTATTGAAGGCATCTCCAATTGATGCGGCGCCCAATAGCGTGACCAGTACGAAAAATGCCATTTTAAAACGAACTACCTTGGGGGCAAGCTGCCGTTTGATCACGACGAAAAGTAGCCACGCACCCAACACCAAATTGGTTAAATCTAGATTTTGCATCTCAAACTCCCTTAAGCTATTTATTTAAGTGATTAAAACTATCTTTGTAGTATACACCTTAAACCTAAAAAATGGTCAACCTCAATATGAGTTGACCATTTTTACTTATCTTTATCTACGGCAACACGACGACCTTACCAAGCCCATCACTAGTCGCCAGATACTCATGAGCGGCTCGCGTTTCAGCTAGCGTAAAGACGTGCTCCGGGGTCACATCAACTCGGTGCTCAGCGATGAAGTCGAATAAGGTTTGGATACGTGCGGCATCCACGTGACCCGAATAGAATCCCGTCAGATACCGATTGTTGGGGATGTCCATGATGGGATCAAAGCCATCGAGTGTCCAGACACCACCGAGCTCCCCCGTTGCGCTGACAATGCCCCATTCGGCCGTGTGCTGCAGGGAATCTCGCACGGCTGAGGGCCCCATCAAATCCACAATCTTGTCGAATTCACCCGCCTCTGCCGGTAAGACATTGGCGTCGGGCGTGTGCAGGACCGTATCAATCCCGAGCTGCTTCAAAGCACCATCCTTACGCGTCGAGCGAGAGGTTCCCGTGACTGTCAGATTCAAGCCGGACGCTTTCATTAATTTCAGCACCGCGACGCCCACGCCACTAGTGGCGGCACGAATCAACACGCGGTCACCTGCCTGCAAGCGTAAGCTCTGATAGATGCCAAACGCCGTATAGAAGGTCTCGGGCACCGCCGCCAGTTGGGCCCAGTCCAGCTTAGTCGCAATCGGATAAACCTGACTGTTAGGCAGCAGAACATATTCGGCATAGCTACCATCAAAGTCCCGACCCATTTCGCCCATTAAGGAAACAACGGTTTGACCAATTTGAAATTGATCCGGTGCGCTGGTTTCATCCACCGTACCAACAACTTCAATTCCTAATATGCGAGGAAACTGCACAGAAGGCGACTTACCCTCTCGCGTAAAAATTTCTGAATGATTGATGCCAAATCCCCGAACCTTAACCCGGGTCCAACCCGGTCGAACCGTGGGGGTTGGCACCTCCGTGTATGTCAAAACTTCTGGCCCACCTGGCCGATTAACGACTACCGCATGCATGATGTGATCTTCCCTTCATTTTGCAAAAACTAAACTGATTCGTATTCATCATACCATTAATTAATCGGTCAGTTGGAAACTTGCCTCAACCAGTTTCCGTAAAACCTCTTTGGACGGCACCTGACTGATATCCAGGGTAATCCAGTTTTGCTTCGTGAAATGCTGTCCCGGCAGGATATAAGGCATCGTGTTAACCAGCTCATCAATCCTGGCAGGGTGACATTTTAAATCCAGGTACAGGGTTTCGTTTTTCTCGTAGGCCAACCCAAATATTTTCTTACTGTCCGCGTGCCATAACGCGTCGAAGACAATTCGATTGCGGCGTCCCGGGGCGTTAAACGGCTCATCAACACTAACTTTTTTGCCCGCGCTGCTGAATGCAATGAGGGCTTCTTTTGTCATTTCCATAGGTATGACTCTCCTTTGCTAACACAAATAATACTGGCAGTTGGTTCTCAACGGAATCAAGCGTAACAGAATAACCTATTTACTTCCCAGTAAAAATTTAATCAACACCCGATCCACCTGCACATTGTCATGTAGTTTACTATGCTGGGCATTGGGTCCAACAATTTTACGCTCCTGATAAGACTTGGCACGGTCGGCGACCAGATACCGCAAGGATTGGGACGACGCATTGCTGACGGAACCATCCGAGTGCGAGCCGTCATCCTTGTCGCCGTAAATATTAAGCACCGCCGTTTGCCGCGGGTAAGTCTGCCGGAGTGGTAACAGGGCACGATACTCGGGCTGCATGCTAGTTGGCTTGCCGTTGGGTTGAAGCTTCATCCGGTTAGGCTCATCGTTCATACCCAGAATCCCGTTAAAATGACCGGCAATGTCGACTTGCTTCTGTAGCTTGGGCATTTTGGCTGAATTGCCCAGCAAGCCATACATAATAGCCATATTCCCCATTGAATGACCAACCACGTTAAACCTTTTAAAGTGATACTTCTGCTGGAGTGTCGTGACGGTCGCCTTGGCCCATTGCCCCCACTGACGCGGATTCGAATTGCGGCTATCCTTGAAATCCACCTCTACGATTGGGTGGTAATCGCCCTCACGAAACTGGCCCGCAAAGGAAACCCTTCCCTGTTTTGAAACCGTTGCCCGCATAATCGTCTTCGTCAGGCCGGCATTCACCAGCGAATGGGCCATCTGCTCTTCAGCACGATAACTGCTGCCCCAACCATGGAAAAACAGCGTGGGCTCATATTTACTAGCATTCGGTAAATTTGATGCAGTTGACTGACTACTGGTCGTGCCACAAGCCGCCAGACCTAAAACAAGTAGTCCGACTACCAGAAATAGTAACAATCTTCTTTTCATATCACATTTTCTCCCCGTTTGTAGCGACAAAATTTCGGTCACTTGATTTATCGGACCAAGTATAAACCTTGATGTGGACTCTAAGGCAAGACTTATTTAAAAGGATCAGGTTCTGATTCAAGGCAAGCTGAATCAAAACCTGATCCCTTTAGCGAACAACCGCGTTGCCTTCCCAATGAGCTGTTATTCTTCGTGCATCCATTTATCAAAATTTGGCGATTTTACAGGGTCATAGCGACCATCCTGCTCAACCGTCACTTGTTCAACTGGAATATCAGCGATAAATTTTTTCCAATCAGAATTGGACGGCAGTTTTTCAAGGATCAGTCGTCCATCATCGCTCAACGTCATTTCCAGCTGGTCACCGGTTGAAAGATGCATTCTTTTTCTAAAGTCCAACGGAATAACCACGCGCCCCCTGCTGGAAACTTTGAGTGTCTTGTTGTCTCTTATCATAGTCATAACCATCCTTCACTATTATTAAAAATAGTTCTTCCCCGTTCGGTTAGATAGGGATAGATAGCACTGATGCTTAGAGCCGCCGTATCACTTGTTGGGTTAAACTCACGCTTAGGCGAATACCTTAGTTCACACGCATAATCCACTGTCAGCAACGCTAATACCAGGCAATCATACTGTTGGGATGAAATATCTTTACGAAAAACCCCAAGCTTGACCAGCTTAGCAAAACATTGTTGATAGGCCTGATATAATCGTTTGCGAAAAGCCTGAACTGATTTTCTAAGCGTTGGGTTATCGCTAATGATGGCATCGAAATCCGTAAAAAAGAAGCTATTGTGTGCCTTTAACTCTGCAGATTTATTAAAAATCATAATTAGTTCATTCAGTGCCGCCTCACCCGTCTCAGAAGAATCATCCGCAAAATTAACAAAGTCTAACTCGATTTTTTTTTGGATGGCAACCAGCAAGTCTTCTTTATGATGAAAATGGTAGGTTAGGTTGCCAATCGTCGTTCCGGCTGCGTCGGCAATATCACGCAAAGAAATTGCCGCATAGCCACTCTTATTAAAAAGCGCGATTGCTGTTTCGACGATTCGTTCCTTAGTTTTACTCATCCATCGTTCACCCCATTTGTCCCAAGTATAGCATATCCGAAGATACTTGACGCCATTTACAGTACGGTGTACTGTAAAAGACGTAACAACCACAGGAGATGCAAAATATGACTGAATATAAGTACGATACGCAATGTTTAATCGAGGGCCAAGATTTAGATGAAGACAAAATCAACGCCTATTTTCAACAAAATTTCGACGGGGATTCTCTCATTGCTGTTGGGGATGAAACGTTGATCAAGATTCATTTTCACACGAACAAGCCCTGGGAAGTGCTTGAATACTGTGCTTCTTTAGGTGAAATGTTTGACGTTGTTGTAGAAGACATGGACCGTCAGTCGCGCGGCTTGAAGGGCTAGGCGGAATATTTACATGATAATAAAAAGACCAGAATCTTCGAGATTCTGGTCTTTTTTAATCAAAGCCTTTACATCACCGCCGGATCCGTTCGGTGCCAGTAAAAGTATGCCAACGTCCCTAAGCTAAAGACCACTGCGATTCCAGCCAAAATCCAGCTAATCCCCGCAATCGAGCCGCCAAGCGAAATTGTATGCCGCAATCCAGCCATCGCGACGGTCATTGGCAAGTATGGATGAACGGCCCGGTAGAACGGATTGGTCAGCTCAATCGGATAAGTGCCGCCCGAAGCCCCAATCTGAAAGAGCATGAACAGAAGCATCAGCCAGGCCCCCGTTAGACCAAACCACAGCCGAAAACAGGTCACCAGACTGAAGAATGCCAACACAATCAGCAAGCTCAATAGGTACGTTTTGCCCGGTTCCAGCGGTCGTAAGCCAATGATGTAATGCACACCCAGCCACATGGCGGATGCCGCTAACACCACGAACCCCCAGAGAAAACCCATTTTATCCAGCCAAGCCAGCGCAAAATTGCGGTATTCCCCGTGACGCTTGCGAGCATCGTAAATAATGTTGAGCGTAATGCAACCCACAAACAGCGAAATCGCCATAAAGTACGGAGCCATTCCCGTTCCGTTGTTGGCGACGGCCACTACATCATGCTGCGTCAACTTTACGGGCATCGCCAACTGCTTCAACTGATCCGCCCGCCGAACCTCGCTGAGTTGTTCACCACCCTGCGTCAAACCGGCTACAATTTTCTGCGTTGCCGCGGCAACCTTGGCCGCTGGTAAACCGACTGTGCTGGCACGCTGTAACTGACCTAACTGCTTGGCCGTCAACGTTAATTGTTTGCCCACCGTAAGCGCCGCGTTCTGACTCGCTCGTAGTTCGGCTTGAACCGCTGCTTGGTTAAGCGTCGTCTGCAGTTTCTGCATCACGGTCGCGCCCATCTTTGAAGCCACCGTGCTCTGACCCGCATTGGTGTCATAGGTCACCTTTAGCTGCTTCGGTGTCGTTGCTAAATGACTCAGAGTTTGCGATGCGTTGGCCGGAATCTTCAAGACCAGAAATAGCCGACCGTCCTTTAATTCCCGTTGAGCCTTCGCCGCAGTCATCCGGTGAAACTGGAGCGACTTGTCTTTGACCAGCTTTCGTGACACCGTCCGCCCCCAAGCCAGCGTGCGCGTGGACCGATCCTGATCGACCACTGCCATTGGCAAGTGGTGAAGCTCCCCGTACGGATTCCAAACGGACGCCAGAAACAGGCTGGCATAGAATAATGGAATGACCAAAATTCCTAATAAGATTCGCCAAACCGCTGGATGATGCTTCAGATAGGACCATTCATGAAATTTCATGTTCTCTCCCCCTTGCTTTATCGAATGAACGAATCATTCATTCGATTGCCACCCAGTCTAAACACTCCCACCCAAAATACAATTTTCGGCGGTTATTTCACGTGTCTTCGACCAGTCAGCTAATTAAGGGGCTCACTGATAGCTACGCCGCAACATTTCCCGGACAACAATCAACATTTGCTCATCATCGTTGCGCGCCATCTCCGTTTCAAAGCTATCGTAGCGCTTGTGGGCGCACCACCAGAACACGAGATCGACCACGATGACACCGTTACGTTGGGGGTCATTCAATCCAGGTTGATGTTGCTGCAGAAAATCCCCAACATGCTGATAAATCTCCTGCCGCTGCTGACGATATAACGCAGTCAGAGCAGGATTCACGCTCGGATTATGCTCAAGAATCAAGAAGTAACGCCCGTATCGTTTAAACGCCGTAAATAAGGCCGTTAATAGCTGGTCAAAGCTAGTCGTCTGCTGGCCAGCCAGTTGGTGATTCCAGTCAGCATATGCGGCTTCCGTCCGCCGCACCAGCTCCCGCGGATCAACCGGCTGTAAGGGAAACGTTTGTGGGCGGTCCACGGTCGTCGGTAGCGTTGTCAGGAAGACGTAGTCCAGCAGGGCCTCCTTGCCGCTAAACAGGCGATACAGGGTACCCACGGCCATCTGCGCCCGTTGCGCAATCATTTGCATCTGTGTCTCATGGTAGCCAGGCTGAATGAACAGTTCACTCGCCGCCGCGTAAATGCGTTGCAATTTTTCTTCATCAGTCATCGGTGAATCACTCCTCTCCGCCTCCATTAAAGCCTAAATCCCCGCCAAGTGCTGACATGTTCACGCTTCTGAGTCGGTTAACTTACAAACTCCTGACAGTGACAAAAAAATAAGCTCAAGGACTGTTTCCCCTTGAACTTATTTTTTAAGTACCTGGCTGACTGCAGTGACCACATAGGGGATGAGCCGGTGATTTTCCGCCAGCTGGTCCAGTGAGTTCAGGTACTGAAGTCGATCATGTTCAGCGAGGTTTAAACGGATATTTTGTCCGTCCCCAAGATCAACTTCATCCGCCAAGTAAATTAGCCTGGTGAACAAGGTCGCCTTAGCCGCATCGGCGTTTGAGGTTTCCAGAACAATTCGCTGAATCGTGACCCGCAGGCCAATTTCTTCCGCACATTCCCTTACCGCCGCTGCCTGCGGAAATTCACCGTCGCTGGTTAAGCCACCCGGCAGGTCCCACCAACCGGGAAAAACATTTGCCTTTCCCCGTTCAATCCGCGTTCGTCGAAGCACCACGATGCCCTTGTTAGTGGGGACAATAACGTGGGCAATTAACCGATTCAACATTTGAGCCTCCAATCGTCTGAGCTACTGCTAATATACGTCGACTGGCCAGTAAATGATAAACATACGACTGTCTTGAGAATATCCAGTTACAAACACCCTATCAACCAAAAAGCCCAGATGGAAAATTACCATCTGGACTTCAAAATCTATTAAAGTCTTCGCTTAATCAACACTATGGGGGAAAATACGATTAAAACAAAGCAGTAAAATTGACGAATCAACCACGCCCCCCATCCAGTACTAGGCATGGTAGTCCTGATGGGCAAATAAGAAACACGGGTATGCGCAACGCGCCAGTTAGACCCCCGGTCATAGTTAGCCAAATCGCTATTGTGAAACCTCATAGCGATATTCGCTTGATTTCGCCCCAAATGTTTAAGCCACGTTGGGCTTTGACGGGCAATGAATGGATAGGCGATTAACCATGACAAAACGAAATAAATGGTAAAAATACTGTGATCAAGAATAATCGTTGTTCCAACCGTCCGTGAAACTAAAATTAGATAAAGGCCTACTGGAAACAAACTCTGTAAATAAATTTTTAAGATTCTACCCACCTTGATGCAGACCATCACCAAAATCGCCATCATCCGGAAAGCTCCCTTCAGGTAACCAGTAAGCTGATTGGCGAACCTGTGAATTAACCACAGCTTTGGTAATCACCGGGCCAGCAATTCCCAGTGTTGCCAATGTCAAAATTAAGATCACTAACTTCTTCATACAAATCACCTCTCTTCGAATAAATTTGAACTGATGGTACGACCTAGACCTATTACGCACAACAACAAAACTACTTATTAGTCATAATTTGTAAAATCAACAAAACAATCGGGCGAATAATCTGTACACAAAGTCCACAACAGAAAATTAATTGCTGCCTCGAACCCTCTGTCCAAAATTTCAAACACGCTCATTCAGCCGTGCGGACCAGACCATGCCCAACAGTGAAATCACGGCCGCCCCAATCATCGTTGTCTGAAAGCCGCTAACAAATCCCAACTGGTGAAACTGATAGAAAATCATCACTGAAATTGTTGTCCCCAACGCCCCGCCCAACAATCGAAAGACGTTATAGATACCAGAGGCCTTGCCAATCATGACGTTAGGCACCGCCCCCAGCACCGCTTTCTGTAATGCCGGTCCCGCCATCGATAATCCAACGCCAGCCAGCATTAGTGGCAAGATTAACCAAGCATAAGTTTGATGGACGAACGCTGCCAACAATAAGTAACCCAACCCTTGGAACAGTAAGCCCAGCGTTGCGACTCCCCGCTCGCCAAAGCGGTCGACAGCTCTTCCCGCGAATGGTGCCACTAAGACCAACGTTCCCGTCCACGGCAGTAATTCCAGCCCAGCCGTTAACGCCGTCGCCCGTGGCTCGGCCTGCAGATACTGCGGCAGGAAGAAAACTACCCCGTACATTGACCCGTAGAGACACGCCGTTGCGAGATTGCCACCCGTAAAGGCCGCCTCACGGAAGAGAAACAGTGGCAGCATGGGCAACGCTTCCCGAGTTTGCCGGACAAGGAACCAGCCCGCCGCTCCAACACTGAGTCCCCCAATACCCAAGATGAGATTTAGGTTGCCGCCAGTGGTCGCTGCGGACAGGGCCCAAATGATTCCCGTCATGGCCATAATGATCAACGCATTATCAAGGAGACTAATCGGTTCCCGTTGCCCCTGACTCTCTGGCAAATAGTGCCGCGACAATAGGATACCCAAGAGGCCAACGGGCACGTTGATCCAGAAAATCCATTGCCAAGTCAGTTGGGCCACGATGAATCCGCCCAAAGACGGGCCGACAATCAAGGCCAAGCCACCGATTCCACTCCAAATTCCTAGCGCACGGCCCCGTTGGCTAGCGGGCATGGCATTGGTCAGAATAGCCATCGACATAGGCGTCATGACCGAGGCCCCCAGTCCCTCAACGACCCGCGCCAGAATGAACCAGCTAATATTGGTCGCCAACGCACAGAATACCGAGCCAATGGTGAAAACCAAGATTCCCCATAAATAGATGCGGCGCCGGCCCCAGCGCTCCCCCAAGGCGACGCCGAGCAATAGAATCGCCGCAATGGTAATATTGTAGGCATTTAACGCCCACTGTAGCGTCCCCACGGAAATCTGAAAGTCCGTGCGAATGGCCGTCGATGCCGTCGTCACAATCATGGCATCCATCATTGCCATGAAAAATCCTAACGAGGTTAACCCCAAAATCCATTTCAATCGATACGTTTCCCCTGTCATTGCCCCATCTCCTAAGGTTGCTTAATAGTTCAAAAACCTTTGAACTATGTAACCATAGCATGCCCTTTCTCGGCTGACAAGCACCAAAATCAAACAGAGCCGCTCCCGGGGGAACGACTCTGCAATGGTCTAATGCGCTATAGGTTTTGCCAGAAATGGGTCAAGTAGTGGTCAAACGTCGAGCGGTCTAGCTGGACATATTTTTCCCGGCCGACCTTGTTTACCGTGATTAATCCCGCTTCCTGGAGAATCTTGAAATGATAGGACCCAGAAGTCTTACTGATGTGCATGGCGCGGCCAACCTCACCACAAGCCACCTCGTGGTCCAATTGATTGAGATATTGAATGATGGCCAGCCGAATTGGATCGGCCAGGGCTTTAAAAATTTGGACAGCTGCGTCACTTTTTTGCGCTTGATTTACCATATCACTCATCCTAGACTTAATTTTCAAATGACACCATTTCCCTACGAGTCGGCCAATGCGGCAACCTGTTCAACAGTCGGTTCCGTTTTCATTAATGTCGGAATATTGGCCGTAATCCAGGTAATATCACGGTCCCACCAGGCCAACTTTTCTAATGCCCGGCTGACCTCTGGACTAAATCGGGGGCGAATCACCTGAATCGGATTGCCACCGACAATGGTGTAGGGCGCCACGTCCTTGGTCACCACGCTATTGGCGCCAATGATTGCGCCGTCCCCAATCGTCACGCCCGGTAAAACCGTGACGTTCTGACCGAACCAGACGTCGTTACCCACGACCGTGTCCCCTTTTAGAGGTAAATCGGTCAAGGCCGGCGTAAATTTTTGCCAGTCACCGCCCAAAATATTAAAGGGATACGTTGAGAATCCTTGCATCTGATGATTGGCGCCGTTCATCACAAACTCAATTCCGCTGGCGATGGCACAGAACTTACCAATAATCAAGTTGTCACCTAAAAATTCGTAATGATGCGTCACGTGGGCCTCGAAATCAGTCGGGGCCACCGGGTCATCGTAGTAGGTGTAATCACCGACCTGAATATTCGGCCGGTGAATCACATTTTTGACAAAGACGACCTCTTTGATGGCCGGATTGGGATAGACGGCGGTTGCGGATGGAATTGTCATGGCTTTACTCCTTTTTGACATAAGTTAGATGTCTTTTACGATTTATGCTTGGCGCGTTGCTTCAACGCCTGATTGATCTGACTGACACGGAAGCGCTGGTCCAGCATCACGATGGCCCAAATGGCGACGTAGATCAGGACAAACTCAATCCAGAAGGAAACGCCAATGGACCAGTTATTATAGAGCATTAACCCTAAGATCAGTGCGGCCGTCCCGACAAAATGAATCCCAAGCGACAGCGGCCAGGACATCTCTTCATGATCACTGTCAAAGATCATGCTGAGAATGCCAATTGCTCCACTCGCCAAGAACAGGCTGACCACATTTTTCGGGGAGACGTTGGTGGGTGCCACGTGAAACGCAATCAGCACGAGATAGGCCACGGCGCCATAACCCACACCTCTGATGACATACTTGAGTATTTTAGTCATAGCTTCCCCTCCTACAAGCCCAGTTGGCTCATTAAGTCCTTAACGTACTTGCGGCTCACAGCGGTCTTTAACTGATTGGTTAAGAGTGCCGTCATATTACCAGAGAAACTATCCTCCAAGGACTGCAGGTGGTCCAGATTTAAGACACCATGCTTGGACACCTGGATAAAATTGGGGCTAGCCAAGCGTTGGACTAGGTGCCGCAACGTTTCGTGCGTGGTAATCGTGCTAGTGGTGGTGTACAGCATCAGCGTCTCGTGCTGGACATCGACGAGAATAATTGTGGCCGCCTTGACCATCACCAACCGATCCGGCGTTTTCACGGGAATGATTCCCGCATGTGCCACCTGGTAGTTCCCCAGATAGGTCATAATTGCCGCCGTCTCGGGACTCTCAGCGGCCGCTTCCACCACCACTAAGGGATCAGCCGAATCAATCGTCTCATTCTGTTCAAATTTATACCGCACGCTGATCCCCCCATTTTAGATTACCGTTCGCGCAGGTACTGGCGTCGGTGCTGAATCTGCAACCATTTCAGCCCAAATACCAGCGCCACGGTACCGCTAAAGATTAATCCCATTATGAGGTAAGTTTCCTGTTGGGTCAACAAGGTCGACCAGGTTAGTCGGACACCCATCAATCGTTCAAAGGTGTGGCGGGTTGCTAAATGGCCAGCAAAGGCCGTTTTCAGCTTGTCGTCCATCAGAAATTGCCGGTAGAGCGCCGCCACGTAGCTGCCGGGGATGAATTTGACCATACTCTGTGCGAAACTAGGCAAGGCCCCAATGGGGATGTACGTGCCCACCAGAAACCCGGCCGCGGTCCCGATGATTGTCCCCAGCTTGCCTAAACTGTCCACCGTGTGAATGCCTTGGACAATGGCCGCATTCACCACCACCGCCAACAAAGAGCTCGTGACCATGAGTCCCAGCGTGTTCAGAATGGCCGTGCCCGACAGTGTTAAGCCATCCGTCAGATAAAAGCCACCCCACATGATGCCAAACATCGCCAGCTGTGTCAGCGTGCCAATCACCGCGGCACTGATCAGGTAGCTGGTAAATAGGCGCAGCGGACCGGCATCGGTCAACGTCAAGTCGTCCGCAATGTGTTTTTCCTTATCCGTGACCATCAACGCCAGACTAGTGAGGGTCGTCGTGATGCTGGTAATCGCCAATGTACCCCCAATCAACCACGTGTCGAGCAATAACTTGGCATCCGGCATTTGGTGCCAACTTGCTAACATATTTTTCTTCAGAAAGACCAGGTATAGCACAAACGAGATGAGGGCCCCCAAGAGTGAGAAGAAAACCCCGCTGTGATCCCGAAAGTATAGTAGTAAATTGCGTTTGATCATGGCTAGCATGTTACCGCATCTCCTTTCCCGTTAAGGCCAAGAAGGCATCATCCATGGTGCCCGGCCGGAATTCAAAGTTACTGATCAATGACCGATTGGCCGTTAAAATGTCGAGCGCCGCCTGCATCGTTGGTAAGCTAAAAGTTAGCTGATTGGCAGTGCGCCGGATTGGCTGCCGAGCCACCCGAGCTGCCAGTTGCACCACGTCCGGAGAGGTCAGCGTCAATCGGTCCGCCGCGTAGCGAGTCTTGATATCAGCCGCCGTACCCTGAGCCAGGATTCGGCCATGATCAATCACGATGACGTTGTCCGCCGAGTCGGCCTCATCCAGGTAGTGTGTGGTCAGGATGACGGTCAGCTGTTTCTCCCGCTGCAACCGTTGGACCAGCGTCCAGATGGCCAGCCGCGTCTGAATATCCAGACCGGTCGTGGGCTCATCCAAGAATAAAATGTCTGGATTGTTGATTAGAGCCCGGGCGATATCGACGCGCCGTCGTTGCCCACCGGATAAGGTGCCGTAGCGTTGGGCCATAAACGCGGTGAGTCCCAGTTGTTGGCTCAAAACGGTGACCCGGTCGGCGGGGACGTGCCGGTACTGGCCGGCGCGAACCTGTAAATTTTCTCGGACCGTTAAGATGTCATCCAGCACGCTGCCCTGAAAGACCACGCCCAGCTTGGGGTCATGGTCGTAAATTACCCGGCCAGCCGTTGGTTGTAGCAGACCAATCAGCATGTTCATGGTCGTCGACTTGCCCGCCCCATTTGGCCCCAGCAATGCGGTGAAACTCCCCTTTTCAATCTGCAGGTCGACTGCATTGACAGCGACGTGCTCCCCAAAGGTCTTGGTTAAGTGTTGCGCTTCTAATAGCATCTGCCTCATCTCCTATGCCAGGAGAATACACCGTAAGCGCGCGTGGCGTCTCGGTGATTGGGTTAAGTGGTGATTTTTACTGGGTAAGTGGTTGAAATGGTGCGGTAAAAATGACTGATTATTGATGCCAAAGTCAATTGCCCCTGAATAAATTCAGAGGCTTGTCGCTCACGTGTCTGGCGACGCAGTAGTCCAACATGCCCGGTTAGGCACTCCTACTCGTAGTGGCAACATCATCGGGTAATTGACGGCTACCCGTTTAACTGCCAGGTTTACCCAGCAGTTGTTAGCTTCTTAATTTTTGGGTGCTTGACACCACTCAACCAATCCCGTCCAAGCATCTCAATATTCATGGCTCCTAATCGATCGTCATTACAACGATACTGACATTGAGAGCACCAATACTCATGAGTTTCGTGATGACGATTGGTCTTCTCAACTAGGCCACACTTGGGACATCTCTGCGAAGTGAATGCTGGACTCACTTTCACAACGGTGCTTTGAATAGCCTGAGCCTTGTACGTCAAGAACGATTCTAGCTGAAAAAAGGCCCATGAACGATGGCTATTACGCAAGGACTTAGGCAGATCATCGATGTTGAATGTCACGTTGGTTAAGTCTTCCAAAACAAAGAGTGTATGCGATCCATATCGTGAAACGAGTGTCTTAGCTAACCGATGATTCACATCGGTCATCCAGCAGTTCTCTCGTTGAGCCAGTCGCTTCAGCTTCTTCTTGGCAGATTTGGTACCCTTACTTTGTAATTGTCGACGGATCTCTAAGAACTTCTTCCGCTTAAGTAAGATTTTTTGCCCATCAAAGAATAGTGTTTTCCCTTCACTATCAAAGGCAGTTGCTAGAAAACGCAGGCCACGGTCGACACCTACAATTTGCGGGTTTTCCTTGGAATTGAAATCACTAGTTTCCTTTGTGATACCAATATGCAAAAACCACTTACCCTGGGTGTGGACCAGCTTAGCGGTACCCAGTTTCCAATCCTCGGTGAAGTATTTCTCGAATCCTTTCTCAGTGAATCCCAACTTAGTCCGTTTACCTAGAGTGGTTATCGAGATTTGTTGCATCTTGTCTACAAAAGAGTAATTACTCTGACGTACCAAGTCTGCTTGTGGCCGACGAAACTGGATGGGTTGTACTAACCAGTTCAGGTCTCTAGGAACTTGAACCCACTTCTTTTCCTCGTTCTGGTAACGGTAAGGATGTTGCTTCATTTGTTCCTGAACAGTCTTGTAGCGAGCCACAACTGTCCGAAAAACGGATTGGACCATCTGACTATTGAGCGGTGATTCTTGTCTAAATATTTTGTACAGTTGGTGATTGATTTTTAACCAGCTTAGTTGAAACTCATGATCAAAAATCCATTGACTGACAATATTAGCTAATCGTTGATACTCTTGACTCATTGCTAGAAATTTATCTGCTTGATTCGTGTCTGGATAGAGTCTCAGCTTAATCGTTCGCCCTAATTTAACCAACGGATACCTCCCCTGTAGATTGGATTAAGTATACCATATTTAGCTCTCTAGGGGAACGTATGTTTTGAGAAAAGTTATTAAGTTCTGGCATTCATCCCGCGATTAAAATCGCCGGTTTTCTGCTTAGTCCTTAATAAACAAAAAAGCACCGCCACCTCTCGGATGACCGATGCTTTACGTCCCTTACTTCAGTGACCATTCACGCCTTAACTAATTCCCCAACTAGTCAGCGTTCTTGAATTGCCCACTGGTTAAGGCGCTCTTCAAGACCCAGCCTTGACCCTTAACGTAGCTAAACGTTTGGGTCTTCTTTGCTGAATTCTTTAATTTCAATTGCTTCGTAACTTTGTAAGTCGTGCCGGCCTTTAGGTGACCCTTGACCGTCAACTTAGCGGTTGGCCGGTCGGCGGCAATGGCTGCCTTGTAAACGACTGGCTTGGCATCCTTGGTATGCATCGTCTTGGCTTGTTTGAAGAAGCTGGATGACACGATGGTGTAGCTCACAGACTTTGCCTTCACACTGTCAGCAGCCTTAAACTTTCCGGCCGTTAACTTGCTGGCAACAACCCAGCCCTGACCCTTAACGTAGCTATAGGTCTGGTTTTTCTTGGCGGTTAATTTCAGAGTAGCTTGCTTCGTAACTTTGTAAGTGGTGCCTGACTTCAGCTTCCCCTTAGCCGTCAACGTCATAGTTGGCCGATCAGCGGCGATGCTGGCCTTGTAAACGACCGGTTTGGCATCCTTGGTGTGCACCGTCTTGGCCTGCTTGAAGAAGTTAGATGAAGCGATGGTATAGGTCTTACTTTGCTTAGCCGTTGCCGCAGTAGCGACAGCCGTCGTGCTCTTAGCAGAAGCTGGTACAGCCAATGCCAACGGCGCAACCATGCCTAAAACAGTCATCAATACTAAAGATTTTTTCATGTAATCCCACTCCTCTTCCAAAGATTAAAGCTAGTATAGGCATGTTACAGAAATGTGTCAATGGTATTTCGACTGTAATATATTAAGATGTTATAAAGGTACAATCTTTTAGGGGAGTGACCACTTGCTCACTAAGACAACTTCGAATTTATGCTCAAATTTTTGGCAAGCACAAACCATTTACCATGGTAATTCATGGCCAGTTGGTTTTCCCCAATCCATTTCTTGGTCTCGCTCACCATCATCGTCCCAGTTAGCAAATAGATCATGCATGCGCATCTGTTGGGCTGTAGACGTTACAACCGTTGTTCCCAACCTGCCGTTTTTTTCGAAAAAATTAGTGCTTGGCCGAAAAGTCTTAATCATCCGTGCTTCTCGTCGCGCGCTCAAATGAACGTAAACTTTTAACATGTGAACTTTCTCCCCTTAACGACAATTTTACACAGTATACCCCTATTTTGAAACAAATAATACGAATCCCTGGTATTCACCCGCACAACCAGGTAAATTGGACCTAATCACTCATCCAGGGGGGGAATTGCCATGTCACTCGGAAGCACACTCAAGCAAGTTCGTCAGCACCAGCACCGCTCACAAAAGACCATTGCGGCTGGCATTTGCGCCCAGTCCATGTTGTCAGCCATCGAAAATGACCGGTACACGCCCAATGCTAAGCTCTTGCTGGCGCTCTGCCACCGTCTAGATATTTCACTCGATGAAATCAGTCTGGCGACCGACTTTGCCATTAGCGGGGATGATCAGTTGAACGCCCACATGCAGCGGCTCTGTAATCAGCATCGCTACCAGGAACTGGCCAACTTTTTAACGGCTCCCAGTACCCAAGACGCCGTGACCACCGCCCAACAGACACAGGCTTATTACTACTATCTGGGCGTGGCCCAACTGCACGTCGCCCCGACACGCACTGCCGCCGAGCAGAATCTCCAGTTTGCCACGACCATGACCGAGGAACGGACGCCCACCACACTGACCCGCTTGGCTTTGGCTTCGCTAGCCACCGTGCACGCCAAGCAACAGCTACCAGAAAGTGCAGCGCAGTTAATCACGCAGGCGCTCGCTAACCTCGACCAAGGTCCCTACGAAGAAAATAACAATATCCTCTTCTACCTGGCCGCTCTGACCGCCTACTTTTTGCAGGATGCCACGGTTGCCACCGAGCGGCTCCTAGCAGGAATCACCTACATCACCGACCATGACTCGCACTACATGCTGGCCAACAGTTACCGCCTGCTGGCAGAACTTGCCGAGCAGGCGGGTCACGCCAACGATGCCGAAGCCGCCCGGCAGAAACAACAATTTTTATCGGACCTGTTTCACGAAAAGGTGCCCGAAAAATTTTAGACTATCAGTATTCTGATTTTTAACTGGCGGATAAAACGTTTAAAGTAAGGCCATCCAATCAAAGGAGGCCTTTTTCAATGTCAGAAAACTTATTTCAAAACGTCATCAGTACCCATGCTCGGCCCGACCGTCTACGCACAATTCTCGTCCACCCGGAAAACTTACCCCTGTGGGATGAGGAGATCACCCAAGTCGTTCCCACGACCACGGGTAACTTTCAGCTCACCCGTCGACTGCCCGCTCTCAATGAACATGAAGACCTAGCCGTCACGACAACTGCCGACCAAATTGTCTATCACAGTCAGGGCGGCCGATTGGCCTATGACCTCGTCTTCAGCCTAGCCACAGAAGCGACGCACACCATCCTCACCGAGGAACTCCGCGTCACCAGCACCGGTGGCCTGCCACTACCCTTGCGCTTGTTGGCACCCATTGCCCAACAGGCCTTTGCTCAGAAACTGCATCATCTAACTGCTCTCGCCGAATCCTCTCGGGAGGTGCTCAGTTAATGCAAGCTATCGTGCAAGACTCCTACAACGGCATCGACGCGTTGACCTTCGTGACGATGCCTACGCCAAAATTGCTGAATCCGCTCGCTGTCAGAGTCGAGACCCACTACACCCCGGTCATGCCCTACGACGTACTCACCGAAACCGGTCAATTGAAGCAACGACGACCGGCCAAACTGCCCATCGTGGTGGGCTACGGCTTCGGCGGGATTGTCCGTGAGGTTGGTCAGTTACGAAACGCCCGCTTACGTAACCAACCCGTGATTGGCATCCAACTGACGGGAAGTCACCAGGAACAACTGCTCTCAACGTTACCGCCACTTCTGCTTCCGGTCCCTCAGGGCGTATCCCTGGCCGCTGCCACGACCGTGATTGGCGGTGCCGACGCCGCTTACTTCGCCTTGAAAAAGTCCCAGTTGACCGCGGGTGAAACGGTGCTCATCACCGGCGCCACCGGGAGTGTCGGCACCTACCTGGTCCAGTTGGCCCGGTTGGCAGGCTGTCACGTCATTGCCGTGGGACATTCCAGCCGTCACTCGTTACTAATTGATTTGGGTGCCGAACAAGTACTGGACTACGACCGACCACTAGAAGAACAACTGACAACGACTAATGTCGACCAACTCATTGATTTAGCCGGCAATGCGTCCTTACTAGCTCATTTAAGCGCTCGACTGGGACCGGTAAATATCTTGTCACTTGCGTTACCGGATTATCAGCCAGCTTTTCCGGAACAATCATTTACCTTCGCCAGTGGCGCCATCATGCCCGGCGACTACCGGTGGTTACTCGACCAGCTAGCCACGGGAACCCTCACCGCCGTGATTCAAGAACGGCTGCCGTTTACCGCCGTCAAGACCGCCCAGCATCGTCTGATGACGGCGCACTCGGCTGGTCGCATTCTCTTAACCTATCAACAGGAGGCTAATAACTATGTTCATGAACCTAACGATTGATTGGCCCCACCTATTGCCGCAACTCTTAACGCTCTGGCTGATTGGCTGGGGCATTCGGGCCCTCCTGATTGGCTGTATTCTTGGGGGGCTTACTGTGGCTCTTCAAGCGCTCTCACTAAAAATTTCTGCATAAAAAGACGCCTCGACTGATAAAATTCAGCTCAAGGCGCCTTTGAAATGACATTAAATTATGTGATTACGCTTCTCGCATCGTGACAAAGCGCTTATCCCAAATGCCCTCAAAGAAGGCAATGGTTTGTTCAGCCGTCATGAATGGGTTGTCCACGGTCGTTGTTAACCCCCGCGTCATTTCCAAGTCATACCCGATACCATGAGCCACCTTAACCGTGGTGTCGACACAGTACTCCGTTTGGGCCCCACAAATTTCCAAGGATTCTGCGGCAAATCCGGTTAGAACGCGCCGTAAGTTGGTGTGGTAAAAGGCATTGGCGTGCGTCTTGCTTACAACGGGATCCGTGTCCCGGTAAGCCAACTCGGGAATGAATTCCCAATCGTGTGTACCCTTGACCAGGTCTGCGTCCGTGTGTTGGACGAAGACGATGGGCTTTTTCGTTTGCCGGTACGCCGCAATTCGTGCGTTAACACCCGCGATAACTTGGGGCAAGTTCACAGCGGTTTCGTCGCCGTAACAAACACCATTTTGAAGATCTATGACTAATAAGACATCTGCCATGTTGATGGCCTCCTTCAGGGATCTTTTGCTCACTGTCTATCATAGCGTATTCGACCCCGCAAGTCTCTAAAAATTTATACAGGCAACAGAAATATTATTCATAACAATTAAATCAACAAATTGCCCACAGCCTAGACCATCAATCCCAAGATGCCAATGAATTTCTAAAGAGGTGATTATTCTAAGCTATCTCCATACACTAACATCTTGCACCGTGTACGATGATGATTGGAGGTGTTTTTCTATGCACACTAAGGCAAATGATCAGATTAACTTTCGAATCAGCCCGGTTATTAAGTTAAGGGCGCAAAATGTCCTTGCTAAAAATGGTCTAACAATCAGCGAATATACGCGAATGGTTCTTACTCATATCGCAGAACATGGCCTATCCACGCAGTTTGCCCAGCCCACTGATGAAGTCATTGAATCCATTCTAGAAATGGCAGATGTTATCAGTGGCAACAAGCACCCAGAGAATATAGTTACGAGTCGCCAGGCACTTAATCGGATGTTAAACGGGTAGCCCTAATTTCAGGATGGGGCTTACTAACTTTAGACCTCAGCCTCATTTTCCTCATTCAACTTATCACAGTCAATAATCAACTGGCAAACTTCCTTGTCCGGTGTCAGCTTCATGGAATATTTCCGGCCAAACTCAATCATGGTGTGGTGGGCGCGGTGTAACTCTTCTGGTTGGAGCACGCTCACAATTTTATTTTCGACCTGTAGGGGGGATGCCGACTGGTCCACAAAATGCAGCCGCTTGGAGATGGCCGAAACGTGGGTATCCACCGCAAAGGTTGGCTGGTCAAAGACGTCGCTCAAGACCACGTTGGCCGTCTTCCGCCCCGCCCCTGGCAAGGCCATGATCCCCTTTCGGTCGGTTGGCACCACGTCGTTAAGCTCTTCGTGCACGATGCGCGCCGTCTTGATGATGTTGCGCGCCTTGTTGTGAAAGAGCCCGACACTCTTGATGATCAGCTCAACGTCGGTCACGTTGGCTGCCATTAAATCTTTGGGTTCGGGATACTTGGCAAACAGCGTGGGGGTGACCTTATTCACCGACACATCGGTCGCCTGCGCACTCAGAATCACTGAGACTAAATATTGAAAGGGTGTCCGCGAGTCCAGGGATGGCCCAACTGGTCCCATTTCTTCTTCCATTTGGTGAATGGCCCACACAATCTGTTTGTCCGTTAACATACGACTCCCTCGATTTCTTCAACGTATTTGGTGTTTACTTGCTGACTTAAGTTTACCGCAAAACGAAGGCCTAGCCGACTAATTCGATGGAAAACTAGCGGTGCGCTAATGCGCATAAAAATTGACCTCGAAAATCGTTAAATTTCCAAGGCCAATTCTTTTTTTCGATGCAGTCACTCACTGAATAATTTCGACCTGCAAAAATTTGATTTTACCATCTTGATCAAACTCATAGTTATCAAATCCGTGATAGGCAAACAGCTCACCACTACGCTTACGGCCCGCGACGACCCATTCCGCCTTATAAACACTATCATCCATCACAACATGACAAAGATGATGTAGTTCTCGATTGTCTTGAAAGAAATGCGTAAAGAAACTCGTGACTTTTGCTGGCGTGTTGGCGACAAATCCATTGGCTCCCTTAACAACAGCAACTGAAGAGAATAAGTCAATGATGTCTTTTAATGCCTGCTCATTACTAGAAGCCAAGTCGGACAATTCAAAGTAACGTTCGATAATTCCAGTTTTCTGATCCATATAGGCACCCTCCCTCTACTGATTGCCTAGTCTAGGCGGAATCAACGAGAAGTAAAGACATTCAGACGTGCCAGTTACTTTTGTGAATTTACCAGTGCCATGCTGAGAATAATTGGTAATAGCGACGTTCAGTTTTTCAAGTCACCGTCCTCGTAGACTAATTTCCACAGTAAAAGACGGCAACCACAACCGGTTACCGCCTTTTACTGTGGATTTACTTAGCTTCCTTAGCGGCAAGTCGCTGCCGGGTGTCGGCCAAGATAGCTGGGGACAAGCCCAACCGCTCGGCCAGCCAGACGGCCTTCGTTAAAATGAACGATGGGAAAAAGTTGTTATTCACTTCAATTATGATCCACGCAAAAATTCACTCAGTTAGAGAAATGTTCACAAAAAAATCACAAAAAGTTCAATTAATTAGCAAAAACCATTGAATTATCAAGATCTTAAGTCTATAATTTAGATTCGTTCCGGGGGAAAAACAATTTTAGTATTAATTTAGTGCGCACGAAATAATATATATTGTTATTCAGAGGACAAATACATGCAACACGGGGATAAAATTTATTATGAACACTTTAATCAAAGGAACATCTATTGCATTATATCCACTGTACTTTTAAGTATGGTTGGGGTAACTGCAATTGGAAGTGTAACTCAGGCCCATGCAAGTAGCGTAACAACATCCACTAGTACTACCGCTCCAACTGCTTCAACTGACTCAGGGAATCTTAACGACCTAATCAATCAATTATGGCCAGATCGGACAAGTGATACGAATTCAGATAACAATGCTCAAGGCGATGGTCAAATTGATGTTAGTCAATTGACACCTGAACAGACTCAAAAAATGCAACAAATGATTGCGGACCACACTATTGTTAAGCATAACGGAAATGATACTGACATTACAATTATGGACTCATCTATTGCTGGAGCCTATGACGCTGCACTTAATAATCGGGCATTTTCCGAAAATCGCAGTTATAGTGGTAAAATTCATGTTAACTTCCATGGCGCAATTAAACATGGGAATATGGATATTTACATTGGAAAAACAGTGTTAACAGCAATGCATGCTGGATGGGGAGCAGCCGATTTAGTGAAAATCATTGTGGAAGCTGCCGGTGAAAATTATGTCGGTGCTGTAAAGAGCATGGTTGGTGCTATTTCTCAAACAGTCAAAGCTGGGAATACTAAGACTGGCATTCACTTCGTTGTGCGTCACTGGACTAGCATCCACAAAAAATAATATAGATTCTTGGAAAGGAGTACAATTCAATGAATAAGCTATTTAATCGTTATGTTAGAGGCCAAGCTAAGACAAATAAGTTGTTTAAAAATTACTCCAAATTTTTTAGAGTTTTGTTTGTGTTGTCTGGACCCGTTATAACACTTCAAATTGTTTTATTCTTTCTCCCAGAATCTCTTATATTTGATGTTCTATGTACCAGTTATTTGATACTAACCTTTGTGACATTTCTCGTAGAAACTGTTATTCATAGTCTTAAATATCTCAAAAATAATAAATGATTCTGAGCTATTTGGAATAAGTTTCTAAGCAATAAAATTGGCTGGCATATTCTCGGTATTTTACCGAGAGCATGCCAGCCAATTTTGTTTTAATATGATGGTAATTGTAATAATTCAAATGTTCTACCATTGTTTTCGCAAACTCTTTTTAGCGTAAATTTACTTAGCTTCCTTAGTTGCGAGTCGTTGCCGGGTATCGGCCAAGATGGCTGGGGACAAACCCAACCGCTCGGCTAGCCACACGGCCTCACTAGCCCCCACCTGGTTAAGCAACAGGTGATACGTGGGCTCCAGCGTTTTTGGATCAAAGGCCATGGTGGCCGTCATAAACGTCGGGCAGTCCACCGCGTACTCCTTGATGGCACTGAAGTGGGTCGTCGCAATAATCGTTGCCTTTTTCTGGCGAAGATACTCAATGATAGAAATACTCAGGGCAGACCCCTCTTCCGGATCGGTCCCACTCCCAATTTCATCGAGCAAGACTAAGGCATTGTCCTGAATGTGATCGGTCATGTCGACCAGCGTCGTCATCTCGGCGGCAAAGGTACTGAGCTGCGCCGTGATGCTTTGGTTATCACCAATATCGACCCAGAACTGGCTGAAGACGGGCATCTGCGTCCCGGCGTCAACCGGCAATTCTAAGCCAAACTGAATCATTAAGGCAAATAACGCAATCGTCTTCAAAACGACCGTCTTGCCCCCGGAGTTGGCACCGGTGATCATCAGACCCTGTTGCGGCGTCAATTCAATATCGAGGGGCACCGCATGTTTTAACAAAGGATGGCGACCGGCGACAATCTTCACGTGCTGATCCGTATTGAGCGCGGGCAACTGACTGCCGGTTTCCAAACCGTACTGGCCCCGCGCCATGATTTGATCAAACCGACTGAGGAGCGTTTGGTTCTCGGTCAGGGCGTCCCAGTTATCCAAGACATCTCCCGTTAAGGTCACCAGTAATTGATACACCTCGGCGCTCTCGTCCGCAATCACCCCCGCGAGGACGGCACCCTTCTTCGCCACCGTTGCCGGTTCAAAGAAGACCGTTGAGCCGGTCGAGGATTGGTCAATGATTTGGCCCTTAAACTTATTCTTCTCGCCAGCCTTCAACTGGACACAAACCCGGTCATTCCGAGTGATCAGGCGTTTGCTTTGGACGGAATGGGGATGCTTCTGGACAAACTGCGTCAGTGCCGTCTGCACCTGTTGCCGTTGCTTAACGATTTTTTGGCGAATCTCAGCTAACTCCGGCGTGGCATCATCCGCCACCTGGCCATGCACAATGACGTGTTCCAAGCGTTGTTGGAGCCCGGTGAGCTGCGTCGAGGATGCCAATAGTTCCGTTAACTGGGTGGCCTGTTGCTGGTTAGCCTGCAGGGTCGTTTTTAAGCGCCGTAGGTTAATCAAAAAGTGATTGACGAGGTCCAACTGTGGCGCGTTTAACATCAGCCCTTGATCCAGCTTCGTCTGTAGCGCATCCATCTGGTCCAAGTCAAAGTAGGTAAAGACCACGTTATTGGCCAATAACTGGTGGGCTTCCGCCGTCAGCGCCAGTTCTTTGCGGACGCTAGCGATGTCGGTCTGATTGGTTGCGGTTTGAATGGCCGTGGCCGCCCGCGTACTGTGGGTAAAGGACGCCACCTTTGCTAAAATTTGATCTAATTGGGTAATTTCTTTTAAATTCATTTTCTCTCCTTGCAGCGAACAGCATGGCAGAACGCTTCATAGGTTCCTTGAATTGTTGGTCGTGCTGCTGGCTAATCTGTGTATGCGTTCTTGCCGGACATGTCACGGCAGACTACCACACTCATTAGCGTCACTCCTCATTTTTCCGTAGACTTTAACCGTAACATACGGGATGGCTTTGAGCAAACTCAGGGTCTTCACGAAAAGGTGCCCATCCTCTCAATTATCTCTGAGAAGATGGACACCTTTCACTATAAGTTTCCCATTGCACCGATTTTCCGAAAGGCCGTCTTAACTTTTCTCGAAAGCCATGTACGCTCTAAAACGGGTGTCTAATGCTGCCAGCTTGTGTGCACGAACAGTTGCATCTTCAAACAAGGTTTTGTAGAAGTGTCGGGCCTTGGTTTTCGCAATACCCGCCTCGACCACACAGTAAAAACAAAAGTCTTCAGCCGAGTCTTGGGCAATCAGATGTTGCGCCCCATCCACATCAATGTAAGAATATTGCTCTTGTCTAACAACCGTTTGAATATCCGCGTCATCGCTACAAATAAGCTGAGCGTCCTCGAGTAAGCAAACGGCTAACGTGGCAATTTCACCAATATCAGCGGTATTCTTCGCCCGTTTTCCTTGAGCCGCACGCTTTAAGTTCATTTGGCGAAAAGCATTTTTAATTTCAGCCACATAACTGGCGTAAATAACCTTTTCGTTTGCGGTTAGCTTGCTGGTGTCAAAGATCTGCCAATTACGCTGCCGTATTTCACGTTCCACAATTGCTCGACCTTGTAATAACTCTGCTAGCACATCCATGTGGATCCAGACGTTGCCGTACAGTAACTCAATCCATTCAAAAACATTTTCCTTGTGGTACTGCATAGCAAAGATCAACATATTCGTGTCGAGAAAGACACGTGCTTCTCGTCTATTCACACATTGCCCTCACTGAGTCGGTCAACTTGTTCTTGCCGTCTATTCAAAAGGTCAACCGCCAACTGAGGTTCAGTATGTGCCGCTAAGCTCGCAGCTTCCGTCAAGGTGATTTGCTGTTTCGCCACTAACTGGTTAATGAGTTCAGCCATTCCAGCAAATTTTTTAAAATGGACAGCCTGATCTAAGGAACTGGGTGGAAAATTTGAGTGGCAGACGTAATCACGCCAGTCACTTTCCGACAATTTCACTAAGCTTTTACTTAAGAGGAGTCCTAACTCTTTCAACCGCCGAGTGACCGCCACATAAGGCATTGATGAAATGTTTGCGATACGCACAATAGCGGCTTGAGCAACTTGTTTATCCGTTGATGGTTGTAACCCCACATATTTTGACCAGGTTGCCAGCATGGCTTCCTTAGGCATCATCACTGCAGCAGCAAAATGATCCGCTGCACGTTCCATATCAAATAAGGGTAATTGGACCTGTGCCATAATTTTTTTGTTCTCAGGACCAAAGAGTTCTGCTTTCAGGGCCAAGTGCCATAGTTCATGAGCCGCACTATAATACCGTGCACGTAGTGGCTGCCAAGTATTTAAGACAACAAAATTTTGTTGACGAAACGAAATTGCCGCACCAGAGTATTCTGAATCGTCAACGTCCTGATAAATTACCTGGGCTCTAGCTGATAGGACACTTTCAATATCGGCACCCATGAAGATATCTAGACCAAAGTTCTCCGTAAGAAACGCATTGGCCGCAATCTCGGCAATGTTTTCAGAAAACACGGTCCTAACATCATCTGCCATTAGCACTCTCCTCTAATTCCACGTAACGTTCAATGTCCCAAAGTAACTGATCAAAAGCTTGCTTCGAACCTTCATTTGACAACGATCCGCGCAACTGAAAGCTAGGTACCTGCAAGGTTTGTTCTGCCTGGCTCATGGTCAGCTCCTCCAAAGGAACATTAATGACGCTCGCAATGTTAATGAGTTGTTTCGTCTGTAGCTTGCGCTTACCACTAAAAATTTGACTCATTAATCCTGGGGTAACGGCAATTTGCTCGGCCAACCACTTCTGTGACCGGTTATTAGCCTTTAGCCAGCCTTGAACATTATTAATCACGACAGCGTTATTCATTTGACTTCCTCCGTAAATGTCTTCTAACAGTTAGATTCATTTTATCAGATTTGTAAATATTAACAAGAAAAGAACCTTTTTTGTTAATATTAAATTTAAATTTCGCTCGTACTAATTGATTATTAACAAATAAGGTGGCCATCCTCTCAACAATTTCTGAGAAGATGGCCACTTTTGTTTGGTATTTAACCACCGGCGTTTCAAATGGCGGTGGTTCCTATCACGTTAATATTCAGGCTTAAGATCTTTAGCCCCACTAATCCACTTGTTGCCCAATCGCAAACGCGTAGAACTTTTCTGCATTCGGACCATTATCGATAGAAGGTTTTCCCTTAACATTCTCCTCGACGTTTAGCCCAATCTCATAGTGCTTAAGTTTTCCCAGTTTGGCAGCCGTGTAGCCGTAATCGTTGGCCAAGATCTGCTTGACCTTTTTGACCCGCTTCGTCGTGCTGACGGCGTTACTCGTTGCCAGATATTCGGTCACTTTAGTGAAATAGGTCACGTGCTGATACTTATTCGGCTTCAGCACGCTCTTCTTAACCATTGGCAGGGCCGGATCCTCGTTACCCAGTTTCTGCCCAAATTCATACGCCGCGATATTGGTTAAGTCATAGGTTAATTTCATATTGGGCAATAATTTGGCTATTGCCCGGGTGATGCCCTGAATTGGCGAAAGCTTGAGGTAGTCTTGGTAGTCCCGATTGTTCGTGAACCACCCCATTGGGACGTAGCGACTCTTCAGCCGGTCCAGCGCCAACCCCTGCGTCACATACCCCCGCCAAACGTAGCCGGCCGTCGCCTTCGGATGGGCCTTGGTTCCACCCGCAACGAGGTAATAGTAAACGGCTTTCGTTTGACCGTGCTTTAAGACCACGGTTGAGGCCCGAGAGAAGGTCGTATTCGGCCTATCCGCCAAGTAGCCGTGCCGTTTCGTGTGTTTCTTATTCCACATGGCAACTTTCTTGTTGGGATATTTTGCCCGATAAGTTGGTCGCTGAGTCGGCCACTTTTCTGAGACCACCGTGTACTTCTGCGAAGCCTGCGCCGTCTGAGCCGAAGCTAGCCCCAGTGTCACGCCGACAGTTAACCCCAGGACAATCCCGACTGCTTGTCGTAATTTCATGTGTTCCACCCCTTTGGCACCATCATATCATAGATCACTGTTTTTAAGCGCTTACACAACAAGATGGTGATCACCCTCGTAGACTCACTCGGTGACCCCCAACAACTGTTGTGGCGACAGACTTCTGGTCTGCTTGAAAAGTGTGTAAGCCTGCTCCGACGATGGCACGGGCTCCTGCCCTAACCAATTACCCACAAAATCAAGAATGCCTTGCGCCACCAATTCGCGCGCGATAGCTGGTGAAATGGGCGAGGCCGTGGCTAGACCAATGACGGTCAAAATCAGCGTCTTGACCCGCCCACGCAACTGCGAAGCCGGGCTATTTAACAGAACCACGGCCAACTGCCGCTGACGGTACAGGTAGGTAAACAGCTTCCCAAAAGCATCCGTCGTGGTTGCCCCCGTCCCTGGCTTGGGGTACCGCTGGAAGATTTCTTGGACCTGCGCCACCAGGTCATTTTCCAAATGAGTTAACAAGTCGTACTTGTCTAAGTAGTGGAGGTAGAAAGTCCCCCGATTAATGTGCGCCGTCTGACTCAACTGCTGAACGGTCAGCCGATCAAACCCAACTGTCGTCACCAACTGGATAAAGGCCCGCTGAATTTTGACCTCCGTGACCAATCTTTTCGCATCCGTTTCCATGATGCACCTCCCTGAACAGATTGTTTAGTCGGCTCCCATTAAAAAACTTTTGAACGTCACAGTCAATCAACATCACCGGCCACAGTGTCGCTGGTTAAGTCAGCTGATTTGATAAGGTTTCGCAAAGAAACGACAGTCACCCGCTGGTCTGAGCAACTCAACAATTGGTACCAAGATGTTGATTGTCTGAACATTTTCGTGCTGTTATGCTAGCCCCGTTCAATCAACAAGCTGTTAATTTGAAAGGAGCGGTTGCTCATGCTCAAAGCCGAATGGACCTACCTACGCCAACACAAAATGATGTTGGTCGTCTTGTTAATGATTGCGTTGATTCCCGCAATTTACTGTTACTTTTACCTCTCCTCTATGTGGAACACGTACGGCCACTCAGCTGATATCCCGGTTGCCGTGGTCAATCACGACCAGTCCGTTACCGATCAGGGACACCGCGTCGCTATTGGCCGGCAGCTGACCCGTAACTTGGACAAGTCCACAGCGTTAGACTTTCACCACCTGAGCGCTACCACGGCGCACCACCGGCTCAAGGCGGGCAAACTTTACCTGGTCATCACGATTCCTGCCAACTTTTCCCACAACTCGACGACGCTTCTGACCGACGCGCCCCAGCAACTCCAGCTACACTATGACCTGAACTCAGGCACCAACTTCATCGTCTCAAAAATGACGACCGGCGCGGCCAATGCCATCACGGCGACCGTCAGCCGTAACGTCACGGAACTAGAGACTCAGGTGTTGTTGCAGGCACTCCATGGTGCCGCTGCCGGAATGACGCGGGCAGCAGCCGGGAGTCAGCAGCTCACTAGCGGCACCGAGCGCCTGCAAGCAGGCAACCGTTCCCTGCAAGTCGCCACACAAACGGTCAAGCAACCCGCCCTGATTGCTGGCTTAACCGCCACGCAACAAGGCCTGACGCAACTTCACACCGGCAGTCAATCGCTAGGAACCAGCTTGGCTGTTGGAGGTCAACGGCTGGCGACCCTGGCAACCCGGTCCGCTAACGCTCGGGTCCTCGCTCAACCCGTAATTGCTCACAGCCATGATGTAGCGAGTGTACCCAACAACGGCACTGGTATGGCGCCATTTGCGATTGCCATCGGGCTCTACGTCGGTGGCATTGCCCTCGGTACCATGTACGACGGCCGCCGAACCTACCGTCGGCCACGTAACGCCCTCACCTGGTGGGCCAGCAAAGCCGTCATCATCGGTACGGTCGCCCTGGGGCAAAGTGGTCTGCTCTACGCGACCCTGCGCCAGGCCAACACCTTAACCGTCCAGTCCCGCCTGATGCTCTTCAGCGCCATTCTCATCGGGTCGCTGCTCTTTCTATCCCTCATTTTCTGCTTACGACTCCTACTAGGCGGCTTCGGAACCTGGCTGATTTCCATCGTCCTGGTCCTGCAGCTGGCCAGTTCCGGTGGTCTTTACCCGCTCCCCTTAGTGAGTCCGCTGGCCCAAGCCCTCAATCCCTGGTTACCGATGACCTACCTGATTCAGGTGCTACGGGCGGCCATTTCCACCAACCTCGCCTTGCCTGGGGCTTGGTGGACGATGCTGCTGATGATCATCGGGTTAAACGGCCTGATTATTGCCCGGTTCCAGTTGGATTTGAAACGAAACGTACTCGCTGATTGAATTCTAAAACGACTACCCCCACCGGTAGCCGTTTTTTAGTCCCCAGCGCTAACCACAAATTCCCGAAAGAATGTGATGTTTCTTTGACCAAGTCCTTACGATTTTCCTAAAGGACCCAAGAAACCGTCAACCACGCCCGTTTAAAAACGGACGCTTGTGAGAACCACACCCCATGGCATGGCGACCACAATTTGCTTAGATACAGCGCTAGCCTACGAATAGGACTTATCCGCTAATTACCAAAGCCTTTTAGGTCCGCAGGTTGCCAGACGGACTTTTCTCTTACAGAGTTGCTAAACCTTTGGCTAAAATATTTTTAGCCGCGTTATGATCACGAACATGAAACGTCCCACAGCTAGGACACGTCCACTCGCGGTCAGCTAACGTCAACTTATTCTTGCCGACCATGACATGTCCGCAATGGCTACAAGTTTGCGTTGTATTTCGAGGATTGATTGTCAAATATTTTCGGCCGTAAAGGTCAGCTTTGTAAGCCAACATGTCCAATAGTGTTCGCCAACCAACGTCCGATATGCTCATTGCCAAAGCGTGATTTCGCAACATATTTTTACTCCGAAGTTCTTCAGCTACAACTAAATCGTGGTTTTTGATCAAGGCCGTAGAGACGTGGTGTAAAAAGTTCTTACGTTGATTGGCAACTTTAAGCTGTAATCTAGCCACTAGTAGACGTTGTTTTTGATAATTCTTCGATTCCGATAACCGTCGTTGGCTCTTTTTAGCTCGTCTGGCTCGCCGTGACAGTTTCCGTTGAGCTTTAGCCAGCTTTCCTTTAATCATTCGGTAATAACACGGATTATCAATCACCTGTCCATTGGAGTCCGTCAAAAAATTATCGAGATTCAAATCGATGCCGACTCTAGTTCCGATTGCGGGTTGCTTAGCAATGAAGGGGTGTCCTGACCCAATCTGCATGGACACAAAGTAATGACCTACAGCGTCCATTGAGACTGTTGTCGTCCCAATTCTAATGTCATTAGCTCGTTCTAAGATTTTTAATGGAAGTCCCTTGAATCGGAGACGTCCCAGCTTGGGTAATTGTAGGTGACGATTGTCAGTTAGTCTAACGCTACCATTCTTCATAGTTGGGGTTGTCACCTTGGCACTGTAAAGGCATGATGTTTGGTAAGTTTGCGTATAGCCGCGTTTATGAAACTTAGGGGTTCCCGACTGATGAACCTGGTGGAATAGCTTCCAGGCAGTCTTATAATTCTTGATAGCGTTGGCTTTCATCAGGCTATCAAAGTCCGGATGATTGAGCCAGCCGTGGATATTGGAGATAGCAGTTGACGGCTTTTTCAGTCGTTCAGTCAAATCAGCAATCCGCTTCAAAACAAGCGTGATTGGTGTTTTAACTTTCTTCAGCCAGAATAGATCATTGCTCATCCCGTTCATTTCGTTATAAATGAAGCGACTAGCATCACTGTTACGTTTGATCAGCCGTTTCTGTTCGGTTGAAGGAAAGACCCGGACCTTAACCCCATAATGATAAGGTAATTGTGCCATTGTTGTCGTCATAAGCTGCCACCTCCTTTTGCTTGATAGTAAGCATATCATATGAGTATACTGTATCCATAGTAAGTTGTCTTATAATAATATTTATGGAGGTAACATATGAGTAAAAGTAACGTCGGAGCAATCCACGAACGAGGCTATGTTTACAATTTTCATTTTCACCTGGTCTGGGTCACCAAATACCGGCACGAAGCATTTACAACACCCAAGCTGGTCGCTGAAATGACCGACATTCTAACGAAGATAGCCCGGCTAAACGAAGTGACCATTGAGCGGATGGAGGTAATGCCAGACTATATTCATTTACTACTAAGCTTTAAGCCTAAGTATGCACCAACCAATATTGTCAAAGCCTTCAAGGGCGGTTCGGCTCGTTTATTCTTTGAGCTACATCCAGAGATAAAGGCTCAAAAGTTCTGGGGTGGACATCTTTGGTCCCCTAGTTATTTCATGAGTACCCTTGGTGATATGAGCAAGACAACCGTGGAAAACTACATTGCTAATCAGCAAAAGCCATAGTGGCATTCATCCCTTGTTTGAAAGCAAGGGAATTCTGCCTAATTTTTATTAAAACTCCGGTTGAAAGTCCCCGTAACCGCGAATTCTGTTGTAGTCTAGGAACATGTTAACGGACACGACAGACACACAAAAATTCACGGAGGTGGTTCGATGCGTTGGGAACCCTTATTACTCATTATCTTAATGGCTGGACTAAGCGGCCTGCTCATCGTCGCAACCGGTGGTAAACATCGCTGGTTCGCCCTCTTAGTGCTAAGCTACTTAACGGGTTTAGCCGCCATTCTTTTCACCCCGATTTCATTTGATGGCACTGGCATCTACATCATGCCGATTGGCATCGGGCGGGTCAATCTGACCAACCTAGACGTCTTCAACCTCGGCTTCTTGGAAAATATCATCTTAACGATTCCACTGGGTCTCCTGTTGAAATGGGCGCTCCCCAAGCTGTCTCTCTTCGGCGTCGGCTTCTGCGGGCTCTTCGTTGGCAGCAGTGTCGAGACCATCCAATACGTGCTCTCCCATCACTGGCTGATCAACCGGAGTAGCGACATCAACGACGTCCTGGCCAATGCGCTAGGCATCGTCATCGGTAGCCTGGCCGTCGCCGCCTTTTACCGGCTCACGGCTAGCCACCGGCAACGCTCGGAACGGATTGCGGCTTAACTCTTTTAAAATGTGCACACAAATAAGGCACCGCTGTTATCCACGAGAGATAACAGCGGTGCCTTATTTAGCGAGTGTCCCTAATCCTGTTCGTTTACCGAAGAGGCCTTATTTTTCTTAAACACGAACCATTTACTAAAGAAGTAATTCGCCAACACAACCACCACTTGGTCGACCAACTTCGTCAGCATTTCATTTTGCTGCAGCAATGACACCCCTAGCCACATGATGGCCATGTCCATGATCAACGTCGCCCCTCTGGCTAAGAAAAACGAGACGACCTCGTTGACCAAGGCCTTGAACGTCGTGAAGTGGGAATGGAAGACCCACACCCGATTGGTCAGGTAGGCAAATAACACGGATAGGAACCAGGCCCAGACGTTACCGACCTGGTAGTTCCAGCCCCACAGGGTCGCTGTGACGTAGAAAACGACCAAATTGACCAGTGTCGTCAGGCCCCCGAAAATCAGGTACGCCAAGATATCCTGATATTTAGTATAGAGTTGTAATAGTCGTTTCACGTTGTTCGTCCTCCCTGAATTCTGCTCATCTTATCTTCTCCCGTTATAGTCGAAATCGGTTACCGGCGCAAGCACCCACCCCGATTTCATAGAAAAAGTTAAGGGTTGGGCCGGTGACCTGATTTTTTCGTTAGTGACGGGAGCTGTTTGCTAGTTGGTTTATGTAATGTTGTGGGAATGGTGGTCAGGTTTGTTGCTATAAGTTAAAGTAATTAGTTTATTACTCACACCATCACGACATTTAAAAACACCGTCCTGGCTTTAACCAAAACGGTGCTCAGATCACTATCGATTTAAACGTTCCTGAATCGTTTGAATCACGCGACTCTGCAACAACAGGTAAACTAATACAATTTGAATTGGTGTCACGATCAGTTGCTTAACCAGCCGAATCGGCAGTAAGCCCCAGAATGGCGTGTGGTACATGATGGTTACCCACAAGGTGTTCAACAAGGCGTTGACCAACAAGGAGATAATCACCGAGGCCAGAATCACCCGGGTCCATGTCACCGGCTTCTGGTAGAGAAAGACCGCGTAGATCAGCGACCCTAGGATTGCTGACACGGTGAAGCCGATAAAGAACGGCCCACCCGTCATTAGGGTTCCTACCACGTCGACGACAGCTGCCGTCATCATCCCCCACCAGGGACCAAACCATTTGGCCAACAACGCCACGATCAGAAAGGTAAAACTGACCTTGATAAAACTGTTGCCGACCGAGAACCGACTAATGACTAATTGTAAAGCCATCAGTAGTCCCATCGTTACCAAACTCAAAGTGTCCAGCTTTGGCAGCTGGGTTTTTGCCATCGTCTTCAATTCAGACATCTCCTAAGGGAGTTGCCACATTGCTGCGGTCAATGCGGAAATAAGATCGCGGGACACATTCCCTTCGTCCGGTGTTCACATTGCGTTCCACCAGCACTTGACGCCTTACTTCCTACTCCGTAAATTTAATTACAGGAGATAGCATACCATATTCATTGCCGACTTGCACGACTTATGCGCGATCAAAATCCTTGATCCAGGCTAAGGCCAAGGCTTTCTCCCCTAAGTGCGCGCCAATCACGGGACCGAAGTATGATTGTTCGACCGGAATTTCCGGATACTGCGTGGCAATCTTATTGGCCCAGGTCTGCCCGCCCTCGGGATCGTTGGCATTGATCACCAAGGCCCGTAATGGGTAATCGACCTGCGCTTGGGCCTCAACGAAGAGGTCTTCGACCCGAGCCAACGCCTTCTTACGGGACCGCACCTTTTCAAAGGCCACGATTTCGTGAGTCTCATCGTCAAATGTCAGTAATGGCTTGATCCGCAAGACGCTGCCAATGAAACCGGATGCGTTAGACAGTCGCCCGCCTCGCACCAAGTTCTGCAGGTCATCGACGACGAAGTATTCGCCAATCGTGGACCGCAAGTCGTCTAAGCGCGCGATGATGGCTTCGGGGGTACTTCCCTCAGCGGCCATCCGAGAGGCCTCAATGGCCAAATAACCCATCAATTTGACGGTGATCTGGGAGTCGTACGGAATCACCCGGATATTTTCAATCGTGGGGGCAATATTTTTCAATTGGTTCACAAAGCCAGAAATGGTGCTGGCCAGATGAATACTGATGACGGCGTCGTAGCCCTCATCGGCTAATTGGTTATATAAATTGATCATTTCGCCCAGCGGCGGTTGTGACGTGCTGGGGAATGATTTGGAATTGCGTAATTTCTCGTAGAATTCACTGGTGGAGATATCAACATCTTCATCGTAGGAGCGACCATCCATGATCACCGGAATCGGGACAACGTGAATGTGATACCGCTCAACTTCTTCTGCGGACAAATAGCTGGTACTATCGGTGACCACAGCAATCTTCATCTTTACACCTACTTTATCTTTTCATTCGTTTACCTAGAATAACATTTTTCCGGAACGATGGAAACCAACGATTCTAAAAAGCCCCATCAACGGGCATTCTTAAAATTCCCTTAACCGCCTGTTCGTCACGGACGATACCATTTAAAAAGGCCGGTGCATCCCCACAGAAATGAGAGGCAGCCGTCCTTTTTGACCCGTATGATATTTTGCTTGATATAGGGCTATTCCAAAAAACCTTAATGCCATGAGCTTTCTAACTTTATTTATCGTTATCGTGTGTCCGGCAAGCTAATTCTGACCACGCTTTGCCTGTTCTAACGAGGTCTGTAACCATTCACGATTCGCTGGATCATCTAAAATGTACCGGTTCTCGATCATATTGTTATATTCTTCCTCTGATATGAGCACAGCATTTTGCTGATTCTTACGTGTGATGGTAATCGGTTCAAAGACACCTGTGGCTTTAGCCATATATTTCTTCAGGTCCTTACGAAAATCCGTGTACGTGGTAGTTTGCATGCCTATTACTCCTTCCATGCATTCGACACTGTCCATGTAATTTATCACAATTGTCCCATAACAAGTAGCGATTACTACCAGATACACAAAAATTTTACTGATATGACCAATACCCTAAGAATCATACTCAAAAACGTACAGCTGACTGACCCAGAAATTCATTTATTTTGAAGTTTCAGTCGCTGATTTCGGAATCGCCCAGAAAATAACGAGTCCCAGGATAAACAGAATCGACAACGAGGCCGCCCCGATGCGCGACTGCCCGGTCCACTGCGTCACGACCCCCACTAAGATGGGCCCCAACACTGCAGAGAACTTGCCTAAAATGTTGTAGAAGCCAAAGAACTCACTCGAGCGTTCCTTGGGGACTAGTCGACCAAAGTACGAGCGGGAAAGCGCCTGAATGCCCCCTTGACTGGTCCCCACCAGCACGGCCAACAACCAGAAGCTGCCGACCGTCTTCAAGTTGAGGGCGGCCACACAGATCAACAGGTACATCACAATGGCAATCAGGATGCCCAAGCGCGTACTGGTCTTCTCCGCTAACCACTCATAGAGAATCGAGAACGGAAAGGCCACCAGCTGGACTACCAGAAGCACCACAATCAAGGTGGTACTGGTAATCCCAATGTCTAAGCCAATCGAGGTCGCCATGGTAAAGATGGTATCGACCCCATCGATGTAGCAGAAATAGGCCACCAGAAACCAGGCCAAGTATTTGTGCTGGCAAATGTGACTGAGCGTGACCCATACGCGCTGCCAACTCTGCTTGAGTGGCGCCTGGGTCACGGCCAGGGCGTGGCGTTGGTGGACGTTACGTTGAATCGGGATAAAGAAGACGACCCACCAGACGGCGGCCAGGACAAAGCCCCACCGGGCCACGGCCGTGCTCGACAACTGACCAAAACCGTGGGTGAGTTGCAGGATCATAAATAGAATAAAGGCGATGACACCACCCAGATAGCCAAAGCCATAGCCGACACTGGAGATGCGGTCCATTTGCTGGTCGTCACTCACGTCCGTCAGAAAACTATCGTAGAACAGGTTCCCCCCGGAATAACCCAGGACGGACAGAATATAGACGACTAGGAGCCATTGCCACTGAGTTGCCGGCAAGAGTGCTAGGCCCACCGTCATCAGCATCCCCAGCGAGGCAAACCCCGTCAGTAAGCGCTTCTTAAATCCCTGGTAATCCGCTAGGGCGCCCAGAAATGGGGCTAAAATGGCGACGAGCAAGGTTCCCAAGCTATTGGCATACCCCCAGTAGGCCGTGGCGTTGGCCGCCGTAACCCCACTGGCCTCCGCGATGCCCTTGAAGTAGATGGGTAAGACGGCGGTCGTGACGATAATGCCGTAACCGGAGTTGGCCCAATCGTAGAAGATCCAGCTCCATTGTTCCTTATTTAGCCGACGCATCGGGCACCCCCTTGAAGGCGGCCGTCAGTGCGTGACCGGGTAAGGGTTCGGGAAACTGGAGCCCCAACAGCTTGGCAAACGTGGGCGCCTCGTCGATCAATCGCGCTTGATCGATCGTCTGGTTTTCCTTAATAGCCGGCCCGTTCAAGACCAGCGTGGTGAAATAATCCGGCTTATCGGGATCGTACCCGTGCACGCCATGATACCGGTCGGGTTGCCCCAGACTAGCCGGGTCCACGGCTTCGACCACGGCGGGCCGGTTGGTCTCATCGGTAAAGTAATACCCGGCCTGCGCCTCGACCATGAAGCGACAATGCGGGTCGGCCCCGCGTTCGGTCGCTCTTTGCCCATCGATCACGGCCGTGACCCCCGGGGTTGCTGCTAAGAGGTCTCGTAAAGTCTTCGTGTCCGCAAAATTACGGGTATACACATAGGTACTCCCATCACAGGACTTTGCCAAAACGTGCCAATCATTCTTGACGGTCCCGTTTGCGGTCGGCGTTAACCAGCCCCGCTGGGCAAAGGCCTGATTCAGGTGGATCATGTGGTCAACGTTGATTTGGTAATAGTCCCCCAGAATGGCAAAGTTCGTTTCGGCAAAGGTTCCCGCCGCAATCGTCGCGTCGATCAGCTGCCCGACCCGCTTATCCAGCCGTTTTAACGCCGCCATGGCCTCAGTCGAGCGCACGCCGTAGCGGTGCCGCATGCTGTCCATGTCGACCAGGTGAATCAGCGTTAACCACGGTTGCTTGTGGGTCAACGTGTCCACCGCACAGGCCGTGATGAAGTCGTCGAGTTCGGGCTGCTGAATGCCCCGGCGTAAATGCCCGTACTTCCGATTCATTCGCAACAAAAAGGCCGGACTGCTAGCCTTGAGTGAGACCAGCACCTGATTGGTCCAGATGCGGTTGGGAAAGATCTCCGCTAAGTTATAGGTAATCTTACTCCCGGCCGTCACGGGCCATAGGAAGGCCGCCGTCTGCTTATGCTGTTGGCGCACCAGATCATACAGCGTCGGCACCTTGACGTCGCGCTGGTACCAATACCAATCCGGTGACTGGCGTTGCGGCTGTAATTTGGTATTGTTAACGATGCCATGGACCCGCGGGTATTGGCCCGTGATAATGGTCGTGTGCGAGGGATACGTCAGCGTGGGGTAAATGCCCCGCACCTGGCGGACCCGGGTCCCGGTGACGACCAGTCGGCGTAAATTGGGCAACTCCTCTAAATGCTCATCCAAATCGCGACTGCCCAGCGCGTCCAAAGAAATAACCACTAATCTCTGTTGAATAATCACTCACTCCTTAGTTCTCGACCGTTCGGCGACGATCCATACTTTTATCTAACCGGTTCAATAAAATCTGTAATAAATTGCGTTCGTCCGTAGACCAGTGTTCGAAGACTTGGTCGGATAAGGCCTCAAAGGCCGTGTTGATCTCTTCGGCGGTATCCTCGCCCTGTTGCGTTATTGTATATACCAACTGACGTTTATCCCGACCAATGGCCTTCTTGGTCACCATTTCCTTAGCCACCAGCCCCTTGAGCTGGCGACTCAGAGTCGAGGTATCCAGCTTGGTTTGTTGCGCCAAGATTTCTTGGGTGTTCTCCCCGCCACCAATGTGGTCGAGCAACTGCCATTCGGAAACGGTCAGGTGATGTTGCTTGGTCATCCGTTGCAGCAACGTTTGTTGCACCTTGTTGATTGCCATCAACGCGGCTAGACTTGATTTCATAAGACCCTCACTCCTTTTGATTGTATTGTACAACGATTTGGTTGGTGACCACAAGGCCCAGTTAGGGGAAAATTTACCACCTCCCGAACAATTCCGAACAATCTTCTTTGCACTTCGGCGGCGAGGCCGTTATACTTTAACTTGTGCCGTTTTTTCGAATTCAAAAATAAATTTATTTAATAGAAAGGTGTGTGCCGCAATGTCTTTTGATGGTTCATTCACCCACGCCATGGTCCACGAGTTGAGCCAGACGCTCACGACCGGTCGCGTCAGTAAAATCAATCAGCCCTACGCCAACGAAATTGTCCTGACGATTCGGGCCAACAGCCACAACTATCCCATCCTTTTGTCGGCCAACCCGACCTACGCGCGGATTCAAGTGACGCAGATTCCTTACGTCAACCCGCCCGTCCCCACCAACTTTACCATGATTCTCCGGAAGTACCTGCAGGGCGCCATCCTTAAGGACGTGAGCCAAGTCGCTAACGACCGGGTCGTCCACCTGCACTTCACCTCCCGTAACGAATTGGGAGACCAGCAGGAACTGCTCTTAATCATTGAAATCATGGCCCGTCACAGTAACGTCATCCTCGTCGACGGCGCCTCCATGAAAATTTTAGATGCCATTAAGCACGTCGGTTCCGACCAAAACCGTTACCGGCTCCTACTTCCGGGGGCACAGTACATCATGCCGCCAAAGCAGGACTTAGATGATCCGTTTGCCGGCGTCCGTGATGACCTGGACCAAACGATTCGGGATTACCCGAACCAGGAAGTCCTCGCCCAAACGCTCCAACACCAATATCAGGGGCTGGGCAAGGATACCGCAGCGGCTCTGGCGGCGACGCTTCACGAGACCGGCGATCACGCCGAACAATTCCAACAGTTCTTTGCTGGCTTCGATCACCCGCAACCCACTTTGGAAATCTCACCGAAGAACAAGACCAGCTTCACGGCCTTTCCATACCCCACGGCGGGTACCCAACAGTCTGCGGCCACGCTTAGCGAACTACTCGACACCTACTACCAGGACAAGGCCGAACGTGATCGGGTTCAGCAACAAGGCAGTGTCCTGATTCGCGTCGTCCGCAACGAGTTGAAGAAGAACCGCACCAAGCTCAAGAAGCTTCAACGGACTCTGGCCGAGACCGAGAACGCCGACGAGTACCGGATCAAGGGAGAAATCCTCACGACCTACCTGAACCAGGTCACCCGTGGCGAAACCGAGGTCACCCTGCCGAACTTCTACGACGAGAACCGGGACCTAAAGATTCAGTTGTCAAACCAGTTGTCCCCTAACCAAAACGCCCAGAAGTACTTCAAACGGTACCAAAAGGCCAAGAACGCGGTCATCTACGTCAACGAGCAATTGAAGATTACCCAGACCGACGTGGACTACTTTAACAATATCATGGCCCAGATCGAGCTGGCCGCCCCCAAGGACCTGATCGACATTCGCTTGGAGCTCCAACAAGGCGGTTATCTCAGAGACCACGATCACCAAAAGAAGAGCAAGAAGCAAAAACGGCAAAAGGTCAGCAAGCCAGACCGCTTCACGGCGAGCGACGGCACCAAGATCTCCGTCGGGAAGAACAACTTGCAAAACGACCAACTCAGCCTCCACACGGCCAAACGCACCGATATTTGGTTACATGTAAAGGACATGCCGGGCTCTCACGTGATCATCCACGCGGAACACCCGAGTGACGAGACCATTATGGAGGCCGCTAACCTGGCTGCCTACTTCTCTAAGGGCCGCGAGTCCAGCAACGTGCCAGTAGACTACCTGCCCGTTAAACGGCTGCACAAGCCAAATGGGGCAAAACCAGGGTACGTCATCTTCACGGGTCAGCGGACGGTCTACGTCACGCCCCAAAGCGACCTCGTAGAAAAACTGGCTGATTAACCGATTACCTGGATGTCACCAGCGCCTTACCGGGTGGTCAAAATACCTCGGAACGCTGTGGGCGGACACCCGAAGCCAAAGAACGGTCTTCGGGCTCGCTTTGAACCGCCCAACCCGCGTTTCAAAGACGCCAATGCTCTAAGTAGCTACCGCTACTTAGAGCATTCCCACGGCTGAAGGTATTTTGCCCACCCGGACGGCTGACCTACAGGTAGCCCGTTAGTCTGCCTGTAGGTATTCTACTCACGACTGCCACTAGTCAATTGTCAGTAACAACTAGTGCATCGCACAAGCTCAAATGTCATTCAGCAACTAATTGGTAATAACAACTAGTTTAAAATGCAAAAAGGCGTCACACCAAATCACCGGTGTGACGCCTTTTTGCTATATACATTATTTACCAATCTAAAATTCAGTAAATTCTAAGATCTCACCGACCAAATCATCCACTGAACCCAGTCGACCGGCGGGTTAAACCCGTGTCAGCCGCAGGGCTGGTGAAAATGGGCCGGTCGGGGGAGTGACCAGAGGCGCGCCAAGGTGCCCGGCTGTGTCGGTGAACTAGGCTGGAGGTTCTGTTCCAGCCTAGTTCACGGGACAACCTTTGAGACCACACCTCAGGCTCAAAGTTGAGGTGGAAGCCCGCCCTTCGGCTGGAACCGACCCCACAGCAGGGCTCCTTGAGCACGCCGGCGGGAACGGACGTCACAACTCTTGGAGTATCCCCCTGCCGACCAAAATCATCCACCGAACCCAGTCGACCGGCGGGTTAAACTCGTGTCAGCCGCAGGGCTGGTGAAAATGGGCTCAGCCGTGGGAGTTACCTTAGCGGGTTCCCCGCTTAGGTAACTGCTATCTTTGAGACTCGGGTTATGAGGCTCAAAGTAAGTCTGGAGACCGCCCTTCGGCTCCAGACGGGCGCCCACAGCGTCACGGCCCAGTTTTCACCAGCCCGGAGGCGAATCAAAACGCAAGTTTAACCAGCCAATGGTCAGATGGTGCGGTTGATGATTTGGTCGAGCTCGGAGGTGTCGCTGAGGTTGGTCAGCGTCAGCGCCTCGCTAGACCCAAACGCAATCGTCGCCCCCACCTCCTGATCCGTGGTCCCCGGCCGGTTCAACACGTGTAACTGCCGGAACGGAAAGGCCGCGTTCATCAAGGCGACCCGGGTGCTGTTCAGATCAATGCTGATTTTGGCCAGCTCCCCTTCGTCCAGCGTACCAATGTGTTGCCGCGTCAGCATGCGGACCCAGTTGACCCCGGTGACCTTACTGAGAAAGGCCATCTCGGTCAACCGCGTCGGCCGCACGCCAACGACGACTAGCTGTTGTGAATCATCGCTCTTGGGGGCAAAGAGGACTTGGATCATCCCCGTGACCTGCCGCGCGCTCACGGCCTCCTTGGCCTGCTCGACCAGGTTGACCCGTTTGGCCTTGGGCAGTTCTGCTGGCATCCGAAAGGCCGTGACCTGGGCCAAGGACTTGTTGATGCCGGGGGCAATCATGTCCATGACGCCGACCGCAATCTTCTGTTGCTTATGCACAAACAAGCTGACGCCAATCGTCGCCATTTCTGGAGCGGGTTCGCCCGTTTCCTGGTCGGGGGGGAGGACGTGCAGGTTGATTGGCAATTTACCCAACTCACGGGTCAGGTAGTGCCGGTTCCCCGGGACGATGACGATGTCGGGATGCTCGACCTGAATCACGTTGAGCACATCCCCCAGTTGAATCGGATCGACGTACTGTTTCTCGGTAAATTCCGGTGCCACGCCCACGGCATTCGGGTTGGTATTCATCAAAATGGTATGGTACCCAGCGCGCTTCAGTTGCTTGAGCATTTCCGTCGTGAAGTATTCCGCCGCGGAGTTAGGGCCTAACTGATTCCCGCCCCGACCCAAGACCAGCGCGGTCCGGTCACCCAAGGGCTGGCTTTCGTTTTCGTACTCGAAGGTACTGTAGTAGCCACTAAGATTCTCGGGAAATTCCCCGGCGGTCGGTTCGATCATCTTGTAGGTCGGCGTGATCTTGGCCTGCGCCGACAGATGGCGAATCGTGGCCGTATCCGTTTGCCAGATACGGGCGATCATCCCGTCACCGAACCCGTAATACCGAGCCCGTTGGAGGGTCGCCACGTCTAAGGGATTGTCTTGAATTTCTTTTTCAATCGTTAACAAATGGCGAAGCTTGACGAAATAGTAGTTATCAATTTTTGTTAATTCGCTCAACTCTTCGGGGGCATATCCCCGCCGTAAGGCTTCAATTAACACCAGAATTCGGTTCGCCAACGGATGAATCAGTTGCCGAATCATTTCCCCATCGGTCAGATTGCTGACGGAGGGTAAGACGTCTCGTGGCGAGAACTGCGAGCTCCGCACGGCCTTTAACATGGCTTCTTCGACCGAGCGACCCACGCCGACGGTCGAGCCCACGGCCTTCATGACGGTGTTCAGATGCTGGTCGGCGTCGGGCACCTCTTGAAAGGGCCAAATGGGGATCCGCACGCTCACGTGGTCGATGGTCGGCTCCATGATGACGGTCTGCTTGACGTACTGGCTTGGCAACTTGATGTCGACGAGCTTTTGGCCCAGGAGTAAGGCGCCGTTGACCAGGGCAATCGGATAACCGGTCGTCCGGGCAGCCAGGGCCACGCCCCGCGAGAAGTACGGTGCAATCTTAGTCACGTAGAAGTGTTGGTTGGCCGGGTTCAGGGCAAAGTGGAGGTGTAAGACCCCCACGATTCCCAGCTCGGTCGCAATCCGAAACGTGGCGTCCCGCAAGTCTTGATACTCACGGTCGTTGAGCGTTTGTGGTGGTGTTACCAGAATGGAATCGCCGGAGTGAATCCCAATCGTATCGACGTTTTCCAAGCCGGCGACCAGGACCTCGGTATCGGCGACGTCTCTGACGGCCACCATTTCGATTTCCTTGTACCCAATCACACTACGCTCCAGGGTACACTGGTCAAAGCGCGACTGCTGAAAACCCTGGGTCAACGCGTTAAACATGTCATCCACGTTGTCGCAGACGGTCCGGTTGGTGTCCAGTCTGGGTGCTACCGGCTTCACAATCAGGGGGAACCCGATTTTCTCGACCAGACCTCGCGCCTCATCGAGGGTGCCCACGACTTGGGCCTCAATCACGGGCTCGTGAATCTCCTTGAGCGTGGCGTTCAGGTCGGCCGGATTGTTGATCTGCTGCAAGGTCGTGGTGGGCATCCCCAGCAGGCGCACGTTAAAGTTGGCCAGGTCGCCATTTTCAACGAGTTCCTGGGCAATCCGAATGCCCAATAGGCCGCCCAGCGTCGGCAAAATCGCATCGGGCTGGTCCTTTTCAATGATGTGGCGGACATTAGCGGTCGTGACCGCCTGCACGTACATGTTGGTCGGCTGAATCTCCTCCAGCGCCACGGAGAACGGGTTGTTGTCAATGACTAGCGTCCGGACCCCGTGCTTTTTAAAGCTGGTAATGATTTGGACCGTGGCACTATCGAGTTCCGTTTCGTGACCGATCTCGGTTGGCCCGCCGCCGATGATCAAAACTTTTTGAATGTTATCCAAGTTTGGCAAGCTTATCCCTCCCGGCGTGCTGTCATGGCTTCCATAAATTCATCAAATAAATCGCGACTCTCGTGAGGACCGGGGGCACCATCCGCAAAGAATTGCACCGAAAAAGCCGGAAAGTCCCGGTGGCGTAACCCTTGGACGGTCCCGTTGATCAGGTCCACGTAGGTGGTGATCAGGCGGTCGCGGTCGATTGATTTGGCAATCACCGCGTACCCCTGACCCTGGGTCGCATAAATAATATCGTTGGTAATGATTCGACGAATGGGATGACTACTACCGTGATATTCAACCGGTAGCATGGTCAGTTCCGCCCCGTTGGCTAGGGCAAAGAGCTCGTGGCCCAGGCCAATCGCAAAGAGGGGAATCTCCGCTTGAACCTCGCGAATCATATCGAGAACCCCTTCGCCGAGGTCTAACGGTGAGCCGGGGCCGGTGGAGAGTAAGACCCCGTCCGGATCCAGGTTTAAGACGTCCTGAGCGCTGGCCGTCCACGGTAGGACCGTGACGTTACACCGGCGCTCGGACAATTGCCGCAAGATGCCGTGCTTTAACCCGAAGTCGATGACGACCACATTTTTCCCCGTATCCGGGTTCGGATAAGGCTTGGGTGTGGCCACCTGGTCGACTTGCCGGTTCGTCAGCACCGTGGCGTTCAGCTGGTCAAAGGCATGGGCATCGGCCACATCCACGATACTGCCCTTCATCGGCCCATCTTCTTGGCGGAGCTTCCGGATCAGGTGGCGCGTATCAATGCCACTGATGCCGGGAATGTTGTGCTGCTGGAGAAATTCGTCAAGGGACAGCCGGGATAACCGGTTGGTCGAGATATTGGTGACGTCTCGGACCACCATCCCCTTGGCTGTGGGCAAAATCGACTCGTAGCTATCGTGGTTGATGCCCACGTTACCAATGGCTGGCTGGGCAAAGATAATAATTTGGTTGTGGTAGATTTGATCGGTAATCGTTTCCTGATAGCCTAATAGATTTAAGTTGGAGATAACCTCTCCGCTCGTCGTGGCACCGGCACCGAAGCCTTCGCCGGCATAGGCCGAGCCGTCTTCTAAAATCAAATAGCGTTTTGCCATGTAAAATCGACCCCCTTGCCCCTTATGCCTGTTGAATCTCCACGGCGTCACGGTCGTCAATTTCACTGACGGAGACCTTGATCCGTTCGCGCTGGGAGCTCGGAATATTCTTGCCAACGAAGTCCGCTCGAATCGGGAGTTCCCGGTGGCCCCGGTCGACTAAAACGGCCAGATTGATGCTCTTGGGCCGCCCCAAGTCCATGACGGCACTCATGGCTGCTCGAATGGTGCGACCGGTGTACAACACGTCATCCACCAGGATCACCTTTTTACCAGCGACTGAGAAATCCATGTTGGTCGCCGTGACTTCGGGTTCGCTCTGAGCATCGTGTTCGATGTCGTCACGGTACGGCGTGACATCCAGATCACCCACGGGAACCGTGACGTTTTCTAGTTGTTGTAAGCGACTAGCAATCCGTCGCGCGAGGTAGACGCCCCGCGTTTTAATGCCTAAAATGACGAGATCATCGACCCCTTTATTGCGTTCGATAATTTCGTAAGTAATTCGGGTCAGGGCCCGTTGCATTGCCATTGCGTCCACAACTACCTTTGCCATCTGTATTTCCTCCTTAAAAGTTTCACGGCGTTAGCGTAAGTGCAGGAAACGGGCGCATTTCTTCGGCAAAATGGTGAAGAAACCCGCCCGCCTGATTCGGCAAACCCGTTTATCTGATTAGTGCTAGCTTAAAAAAACTAAATTGCTTTGTCAACCGGCAATCCCGCCTGCTGGCGCAAGTGGCGCACGGCCTTGGCGAAGTTTTCGGGAACCGGCGCGGTGAAGTCTAACTGTTCACCGGTCGTCGGCTGCTTGAAGCCCAATTCACGGGCGTGTAGAAACTGGCCGGCACCCTTTAGCGTGTGCTTAGGCCCATACAGCGGATCACCCGCGACGGGATGGTTGATGTAGGCCATGTGGACCCGAATCTGGTGCGTCCGGCCGGTTTCCAAGCGACACGCCACTAAGGAATAATTCCCGTAGCGCTCCAGCACCCGGAAATGAGTCACGGCAGGCCGCCCGTCAGCGACGATGGCCTGCTTCTTGCGGTCCTTAGGTGACCGACCCAAAGGCGCGTTGATGGTCCCGTCTTCTTCCTTGAAGTTGCCGTGCACGATGGCCACGTACTCCCGCAGGTTGGTCTTGGCCTGTAACTGGGCCGACAAGCTCTGATGGGCGTGATTGTTCTTGGCCACCATCAACAGGCCCGAGGTGTCCTTGTCGATGCGGTGCACGATGCCGGGCCGCAGGGTGCCGTTAATGCTCGACAGCGGGCTGTGGTACAGCAGCGCGTTAACCAGTGTGTGGTCCGGGTGCCCGGGTGCGGGATGGACGACCATCCCCTGGGGCTTGTTGACCACGATAACATCGTCATCTTCGTAAACAATGTCTAGGGGAATATTTTCGGGGGTCAAATCCAAGGGAACGGGGTCTGGCAGTGCAATGTGCACCGTCGCGCCAACCTTGGGCTTGACCTTAGGCTTGACTGGCTGCCCGTCGACCGTGATTTGGCCGGCTTCGATGGCATTTTTCGCCTGTGAACGAGAAATCGTGGCCACGTTATCCGCCACTAATTTATCCAGCCGGTCTGAAGTCGTTACTTGAAAGTCTGTTTCTTGCATCACTGTGCCTCCCGTCGATCAGCTAGGAAGACGCCAATCGCGATTAAGATGACGCCGACCGTCAAACAGCTGTCGGCGAAGTTAAAGATTGGAAAATTAATAAAATCGAGTTGGAACATGTCGACCACGTAGCCTTGCAGCAGGCGATCAATAAAGTTGCCAATCGTGCCCGCCATCATCAGGGTCAGGCCGAGTTCCTCTACCCAGTGTTCTTTCTGATTGCGGTACTGCCAGAAAAAGTAGCCCATGATGCCTAACGCCACAATGGCGATGACCGTAAAGAACCACATTTGGCCCTGTAAAATACTCCAGGCGGCCCCGTCGTTACGCAGGTGCGTGAGCGACAGGAAGCCGGGGATGAGTGGGTGCTCGCCACCAAGGGCGATGTTGACCACTACCGCGTGCTTGATCCACTGGTCAATGACCACCAGTAGCACGATTAAGATTGTATCTGCAATCAGCATAAAATCCGGAACACCTTTCCTATAAGTCGTTACCGAAAAGTATACCAGAAAATGGCCCCCCGCGCCCTTCTCCACACTAGAAAATTCCTACTTTGTCTGAATCCTTCCGCCGCCGACCAGCGGGGAGACTACCTGTGGGGACCAGGCGAAGCCAAAGAGCGGTCTTCACCTTCGCCTCAAAGCCCCGAAACCCGCGGGTCTTTCAGGTCGCCCCGGGCTGTAAGACCGGAAGTCCACCGGTCAAGCATCCCCGACACAGGTAGTCTCCCCACTGGTCTCTGGCTCCAGGATTCAAACAAAGTTGGCCTGTTTCCCTACCTCAGACTCTGATGACTTCACTAACGCTCAGGTTTCCGGCCAATCAAATCCCCCGGCTGGGCCCATTTCGACCACCCGCACGGCTGACGTTGACGCGCTGGTTTCAAGGAGCACGGTCATTTTCTGATTACGTTTAGTTTATTTACCTAAAGGTTGAAAGTTAAATTGTACAGTAAAGGCCCGGCATGCCGGGCCTTTACTGTACAAAAATAGACATGGATTACTCCATGCTTGTATATTTGAGTCGTCTAAAAAAATATACAAGGAGAATCTATGCCCATGTCTAATATGCATCATTCAAATGTATGCTCGTCGCTGGCAGATTGAAGGCTATTTCAAAGTTGCGAAACAATATCTTCAATTCGATAAAACCCAGATTCAAAGCTACGACGGACTTTGCGGCCACATGGCACTGGTCCTAATAGGCTATGATATTTTGGCCTTAGCGCAACGAGAGAATCAGGATGATCGACCCTTACCAGAAATTGCATTCACTAATGCTTTGCATCGGTCGTTGAAAGCCCTAACTGGTATAGCTAAAAAGCTTGATATGAGTGAATCGATATTGAACCCAATTCTCGATAAACATTTTCCATTTCATAAACTACTGCCATATATTCCATCTCCAATGTGTGCCATTATTGCATTCAGACCAACTACAACTCCATATACAGTCCCTACACGAACTGACACTTTAGTTATTATCATATAACTACAGAGACCAAAAATGATAATCTCAATCGTTACTCTCAAACGTAGGTCCACTCTGTTTGGTGATAAAGGAGCCATACAAATAGACCAAATCACATAAATTACAATTGGTACTAAAATCCCCATCAGTAAGTTAAGTGGTAACTTATATTTTGTAAAACCTACAAAAGCTAATGTTATTAGAGTTATCATTTCTATTAAAAATCTTAACAGCGCATTAATTTGAAAAAGAATATGCATTCAGCTCAACTCCTTCAAAAATTCAAGATTTGTTTTCTACCATTCTCGAATCCGCTTGATTCATGCATTTTTTTGGCGACCGCAATCGATTCATTTCTTGTTCGCCTTCATTTCTTATTGCTTATTTTTTTCGTATCCTGTTTTGTTTCAACTCACGCTTGCATCGTCAACTGACCATCCCGCAACTGGTACACGTGGTCGAACAGCGGACGGACTTCTGGTGGGATGTGGTGGTCGACCTCGATGATGGTCTTGGGCAAGCGCAGGATCGTTTGGTGAATGGCGATTGAGGTTTGCTCATCCAGTGACGCCGTGCCTTCATCGATGAAGATCAGCTCGCGGTCAAATAAAATGGCGCGGGCAATCTCTAACCGCTTCACCTGCCCGCCCGACAAGTTCTGCCCCTCATCCCCAATTTGGTAGTCCAAGCCATCGCGGTCGACCAAGTCCATGAGGCCGGCCTCCTGACAGGCGTGGGTGACCGCTTCGTCCGTGAAGTCCAACCCCAGTGTCAAATTGAAGCGCAGCGTGTCGTTAAACACGATTGGTGACTGATTGACCGTGCTCATCCCCGCGTACTGCTTGACGGGCTCACCGTTGATGGCGACCTGCCCGCTGCTCGGCGCCAAGGCCCCATCAATCAACCGCAGCAGCGTCGTCTTGCCACTACCGGATTCGCCTTGAATCAGAATTTTTTCGCCCCGGGCAACGGCAAGGTTGATGTCGTGCAGGATTGATGTCTCCTGCCGGTTAAATCCGAGCTGTGTCAGGGTTAATTTTTCAAAACCAGCCGTGACCGCCGCCGGCTCATTGACCGGTTGGACCGCGTCCTTGATGCGCTGGCGAATCTTCCCGGTGCTGTTCAGCGTGTTAAAGCTGTTCACGACCTGCCCGGCACTGTTGATGATCCAGTTGGACGAGTACTGAATCGCGACGAACTGGGACAAGCTGATGCGGCCCTGAATCGTGGCGTAGATTCCAATCCCGATGGGAATCAGCGTACATACGTAGAAAATGGCTTCCACCACCGCGTTGGACAGGGCAATTTCGTTTTTCATGGCGGCGTTGGCGTGCTCCACATTTTGAATGGCCGCCGTTGTTTTCGGCTCGATGCCCGGCAATGCTCGGTATTGGCGTAACGCTAAGGCCCCCTTCAACACGTCCTTCAGTGTGCCCGACCACTGGCTGTTTCGCTGTGACCAGGCCTCGCTGCGCACATTGATCCGGTTCCGAAATAAACGCGGAATCGCCGAGGGAAAAATCATAAAAGCCATGAAGACCAGCGTCAGTTCAACGTTGTTGGCCAGCGAATAGGCCAGGGTCACGACGCAGGTCACCAGCACACTGATCAACGCGAACAGCTGGCGAATGTAGTTGTCTTCGAGTAATTTCAAATCGTTCATGAAGAAGGACAGGTTCGTCGCCACAAAATCCTTGGAGTCCACGGTTCGCCGCTGTAGCAGCCCCCGCAGCAGTTGCGTCTTCAACCGCCGATTGACCGTGACCACATTTTTATTGATCACGACCGTATTCAGGTACGTGGCCAGGCTGAACCCAAAGTAGCCCAAAATAATGACAATCACAAACGGCACGATCCAACTCACATGCTTAGTCTCAATGATTCGGAAGATAAACGCATACATCGCAGCATTAAACGGCGTCGACAGCCCCGCCAGCACCGCGGTAAAAACCGCCAATCCCACTAATTTCTTATTCGCAAACTTCATTGGCCCACCCCTTTAAGCAGTATCCTAATTTTAATGATTCTCTCATATTATAATCATTCTATCATTTTTTTCGCTAGCAGCTACCCTTTTCGTTAATTATGCCAATCTCCCATCCAAAGGACAGCAAAAAGCGCTAGTTCCCAATCATTTAGAAAGGTAACTAACGCTTCTTTGATTATTAATTGCGCGAAATCACACACGCAATGTTTATTTTAATTTAAAACTGGATTCAACCACTGACAATTTAACAACTAGTGTCAGCTCGACTAGTTTGATTGGGCAAACCATCCGGTCACATTGAAATCAGGCAAGAGCCATGGCAAAAATACTGCGTTGTGCCGGGCTAAATCCGTGTTAGCCGTAGGGCTGGGAAAACTGGGCTAGTCGTGGGAGTGACCAGAGGCGGATCAAAGTGACCAGCTGTAGCTCACAGCAGCCCGTAGATTTGCTATCGACGCCAGCACACGCAATCCAATCCTAGAATACTCCAAGAAGGGTCATGGCGTTGTGCTGGGTTAAATCTGTGTTAGCCGCAGGGCTGGTGAAAATGGGCTCAGCCGCGGGATTCACTGAGGGAAACCCTCAGTGAATGGTGACTTTGAGACGCGTTCTTGGCGGCTCAAAGCAAGTCCCGAGACCGCTCTTCGGCTCGGGGCGTCCTCCCCACAGCGTTCCGGCCCATTTTCACCAGCCCGGAGGCGCTAACAACGACAGATTTACCCCTTAGAACAACCCAGTGATCTTGCCGTTAGCGTCGATATCCATGTCCAGTGCGGCCGGGTGCTTCGGCAACCCTGGCATCGTCAATACGTTTCCCGTCAAGGCGACCACAAACCCAGCCCCCAACCGTGGCGCAAACTCGCGCACGTGAATCGTGAAGTCCGTTGGGGCCCCCAGTTGGTGGGCGTCGTCCGTCAGGGAGTATTGGGTCTTGGCCATGCAGACGGGCAACTTGTCCCAGCCGTGCTTGGCAAAGGTCTTCAACTGGCGGGCAGCCTTAGCCGACAACTCGACCTTGGCCCCACCGTAAATTTTCTGGGTGATGGCTGTCATTTGGGTCATCAGGTCCGCGCCAGCGGGTGCCAGGCGGGCGAAGTGCTTAGGCTGTTGCGTGGCCGTGACGACCTTTTCGGCCAAATCAGTGGCACCGGCACCCCCATCGGCCCAAACGGTCGTGGTGGCGACGGGAACGCCCCAGGCGGTCACGTCAGCCGTCAGGGCCGCAATTTCGGCGTCCGTATCGCTGGTGAAACGGTTGATGGCCACGACGACCGGCACACCGTACTGTTGCATGCTGGTGATGTGGCGCTTTAAGTTGGCGCTACCCTGTTGCAGGGCGGCGAGGTTTTCCGTTTCCAAATCGGCGCGCTTGACCCCACCGTTATACTTGAGGGCCCGCACTGTGGCGACAATCACCACGGCGTCTGGCGTTTGACCGAGCACGGGGGTCTTGATATCCATGAACTTTTCCCCACCGAGGTCGGCCCCAAAACCGGCTTCCGTCACGGCAAAATCCCCGAGTTGCAGGGCCGTCTGGGTCGCGAGCACTGAGTTACAGCCGTGGGCGATGTTGGCAAATGGTCCACCGTGAATGATGGCTGGGTTGTGCGCCAACGTTTGGACCAGGTTGGGCTTGATGGCGTCCTTCAACAGGAGCGTGATGGCCCCACCGACCTTCAAGTCGCCGACCGTAACCGGTTCCTTGTCGTAGGTGTAGCCAATCAGGATGCGGTTGACCCGGTGCTTAAGGTCCGTCAGGTCTTCGCTCAGGCACAACACGGCCATTAATTCACTGGCCACGGTGATGTCAAAGCCATCTTGCCGCGGCACACCGGATGTCCGGCCACCCAGGCCAATGACGGTCTGGCGCAGCTCACGGTCGTTGATGTCCAAGACCCGTTTCCACACGATTTGGCGGGGGTCCAGGTTCAGCTCATTGCCCTGTTGGATGTGGTTATCAATCAGGGCGGCCAGGGTGTCGTGCGCCTCGGTCAGCGCGTGCATGTCCCCGGTGAAATGCAAGTTGATGTCTTCCATTGGCACCACTTGGGCGTAGCCACCCCCGGTCGCGCCACCCTTCATCCCCATGACGGGGCCCATCGAGGGTTCCCGCAAGGCTAAAACGGTTTGGTGACCCAATAGGTTCAGGGCATCCCCCAAGCCAACGACCACGGTCGACTTCCCTTCACCGGCCGGCGTGGGGTTGATCGAGGTGACCAGCACCAATTTGCCTGGGGTATGGTTGCCCGTCAGTGGGAGGTTGATCTTGGCCTTGGTATGGCCGTAGGGTTCAATCTGGTCGGTGGTCAAACCGACCTTGCCCGCCACCTGTTCAATGGGTTCTAACTGTGTTTTTTGTGAAATTTCAATATCGCTCACTAATTTTCCTCCTTCACGCCGTTGGCAACCATCGCGTCCCGCAAGAGGCTTGCGAGTTCGATCGCCGAGTTCCGTGGTAATAAGAATTGATAAATCTTGCCCTGCGCCACAATCCCCAACCGGTACCGGGACTGTTGGACGCTGCGGACTTGCTTCAACGGGATGACCAGGTGGCGGTGATTCAAGACGGTGCTGACCGTCAGGACGCCATTGGCCATGGTAATATTTCTAAAATGGATCTCTAACCAGCACAAGAACGCAAAGGCCACGAAGAACCCCAGCGTATACCAGTTAAAATGGGTGACCTCGAGCCAGAAGATGGCCCCCATCAACAGGACGATGAGCGTCCAGCTCCAGTTGATAATGCTGCTGAGGGGATTCGGTTGATACAAAAATCGTCGTTCCTGGGTTATCATTGGTTTAAACACCTCACGAAAGAATTGGAGTGATTCCATGTTTTCTCTATATACGGACGCCGCGACACAACCCCAGTCGGGTCTGAGTGCCGGGGGCATCTTAATCATTCACGACCATCATCAGACCCAACTGAGTGCGCCCCTGACGGCCACGACCAACCACACCGCCGAGTTTGAAATTGCCCGGTTAGGTTTTGAAAAATTGGCCACGCTAGCGACCGACCCGGCGCACACGACCGTCCTGTTCTATACCGACAGTCAAATCGTCAACGATAGTGTCGCCAAGCATTACGCCAAACACTACCAACAGTTGGTCGACGACCTGTTGGCCGCACAGGCCCCGTTTCAGCTGGTGCTCACGCAATGGGTTCCCGAGAAGCAGAACCGTGGCGCGCACACCCTAGCCAATCAGGCGCTTCATTCCGCCGAAGACGTTAAATAAGTCGTCAGTGGCAACTCGTATTCGCTCCAGTCTGGCATACCGCCGTACAGCGCGGAACCCGCTAACAATCGTCCGACTTGCGGTCCGGTCGTTAAGCCGGAAGACCCCAGTCCAGAGGCCACGAGGAATTTCTCCTGGTCCGGAATCGGTCCAAAGAATGGCGCGAAGTCAGCCGTGTAGGCCCGTGTCCCCACGCGAACACCCGTGATGTTGTCCGCGGTCACGTCAGCCATCAGCCGTTGGGCACTGGCCAGGAGATCGGCGGTGACGGCCGGATCGGCGGCCAAATTAAACTTGCCGTCGTCCTCGTGAGTCGCCCCAACAATCAGCTTACCGTGGCCAAACGGCACGAAATCACGTTCACCCTCGGGCATGACAACGGGCATATTTTCGTTCAACGGATAATCCTTGACGGCCAGCTCAATCAGCTGGCCTTTTTGTGGTCGCACGGCGGCGGTGATGCCTAGGGGTGCCACAAGTTCTTTGAGCCAAGCACCGGCCGCGATGATGACGCGGTCAAACTGCCGCGCGCCCAATGACGTCAGGACTTGGCCCTGGGCATCGAGACTGACGCGTTCGCGCCGAATCGTCAGGTTCTTCTGCGTCGCCTTAGCCAACAAGCCGCTGACCAACGCCGCACCGTCGACCCGGGCCCCGCCGGTGATGAAGACCCCGGGCTGGGCCCGCGACAACAGTGGCACCTTGGCCTGAACCTCGGCGGCATTTAACGTCGTCACGGTTCCCATGGTAGCGGCGTCCTGCCGGCGTTCCTGGGCTAAATCAAACAGCGTTTCCAGGTCCGTGGGCACTTCGCGGGTCACGATGGTCCCGGTCTGTTGATAGACATCGGTCCCCAGTTGCGCGTCATGCATCAGTTCGGGGAATAAATCTGCCCCGGCCTTGGCCAACCGGTACCAGCGTTGGTTCCGGCGTTTAGACAGCCACGGCGAAATGATGCCTGCGGCGGCCGTGGTCGCCTGTCCGGTCCCGTCATCAAACAACGTGACCTTGGTCTGCTCGCTTCCGGGCAAGGTGCTTAAATAATACGCAGCGGTCGCACCCACGATACCGCCGCCAATAATGGCAATGCGTTTTTCCATAACGATACTGACCCCCTAATTAGTGTTAGAAAGCACAAGTTAACGCCCCAACGTTAACTTAACTGGTCTGACCGTTCCCGGCGGCGAGTTCAGGAAGCCCTGCTGTGGGGAACGCTTCCGGCCTGAGAAACGGTCTTCCAGCTCGCCTTGAAGCCTGGAAAGTTCCCAGTCTCCAAGGTCGTCCCATGGCCTAGGCTGAGTGAGAGACCTCAGCCAACGCCATCGACACAGCTGGTCATCCTGACTCGCCTCTGGTCACTGACATCGACCAACTAAGTTAACGTGGCCTTACTGCCTGGTAAATCCGCTCAGATAGGCCGAACAAGTTTGAGACCTGCGTCGGTCAAGGTCAAATCAGAGAGTCCGTGTGTGTGACCAGAGGTGGGCCAAGGTCCCCCGCTGTGTCGATGGTCTTAGCTGAGCGGTTTTTCTCAGCTTAGAGCATGGGACGGTCTTGGAACCGGGCGGTTTTCTGCCCGGTTTCAAGCCGAGGCGGAAGACCGCCCCTCAGGCTGGAGCCGGCCCCACAGCAGGGGTCCTTGAGCCCACCGGCGGGAACAACTGCCACGGGCTCTCTGATTTTCACGTTGGCAAAGACCTGGTTGGGGCGCGTGATAGCACGCTTTCATTTTAGCATAACTCCTCCCCTGAAAGCGGCCGCAAAGTTCCCCGTAACCGCAAAAGAACCCCGAACGCGCGCCATGGCGTGGTCCGGGGTTCTCTTTTATTTTGGTTAAATTACTTGAAGACCATGAAGCGGTCGTCGTCATTCATGTAATCCTTAGGGTCAGCGGGACTTTCGATAGAACCGAAGTCCAGTTGGGCCCGCAAACGCCAGCTAGCTGGGACGTTGAAGGCTGCGCGCACTTCGTCATCGATCAGGGGGTTGTAGTGTTGTAAGTTGGCACCCAAGCCGTTTTCAGCCAATGACGTCCAGACGGAGAATTGGGCGTTCCCCTGTGATTGTTCGGACCAGTCCTGGAAGTTGTCCGCGTAGAGTGGGAAGTTGTCTTCGAACTCCTTGACCGTCTTGGTTTCGGTAAAGAAGAGTACCGTCCCGAAGGCTGCCTTGAAGCTGTTGATCTTAGCGGTCGTCTTGGCGAAGGCTTCTTCGTTAGGCACCTCTTGCTTCAGGCGGTCAATCACGATGTCCCACAACTTTTCGTGAGAGGCGCCGTATAAAATGATGGCGCGCGTCGTTTGGTTGTTGAAAGATGACGGACCGTTCTTGATGTTGTCTTCAATCAAGGCCGTCAATTCGTCAGGCGTTTGCTTAACGTTACGACCTAAGGCATAGATGCTGCGGCGTTGCTTGGCTAGTTCAGTAAATTTCGTTTCCATATTGATAAGTGACCTCACTTTTTTAAGTTAGTTCCCCGTTTATGGGCAAGTAGTTTCCTGTTAAAACTTAAGTCCAAGTGTATCACTTACTTTTAGAAAGTAAAGCCATTAGTCCTGAACCTGATACGCCGTCTTAAACGTCTGGGTCATCCAGTCCAGCCAGTATTGTGGATTGAGCGGCTCCCCGGTCACCCGTTGAACCAGTTCTTGTGGCGTCACGCTAGCACCCAAACGGAAAATATTTTCTCGCCGCCACTCGGTGATCGGAGCGTAGTCGCCGCTGGCTAAGATGTCCGCCACCGGCAACGTCTGGCTCATCTTGTGGTAGAACTGGGCCGCGTAAATTTGCCCCAACAGATACGTTGGGAAGTAGCCGAAGTCCCCACCCGGCCAGTGGATGTCCTGTAAAATGCCTTCGGTGTCGTTGGCCGGGGTGATGCCCAGGTATTCCTGATACTTCTGGCGCCACAGGGCCGGCAATTCCGCCACCGTGGTTTCGCCATTGAACAAGGCCTTCTCCAATTCGTAGCGCACGATAATGTGTAACGGATACGTCAGGGGATCGGCCTCGGTCCGGATCAGCGTTGGCTTAGTGGCCATGAATCCCTGGTAGAACGTGGGCTCATCGATGTCCGTAAAGATATCGCCGGTGGCCGCCTGGAAACGCCCGTACGCCCCTTGCCAGAACGCCGGGTTGCGGCCGATGAAAATTTCGTTGAAGAGCGACTGCGACTCGTGCAGGCCCATCGATGGCGCGTTAGACAGTGGCGTGTAGTCAAAGTCCGGGTCAAAGTTTTGCATGTACAGGCCGTGCCCCGCCTCGTGGATCCCACCTAGCAGCGACATTTGAAAATCATGCACGCCATAGCGGTTGGTGATCCGAGCATCGTTGCGGTTCAGTGGGACCGTAAACGGATGAATGCTGCGGGACAGGTCCCCCTTGTTGAAATCGTACCCCAGTCGCTCGACCGTGGCGCGGACCACCCGTTCCTGAACGTCTTCGGGCACGGCACGACTCATGAAGTCCACCCGCGGTTCGGTTCCGGTCGCAATGACCGCGCGAATGTGCTTGATACCTGCCTTCAACGTCTCCATGATGGGATCCAACTGCGCGACCGTCATCCCCGGCTCGTACTGGTCGAGCAACACGTCGTAGGGCGTGGCCTGCCCATTTTGCCAGTAAGGAATGAACTGCTTTTGGTAGGCGACAATTTTTTCAATATACGGCTGGAGAACCGTAAAGTCCTGGGCCTCACGCGCCGTCTCCCACACCTGTTGGGCATCCGAAACCGTTCGCTGGTAGGCTGCGTAATCATCCGCCGGAATATCATGGTTCAAGTCGTACTCCCGCTTGACCAGCCGTAAGACCTGTTGGCCCTTGGCATCGAGTGCTTCGGGATGTGCCGTGAAGTAGGCGATAAATGCGCCCATCTCGGGTCCCGTGGTCAACGCCATTTCTTTGGCGCCGATGTAGGCCGTCAACTCGCCCCGAAAACTCGCCCCATCCTTGGGTAGGTACGTGCGCGCGTCCCAGCCCATGAGGGACAAATTCATGTCTAATAAACTAATCTGCTTCACCAAAGCCAGGAAATCCGCTTCCGTTTTTGCCATGGCAACCGCCTCCAAATCTTGAGATGATTTTAGTGTAGCATGGTCCTTTCTAAAAAGCCCGTAAATTTTCTCATTATATTTTAATTGACGAATTCAGTTAAAATGCTGATTTGACGTGAATACTGTTGCTTTGTGATTTGTTCACTTATTCTTGCATTTTATTGTGAATACTTTAACTAGATGATTCAGCGCGTTTTTATAGTAGTCGTTCAATCACAGCAACGACCCAGTCTACCGTGGCCTGGTCCTGTGGGTACTGTGTCAGGACCCCAATCAAGAAGGTCCAAACGGCCTGCCCCGCTTCAGGAGCAACTGCCGTCTGGCCTTGTTGGGCTGCGTATAGGGTCACCACGGTCGTCAAGCTGATTGGCACTGGTAGTGGTGCCGTCAAGACAAAGGCCACGGCTTGGGGATGCTGATCCGCATAGGCTAGAAGATTCCGGACCATGTGTTGGAGCATGGTTGTGGCATCGGCCGAGTCCAACACGTTTTCACGTAAAGTGGCCGTTAGTTCCGCCGTGATGTCTGCTCGTAAGGCTGCTAATAAACTCGCCTTATCTGGGAAATGGCGGTAAACTGCCGCCGGTGTCACGGCCAAAAAACGGGCGATTTGGCGCAAAGAAAGTTGTTCGGCACCAGCTGTTTCGAGTTGCTGACGGGCTTGCTGCTGAATTGCTGCTGCTAAATTCTCACGGTGGTAGGGTAATTTTGTCATCAGGGTCAATTCCTTTCACGGTAACGTTTGTGTCCTTATGTTAACATTGATTACTTTATATGTAAACAGTGATTACATTTGTCGTTAATAGTGCTTACTTCTATTTTTAACCAATCCTTACACATTTTTACGCCCCTTCTCACGGCTACTTGTCTTACAATAAAGTTAATGCGTCTATTCAAAGAAAAGAGTGTCGTCTATGTCTGAACCCGTCTCCAATCGTCGTCTTATTTTGCAATTCATCAGTTGCTGGTTCATCTGGCTCGCCGTTCAGGTCGGTCTCAACAGTCCCATCGAAAAACACCTGACCGGCTGGCCCCAAGAATTGGCGCTCGATGCCATTAAATTAGCCGTCTGGTTAGGGCTGGCCTGGTGGTTCATCCATCAAGCTGACCGCAACCATCAACGTCTCACCCTGAGCAATGCCAAACAGTGGCAACCAGCATGGCGATTTGCCGCCGGCTATGTCGTCTGGGGCATTATCATTGTTTACCTGCTGGGTGAATTTTGGTTGGCCCATCACGGTCTGAACGTTAATCACACTTTCATCCCCCAATTCTGGGGTCGCTATTTCCTGGTCGTCGGCGTCAGTGAAGAGTTCCTGTTCCGGGGCTACTTCCTAAATGCCCTGTTACAGAAATTCTCGCTCACCACTGCCAACGTGATTCAGGCACTGGCCTTTGCCAGCATGCACATCCCCCGTTACCTGACGACGGTCCCCGCCATGAGCCCGATGCTGTGGATCAGCAATCTGGTCTCCGTCTTCCTGTTGGGCCTACTCTTCGGGTGGTTGTACGCCCGCAGTCATTCCTTGTGGCCCGGCATCGCCACCCACATGACCTGGGATATTTTGGTCACCCTCTTTGGGTAAAGTGGGACTCAATTGCATTAAAAATCAAAAGCGTCCGGGAATTTTTCATCCCAGACGCTTTTTTCGTGTAACCAGGCTAGGCCCGGACACGTTGTTTCAAGAACCCTAATAAAACACTTAAAAATGCAAACGGTAAAGCAAAGCTAAACAGAGCCGTGAGTAAGACCGGAGCCACCGTCAACGTTAAGACAACATCGGCGACGCCAACAATAACGCTCACGCCTAGTAACAGCCGCCACCAGCCACGACCAATGCGTGGTTGGTACGTCAGCCCGTACACCAGTAACGTGAGGGCCGTCGTCAACAACAGTGCCCGATCAATCATTGGAATTGCCAGCAGGCCGGTCATCCCTAGGGCCACGACACTCAGCCCGATAAAGAAGTAACCGTACCAGCGTTGCGTTTGAACAGTTGATTTCACGATTATCGCTCCCTTTATCACAATCTTTACACCTTTAGTTTACCCGTTTTTGTAACCGCTTACAATAGATAAACATTGCTTGCCTGCTAAAAATATCAGGATGGTGCTCGTGTAGCCGCCTTGCCGATTGTCTAGCTGACTGGTGATTGCTCTAGTCGTTGAGCCAACGAAAAAAATCGCCAACGTCTCTCGACATCAACGACTCTGCGTCTAGCGATTCTAAGCGACTAGCTTTTACGACTCATCCCGAAGATCATCGACTAACGGCCCATTCCAGGCATCGCTAACCACCGCCGGAACCTCGCGATTGAAGACCCGCAACAATGCCGCCATACTCTCGGCACTCTTTGCCGGGGTCATTTCGCTGAGTGGCAACCAGCCGACCCAGCCCTCATCGCTAGCCTTTAACTCGCCGGTAAATGTATCCCCGCGGTACAGCAAGCCCAGCTTCCGTTTTTGCCGAGACGTGTCGAACCACTCACACGTCCCACAGAAGTCAACCGTCGACAACTGCAAGCCGGTTTCCTCGAACACTTCCCTGACAGCCGCCTGAGCACAGGTCTCGCCGACTTCCACGTGGCCACCGGGAAAACTGTGTCCCGCCTTCCAGGGCACGTTCACTTTATCTTCCACCAAAACGCGTTTCGTCTGGGGGTCCGTCACCATGATCATCGTGACCAGTTCAACCGGTTGGGTCCTATCACGTGTTGTCATTTTGCCACCGTTCCTTTCGTCCATTGCCAAATCCTATGTATGCCGTACGCCGTCGCAAACGACCAGACCCAAGTCAGCAGGTAACTCACTAGGATGCCACCCACGGGATGGACCGCCGTTAACGCCTGACCGCCAAAGCGCCAAATCAGTGCTAACCAAAAGACATTGGCCAAGTATGCGCGGTACGCGTAGGTCGCTAGCCAGTGAATCACCACTAACCCCCGGGCCCGTTGTCGTTGTTGCCACGCGGCCAGACTTGCCAGCAAGCCAATCACACACAGGCCATAGAAGACCGTCGCCGGTGCGTAGTAGCTGCTGCGGGCCAACGCGATTGGCCGACCCGTGGCCAGTAGGTCGTGAACTTGCCAGACCAGCGTCGCCAGTGCGCCAACCAGTAACGGTACCCACGTCCACCGCCACTGCCGAATGTGTGACCAAGCCAGCCAGAGTAGCATGCCCAAGACCGCATAGAGGGCAAAGCCCCAGAAGACCCGGTCGAGCCAATACCAGCGACCGACCCGTGCGGCGGGCGTGATCAGCTGGTGATAGCTGACCACCCAGCCAAGCATCCAGGCGCCACTCAAACCCGCGGTCCACCAGAAACGGCGCCGCGTCGTGATCTGTCGCCGAATCGCCCACCACAGGGGCATCAGTAGAATGATCTGCAGCATCATGGTATTGTACCACAAGTGTGGTGCGGCATTTCCGTTGATCAGCTGCCAGCCAAATTGACCCAGCGACGTATATGAGTGGTGCTGCTGCAGTTGCGGTTGCAGGAGCAAGTAGGCCAGCGACCACCAGACCGTCGGCACCCCTAACGCCGACCACTGTTGCCGCAGATACTGGCCATAGGTCGGTTGCGTCACGTCCGTCGTTCGAATCGTGGTGAAGAGAATGCCACAGATGAAGGCCGGGGCCGTAAATTTTACGGCCAGATAGACCCCGGCAAGCTCCACCTGAATCGATCGACCGGCCGGGGTGGTTATCGCCCAGCTCAAGACCGTCTGCAGCATGACCGCCGTGCAGGCAAATGCCTTGAGGTAATCGCCGGCATCCGCCACCGACGTTGTTTGTTGTTCTGTCACTTTTCGCTCATCGCCTTTACCTCTTCATTTTAGCAAGCCGAGGCGGGCCCTGTAAAGACGCAAAACACACGTAGTTCGGCGCAACAAAAAAGACGGCTCACTGGCCGTCTTTATTTTTTCGATTCTCTTCAGATTTAAGCTTCGCGATTGTTTTTCTTTGTCAGCTTGGTCATCAAATCTTCGATCCCGTAGCACGCCAGTCCTAAACCAGCGAACGCTACCGGAAAACCGAAGGCCCACATTGGTGACTTCATGAGTAGGAGCACCAGGCTCAACCCACAAACGGCTAACACAACTAAGGCAATCAGTGCCCATTGATCTTTATTCATTATAATCCCCCCAAGAGTGTTCAAACACGTGTCCCCTAAACACACCCTTAGTTTAGCAAGTTCGGGGGTAAACAGCAATCATCTAGGACAACCTTAAGAAAGTCACTAACTTTACTCAGTGGCCTGTGTTACGGAAAACGTTAAATCCGCCACCGGAAGCGCTCAACCACCAACTCATTTTTGCAAGTGTTGGAGCTGCCCCTTGAACTCGGGCGCGTACAGTTCCTGATCCGCCCGATAATCCGTGAGCTTTTCACTGAGTCCGACCGTGTAGTCGACCTGCTCGCCATGTTCCCCCTGATCCAGGCCCAGGGCCTCTTCGGCCGCATCGACCCGCATGGGGGTCAACCGCCGCAAGAGTAAGATCAAGCCGCTGCCCATCACGGCAACCAGCGCAATCGTCAGGCCCGTTGCCAGAAGTTGAATCCCCAGCAAGTGCCAGCCGCCACCGTAAATCAACCCATTTTGGGTGACCGCCGGGTTAACGGCCTTGCTGGCAAAGACCCCCGTTAGGATACTGCCGACGATGCCGCTCACCCCGTGACACCCGAAGGCATCTAGGGCATCGTCGACTCCCAGCTTGGGTTTTACAATTGCAATGAAGCCGTAGCTGGCCAGGGTCGCCAAGGTGCCAATCGCCACGGATCCCATCACGGTCACGTAACCGGCCGCTGGCGTGATGGCGACGAGTCCGCAGAGCGTGCCGGTACAGACGCCGACCAACGTGGGTTTGCCACTCGTCCAGATATCCAGAAACATCCAGACCACCATCGCCGTAGCCGTGGCCACCGTGCTGGTAATCGCCGCTTGAACGGCCACACCATTGACGGCTAAGGCACTGCCGGCGTTGAAGCCATACCACCCGACCCACAAGATGGCCGTCCCCAGCAGGACCCACGGTAAGTTATAGTGTTGCCCGGGATGATCCTTGGCCAACCGCGGTCCCAACCAGGCCGACAGTACCAACGCCGTCACCCCGGCATTGATGTGCACCACGGTCCCACCGGCGAAATCCAAGACCCCCAATTTGGCCAGCCACCCCGCTGGACTCCAGACCAGGTGCACCATCGGGTAGTAAATGCAGACGGACCACGCCAGCAGAAATAGCAAAAGAAATTTAAACCGAATCCGGCCGACCACGGCCCCCACAAATAAAGCCGGGGTAATAATGGCAAACATCATTTGAAACAGCGAATACACGCCAACCGGAATATGACTGGCGGTCAGGCTAGCCAAGTTAACACCATTCATGAAGGCATGGCGTAAGTTGCCCACGACGCCGAGCACATTGCCTGAAAAGGACAGCGAGTAGCCGACGAACACCCACAGCAAAATGGCCACGCCAGTCATAATAAAGACCGACAACATCGTATTGACCACGTTTTTCTCGGAGACCAGGCCCCCGTAGAAAAATGCCAATCCAGGAGTCATAAACAAGACTAAAATACTGGCAATCAACACGAATGCTGTATTTGCAAGATTCATTAGCGGCGCCCTCTTTACGTTTGATGTAAGAAATCCTAACACTGATTTTGATGAAAGTCACGAGTGAATTTTCAAAAATAACGGGTTGGCTGGGACGTTTAACGAACTAATTCCACTAGTACCAGTTGTTTTCATAAACTTATTAAGATTTGGAAACGAGTGACATTTTCTGACATCATCGGCATTTTTCCTACCAAATTGACACTGACAACAAGAAAAAAAGCCCAAGTCCTAGCAAACCGGCATCACACCCGCTTACCAGGACTCAGACTATGAGTCGCTGGGCGACATCCCACCTAATCGGACATCGTTTATTTTAGATTCAGTTTTTGCCGACCGTCATAAATGCCATTAACGACCTTATCAGCCTTGGGGCCTTCGTAAGCCAGCGTCGCAAAGGATAGCTCGATTTTACCAACCTTAGTGACCTTTTTTCTGGAATACAGCAGCATCTCAAATTGACTCTTCTGATGGGGCTTCAAATACGACGATGCTGAATTGGGCCCGGCCGTGATTCCTTGCTTAGGGGTCACGTTAACTAACATGTGTTTGCTCTTACTATTCTTGGCCGAAAAGATAAAGTTGCTGGTCATGGTGTTCTCGAACCCCACGAGATTATAATTGGAGATTCCGCCCATCACGTTTCTGCCGAACCGGTAAAAGCCATCGTCACTATTATTGTAGGCGGTTCCCGTGACCTTTGCCCAGGTCGCGTACTTCGCCTTTTTATTGGCAACCTGATACACATACAAATTATTCAATCTGATCTTATACGCTGAATTTTTGAAGGTGAACGTTTTCTTGAGTGGGTAGGTTTTCTTACTCGAGTAGGCCTTATGCGTCTTCTGGGCACCATAATTCTGGTACAAATTAAAAACTTTTTGCTTTGCCTGGGCCTGCGTGGCCATGCCTAATGTCCCCATTGCCACAATCCCTGCCAGTAGTAAACTCCGCCATTTCATCATAAAACCCCTTTTCCGTTAAGCTCAGTATACAGGGTTAGCCGTTACTTTACAAAATAATCCAACAAAAAACGAATCCAGACTGTGAAGTCCAAATTCGTTTCGTCAATTTCTATTTTCGTTTCAACCGACTCAAGCCCTGAACGGCCCGCGGAATCATCTTGCGGATGCCGCCCCGCGGATCCTTAACGTCCCCTTCGTACCGGGGAATCAGGTGAATGTGGGCGTGCATAACCGTTTGACCGGCGGCCGGCGCCACGTTGATGCCGATGTTATACCCGGCCGGCTGAAATTTTTCATCCAGCAAGGCCTTAGCCGCAAAGGTCAACGCATCCATCGCCGCGCGCGTTTCGGCTGGCACATCAAAGTATGTTGCGTAGTGTTGCTTGGGTACAATCAACAGGTGGCCGCGGCGCACGGGATGATTGTCCCAAAACGCCTTGGCCAAGTCATTTTCTAAGACGATACTGCTTTTCTGGCAAAAGACACAATCCGTCTTAATCATGGCTTAACCCTGGTGCCGCGGCTTACGCTTGCCCCAGAACTGGAAGTAGTCGGTCCGCAAAGCCCCGTTATACAGCTTCCGCGTCTTCGTGGCCTTTTGACCATAGAAATGTTCAAATTCCAGATCAGCCGTTAAAATGTACTTCGACCAATCCGTTAATGGCTTGAATACTTGCCCCATTTGTTTGTAAAGTTCACGAACGGAAGCCTGATCACTCAGCCGTTCCCCGTATGGTGGGTTGGCCACGATGACCCCATCTTCCATGTCCGTCTTAAAGTCCTGGACGGCTAATTGGCTAAACGTGATGTCTTGTGACAAGCCCGCCTCTTGGGCGTTACGCTTGGCAATGGCCACCATGTTCTCATCAATATCGGTCCCAAAGATCTGCAGTGGCGTATCGTAGTCGGCCTTGGCATCGGCTTCGTCACGCAACTTATCACTCAGCTCTTGGGGCACCCAATCCCAGGTCTCACAGGTGAAGTCCCGGTTAAACCCTGGGGCCAGGTTACGGCCAATCATAGCTGCTTCAATAGGAATGGTCCCAGACCCACACACGGGATCCCAGAATGGCATATTTTTGTGCCAGCTGGTCAAGGCAATCAAAGCAGCGGCCATGTTTTCCTTCAATGGCGCGCTACCCTTGCCGACCCGGTAGCCTCGCTTGAACAGACTTGAACCGGTGGTGTCCAGCGTCAACATGACGTGGTCCTTATCGATCATGACTTCCAAGGGGTAAGTGGCACCGGTTTCAGGCATCCGAGTCCGCCGGTGATAGACAGCCGCCAATTTCGTGGCAACGGCCTTTTTCACGATGGCTTGGGCGTCGGGCACACTGTGGAGCTGAGACTTCTTGGAACGGCCTTCGACAGGGAAAGCGGCGTCCATGGGGAGTAGTTCGTCCCAGGCCACGGCCTTAGTAGCTTCAAACAGTTCGTCAAAGGTCACGGCGTCAAATTCAGCCACGATGATCCGAACCCGGTCTGCGGTCCGCAACCACAGGTTCGCCCGCAGTACGTCTTCAATCGTCCCGTCAAACCGGACCCGGCCATTTTCAACCTGGGTATCGTACCCGAGGTCTCGTAACTCACGACCGGCAATGGCTTCGATCCCACTGGCAGTGGCCGCGTATAAATGAAATTTCTTCATAACGTCCTCCTTACTTCACTTTACTGAGTTGCTAATTTTACGCTGTTCTTGGGCATTTAACCCGATTATAACCATAAAAAAAGGCGGGAGCAAGCTCCCACCCACCTGACATGGTGCAAATCCCTGTAAGCCATGTTTTGTACCACCCAACCGTTTCAGGCAAACGATTGACTGGCAGTAATCATCTATCTCGAGAGTTTCCTCTCCCCCCACATTTCGTTCATTTCCATATGTGAAGCGCCCCTACCAAAAGTTTGGGTTGCCCGCTCGAGGGGTTTACCGCGTTCCACCGCCTAAGTTTCCTTAGACGTATCGTCACTGTGGCACTTTTCAGGGATACTAGGGCATAGCCGAAGCCGTAGCCGTGTTTTCCCGCCGTTACGTTATTGCTAACGTCCCCCGGCTTATTTTTTCACCGAGCACGAACACTACAGACATCTCAGTCTGTGCGAGCATGGACTTTCCTCAGCCGACATAAGCCGACCGCGATTACTCAGGATTTACACCAGTCTTTATAATTCTACAAACGATGTGACTCGTTTGGATCATTATCTAATTGTGAACCGAAAACGTGCCGTTCCAAATTGGAGAGCCGCTTCAAAATGTCCATGTTAGTGACACTTGAAGTGGATTGGCTGGTTGTCGTTGCTGCCGGCTGACTTGCCCCCACTTGCACTTGGCGCGTGAGTTCGTCGACCTTAGCCAACAACCGTTCGTTTTCTTCTTGAAGCCGTTGATTCTCCTTCACAAAAGTATCGTAGTCCTTGATCACGTTATCCAAGAAACTGTCGACATCGTCGGGATCATACCCGCGCATCTTTTGACGAAATTGCTTTTGCAAAATCTCTTTAGGAGTAAAATTAACGTTTTCCATTGATCATTACACCTCGTTATCCTAATCAAACCGGCGATATCTATAATACCAGTTTTTACTCAAATTGGGAACCATTATTTTTATTTTCTTGATATTCGTTGGCACTTTCTTGTAACCAATCCATATCTATCAGCGTTAGGGGGTAAGCATGTTGCTCTTGAAACCGCGTCACAGCGCGATAATCATACTTAGGTTTCCCTTCAACCTCTAAATCATAAACCATTGCGGCCTCATCTGTATGGGATAACATAAATTCTTGATAGTTTCTTAACTGTTGGGGCCCATGATAGGGTTGTTCACTAACTGACTGGTGAAAATCGACCTGACTCGCCAGCTGCGCGTACAGTCCACGGTTATTTTCATTCCAGTTGCTACCAAACTCAGCGAATGGCGTCATCATGGCAATTTTTAATTCCGGGTAGTCCGGCTTCAACGCCAGCCCCACCTCAATCGACCACTGCTCAACGCCCAGCTGACCACCCGTGATCAACCAGTCAGTCCCATTTTCAATCTTACCGATCAGCATTTTTTTCAATGCGTCCTTGATGACCAGGAGCTTCGGGTCTTGATTGCCAAAAACACCCAGTTCATAACTGCGGTAGCCCGTCAACCATAACCGACTCATCTCGCGGCCTCCTTTACCGGTACCTTACCAGTGTAGCGAAAAAATCCGGCCGACGCAATGAAAAATACAGATAGTTGGTAAAACAAGTTTTTGGTAGTGCCTCCGGGCTGGTGAAAACCGGGCCGTGACGCTGTGGGCGCGCGTCCGAAGCCTGAGGTGCGGTCTTCGGACTTACTTTGAGCCTCATAACCCGAGTCTCAAAGATAGCAGTTGTCTAAGCGGGAAACCCGCTAAGGCAACTCCCACGGCTGAGCCCATTTTCACCAGCTCTGCGGCTTACACTTGTTTGGCCCGCAACTGTCTTTTTTTTTACGGTCGCCTATTTTAATTGCGTTATCCAAATTTTTCGATTCATCAATTTTAACCATTAGGTACCGATTCAATTCACGTCACCTTAGACCAAAATAACATTTTGTCCTTCGTTCACACTCATCTATTTTCATTTTAACCTATTCGACGCACTACTCCCTCTCACTAACGACAAATTAACTTCATCATTCAACTTTGTCTCTACAATTCAAATAATCTTCAACTTCTGATACAAATTAAATCTCACCTTACATTAACTCGGCGTTCTAAAATGGAAAAAGTTTTGTCACCCTCGCCGACCATTGAGTCACGTTTAATCCGTAACTAACTTTTTTCTTGCCACGATTTATCAATGCTAATGCTACACGACTTATCTCTATAGAAGAACGTCTTGATTCGTAGATACCCATCAACTGAGTTAAAACTACTCAGTAAACCAATGCTCTTCATCAGAGCCAACATGCACCTCAAAGAAAAATGATACCTGTACTCACCACAAATAGTATTTCCACAATCCCTAACCCAACCAAATTCCACCTAAATCAGTCCACCCCACAATCATTCACTTAAGTTCCGTTTAAGTTCGGTCGTTTTGACCATTTATAGACCAGTTAGAGTTTTTATTTCTGGGTCAGCTTGGTATAATATCAATAACTGGGCCACAATCCCATTCGACCAGTTGCTTAAAAATATCACGCATGCCTTCACGCGTTGGCTAACCTATTATGTAATAGCAAACCACAAAACACAGGCTTAGTCGTTACCAACCCACGCAGCTGACGGCCAACACTATGTCAGCCGCAGGGCTGGGGAAAATGAGCTCAGCCGTGGGAGTTACCTTAGCGGGTTTCCCGCTTAGGTAACTGCTATCTTTGAGACGTGATTTTCGGCTCAAAGTAAGTCTGGAGACCGCCTTTTGGCTCCAGGCGGCGCCCACAGCGTCACGGCTCATTTTCACCGGCCCGGAGGCACTGCAAAGAACCAATTTAAAAGTCAACTGCGAATGGGTGGTTGCAAGGCAAGGAGGGTGAGGAGTCAATGACTATTCGGTATCCCAATGGGAATGCCTACCAGGCACCAGCAGCAAAGACGGGGCCCAAGTTCCCCAGCACCTACACCAACTACGGTAAGCGGGGTATGACGCTGGAAGAGGAACTTAACGAAAGCAATACCTACTATGAAACAACCGGGGTTGCCGTCGTTCATAAGAAGCCCACGCCCATCAAAATCGTCAAGGTCGATTACCCCAAGCGGAGCGCGGCCGTCATCAAAGAAGCCTACTTCAGTACGGCCTCCACGACCGACTACAACGGGGTCTACCAGGGCCACTACCTGGACTTTGACGCCAAGGAAACGCGGAATCAATCGTCGTTTCCGTTGAAAAACTTTCATCAACATCAGATCGATCACATGCGGGCTTGTACCGCTCAAGGCGGCATCTGTTTTGCCATTATTAAATTTGTCACCCGCCATGAAGTTTACTTGTACCGTGGGACCGACCTGTATGATTTCTGGGACGCACAGTTAAAGGGCGGCCGTAAATCCATCCCCTACGCAGAAATTGCGGCGAACGGGATCCAGATTACCGCCGAGCTCCAACTGCCCATTCCCTATCTCAAAGCCGTGGATCAGCTTCTCTAATCGTTTCACCCAAGCTGAACACGTTTAAACACAAAGGAGATTACCATGTCTAGTAACAATACCCCTCGACAGACGCGTATGAGTCGTAACGCCGAGCGTAAGCCAAGCGGTCCTAAAAAGCCGCACACTGGCTGGCGGACCTTCCGCCGAATTCTCTTCGTCATCGTCGCCATTGGCGTATTTGCCATTCTGGCCGGCGCTGGCCTGTTCTTCTTCTATGCGCAGAGCGCGCCCAAGATTTCCGAGGGTGCTCTGTCCAGTGATACCTCGACGCGAGTCTACGACGCCAACGGCACCGTGATTTCGCGGCTAGGCGCGCAGAACCGGAATTACGTGAAGACCAAGAACATCCCCGACACCTTGAAAAATGCCGTCGTTTCTACCGAAGATCGGCGTTTCTACAAGAACAACGGGGTTGACCCCATCCGGATCATCGGGGCCGCCTTCGCCAACGTCAGCGGCTCTTCCCTGGGGATGCAGGGGGGCAGTACCTTGACGCAACAACTGGTCAAGCTGTCCGTCTTCTCCACCGCCGCCTCCGACCGAACGCTGAAACGTAAGGCCCAGGAAGCCTGGTTAGCCCTCAAGGTCGACCACGACTACTCCAAGGACCAAATTTTGGAATACTACATCAACAAGGTTTATATGGGCAACGGAGTCTACGGCATGCAGACGGCCGCCCAGTACTACTACGGCAAGACGCTAAAAGGCTTGGACCTCGCCCAATTGGCTCTCTTGGCCGGTATGCCGCAGTCACCAACCAATTACGACCCTACCACATACCCGGCCTTAGCCAAGAAACGGCGGGACCTGGTGCTGGAGGCCATGGCCAAGAACAACGCCATCACCGCTGCCCAGGCGCAACAGGCCGAAGCCACGAGCATTACCACGGGTTTGGTCAAGTCACACAAGTCGACCAGTACCAGTGCCAAGACGACCAAGGTCATCGACGCCTACCTCAAGCAGGTTTACGCCGAACTGAAGTCTAAGGGCTACAACACCACGACCGGCGGGTTGAAAGTTTACACCAACCTGGACATGGGCGCCCAAAAGCAACTGTACAACATCGTCAACGGGACGGCCTACGTGGCCTTCCCTTCCGATAAGTTCCAAGTGGGCTCGACGATTGTCAACCCGAACAACGGGAAGGTCGTCGCCATGATTGGTGGCCGGAAGACTGGCAACGTCACGTTTGGCCTGAACCGAGCCGTCCAAAAGGATCGGTCGAGCGCCTCGACGGCTAAGCCACTGATGGACTACGGTCCCGCCATCGAACACCTCTACTACCCAACCTACGAACCCGTAAAGGATACCGCCTTTACCTACCCAGGCACGACGCGGAACCTTTACGACTGGGACCGCAAGTACCAAGGGACCATTACCATGCGTAAGGCCTTGGTTGAATCACGGAACATCCCCGCTGTCCGGACGCTGCAAAACGTTGGTATCAAGCGCGCCACCTCTTTCCTGAGTGGCTTAGGGATGGACTTTGATAAGACGCTGACCCTGCAAAATGGGATTGGCCTGTACATCTCCTCCGAACAAGAAGCCGCGGCCTACGCTGCCTTCGCGAACGGTGGGAACTACTACAAGCCATACCTAGTCTCCAAGGTCGTCACGCAGGATGGGAAGGCCCACAAGTATTCCGCCACGCCTAAGCGGGCCATGTCGGCCGCGACGGCGTTCATGTTGACGGATATGATGAAGGGCGTCATGACCAATGAAAATGGGTCCGGGCGTTCAGCGGCCATTCCCGGGCTGTATCAGGCCGGGAAGACCGGGACCGACTCCTACCCTGACGATTACGCGGACAGGGTCCCTGACGGCGCAACCATGGACTCCTGGTTCACCGGTTACACCAGGAATTACGCCATCTCCGTTTGGACCGGATACGACAAGCAATTCCAGACCGGCCATTACGTGAGTGCAACGCAGACTACGATTGCCCAAGAGATTTACAAGTATGAAATGTCCTACCTGGCCAGCAAGTCGACCAACACCGACTGGACGGCGCCAAGCACCGTGACCGAAACGACCCAAAATGGGAGTAAAGAATACTACATTACGGGTCACGCTGGTACGGTCGCCGACACCACGGCTACCAGCCAATACGGCTCAACCAACACGACGAGCTCATCGGCTTACAGCAACAACAGTCGGGTCACGACCAACAATAATACCACGCAGGCCAGTTCTTCCACGACGGAATCCAGTACCAGTAAGGAATCCTCGAGCACGGAACAGACGCCTGGTGGCGATGGCAACGATGACGGGGACGACACGGGAACCACGTCGACCGAATCCTCTTCGGCAACGACCACCCAGAAGAGTCCCGCAACGACCAAGACCACTGATGATGACAAATAACGTCAGGTAACACAAAGCGCCCCACCGATTTTTTCGGTGAGGCGCTTTTTTAAGCCAATTTATTTAGCGGCGCAACAACAGGTCGGCCGTGACGGGCACGCTGGCGCACTTGCACCATTTAGTTAATTAGGTTCACCAACACGTCTTTAAACCTAATTATCCGTCAGCTTAAAGATTGGCACATCGGGGATCCCCCCGTCCGGCTGCCCATTGGTCGTTGGTTTGGCCGTGCGTCGCGGTTCTTGCCGTTCCTTTTCGCGTTGGACCTGGGCGGCCGTCTTCAGGTTCTTGCGTTCCCAGCTCAACAGGATGCGGTCCATGTATTTCAGACTGTACGCCTGACTCAAAACGGCTTCCTTCAAGGCGAGCTGAATCAGCTCTGGGCGGTAATGGTCTTGGTCCAACCACTGGGTAATGCTTTCCATTTCCAGGGGTGATAATGGCCGGCCAAATTCCGTTTCAATCTGGTTAAACACGGCGGAGCGGTCATTACTAACGGCGGCCTTGGCCGCCTGCTGGGTGGTCTGAGCCGCTAATTGACTCAGTTTTTCCGTTAACAAGCGAAAGTCGTAGGCGTCCTGCTTCTGGCCATCGGCGCCGGTCACGGTCGTAATCGTCATCAATTTGTGACTGATCATTTCATGTAACAATTGGTAGACCTTTTGCTTATCCCAACCTAAATGGGCCGCCATCTCATCGGCGTCCGGCAGCTTGGTGCCCTGGTCCATGTAACGCCGCAACTGGAGGAAGACCAGGAGCTGGTCCGTGGTCATCCCCACCTCGCGAAAGTGATCGAGCAGGTAGTTGGCCACACTGGTCTGGCCCGCCTGCACGTAACGTTGGATAAATTCATCCATGTCGAAGCCTCCTGAAATTTAGAATCAAAACGACCGAACCCGGTAGTTGCGGTTCGATCGTCAGTTTAAGTCAAATTAATTCGTCATAAAGTCTTTAAGTCGTTCCATCGCCGTTTCTAACGACTGGAGGTCCGTGGCGTAGCTTAGGCGAACGTGACTCGGCAGGCCAAACGCCTTCCCGGTCACCAAGGCCACGTGCGCCTGGTCCAGAATAGCGGCAACCAGCTCATCGGTCGAGGCCAAGCCCTTCAGCTGAACGGCCCCACTCACGTCGGGAAACAAGTAAAAGGCCCCCTGTGGCTTGTGGTCTAGTTTAAATCCCGGAATGGCCGTCAGCAACGGATAAATCGTGTCTAACCGTTCCTGGAAGGCGGCGCGCATCTCGGCAACCGGCGCTTGGTCCCCGGTTAAGGCGGCCAGTGCGGCGGCTTGGCTCACGGCAGCGGCGTTTCCCGTCATGTGAGACAACACGGTCTTCAACGCGTCGATAATCCAGGTTGGCCCAACGGCATAGCCAATCCGCCAACCGGTCATGGCGTAGGTCTTGGAGACCCCGTTGATCAGCACGGTGTGGTCGGCCACGGCCGCACCCAGCGTCAGCATGGACGGTGACGGGTTCGGCCCCGCATAGATCAAATCGCCGTAAATTTCATCGGCCACAATGACCAGGTCGTGGGCCACCGCCCAGTCGCCGATGGCCTGCAGCTCAGCCTTGGTGTAGACCAGGCCACTGGGGTTTTGTGGTGAATTTAACACGATGGCCTTGGTGGCTGGTGTCACGGCGGCTTCTAGCTGTGCCGGGGTGACCTTCAGACTGGCCGTCGGGGCCACCTCAATCGGATGGCCACCGGCCAATTTGACTTGTTCGCTGTAACTGACCCAATAAGGCGCTGGCAGCAAGACATCGTCACCGGGATTCAAGAGGACTTGAAAGAGCGCGTACAGCGCCATCTTGGCCCCCGTCGTGATGACGACTTGGTCGGCCGTCACCGTGACGTGTTGGGTCGCTAACAAATGGTCGGCCACCGCTTGACGCAGGGGCAAGACCCCCGCCGTTGCCGTGTAGCCGTCCACCTGATTGGTTCGAATGGCCGTGATGGTCGCGTCCTTGATGGCCCGGGGCGTCGGGAAGTCCGGCTGACCCACACTTAAATTGATCACATCGACCCCGGCATCGCGAAGCTCTTGGGCCCGCTGCCCGGTCTTCAAAGTTGCGGACGGTTGAACCGCCTGCGCTCGTTTTGCTAATTGCATCCACGCACACTCCTCACCACAAACCTAAATATTTGAAATCTGCTGGAGCACCTTCCCATTGGAATACTGGAAGGTGATGTAGCACAATTTACCACTCTGATTTAAATAACTGACCTGCCAAGCAGGCTTGCCGTTAAAGACACACATCGCCGCGGACAAGACCTTCTTGGGATTCTTGTTCCAGACCTGCTGAAGCACCGTGTTCCGTGAAAGACCGGCACTCTTCTTAAGCACCGTCACGTCCTTGCCCGTTTTCGGCACAATGGCGTAGACGTCCTGGTTGGCCTTGTTTTTCCCGGCAACCGTGTAGTACGTGGTGTCCAGGTTCGTCCAGTAAAACTGGCTGGTACTGGTCAAATGACCGGATTTTTTAGCGACAGATTCCGCGTAAGCCTGGTTCTGACTCAGCGGCTTGGTGGCCTTGTTCACCATGTAAGCCCCCGTAATCAGAATAACCAGAATCACGAGCAGAATGCTCAGCAATACCCAATGATGGGGTCGCTGGCGTCGTTGATACTGTTGTCTCATCAATTTTCCATCGGTCTCCCTTGTCTAATTTCAATCTTTCTCAATTATATCAAACTTCGGGTGGCGTCACGGGATTGTCCGGTTTATTTTCGAAAAAATTAACTAAACCTTGCGCAATGGCGCTGGCATCCCCCGTCGTCTGCGGCAGTTCGGCCGGTAACGCCCGTAAAATACTTTGCCCGTAATGTTTCTCGAGCAGCCGTTGATCCAAAATGACCACGGCCCCGCGGTCATGCGGCGTCCGAATCAGCCGGCCGATTCCTTGGCGCAGCTTCAACGTCGCCGCTGGCAAAGCGGCACTGTAAAATGGGTTCTTCCCCGCCGCTTCGAGCCGCGCGTAGTTAGCCTTGACAAAGACCCGGTCGGGCGAGTCAAATGGTAACCGCGTCACAATCAGTAGTTCCAGTTGTTCCGCCGGCAAGTCGATGCCCTCCCAGAAGCTAGCCGCCCCCAGGAGAATGGCGCCGTGACTGGTGGCGAACCGTTTAACAATCCGTTCACGACTGCCGCTGATGCCCTGCGCAAAGATTTCGCGCTTGGCAAATTCCGGTTGCGCACACAGTTGTTGGTAGACCTGTTCAATCACGCTGAGCGAGTTGAACAACACTAACGTCTGCTTATCCACTGCCCCCGCCAGCTGGCTAATCGCCGCCGTCAGGTAGGTCACGTAATCGGCCGGGGCAATCCGACTCAGGTTCGGGCCGGCATCGCTGATAAAGAGTTCCGCCTGGTTCGCGTAGTCAAAGCTGGAGCGCATCCGGTGCGTCACCGTTTGCTCGCGGTCCAGGTCGAATTGGTCAAGCACGTACTGCGATCGGCCGGAGGAGAACAACGTCCCCCCGGTCAGGAGCACTGGCTGGAAGCCGGCGTACAAGTGATTGCGCAGGAAGCCTTCCGTGGCTAACAGACCACTCGCCAGTTGGAAACTGTTCCGGTCACCCACGTGGTTGATGGTCAGCCAAAAGAGACTGGCCGGAGCCTGCTCGACCACCTGACGCAGAATCATTAATAGCCGACTCATTTGGTCATCAAATAGGTGAATCCGGGTGTCGACCTGCTCAAACAGGTAGCGCTCGGAGGCCGCGAACCGCTCGCTCTGTTGGTCGAAGCGGTGGCGCAGGTCGTTTAAGGCCGCCAACAGGTCATCGGTGGCCGTGGTCGCGGTGGCCATGGCCGATCCCTTAGCCAGCTCATCGGCCAGGTCCGTTGCCGGAATCAGTTCTTCAATAATTTGATTGTGATTGTTGGGGCGTTTAGCCGCCAAAAACCGCAAGAACAGATGGTTGACTAACGCATTCAACGCTGTTTCTAGGGTCTCGCTGGCGGCCAAAATACCGTTCAGCGTGCCCACGGCCCCAGCATCTCCGGCAAATAAATCCAGGAGGCTCGGACCGGTCTCACGACTAATATCGCGGTCGATATGGTGTAGTTCGTTAATCAATTGGGCAAACTTCACCTGGGTTCGCCGCTGTTTCAGCGTGCTGTCCGGCAGGTGTTGGGCCTCGTCGACCACCAAGTATGGCCGGTGCAGGCGTTCACCCAGGTCCAACGCATGCTCACTCAAGTAAGCGTGATTGACGATGACAAACTGGGCCTGTTCCATGCGTTGGTCCCGGCGCCGCAAGAAATCATCCGCGTAAAATGGGTTGTCCGCGGTGACCGACCCCTCGTGAATAATTTCTTGGAAGTATGGCGCCCGGTACGTGGCCAGGTGTAATTCGTCTAGATCCCCGGTCGTGGTCATGGTCAACCACACCAGCAGGCGTAGCTTCAAGAGCTGCGTTTGCTTGGACACCTCGGCCACCTTTAACGTGGTCGCGAAGCGCTGGAGGTCCAGGTAGTGGCGACTCCCCTTGACCAACACGGCGTTCACGGGGAACGGCACGATGGACTTCAGGAGCGGCAGCGTTTGGTCTAACAACTGCTCTTGTAACAGCGTCGTGGCCGTGCTGATGACCACGGGCCGGCCCGTTTGCCCTAAATAGGCCATGGGCAGCATGTAGCCGAGACTCTTCCCGATACCGGTCGGCGCCTCAACGATCATCTGCTTAACGGGGTGCCGGTCACCCTCGGCGTAGTTGTTGTAAATGTAATTCATCATCTTGGCTTGTTCCGGCCGCCATTCCAGGTTGTCCGGCATCAGCTTTTGTTTTTGCTTCTTCGTCTTCGGATACTTGCTAGGTTCGGCCAGTGTGGTTGGGGTCTCACTCCCCGGTTTACGCAGGGCCAAGCCATTTTTCACGTAGAGGTAATCCGGCAACTTGCGGGGCTGTTGTTCATTCAGTCCCCGCGCCACGTCAAAAAGAGCCGCCGTTTGTAGCGGTAGTTCCGGATGCAGATCAATCATGCGTTGCAGTGTCACCTGCGGCAGTGCCCGTAACCGGCGGAATAGGAAAATAAAGAGTTCTGCCGTCGCACTGGCATCGCTGTCCGCGGAGTGTGGATTGTCGTGTTCAATGTTAAACAAGCCACTCAGGTCGCGTAACCGAAAACTAGCGGCCGTGGGCAAGAGAATTTGACTCAGGGACACCGTGTCCAACGCTTCAATCGTCAGCTCTGGATAACCGACGCGACTGAATTCCGCGTTAATAAAGGGTAAATCAAAATTGACGTTGTGGGCCACGAAGACCGTGTTCGTCAACAGACTGTAGAGGGTCCCGGCCACGTCGTCAAACAGCGGCGCGTGTCGAACCCGGCGATTCGTGATTCCCGTCAAGCGGGTAATGGCTTGGGGAATCTCTCTGAGTGGATTCACGTCCGTCTCAAAGTGATTAATAATTTGATTATGCTGGACGAAGACGCACCCAATCTGGATAATGCGGTCGCCATCTGTCACACTGGTTCCGGTCGTCTCAATATCGACTACCGCGTAAACCGTGTCTTTATCCATATATGCTCACCAATTTCTGCACAATTTGCGATAATAACTGGCACTATGATACACCACTTACGCCGCCAGCGCCACGACTGACTGCGCCATTGGCTAAATTTTCGTGAAATGTTTACTTTGATGGTTCTGGCGCCTCCGGGATAGAGAAAATGAAAAGCAACTAGTTGTTGACAGGCCGTTCCCGCCGGTGGGCTCAAGGTGCCCTGCTGTGGGGTCGGTTCCAGCCTGAGAAACGGGCTTCCACCTCGACTTTGAGCCTGAAATTCACAGTCTCAAAGGTCGCCCCATGCTCTAAGCTGAGAAAAACCGCTCAGCTAAGACCATCGACACAGCTGGTCACCTTGGCCCACCTCTGGTCACTCTACATAGATCATTCATTTTCTCCATCCCTACGGCGAACATCCTCGGTAACCATTACGCAAATTGTAGTCACTGGCTACTGTCAGTCTATACGGTTTCTATTTTCTAACTGGACAAAATGTCTGGGATGTACTCGACATGGCAGACAAAAGTTTCAAGCCCCATGCTCTAAGCTGAGAAAAACCACTCAGCTAAGACCATCGACACAGCTGGTCACCTTGGCCCACCTCTGGTCACTCTACATGGATTGTTCATTTTCTCCATCCCTGCGGCTCACATCCTCGGTGACCATTACGTAAATTTTAGTCACTGGCTGCTGTCAGTCTATCAGGTTTCTATTCCCTAGCTGGACAAAACGTTTGGGTTGTATGCAACGTGGCTGGTAAGACGAGGCCGATGATCCAATAAAAAACAACTCAGTAACTAACTGTCTTCCAGACTGTCGAAGCCCTGCTCACCGCGTTCCACCCCATTTTCCATTCCAGAGAACACCAATAACGATTAATGCCTAGTTCCGTGGTCCAGTACTAAGCAACTGGATTAGCAGGCAAACTTTCTATAGAAAGGGTTAATTTTTCGTCGATTTCCGGATTTTGACTGCCAAAGCTAGCGCAACGCCAATCAGTAGAGTATGATATTTTTTGGTAAGTAAATTCGATGCAGAAAGTGAGCGAGATAACTTGGGTAGAACGGCAATCGGTAAAAGTAATGCCAAAATTATTCTCATTGGGGACCATAGCGTGGTGTACGGCCAGCCGGCCATTGCGTTACCCCTGCCCTCAGTCACGACTCAGGTGGTCATGCGTAACGCCGACAACGGCCAGACCATTGCCAGTCGCTACTTTGACGGGCCCATCGCTCAAATGGGACAAAACTTAGCGGGCGTGGCGGCGCTGATCACGACGTTGCTCGACCGATTCGGCGGCCAAACGACCCCGTTTACCATGACCATCACCAGTGACCTCCCCGCCGAACGCGGGATGGGCTCCTCTGCTGCCGTGGCTGTGGCCATCACGCGCGCTATGTACCACTTCTTCCAGCGGCCCCTCAACCGCGAGCTGTTGCTGAGCACGGTCGACATCGCTGAAAAAATTACGCACGGGAATCCGAGCGGCATTGACGCCGCCACCGTTAGCTCCGACGTGCCCATCTGGTTCGTCCCCCGCCAAGAAACGTTACAGATTCCCTTTACCCTGCGCGGCTACCTGGTCATCGCCGACAGCGGCATCAAGGGCCAAACGGGTCAGGCCGTGGCCGCTGTTGCCCGGCGGAAGATGGCTTTCCCCCAGGAGACCACGCAACAGATTCAACGCCTCGGCGAGCTCAGCCACCAGGCCCGCACTGCCCTAGCCACCCCCGATTTGATGCATCTCGGTCAGATCATGACGGATGCCCAACGACAATTAAAGGGGCTCGGAGTCAGTTCCCCTGAGCTAGACAATTTGACCCAGGTGGCTTGCCAAAACGGCGCCTTAGGGGCAAAATTGACCGGTGGCGGAATGGGCGGCTGCTTGATTGCCCTCTGCCCCGATTTAGCCACGACCCACCAAGTTGAAGATCACCTACGAGCTGCCGGCGCCACGGAAACGTGGACGGAGGCTTTTAACCTTGAGGAGGAACACCAATGACAGCGGTCACCGCAAGAGCGCACACCAACATCGCCCTGGTCAAATACTGGGGCAAGGCCGACACTAAGCTGATGTTGCCACAGACCAGCAGCCTGTCGCTAACACTGGACCAATTCTACACAGATACGACGGTCGAGTTTGTGAGCGACCTCACCGCTGACGAAGTGGTGTTAAATGGCCAGCTGCTAGCCCCCACGGCCAGTCAGAAGGTCCGCCACGTGTTGGACCTGGTTCGCCAGCAGAGTGGTGTAACCCAGTTTGCCCGGGTCAGCTCGACCAACCACGTGCCGACCGCGGCCGGTTTAGCTAGCTCCGCCTCCGCCTTTGCGGCCTTGGCCGGCGCAGCCAGTCGGGCAGCCGGCCTCACGCTATCCCGCACAGACCTGTCTCGACTGGCTCGCCGTGGCTCTGGTTCAGCAACCCGATCCATCTTTGGCGGCTTCGTGGAGTGGCAAGCCGGCACCGACGACGCGACCTCGTTAGCCGTGCCGTTTCAGGAAGATGTCGACTGGCCGATTGCCATGGTCGCCCTGGTTCTGGACCCCCGTCACAAGAAGGTCAGCTCCACGCAGGGCATGCAAAGTAGCGTGACCACGTCGCCTTACTACCCGGCCTGGAAAACGGTGGTGGCCGATGACTTAGCGGCCATCAAGCCCGCCATCTTGGCCCAGGACTTCGCCACGACTGGTGAGATTCTGGAGGCCAACGCCATGCGGATGCACGCCCTGACGCTGAGTGCCAACCCACCGTTCAGCTACTTTAACGGTGAAAGCCTGGCCGCCATGCAAACGGTCCGTGACCTGCGTGCCAGCGGCGTATCCTGTTACTACACACTGGACGCTGGCCCCAACGTGAAGGTCTTCTGCCAAGAGGCCGACCTGCCTGCCGTCACGACACGCTTGGCCGCCCAATTTGGTGCCGACCAGGTCATCGTGGCCCATCCCGGCCCCGGCATTGCTTTTCTTTAAAGTCATTTAGACAGAACTGACTGCTAGTCTTTTGTTCAAATCAGCCATCAGCTAAATGCATACTTAATTAATACTGAAATTTAATCATAGTACCCAGAACATGTTGCACTACTTTCCACCACACAAACGAATGAATTGTGATTTAAGTCAATGTTAGCCGCAGGCCCATTTTCACCAGCCCGGAGGCACTGACCTATTCCACACTAAAAAACTTGATTCACCTAAAAGATTTGTCACAGAAGGGACCTGATTTTTTTGATTTCCGCGCAAGCACCCGGAAAACTTTATATCGCTGGCGAGTACGCTGTGGTCGAACCTGGTTACCCAGCAATTATTGTTGCCCTCAACCAGTTCGTCACCGTCACCATTACCCCCAGCCAGGACTACGGGCGGATCGCGTCCAAACAGTACCAGGAAAACTCGTTGTACTGGCAGCGTCAAGGCAGCGAACTCGTTTTTGACAACCGCGATAACCCCTTTCACTACATCCTCTCGGCCATTCGGTTGACTGAGCAGTATGCCCAGGCTCTGGGCAAGCCACTGGCGATGTATCACTTGAACGTCAACAGCGACCTCGACAGCGCCGACGGCAAGAAGTACGGCCTCGGTTCCTCCGCGGCCGTCACCGTCGCCACCGTCAAGGCCCTCTGCCAATTTTACGATATCCAGATGAGCAAGGACCGCCTCTTCAAACTGGCCGCCATTGCCCATTTAGACGTGCAAGGCAACGGCTCTTTGGGTGACATTGCGGCTTCCGTTTACGGCGGCTGGATTGCTTACCAGGCCTTTGACCGTGACTGGTTAGCCTCCGCGCGCCGGGAACTCACCTTGGAACAATTGCTCGACACCGACTGGCCCGGGTTACAAATTGAACTCCTGACGCCGCCGGAATCGCTACGACTAATGATTGGTTGGACGGGGACCCCCGCCTCGACCTCCCATTTGGTCGACAAGATTGCCCTGTTCAAGGCGACCCGCCGCAAGGACTACCACGCCTTTCTTCGTGAAAGTCGCGAATGCCTGCAACGAATGATTCAAGGGTTCCACGACCAAGACCTCGATGCCATTCAACACGAAATCGCCGTTAACCGCGATTTGCTAAACCGATTGGCCTGCCTGAGTCACGTCACAATCGAAACCACCCTGCTGAAGACCATGTGTGATATCGCCGTGCATATCGGCGGTGCCGCCAAGTCTTCCGGTGCCGGTGGCGGTGACTGCGGCATCGTCATTATCAATGCGGCCAAGGACCTCGCCCGGTTACTCAAAGAGTGGGAAACGCGCGGCATCGAGCCACTGAAGTTGAACGTCCACCACGTTATCGAATAAGGAGCGCACACTTATGGACCTCACCCGTCACGCCCACCGCAAGGACGAGCACCTGTCGTTGGCGGAAAAATTTTATCAACCCGTTGCGGCTAGTCAATTCGACCAGCTGCGATTCGTGCACCAGAGCCTGCCAGAGATGGCCAAGACCGACGTGGACTTACAAACGCAGTTGGGCCCGCTGACGTTGCCGGTGCCCCTCATGATCGAGGCCATGACCGGTGGCAGTCCCCGCACGGGTCAAGTCAACGCTCAACTCGGACGGATTGCTGCGGCCACGGGAATGCCAGTCGCTAGTGGCTCGCAGAGCATCGCACTCCAGGATGCCAGCACGGCCGACACCTTCACCCCATTGCGTGAGAACAATCCGGACGGCCTGGTCTTCGCCAACATTGGTGCGGGTCACACGGTCGCCCAGGCGCAAGCCGCCGTGGACATGCTGGCCGCTAATGCCTTGGAAATTCACGTCAACACGGCCCAAGAAATCGTCATGCCCGAGGGCGACCGGGCCTTCCACTGGTTGGACAGCATTGGTGAGACCGCAGCGGCGCTCGACGTGCCCGTCATCGTCAAGGAAGTCGGCTTTGGCATGGCTCATGAGACGCTCGACCAGTTAGCCGGCGTCGGCGTCCGGTTGGTCGACCTGGGTGGCCGTGGCGGCACCAATTTCGTGCAAATCGAAAACTTCCGCCGTCCCGCCAAGGAACTCAGCTACCTGGATGGTTGGGGTCAAAGCACCGTTGAGTCCCTACTGGAAGCGCGGCAGGTTCCCCAACTCCAAACGATTGCCACGGGTGGCATCCGGCAACCGCTAGACGCGGCCAAGGCCCTCGCATTGGGGGCCCGGGTCGTGGGCAGTGCGGGTCAGATTCTCCACAGTCTGATTAAAACGGATGAGGAAACGACCACCCAGCTGTTACTGGGCTGGCAAGATGGTCTCAGAGACATTTTGACCTTACTTGGGTGCCACAATTTGGCGGCACTCCGGCAACAACAGCTCCTGCTGAGTCCTGAACTAATGAGCTATTGTCAGCAGCGACACCTCACGAACTAGCACTTATTCTCTAAATAGCACAACTTAAAGACATTGATTTAACGCTAATTGTATAGTCCAATTAAAAAAGGGCGTTTGGGAATTTTCCCCAAACGCCTTTTTGCTAGTCAAATTCGACTGGTTTTCACATTTCGTTATCGTAAACGGTGAACCGCAACCCCTTGGGGAAGAAATTTTTGACGGTCGTGCCCACGACCTTACCGAAGCCGACCGGCTGGCTGGCGCACGTTAACAGGTACCAGCCCTTCTGAGGGGCCGTTGCCAGCGTGAACGTCTCGCCATGGACCCAGGCGCGCCACTGTTCGGCCGTAATGGCTAAGGTTTGCGTCACGTGTTGCGGGTCGCTGGCCAAAGCCAGGGCATAGGCCGGTTCGAAACGGTTCTTCTTGAACGTCCCCAAGTGTAACCCAGGCCGAAAGACGTGGCACTTCTTCAGGTTAGGCAGGCCTGCTGGCACGGCAAATAGTTGGTCCTTGACCGTGACCAGGTCGTTAAAGTCATTGCGACCCAACACTTGTTGCGCAAAGTCTTGCCAGAGCTTCCGTTGGTCGCCCGTCAATGGTGTGCCCAACTTGGCTGCCCCGTACAATGATGCAGCCTCACCGGCATCCCGTTCCAATTTAGCCACGAAATGCCCTTCGCCCTTCATCAGATGGGGGAACAGGCGCGCAGCCTTCTTGAGCTCAGGATTGCCGTCGGCCCACTCCGGTCGCGCATCCACAACGCCGCCGACCTTGTTGATCGGTGCCAAATGAAAGTCCGGGTAGTTTTCCAAGACCCAGGCCATCATCTGCTCGTCTTCCTCGGGGGCAAACGTGCAGGTGGAGTAGATCAACTGACCACCGGGCTTGACCATTTTCAAGGCTTCCGTCATGATCTCCCGTTGCCGGGTCGCACATTCCTGCACGTAATCCAACGACCAGTAAGACATGGCGTCGGGGTCCTTACGGAACATGCCTTCACCAGAACACGGTGCATCTACCAGGACCTTGTCGAAGTAATCGGGGAATACGGGGCTCAGCCGGTCCGGTGATTCATTTAAAATAATAGCGGACCGCACGCCAAATCGTTCCACATTTTCGGCCAAAACTTTTACCCGTTTCCGATTGATTTCGTTGGTCACCAGCAGGCCCGTGCCTTGGAGATAGCTGGCCAGATGGGTCGTCTTCCCGCCCGGGGCCGCACACAGGTCCAAGACCTTATCGCCCGGTTGGGGAGCCGCCGTAGCACCGACAAACATGGCACTGGGTTCCTGACTGTAGACCGCACCACTCTGGTGCATCAATGTCCGGCCGCCAACGGTGCCGAAATGGCCTAAGGGTTCATAGGGGACCGTCTCCGGTGCCGTTAGTTCGGCTGGGAGGTCATGGTGGGCGGGATTGACCCGGTAGCCACTGAGGCTGGGTGTGTCAAAACTGGCAAAGAAATCGGCCGCTGCCGGTCCCAAGAGCCGTTGGTACTTCGTAATAAAATCGTCAGGTAAATTCACCGTTATTCCTCCATTTTGCTAGATACAACTAATCATTTGTTATATACATATTACTAGTCTTCGTCTTAAATTCTGTTCCCATTATACCCGTTTCACCGGGCGAACTCTACCCCGGGTGAAACTGAAATGGTCGCTATTTTCAGAAAGGTGTGTTAAGTTGTAAGGGCGAGTTTTATTTGAACGTGAATCCAATCAACCAACGAAATTGCGAGGTGTTTCTCTTTGGAAAGAAAATTAATTGCCATTGACTTGGATGGCACGACTTTAAATGCAGAATCTCAGCTCTCTGCCAAGACCAAGCGCGTCTTGACCCAAGCCCGAGAAGCGGGTCACATCGTCAGCATTGTGACCGGCCGACCGAACCGAATCTCGGCCAACTTTTACGATGAGTTGCACCTGGATGGCCCGATGATCAACTTTAACGGCAGTCTGGGGCACATCCCCCACCAACAGTGGTCGGACGAATACCAATATACCTTTAACAAGGAAGTGGCCTTTGACCTGCTGGCCCACCGCGAAGAACTGGGCATCAACATGATTGCCGCGGAAGGCAAGAACCTCTTTCTGGCCGTGCGCGACCAACCCGTTGAAGTGGGCTTCTTCCCCTCCGTCTTACAGTCCAATCAAATCTTGAACCAAAAGACGTTGACCGAAAATCCCACGAGCTTGACGGTAGCGGTCGACCGTAGCCATCAAGAACACCTGCTGAGCTACCTGCAACACAACTTCAGTGATGAGATTGACGCTGCCCCTTGGGGTGGCCCGAACGCCGTCGTTGAGTTGGGCGTTAAGGGTGTGCAGAAGGCAACCGGCGTGGACTTCCTGGCCCACCAGTACCACGTGGACCGCAAGAACATCATTGCCTTTGGTGATGAGCACAACGATACGGCCATGATCGATTACGCTGGTTGGGGTGTGGCTATGCAAAACGCCACCCCAGCCATCAAGGGTCTGGCCCAGGACGTCACGTCGCTCGACAACGACCACGACGGCCTCGCCACCTACCTGCAAGACTATCTAAAATTAGCCGAATAAATCACAAAAAGTCGTCACCTCAAAACGTTGAGGTGACGACTTTTTGTTAGGCACAATTTATTATTTCAGCTTTAAATAACCAGGCAATAACTGCTGGTACAGTTCCGTAAAGTCCAAGAACATTTGCCGGTCGACATATTCATCAACTTGATGGGCCGTGTTGCTACCGGGACCGAAGACGATGAACGGAAACTGGTTGCCCTTGTCCTTTAACAGGTTGGACGCATCGGTCACGGCGGGCAGTGGCAGCTTCGGAATTGGTTCACCGGCAAATGGCTCCCCGAGCTTAGCCGCTAAATTGCTCAGTGGATTGTCCTGCGGTTCTTCGACCGGCCATTGATCCATATAGATGTCCATGGTCACCTGGGCGCCCTGCGCATTTTGCTGGTCGACCAGGCGTTGAAGTGTCTCACGCACCGCGGCGTTATCAAATTCCGGAATCGTCCGCACGTTCATCTCGGCCGTGGCCGCCTCGGGAATCGAATTGACCTGATTACCCCCGGAGAAGATGGTCGTGTTGAACGCCAATTTACCCAGCAAGGCGTTTTCCTTGGGCGTTTCCCGGAAGGCCTGGTTGGCCTGCGTTAAAATCACCAGCAGCGGATCGATCGCGTTGGCGCCTAACTCCGGCATCGAGCTGTGAGCGGCAAGGCCCTTGGCCGTCAGCCGCACATCCATCGAGCCCTTGTGCGAGGAGAAGAGGTTGTAGCCGGTAGGTTCCCCAATCAACAGGGCATCGACATCGTCCATGGTCCCTGCCTCATAGAAGGCCTGGGAGCCGTATTCGCCGACCTCTTCGCCCACCGTGGCCATGAGACGAATCGTGCCATGCGTGGGTTGCCCGGCCGCGTGCAGCTCAATCAGGGCAATCGTTAACGCGGCCAGCCCCGATTTCATATCCGCCGCCCCGCGACCGTACAACCGACCATCACGGTTCGTTAACGTGAATGGGTCACTTTGCCACTGACCGACCTCACCGGGTGAGACCACGTCCATGTGCCCGGAAACACCTAAGACTGGGCGACCACTGCCGATTTCGGCGACCAAATTAGGACGTTGGGCGTTGCCATTCACCGGCAACAATTTCGCCGCAATACCGTATTCACCCAACAACTGTTGCAGGTAAGTGGCCACCGCCACCTCGTTATCGTTGACCGAGTGAATCGCCACCAGGTCGCTAAGAATTTGAACTTTCTGTGCCGCCGTCAAGACTGCCATCGCAGATTCCTCCTTCAATGATTCAATCACTTAATCGATTATCCCCATTGTAACCCGAACGCGCGCACAATTCCCGCAACCCGTTCGGCCAGTTTTGCGTCTAAGGTTTCGGGCAAGCGTCAAACCCCTGCACGAATCACTCGCGACAATGGTAAACTAGAACCAAGACCAAAGGAGGTTTCCCCATGCGTCCCACGATTCAAACCCTTTACGACCCCAACCTGCCAACGATTCTCTTCTCCCTGCATCCCCTGCCGACCGAACAGATTCGGCTCGGCGAGAAGGTGCTCGAATATCGCAAGCATTTTCTCAAACACGCCTTTCAGGGCTTCGTGCACATGACCGGGACCCATGGCGGCGTCACGCTGTTCGTGCGCTGTGCGCAACCGCTCTCGGCCACACCGGCAAAACTCGCCGAACTGGGCCAACAGCTCCAGCACGACGACCCCCAGGCCATTGAGGATTACCTGGGCATGGCGGGCGTTGCCATCCCCATTTCAGCCGTGGCAACGCTGCCCACCTTACCGGCGCAGACACTGCGGACGATTGACTCAACATTCGTACCGCCGCGGACCTTCGTTTACCTGGACAAGCCGCAAAAGCAAGACTTATTAGCCTTTCTGCTTAGCCAACCTTATACCAACTACTTAGAAAACGACTGGTGCGCCCGGATCAAAACCGTCCGCGCCATTTTAGGCGACTGCCTCGATTAATTGTCGCGCCACATCTTGGTCACCCGAAACCGGGAAACCAGGCCTAGTGGATCAATCTTTTGCCGGTGGACCTTCAGTAACAGGTGCCACTTGGTCCCGGTGATGGTGCCCATGTACCAACTGGCCGGCCAATCGCCATCCGGCTGCACAGTCACCGTGATTTTAGGGTGTTGCTGCAGGCGCCGCAACAGCTGCTGGTCGTTGCCCGTTAAGGCCTTAATCTTAGACCACTGGTGGGTCCGCAAATCCCGGTTGACCGTGCGTTCTGCATAGGCTTGGCCCTGGGCACTACTGGGGTCGCTCACCACGACCCAGCCCCATAGGCCACCGACAACGAGCACCCCAATCACTAACCACAATCCTCTACGCATCCTCATATCCCCCATCTCTAACGAAAAACGGCTCACCCGTCTACAAGCTGCAGTGGTGAGCCGTTTCGTTTTATTTTCAATTAGTCTTGATGGAACGCTTGCGTGGCCTTGATGGCCGCTTGCCAGCCGTTGTAGCAGCGCGCCCGCTTATCTTCAGCCATCTGCGGCACGAACTCATCTCGCGACTTGTGCATCGCGCGAATCGTATCCATGTCCGGCCAGAAGCCTACGGCCAAGCCGGCCAGGTAAGCCGCGCCGAGGGCGGTCGTTTCGTTGATGGCGGCCCGCTTGATCGGCGTGTTTAAAATGTCCGCCTGGAACTGCATCAGGAAGTTGTTGTTGGCGGCCCCACCATCGACACTCAGGGACTGCAGGTTCAACCCGGTCTCCTTGGTCATGGTGTCGACCACGTCGCGCGTTTGGTACGCAATGGCTTCGACCGTGGCGCGGACGAATTGTTCCCGCGTGGTGCCACGAGTCAGGCCAAAGACGGCGCCCCGTGTTTCCTGGTTCCAGTAAGGTGCGCCCAACCCGGTAAAGGCAGGGACCACGTAGACGTCGCCCGTGGTCTGGGCGTCCACGGCCATTTTTTCGGACTCGCTGGCATTTTCAAAGAAACGCATGCCATCGCGTAACCATTGAATGGCGGAACCGGCCACGAAGATGGACCCTTCCAACGCATAAGTCACCTTGCCATTTAGCCCATAAGCAATCGTGGTCAGTAACCCATTGTGCGACAGCGTGGGTTCTTCACCGGTGTTCATCACGATAAAGGCCCCGGTGCCGTACGTGTTCTTGATCATCCCTTTGTCAAAGGCGGTCTGCCCAAACAAAGCGGCCTGTTGGTCTCCGGCGATTCCGGCAATCGGCACCTGAACCCCACTGAACGTGTAGCCCGCGGTGTAGCCGTAAATTTCAGAGGAAGACCGAACCTCTGGCAACAGGGATTCGGGGATGTTCAACCAGCCCAGGATTTCCTTGTCCCAAGCCAGGTCGTGGATGTTGTAGAGCATGGTCCGGCTGGCGTTGGTGTAGTCAGTCGCGTGGACCCGGCCCCCGGTCAGCTTCCAGAGGATCCAGGTGTCGATGGTCCCAAATAACAGTTCGCCGCGTTCAGCGCGTTCCTGGGCCCCGTCAACGTGGTCGAGGATCCACCGAATCTTGGTAGCGGAGAAGTAGGAGTCGATGACCAGCCCGGTCTTCTCGTGGATGGCGTCGGCATAGCCATCGGCCTTTAATTGGTCCGCAATCTCACTGGTTTGCTTGGATTGCCAAACAACCGCATGGTAAATGGGTTCGCCGGTCTTCTTATCCCAGATGATCGCCGTTTCCCGCTGGTTGGTGATCCCGATACCGCGGACCTTGTAAGGTTGTACGTCTGAATCGATTAACGCATCAGAAATAACGGATTGCACCGCATTCCAGATTTCGTTTGCATCATGTTCGACCCAACCTGGTTGTGGGAAGTACTGGTGAAACTCACGCTGTGCCTGTCCCGCAATTTGGCCGTGCCGGTCGAATAAAATAGCCCGGGTACTCGTGGTCCCTTCGTCAATTGCCATCATGTATTGTTGATCACTCATCGTTCAACTCTCCATTCATTCGTTCGTTAGCGACGGCCTAATTTTGCCGTGATGTCGCACTTGTTACTAGTATACCGAAAACGACCGCGTTAGCCAAACGTTTTTCAAAATGAAACCGCCACCAATACCGGTATATCGGGCTTGGTGGCGGTTTATAAGTTTTCGCAAATATTTATTACTTTTCGTCGCTCTTCAAAACGCCGGCCACACCGTAACGGTTAGGCTGCATTTCGCGTAAGATGACGTGCACGTGTTCGGCTGGAGCGCCGGTGTTCTTGGTTACAGCAGTGGTGACGTCTTGAACCAAGGCCTTCAATTGGTCTTGTGAACGGCCAGCAATCAAATCGATGTTAACAATTGGCATTTAATCTCGTTCCCTTCTGTATGTGAATAGTCATATTATACCGGTAAGTCCGTGTCGGAGCAAGAATCAGCTTACTTTTTGACGCTTTCTTGCTTCAGCTTCAACTGTTCCGTTTCGTTGTAGAAGTTTCCTTCAATATCCACAGTGTTGACCAGGTTCACGAAGGCGTTGGCGTCGACGTCCTTGACCGCGTGCTCCAAGGCATACAGTTCATACCGAGAAATAACGGTCATCAGGACCGCGCTGTCCTTGCGACTGTAAGCTCCGAACGCCGGCATCACCGTGATCCCACGAATCAGCGTCTGATTCAGTTCGTCGATGACGGCATCCTGCTTCGTGGTGACAATGAAGGCCGTCAGCTTTTGGTGCCGGGTGTGAATGCTGTCGACGACCCGTGACATTGCATAAATTGAGATGATTGTGTATAAAGCACTTTCCCAGCCAAATAAAAATCCGGCCAAAATCACGATGCTAAAGTTGATCATCATCATGAGCGTCCCAATCGTCCGGCCGGTGGTCTTCTCCAGCACCACGGCGACGATGTCCATGCCCCCGGTCGAGAACCCATTTTTCAGGGGATAGGCCACGCCAATTCCGGTCAGAATACCGCCAAACAGCGCCGCCAACAGGGAATTGTTGGAGATGTTGTTGACGGGCACCACGATGGCCAGCAGCGAGGTCAGGACCGCCACGGCAATCGAGTAGATGGTGAAGCTCCGGCCGACCTTGAACCAGCCTAACAGGCCGATGGGGATGTTGAACAGCAGGATGAACCACCCTGTACTCAGGTGAATGCCACCCATTTCTAATAACGTTGAAATAATCTGGGAAATCCCGTTGATTCCGGCACTAAAGATCTTCCCCGGAACCAGAAATTCATTCAGGGCGATGGCGGTAATCAGCGCGGACCCAATTAAAATCAAGAGATGCTTCCCAAATTCGCGTCTACTTTCTAATGTGTTTCTCATCTTATACTCCTCTCACGCGTTGTGTCGTTTTAATTATTTAACCACAACGACGGGCCGTTGACCAGCGATAGGAGGGGCTTTGCCGGGTCAACTAACCACAAAAGCCCCGGAGTGCTTGCAATCTTTCTGCATAAATATTTATTTTTATGAGAATTATAAACAAAATAATTAAAAACGCCCCGAAATTAATCGAACCGAAAATAAACATGCTAGGATTAGGACTGTAGTCTAATCAAATTTAGAAAGGAGAGCCCCTATTGAATTATTCCGCATGTACCAGTATTTTAATTGGTCCCCGGGCCACAGTGGATGGCTCGGTCATCATTGGGCGTAACGAAGATGCCAAGGCCGCTTGGCCCAAGCATTTCGTCGTCCACCCTGCGAAGACCACAACCACGCCGCAACAGTTTGTCAGTACCGACAACGGCTTCACCATGCCCTTGCCCCTGACGGCTGCGAAGTACACCGCCACCCCCGAATGGACCGACAAGTATGGTCTGTTTGAAGAAGATGGTATCAACGCGTACGGTGTGGCCATGAGCGCCACGGAGAGTACCTACTCCAACGAACGCGTTCTTGGCGCCGATCCGTTGGTCAAAGACGGCATCGGTGAAGAAGCCATGGTGACCGTCGTTTTGCCCTACGTGAAGACGGCCAGAGAAGGTGTCTTACGCCTCGGCCAATTGGTCGAAACGTACGGGACCAGCGAGTCCAACGGTATTTTGTTTGCCGACCAGCAGGAAGCCTGGTACCTGGAAACGGGTGCGGGTCACTACTGGGTCGCTCAGCGGATCCCGGCTAACGGTTACGCGGTCGTCGCCAATCAAATGGCGATTCAAGCTATTGATTTCCACGATGACGCGAACTTCCTTTACGCTCGGAATCTCAAGCGTTTTGTGGTGACCAACCACCTGAACCCGCACAGTGACCGGTTCATCTGGCGCGACATCTTTGGGACCCAGGATCAGTCGGATCTGTACTACAATACGCCACGGGTCTGGGACGGCCAACGTCGTTTCACCCCTCAAGTGGCCCAAGAACCGCAATCATTTAAGCTTCCCTTTATTCAGTACGCCGACCACCTGCTGGCTGTGGACGAGGCCCAGGCCTACCTGAGCAGCCATTTCGAGGGCACGCCGTACGATCCGGTGGGTGCCGGTTCCGCCACTGAGAAGACTGCGTTTCGGCCAATCAGTTTGGCCAAGACCCAAGAATCTCACGTGCTTCAGCTCCGGCCCGACATGGATCCCGCTTTGGCTGGGATTCAGTGGCTGGCCATGGGTGTCGCCGCACAGAGCGTCTACGTGCCCTTCTACGCCGGCATCGACAGCACGCCAGAGGCCTATCACTTGGGCGCCGAAACCTATGACGACCAGTCTGCTTACTGGGTCTACAAGTTAGTGAGCGTCTTGCTGGATGCCCACTACCACGAGGCTTGGCCAACGGTCAGTGCCGTGCAAAAGGACCTGCGGATTGCCTTTAAACAGTCCGTGAAACAAACGGATGCCACCGGTCAACAGCTGACTGGCATCGAGCTCAACCATTACTTAACGCAACAGGCGAACGCGAACGCTACATTGGGAATTAAGCGCTACCGCGAGCTAGCCGCGACCTTGATCACCAAGGCCACCGACATGGGTCCGTTGAATTACCATCAGGACCTTAATTTATAAGACGGGTGAACCAATCGTCACCACATATAATGGGAGATATTAAAAATGACTAAACAAAAGAAGATTGGACTTTCGAGTCTGATCTTAATGATCTTCACGGCCATCTACGGCTTTGCCAACACGACGGTTGCCTATGATCAAATGGGTTACGCAAGTATCATCTGGTACATTTTAGCGGCACTCCTGTTCTTCTTGCCAAGTGCTTTAATGCTGGCGGAATACGGGTCTTCGTTTAAGGAAGCCAAGGGAGGCATTTATTCTTGGTTAGCCGGTTCCATCGGTGAAAAATGGGCCTTCATTGGGACCTTCATTTGGCTGTCATCCTGGATCATCTGGATGTTATCAACCTCAACGAAGGTGTGGATTCCCCTGTCAACGCTGATTTCCGGCTCCGACCAAACGCAAACTTGGTCCTTCTTAGGACTGAGCTCCACGCAAACAATCGGTCTGTTGGGAATCGTGTGGATTCTCGCCGTGACTTTCTTCGCATCACGGGGAATCAACTCCATCGCTAAGATTTCCTCATTGGGGGGGATCTTCGTGATGATCTTGACCGGGGTCTTCTTCATCGCCAGCATCGTGATCGTCATTTTAAATCACGGTCAACTCGCTGAACCCATCAACGGGATTCACAGCTTCGTGGCCTCGCCAAATCCGCAATTCTCTTCACCAATGGCGCTGTTATCCTTCGTGACGTACGCGGTCTTCGCCTACGCCGGGATGGAATCCATGGGAGGCATCACCGACAGTATGGACAAGCCTGAAAAGACCTTCCCTAAGGGATTGATCATTTCAACGATTGCCATTACCATCATGTACTCCCTGTCCATCTTCCTCTGGGGGATCAGTGCCAACTGGACCCAAGTGTTGGGCAAGAGTCAAGTCAACCTGGGGAACATTACCTACGTGTTGATGAACAACTTGGGACTGGTCTTGGGTAAAGCCATGGGCCTCTCCGGTGCTGCTTCATTGACGATGGGCCACGTGTTAGCCCGGTTAACTGGGTTGAGCATGTTCATGGCTTACCTGGGTTCCTTCTTCGTTCTGGTCTACTCACCATTGAAGTCCTTCATCGTCGGGTCTTCACCAAAATTGTGGCCAGCCCGGATGACGAAGTTAAACAAGGCCGGCATGCCCGGTTACGCGATGTGGGTCCAAGCTATCGTGGTTGCTGTGTTCATCTTCCTGGTTGCCTTTGGGGGTAACGCGGCTAACGAGTTCTACTTGATTTTGACGGATATGGGGAACGTGTCAACGTCCTTCCCTTACCTGTTCTTGATTGGGGCCTTCCCATTCTTCAAGCGTCGGACGGACCTAGAACGGCCATTTGTCATCTTCAAGAGTCGCCTGTGGACGAACGTCATTGTGACGGTCGTGCTGGTCATCTTGGTCGGTGGGATTGGGTTTACCTGTCTCCAACCAATCCTGGATCACGACTACATGACCGCCTTCTGGACGATCATCGGGCCTATCTTCTTCGGGGCCGTCGCCTGGATCTTCTACTACAACGCACAAAAGCGTGCTTCTAAGGATGAAAGTCCTGCTGACGAAAATTAATTGATTTGTGCTTTGTGAGGAAACCCTTTGTTTTCGGGGTTTCCTTTTTTGTTGGCTGTTTTGCATTGAAACAAACCAAATAGAAGATGGCATCCTTATTTTTCGAAGATGCCATCCTCTATTTAGTCTAAGTGGTCATTCTTTCTGTGTTGCGGTCAACTAGAGGAATCCTTTTCAAATTAAACGTGGCTAAGCCCTCTAGAAACAATCATTCAGAACAACGATTCGTAAGATAATCAAGCAGGTACTCGATGACTTTTGCGACCACTGCCATAACCATAAGAACTTTAGTGCCTCGTGATAGCTTCATATTTTCAAATAATTTCATCTTTTTTCCCCATATCCGATTAATAATTAACACTTGATGTTTCAATATGGTAAGTGCCATTTTCTCATCACACTCTGGTGATACTCTGTTAGCAACAAATAAGACGTCATCTGCTAAATTCGCTATAAGCTTGATGATAATTAAAAAACACTTTGATTTTTAAATCAATGTATCTTTCAACTGATATGGTGCTATGACCTGTTAGCCTTGTTAAGGGCCAACCTTATATTCCGATACCCCGCTGACAAAACTAAATAACACTAAAATTCACCCCCACCTCCGTAGGGAATACGTGCACCTTCTTTGCCACGAAGCTGTTGCATGCGGATCACCCCCACATCCGTGGGGAATACACTAAACAAACGCCGTCACACCGGGATCCCATTTTTCCAAAAGTGCTGTTTTCCTTTAACTTGCTTCTCTAGCATACCTCAGTCACAACCCATTAACAATTACTAAAACGCCATCCGCCAAATCCGCAATAAATCTTATAATAAAAGCCACCTCCGCTCAACAGGAAGATGGCCTCAAGCTCTCTATCACTACTCCACCCGATTCCGCCGCAAGGTCCGGTCGGGCTGGTGACCAATGAACAGCGGCACCCGCTCCTCGACCACGTCGCTGAAGGCCAGGCCGTACCAGCGTTGTGGCGACAGTGAAATTCGCTGCAGCAGCAAGCGTCCGCCGATTAGCAGGCGGTCGAGTGTTGGCAAGTCCTCCTGCGCACCCAGGTCCTGGAACTGCTGGTTCAGCATGACGAACTTAAAATTACCCACGCGCCGGCCCGGAATACTGGAATATCGCGGCGTTTGGTCGTCCAGCAAGCCCTCCTTTAGCAAGTCATTCACAATTTGGCGCAAGTAGACGTTTAACCGCTGGGGCTTCTTGAATCCGAGGTACAGCTGCACGTCCATCACACTCCGCGACCCCAGCTGTTCCACCGTGTACGCGCACTCATACGGCGTATCCGTCTCGTTCACCGTCACGAACCAGTAGACCTTGGCGCGCTTGGGCTGCTGGTCCAAAATGGAGTAGACCGTTGCCCGCTTGACCGCATAATCTGTCCCCACGTGCCCGATGTACACCAAATTAGTCGCAAACGGCGGCACCTGGTCGTCCTGGCTCAACGCGTCTAGCTGCGGCACGAAGTCCATCAGCGACACGTTTTCCGCCTCTGCCAAATGCGCATCTCGCCGTAGATTGCCCGCGTGCCAGAAAATCATCACGGTCAGAATCGCCAGCGTGAGCAATACCGTCACGTACCCACCGTGCACAAATTTTGCCAAGCTGGCCACCAGAAACAAGCTTTCCAACAGGCCAAACGCCACCACGTACACCTGTGCCAGGACGCGGTGACCCCGCTGCAGTAGAAAGGCGTGTAGCAACAACGTCGTCATCAACATCGTCAGCGTAATGGCCAGGCCGTACGCCGCCTCCATGTGACTGGACGTTTGAAAAAACCACACGATGCTCAGCGTCACGGCACACAGCAACCAATTGACCGCACCGACGTACAGCTGACTCTTCACGTTGCCCGGAAATTTAATCCGCAGCCGCGGCAGTAATTTCAGCCCGATGGCTTCGTGGACCAACGTGTAGGAGCCCGTGATCAACGCCTGCGACGCGATGATGGCCGCAATCGTAGCAATGACAATCGCAAACCACTGCCAGCGTGCCGGGACCATCGCGTAAAAGGGGTTCACCGGATGAGCCGCTGCCAAGGCCGCTCCGTGGCGAATCACCCATGCCCCCTGGCCCAAATAGCTCAGCATCAGCATGGCGTACACGAACGGCCAGGTACCGTAAATATTGCGCTTGCCGACCTGCCCCATGTCTGAGTACAACGCCTCCGCCCCGGTCGTTGCCAGGAAAATGCTCCCCAGGATGAAGATTCCCTGGCGGTTGACCGGACTAAAGAGAATTTTCACAGCGTAGACCGGCGACAATGCCCGTAACATCCCCGGCACCGCCAGCAAATTTTGCAGACCCATCACCCCAATAAAACTAAACCAGATCAACATTAATGGGCCAAACGACCAGCCAATCATCTGCGTGCCGAAGCGTTGAATCAGAAACAGTCCCAGCAAGATACCGGTCACTACCAGTAGGACCCAGCCCTGATTGACGCTGAAATGCACCGGCCCAATCATCTGGCCCTTGAGCCCCTCAATTGCCGAGGTCACGGTCACCGCGGGGGTCAACGTCCCGTCTGCTAAAATGGCCGCACCACCAATCAGCGCGGGAACAATCAACCACTTGGCCTGTGTCCGCACCAAGGCGTACAGGGCAAAGATACCGCCCTCATCGCGGTTATCCGCCCGCATCGCCAACAGAATGTATTTAATCGTGGTAATCAACATCAGCGTCCAAAAAATCAGGGAGACGCTTCCCAACATGATGGGCGTCGCGGCCGTCATCCCCCGCCGGCCCGCCGCATCAATGATTGCGTTCATGACGTAGAGCGGTGAAGTGCCGATGTCCCCATAGACGATACCCAGGGTGATCAACATCCCCAGTCCCGATAGCGTACGCGTCGTGGTTTTCATGGCTCAGACCTCCCTTGAATTCTGATACCCATGATAGCGATTCTGCGGACAAACCCCAAAGATTCGGGGGTAATTACGTTACTCACTAACCGAATTACCGGGCAAGCCTACTTGGGGTGAAACTGTTGTCGCGCAGTGACGGCCCGAAATCAGGCCCCGCGGCGTTTTCCAACCTAAAAAAGCGCAAAAAAATAGCCCCTCGTTCCTTGCGAACGAGCGGACTATTTTAAAATCTAAGAAACTCCGGCTTGCTAACCAATCTCTCTGAATCACGTTATTAGCATCTCTTAAACTCTAATAAGTAACTATACACGTAAATATCCTAATCGTCAAGAACTATTTTGATTTTTCTGACAATCATCGTGAATCATCTCTACACTGAACTTACCAAGTTCCCTGTCCCCACACCATTTATGACACCCTTTATAATGAAACACAATTATATCTGGGGAGGTAACGCCATGACCCGACTCTTCTACATCCTATTGGCCGGTGAAACAGTCTCTAGTTTTGGAAATAACTTATTTGACATTGCGATTGCTTGGTACCTATACGATTTGACCAAGAGTTCCTTATTGGTCGGCATCATTTCCGGCGCCTTTAACTTGTTGGTCTTGATGAATCTGATTACCGGCTTTGTCGCCGACCGACACGTGAAAACGCAACTTATGCGGCGTGTCGACGTCTGCCAAATGTTGATCATGGTGGTCGCCGGTGCCATCTACGGGCAGCGTACCATCACACTCCTGCCGTTCATTTTGATTCTCTTTGCCACCCGGTTTGTTGGGACCTTCTTTAACCCCGCCGAAGATACCCTGATTCCCCAGTTGGTAGAACGCGAGTCATTGGCCAAAGCAAATGGTTTAAACCAAGGGTGCACCATGGTCGCTCAGATGATTGGCATGCTGGTCGGCAGCACGCTGATTGCGTGGGCCTCTCTGGCCGATTTCATGTGGCTCAACGCCGCTACATTTGGTATCTCGTTGCTCTGCGTCTCCGTCGTTCACCATCAACACCACGAGGTTCTCGCCATGTCCGCCGCTAGCGACCCGCAGGACCACTGGGATGCCGGTCTTAAATATATCAACCGAACCGCCATACTCCGCGCCATCTGCACACTGGCCTTGATCATCAACCTGGCGCTAGGGCCCATCATGAGTCTCAACGTGATTTGGGTCAGAGAGAACCTGCACAGCACGAGCTTCGTTTACGGCGTCATGCAGGTAGCCCTCATGGTTGGCGTGATTCTCGGCAACGTGGCAGCCGCTGCCTTGAAGATCCCGCTCAAGCGTAAAATGATTCTTTCCCTCACCCTGGTTAGTGTGGCCGTCATCGGCATGGTAGCCCTGCCGACCGTCGCCATGACCTTTATCATGCGTCTGCTCATTGGCCTGGGAGCTGGGACCATCAACGTGGCCGTTTTCACGCTGATCCAGTCAACCACTCCCGTCAGTATTCTGGGGCGCGTCAACGGTGCCATGCTAGCGGCATCTAACCTGGCCCTCCCCGCTGGCATGATGCTGGGTGGCCTGATTTCTGCCGTGATCGGTGTAAGCGGCGTGTTTCTCGTGGGTGCCATTTTCACACTACTCGCCCTGCTGGGGTTCGCCAGGGTCACCGTGCCTGAGCTTTCATAGTCTCTTTGTCCATTTCCCCTTGAAATATTAAGTCAGTGTTGTATACTCCTAAGTGTAGAGGCAAATTCTCATCAGATTTTAACACTAGTCGGTCGTCTCAAGCCTGACGTAGGATGTTAGGGTTAGCGGCTGGTGCCAATCGTTCCAGGGAAAGAAGCGGGGAAATTGAATTATCTTTTACGGCCGAGTCTCAAGGGCCTATTTCGCATTGGTTTTGTGGATTTTTATGCTTTTCTAATTGTAGCAGTAGCGTTGATAATGAGGGCGCCCCAGCATGTGATGGTTTTGCTTGGCAGTGTGTTAGCCGTCATCTTTGTGCTGTCGAGTATTTCGACAATACTGGGCATGATTTTCAATCGACTCTACCAGGAACCGGAGACCTATTCCATCCTAGTTTTACAAGTTGCTTTTAGCATTCTTTTCATCGTCTTATTAACTTAGTCATTGAAGGTACGCTGACCCGAATCTGTCAACGTGCCTTTTTTAATATAAATTTGGCAGAATTCCCTTGTTTTCAAACAAGGGATGAATGCCACTATGGCTTTTGCTGATTAGCAATGTAGTTTTCCACGGTTGTCTTGCTCATATCACCAAGGGTACTCATGAAATAACTAGGGGACCAAAGATGTCCACCCCAGAACTTTTGAGCCTTTATCTCTGGATGTAGTTCAAAGAATAGGCGGGCGGAACCGCCCTTGAAGGCTTTGACAATATTGGTTGGGGCGTATTTGGGCTTAAAGCTTAGTAGTAAGTGGATATAATCAGGCATTACCTCCATTTGCTCAATTGTCACTTCGTTCAGTCGGGCTATCTTCGTTAGAATGCCGGTCATTTCAGCCACTAGCTTTGGCGTTATAAACGCTTCGTGTCGGTATTTGGTGACCCAGATCAAGTGAAAATGAAAGTTGTAAACATAACCTCGTTCGTGGATTCCTCTACCATTGCTTTTACTCATATGTTGCCTCCATAAATATTATTATAAGACGTTTTGCTATGGACACAGTATACTCATATGATATGCTTACTATCAAGTAAAAGGAGGTGGCAGTTTATGACGAAAACGATGGCACAATTACCTTATCATTATGGGGTTAAGGTTCGGGTCTTTCCTTCAACCGAACAGAAACGTCTGATTAAACGTAACAGTGATGCGAGTCGCTTTATTTATAACGAAATGAATGGGATGAACACTGACCTATTCTGGCTGAAGAAAGTTAACACGCCAATCACGCTTGTTTTGCAGCGAATCGCTGATTTGACCGAGCGTCTGAAGAAACCATCGACTGCTATCTCCAATATCCACGGCTGGCTCAATCATCCAGACTTCGATAGCCTGATGAAAGCCAACGCTATCAAGAATTATAAGACTGCCTGGAAGCTATTCCATCAGGTTCATCAGGCGGGGACACCTAAATTTCATAAGCGTGGTTACACGCAGAGTTATCAGACATCTTGTCTTTACAGTGCCAAAGTGACAGTTCCAACTATGAAAAATGGTAGCGTTAGACTAACTGACACTCACCACCTATGGCTACCCAAACTAGGCCGTCTCCGTTTCAAGGGACTTCCATCGAAGATTTTAGACCGAGCTAATGACATTAGAATTGGAACGACAACAGTTTCAATGGACGCTGTGGGTCATTATTTCGTGTCCCTACAGATTGGATCAGAACACCCCTTTGTTGCTAAGCATCCTGAGATTGAATCTAAAGTCGGCATTGATTTGAATCTTGATAATTTTTTGACGGACTCCAATGGACAAGCGATTGATAACCCCCGTTACTACCGAATGATTAAAGGAAAGTTGGCTAAAGCCCAACGAAAACTGTCACGGCGAGCTAGACGAGCTAAAAAGAGTCAACGGCGGTTGTCAGAATCAAAGAATTATCAAAAGCAACGGCTACAAGTAGCTAAGTTACAGCTCAAAGTTGCCTACCAACGTAAAAACTTCTTGCACCACGTCTCTACGGCCTTGATCAAAAACCACGATTTAGTCGTAGCTGAAGAACTGCGGAGTAAAAATATGTTGCGGAATCACGCCTTGGCAATGAGCATCTCAGACGTTGGTTGGCGAACTTTACTGAGCATGTTGGCTTACAAAGCTGACCTATACGGCCGGAAATTTTTGACGATTGATCCCCGAAATACGACGCAAACTTGTAGCCACTGTGGGTACATCATGGTCGGCAAGAATAAGTTGACGTTGGCTGACCGCAAGTGGACGTGCCCTAATTGTGGGACATTTCATGTACGTGATCATAATGCAGCTAAAAACATTTTAGCTAAGGGTTTAGCAACCCTGTAAGAAATGAGTCCGTCTGGCAACCTGCGGACCTAAAAGGCTTTGGTAATTAGCGGATAAGTCCTATTCGTAGGCTAGCGCCGTATCTAAGCAAATTGTGGTCGCCATGCCAAAGGGTGTGGTTCTCACAAGCGTCCGTTTTTAAACGGACGTGGTTGACTCCGACCAGTTAGTTAGCTGTAGCTGCCCGTTAATAACCTGACGCACGCATTGCTAAACTAGTCGCTGAGGCATACACTCTAGAAGAACCACCAACCAACTAAAAGGAGAATTAGTATCTATGCATAAGCTAACGAAGCAAGCCCTATTGACCGCGACTCTGGTAACCTTGACCCTCGGTGGATTAACCGTAACTGGCACGACCTCGGCATCCGCTGCCTACGCACCACGTGACACCGTTCCTACGGCATTGCGGGGCAATTGGTATGCCTACAACGCCAAGGCTAAAAAGTATCAACACATCAAACTAACCGCGAAGACATACCAGTTTTCCGTTGACCACAGTAAGAAGAGTGCCAACTGGAACTTTCCTTATTTGAAAAAGGGCTTCACCCAGTCACCCACCTTTAAGATCAAGGCCACGGGCGGTAAGGCCTTTACCATGATGAGTGGCAACCACGGCTGGACGTCGTTTCTGGCCCACAACTACACGGTCAGTCCCGACTACCAAGTCACCTCTTTGAAATTTAACGGCAAGAAGCAAAAGGTTCTCCTAGCCTACATCCCAACGGCCGGCAACCAGGAATCCGCCTTGGTTTACAGCCATCACAAAACGCACACGCAAAAAGTTGTCCACGTAAAGTCTAGCAACCTGTATTAACCGCATTTAAAAACCGGACGCAAGGGTTTAACCCCCATCGCGTCCGGTTTTGTCTATTCAATTAACTTGTGCCTTCACCCATCGGACCGCCCACACCAGCAGCGACCACGCCACCAGCACGGGCCCAAACAGAATCAGTAAAAATGTCGCCCATAAATGTTCGGCAAAAACGAGAATTGGGTTCAGAATCTCATCGGTGCTTTGTGTTTCGCCCATGGTGTACTCCCAGGGATTCGCCGACACGCCGTTCGTGGTCCACCGCCGATTCACGTGACTGTTGCTCATGTCTTGATGGTGCAGCGTCAACGCACGGTATTTGTATGATTCAAAGCGCTCACCATTTTTGCTGTACATGTCCCGATACTTTCTGCGCAGCCACGGGTAACCGAGGAGCCAGCTCAGACCTACCCAAAGAGTAAATCCCGAGATAGGCAGCTTCCAGCCGCTTCGGGTATGCTCGAGGGCCCCGGCTAACAGGAGACCCAGGATGAACGCCCCCTTGAGCAGGGTTCGCAAGTACCAACCGATTTGGTTTTTCATGATGGCCATCCCTTCTGACTTGATGCCGGGATGATTCCATGGACTGTTCACAAGTCGTTAACTTTTACTCTGTGTTACTGCCTTTATTTTACAAAGGGGCGCTTTCTAGCTGACTTACCCGGCAAAATGGTAAGTCAGCTCTTCAGCCGTATAGGGCCGATCCGTCCGCGCCGGCTCCAAGAAACGGTCACCCACCTGAATCCCACAGGCCCGAGCCGCCGCAATCGCAAACTCGCGGAAAAATTGGAAGCTCGATGTGATAATGCCGTTATCAACCACCACTGGCTGACGGACCAGATTTTGCTTTGGAATAAACGCGTTCTTGGCGTACGTTTCCTCAAAGATGCCTCCGGTAAATTTGGTGTCTGCTAGAAGCCCCGCCTTGGCCAATAGAATTGGGGAGCTCGACATCGCCGCAATGATGGGTCGCTTGGCGGTTGTCTGTAATTGTGCCAGAAAGGCGGCGTTACGGGGATCTGCCAACGGTTCGTGGTAGTCGTCGATTCCGGGAAGAATCAGGAGGTCAGCCGCCAAGAGATCCACCTGGGAAAAATCCTTTTGCGCTAAGATGGCCAATCCATCTTCCCCCTGATAAGCACGCTGCTCGGCCCCGACCGTTGTCAGGTGCCAATCCTCTTCAAAGGCCAAAATTTCAGTTAACGCCGCAATTTCAAAGTTACAAAGCCCTGGGTAAAGCATGACCAGACACTGTTTCATGGCGAATCCCTCCCTTTTGATTAGTATTATATCATTGATTTATCACTGAATTTTAATTTAAATGAATAAAACGGCCAATTTGTTTCGTCAATAAGCCAACACCTACAAATCAGACCACCCTTTTTGACTTAAGCATCTAGTCCTCATCACGCAACACAAACTTTTCTGAGTGATTGTAATCTCACTCTTTTCTAACTATAATGGTACTTATCCCAAATTAAGAACAGCGTACGTTATTAAGACTTGAACCGACTAAGCTGACCATCATCATGCAGCCGTTTTGGTTTTAATATTGTTTACATAAATACCGGTAATGGCGTGACCATCGCTAAGCCTACACACAGCTCAACCGGCCACCCGTCATTCTGACAAAGGGAATGCCAGTCTTTAACCATTACGAGGAGAGGTTTTCAGTCAAATGGATTTGATCTTACTAATCATCATTATCAGTTTTGCGGCATCGCTTCGGTATCGTCCAGGCGGCCCGGATGTGGACGACCTGAACCGGCAGACCACCACGACCATTAACGGATTGTTCCTATTATTAGTGGTTTTTAGCCACTTCATGACGTACATCCCCCTGCCACACGACCTGGCTAAGCTCACCCAGATTTGGATGCTGGTCAAGGGCCAACTTATTGTGACAACCTTTCTCTTTTTCTCCGGCTATGGCATCTATGTCCAATTTGGAAAACGGGGTCGCAACTATTTAAAAACTTTCCCCAAACATCGGCTGTTGTTCCTATGGCTAAAATTTGCGGTGGCCGTCACAATCTACCTCATCATTAGCCTGTTGACCCAGAACGTGGTGCCCCTGCCACATGTTCTGTTAAGTTACTTGGGGCTCGCCACGATTGGGAACAGCGCTTGGTACATCTTCATCATTTTGTTTCTCTACCTGTTGACCTACCTGGCGTGGGAACTCTTTCCAACCAATAACCGTCGAGCCATCGCGTTTATCATCATCGGCAGCGGTGTCTACATGGTCGTTGCCGGCTGGCTCCTGCCAGAATACTATGCCAGCACCGTCTTCTGTTACGTCGCGGGGGTGCTCTACGCCCACTACAAGCCGGCGATTGAGCAGGCGGTTTGTCGAAATTGGTTCCGCTATCTGGCCGTGGGACTGGGCGCGTTCCTCGTATTTGCCGCCAGTTACCTGGTCTGTGCCAAAATGTCTGGTCCAATTCGCCTCGTTAGCTATCAAATTGCGGGGATCATGTTTGCCTTTTGCTTTGTCTGGTTGGCCATGCGCTTTAAGATTCATAACCCCGTTCTCGCCTACATTGGGGGTCCCGGCATGTTCGCCATTTATATCCTACAGCGCATCCCCATGATGCTCTTGAAGCAGACGGGACTGGCTGATCAACCCGTATTCTACTTCATCGCGGTCTTGGCGGCCACCCTGCTGTTGGGCTGGCTGTTCGATAAGGCTTACGGTGCTGTCTGGTCACGGACGTTTGGTCGCCGTAAAACGAGTACCGTACAACAAGTTGGCTCTTAAAAGTCTTTGGATTTCAAAAATAGCATGATTCCGAAAAATTATCGGAATCATGCTATTTCGTGTTTTTAGAGCGTACTGGCGCCTACTTTAATTCCCTTGGTTAGCCTTGTGGACCAACATCTAAAAACCAGGCCATCCCTTTTGCCCTACCGGTATTATCCGTGTATCGTCAGGACTAGAAATTTCTTATCGAATCAGATAGGTCGACTACTCACTAAAAATTCCACCACAAAGGAAGCGAGCCACCCGTGGAAGTCTTCTTTCGCAACCACCACTACCGAATCTTTATGCTGGCCAACATCATCAGTGCCATTGGCTCCTCACTGTTTGGCATTGTCTTCGTCATTTACGCCCGACACATGCCACATCCAGGTCTAGCCATTAGTGTGGCTTCAGTTGCGGGAAGTTTCCCGCTCCTGCTAGACATTTTAATGGGTTATCTGGCGGATCAAACGACCAATCACTTCCGGCAACAGCTTCGTAACCGATTAATTCAAGGCCTGCTTTACCTCATCATCAGCCTAATACTGTTAGCCCAGGGTAACTGGCCGGGCTTCATTATTATTCTGAGTCTGAGTATGCTAGTCAGCCTTATCAGCAGTTACAACACGTATGGGGCCATCCCCATCATCAAAGATATTGTGGTGCCCAAAGACATTTCGGAAGCGGCGGGCTTTGAAGCCGGCATTAACGCGACGATTTCTATCACTGGAGGCCTGATTGGCGCCGCACTGCTAGCCGCCTTTCACTATCACTACAGCCTATTTGCACTAGTCAATGCGGCTTCCTTTTTCCTAGCCTTTGCCTTACTCTTTCATGTTCGCCGCCATTTTGCCATACTAGCTAGTAGCCAGGTCGTTGTGCCAAAACAAGTTGGTTTCACCGCTAGCATTCGCCACTTTTTTCACCAAACTCGTCACAACTTTAAGTTACTCAAACAACACGCCAGCATCATCCAATTCACCGAAGTTTTTATGGCAATCAATCTCTTCGATGCGGGTCAGGAGGTCTTGCTGAACCTGTCCTTCGCTCACCAACCCCGCTTGTTGCTCATCAACTACGGTTATACCGTCGCCTTGGTCGGCATGGTTGAATCCGTGGGGAGTATCGTCGGTTCACTCCTACCCGGACGACTCACTCGACGCTTTAACATCCCCATCGGTATTGTGTTGATTTACGCCACGTACGGCTTAATGCCGCTAAACATCCTGTTTCTTAAAAGTCGAGCGCTCTTACTTCTTGTGGTAATCGTCTCAAGTGTTTTAACAGGCATTCTCAATCCCCAGGTCCAAGGAAAAATGATCAATGACTTACCCAAGGAATCGATTGGGTCCATTATCAGTGCCTTCTATACGGTCGTTCAGCTCACCGTTCCCTTGGGTTCACTGATTTTTGCCACCCTGGCTAACGCCCTTTCCTTAAAGTTCTCCTGGATTGGGCTCCTCGTCTTCGATGGCGGTACCTTCTTACTCTGGCTCGTACAACGTCGCCATCAACGCAACGTGACTGACTAACCCAACCACTGAAAGAAATCCAAATGGATAAATTTGATGACTAAAACACCTATAAAATAATCCCTTACCTATCCATCTACGGCTAGGTAAGGGCACTTTGGAAATCCATTAACATACACTCCCGTATCGTCACTGCCTAAACTTGATGCGCTTTTAACCATTCAGCAAGCGTAATCATAATTTCTTCATTATCCAAGCTAGTCGTGACACTCAGAATTACCTTTTCCCCTTCTTCCTGACTAAAACGTAGCTTATAGCCATTAATCTTCAGGAAGGTTAGTCCTGATAGAAGTGCAGTTCGTTTATTCCCATCAACAAAAACGTGCTTCTTGGTTAGTTTTTGAATAATAAAGGCTGCTTTCAGCCAGATACTAGGATACAATTCTCTCCCAAATATTACTTGCTGGGGCTGTTCAACCAGTATGTCTAAGCCTTGCGGGTACTGAACCCCAAAAGATTGGCTGTGTGCCCGATTTAAAACCAATTTATTTAAGGCGACAAACTCTTCCTTAGTTAGAAAAATCATAAGTTTTCTAGCCTTTTCATCAGGTCTTCATGCTCATCGAACAACTCGTTAGCTGCCTCTAAAACATTCGGTCTAACCTGTTCGATCTTTCTAAAAGTAACTTCCTTGCCATCCGGGGATATAATTTTTTCAAAAGCAGTCTCACCATCTGCATTTAAAAACTCACGATCGCTTTTAGAAAGTCGAAAAGCATATGAATTTCCGTTTTTAAATAACTTTACTGGTCCATTTAGCTTCTCTGGGTTGATCATAAAAATTACCTCCCTTTCGTTCGTGTGTACATTATACCATCTTGTACACACGTAAGCTATCTAAGGCTCTGTAAAACAAAAAAGCCAACCACCGAAGTGATTGACTTTCTCTGAATGTAACTAGTTGCGACGGCGTTCTGGGATCCGCGCTGCCTTACCGTTAAGTTCACGGAGGTAGTAGAGCTTAGCACGACGTACACGACCTTGACGAATAACGTCAATCTTAGCAACACGTGGGGAGTGTAATGGGAAGATCCGTTCCACACCGACACCGTTACTGATCTTACGTACCGTGTAAGTTGCTTGGATGCCAGCACCCTTACGCTTGATTACGACACCTTCGAACAATTGGATACGTTCGCGGGTACCTTCGACGATCCGGGCGTGAACCCGAACAGTGTCTCCGGCACGGAAGTCTGGAACATCGTCCCGTAATTGTTCTTGGTTGATCTTAGCAATTAAATTGTTTTGGCGCATAATATATTCTATCCTTTCGCCAACATTCATTCTCAGGTTCGACAGCGGAATGTTGTTTCTGTGGCTAAACAGCCAAAAGTAAGTGTATCATATCTAGAAATGCCTGTAAAGGTTATTTTCTTGACTCCTTACTTTTTGCCCTGCCGTTCTTCTTCTTCGATCCGCACGTCCGCTAACAACCGCTTCTGTTCCGCGGTCAGTTTCCGGTGATCAATCAGGTCTGGGCGCCGTTGGTAGGTCCGCCGCAGGGCCTCTTTTTGCTGCCACTCGGCAATCTTACCGTGGTCGCCACTGGTCAGGACGTCTGGCACCTTCATCCCCCGAAAATCGGCCGGTCGCGTGTACTGCGGGTATTCCAGTAAGCCGGATGAGAAGGAATCGCCGGGTGCCGACTCCGAATTGCCCAGCACGCCGGGTAGCAGGCGCACCGTCGCGTCGATCATGACCATTGAGGCCAATTCCCCACCGGTCAGGACAAAGTCCCCCAGGGAGACCTCATCCGTCACCAGCGTGCGAATCCGCTCGTCATAGCCCTCATAATGGCCGCACAGGAAGGTTAAATGCTCCTCGTGGGCAAACTCCTCGGCCACGTGCTGATTGAACGTCACGCCGGCTGGATCGAGCAGAATCACGCGTCCCTTGGGTAGCCCTTCGGCTGCGGCTTGTTCCTGCGTGGCTTTTAACGCGTCAAAGATGGGTTGGGCCTGCAGCAGCATCCCCGCACCCCCACCAAAGGGGTAGTCGTCGACGTTGCCGTGTTTGTTGGTCGAGTAGTCGCGAAAATTGGTGACGGGCATGGTCAGATGCCCATTTTGAATCGCCTTACCCACGATGGAATCGTGCATGGGGCCGGAAAACATATCGGGAAATAAACTTAACACATCGATGCGCATTACTCGAGTCCCTCCATCAATTCTACCGTGACTTGACCGGCATCCAAATCAACCTTTTTAACCACGTCGTCGATTTTTGGCAGCAACAGGTCTTCCTTGCCTGGCCGGTCCACGACCCACACGTCGTTGGCGCCTGGTGACAAGATTTCTTTAATTTCGCCCAGCTCCTCGCCGTCTTCGGTGACGACCTTCAGGCCCACGATTTGGTGATAGTAGTACTCACCCGGTTGGAGGTCGCCGGTTTCTAATTCATTGTCCGTGACCTTGAGTGTGCTCTGCTTGTAAATTTCCACGTCGTTGATCGACGGCTTGCCTTCAAAGCCCAGCAAGTAAAAATTCTTGTGCTTGCGCATGGTCGCCACGGTCAGTGTGACGGGCTTGCTTTGACCCTGCTGAAACGCATAGAGCGTTGAACCGACCGCAAAGCGACTCTCTGGGAAGTCCGTGGTCGCAATGACGCGGACCTCACCCTTGATACCGTGCGTGTTCACGATGGTGCCTACCGTATAATAAGCCATTTATTTGCCTCCCTAATTTTAAAGTAATTTATTTTAGATGTTAATTTCGAATTTTTTATAACAAAAAACTCGAGGAAACGTTGCCGCCTCACTCGAGTTTCTGTGCGGGACGGTCATCAATGATGAGCCGTACTCGCTTATTGCCTTGAACGCGAACGCTGTAGACAATCGTTCGGATTGCCTGCGCCACGCGGCCTTGTTTACCGATCACCCGTCCGACATCATCGGGGTGAACGGCTAACCGATATTCGTAAAAGCGATCCGTCTCGACCGGTGTCACCACCAAGTCCTCGGGATGCTCCACGAGTGGGCTAACAATTGCTAGAATTAATGCCTTAAAATCGGTCATTGCTAATCACTACTTTTTAGTGTACTTAGCTTCATGATATTGCTTCATGATACCAGCGTTGGAGAGTAAAGTCTTAACCGTATCTGAAGGTTGAGCACCATTGTTCAACCAGTTCATGATAGATTCTTCCTTCAACGTGATTGAAGCAGGTTGGGTAACTGGATTGTACGTTCCAACTTGTTCGATGAAACGACCGTCACGAGGACTCCGTGAGTCGGCAACCACAATCCGGTAGAATGGGCGCTTCTTAGAACCCATCCGCTTTAAACGAATCTTAACTGACATGTAGACACCTCCTGTATTTCTTTCAACGTGTAATAATATACCAGTTTCTGGATATGATGTAAAGGGTTTTTTCTTTACACCTTGAAATTAATCGAAATTCCTTCGCAACCAAGCCAGATCATCCCCGGTCAACGACGCCCGATTTGTCGTGATCCAGGCCTGAACGGCGGCATAATCGTCAAAATCAAGGTTTGACGTCACCACACCAGCCGCCTGCAGGTCCCGCGCAAATTTTAAATCCGCAATCGTCATCGGTGCGCGGAACAACGGGTTTTCCTCGGCCCGTGACGCCCACTCACCGGTCAAAACGGCTCGCGCGTTGCGGTAAGCCGCATCCTGTTGTATCAAGGAACGTAATTCATTAGCCGTTAACATCATTCATGCCTCCTCAACGCCTGCCACTGCGGGTCGTCGGTCAGACTGACCACGGTGCCCGGGGCTTGCTTCACAGAAAATTGACTGACCGGACTCGTTAGGAGCCAGATCACCATCACCGGTAACGTGGGCCGCAGTTGTTCTTCGCCATAGCCGTCGGTCAAAATCACAACAACTTGGTTCGGTCTGCCGGCAAACAAACGGGGTAGCGTGTCAAAGACCGCCTGAAAACGGGTGCCACCCCCACCCGTCCGTTGCAGGCGCTGGGGGCGCTTCTCCAGGGCAAAACTGTTGGCCGGGTCCACGACCGTATCAAACGGATAAACCGTCACCTGAGCGGGATAAACGGCCAATAACGTGGCCATCTGCCCCAGCAGGTAACTGATCTCACGATTGCCCATGGACCCCGACTCATCGACGAAGACGGCGACCTGCCGCCAGGTCTGCACGATGTCACCCGGGAGGTCCATGCGTACCGGCTGACGGCGGTTAAAGCGACCGTACGCCGCTTGCCGCCCCGTGGACACTTGACCCAGCCCCCGTTTCAGCAAGGCCCGCCAATCTAAGGGGTGTTGGGCCAGCGTCGGTGTGAGGGCCGCCTGCATGCTGCCAGGCAACGTGCCGCGCTCCTTGGCGGACAAGTCCGTGCTCACGGCCTGAAAAAGCTGAGAACGCCAGTGTTCGCGGTTAGCCGCGGCCTGGTCAGTCGCCCCCCGCCAGCCAGCGTGGCCATCCTGAGTTACGGCCGTGTCCGCACTATCCGGGCCGCCCGGCTGCCGGTCTTGCGTGGTAGCCGTCTGTTGGGCCTGCCACCGCCGGAGCTGGCGCAAGTACACCGCCGAATCCTGCCGTGGCAAAACGGGTTCACCCAATGCCGTCGCGAGTTTGGCACTGGTCACGGCTGTCGATGGGAGATCCGTCAGGTAGTCGTTGACCGCCGCATCCGTGGCCCAGCGAACGAGTCCGGCCTGCGCTGGTGTTTGGAGTGCCGCGGCGTAGCGCTCGGGATGCCGCCACAATAAATGTAGCACCGTGTGTCGCAACATTGCTAACCACTGGGGACCCGTCCAAGTCGTCTGGGCCAGCGCACCGGGACCTAAGGCCAGTTGCCAATCTCGTTCCGTGGGCACCAATCCTAGAGGTGCGCGCTGATCAGCGACGGTCACCGTTACTCGACTCAGCACGTGCCCATAGAATGGGTCGTGCTGCAACAAATACAAAACGGCGTTCCGGTAAACTCGCCGCGCCGAAGCCGGTTGGTCACTGGGCGAGGCCTGCCGAAGCCGTTGCAGGTCCTGCGTCAGACTCGTCATGGCCTACACCTCGATTTCACTACTACGTTTGCCAACCAACGTTAAACTCTGATATAACGCCGCCACGCCGAGTTGGTCGTGAGCGGCGGCTAAATTTTCAAATAAGTTTGGCTGGGCCGCCATCCGTTGGGCAATCGCAAACTGCCCGTCCGGTGGGCACACGTCTAGTAATTCTGTAAACCGGCTAGCCGTGGCATCGACCGTCAGCGGCCAGTCTGGACTCGCCAAGCAGTTCTGCAGGATCGTCTGTTGTTGCGCGGCGGCTAACGTCTGAAAGGTGGCGACCGCAGTCGGTGCCGTCAACGCCTGTTTCACCGTCAGACCGGGCCGCTGGGTGGTCACGTAGCTGGCAAAGGCCGTCCCCACGGTCACGCCCAGGTTTCCCTGGATAATCGCGGTCATCACGGCCGTTTGGTGGAAGAGCCCCTGCCGTTCCAACTCGCGAAGTGCCCGAGAAACGCGCTCCCAGGCCCGCGGCGTGGGTTGGAGGTCGTCATCCGCCAAATTATCCGCGGCGACCACGTGCAGGTCAGCGGGCGTCTCTTGAAGATAGGCCGTGACCAACGGATCAATCCGCGGCTGTCCGTCGACCAGGGTCGTTGCCCACGCCAACCAAGACGAGACGTCGGCCTGCAAGACTAGCCGCGTCGTCCGGTCGGCAATCGCCGCATCCCCCGGCGTGACGCCGTAGTGACTCTGGGCAAACCCGGCCATCGTGGCATCCGGGTTCTCCGCCAAGATCAGGTGGACCTGGTCCGGCAGCGTCAGCGTGTTGATTTGTCGCTGGAGCACCAAGTTCATGAGTTCACTCTGAACGGCCTGGGTGCCCCGGTTGAACTCATCCAGGAACCAAATAATTTCCTGGTCAGGATGCGCCTCGGCATAGCGAATCATGGCGACCAGGGTGTGTGAGTAACCAAATTGCACGTCGGCCAACGACCCGTACTTAGCCGTCTGCACAAAGGAATCGGCGGTCAACGGCGGCACGGGAATCACCAGGTCGCCCTTTTCCACCAAACTCACCACGGTCGTAAACAATTTTGCCTGCCGTCGCTGCGCCAAATCGGCCACCAGCGCGGACTTCCCGATACCGGCCTCGCCAACAATCGTGGGCACGGCCCCGCTATTCAAAATAACATCGGCAGCCTGTAAACAAGACGCATAGGTTAATGCCATGGTCCCAACTCCTTTCGGATACTAGAAAGCCCACTCGAAAAACACACGAGTGGGCAGATTTTTTGAGTAACTTCAAAATTTGTTTTAACTGGATAGTGGTAGACGACTTCGGACTAATGCTGAACGAATAAACATCATCCGTTTAAAAGTCGATGACTACCATCCAAACCAATCGCACCCCCGCGGGCTAAACCAGTGTGAGCCGCAGGGCCGGTGAAAATGTGCTCAGCCGTGGGAGTGGCCTTAGCGGTTTACCGCTTAGACCACTGCTATCTTTGAGACTCGGGTTAGGAGGCTCAAAGTAAGTCTGGAGACCGCCCTTCGGCTCCAGACGGCGCCCACCGCGTTCCGGCACATTTTCACCGGCCCGGAGGCGCTGTTAATACTTATTTTAACACGCGGCGCTGGAAGAACTTAACAATTTCCACGATCACAATCATCATAAACGAAGCCGCCAGCACGATAGCCCATTGGAACCCATCCAGGTGGGCAACGTGGAACATGCCGTTCAAGCCGGGCACCAGAATCGTCATGGCCAGTAAGGCAAAGGCAATCACGATGGCCCAGTTGAAGAACTTGTTCTTGAAGAGGCCGACCGTGAAGATCGAGCCGTGAATCGACTTAGAGTTAAAGGCGTGGAACAGTTGAATCAGTCCCAACGTTGCAAAGGCCATCGTTAAGGCATCGGCGTGGGCCAGGCTGGCCGTTGCGTGTACCGGGTAGGTCAACGCCAACCAGTAGACGATCAGCGTAATGCCCCCCTCTAACAGCCCCTGGTAGATGATGCCGCCGAAGACCCCACCGGAGAAGAAGTTCGACTTCCGACCCCGTGGTGGCTGCTTCATGATGTTGCGTTCCATGGGTTCGACCCCCAGCGCAATGGCTGGCAGGGTATCGGTCACCAGGTTGATCCAGAGAATGTGGACCGGCGCCAGAATTTGCCAACCCAACATGGTCATCATGAACAGGGTCAAGACTTCCCCCAGGTTGGCGGACAGCAGGTATTGGATGGCCTTTTGAATGTTGGCAAAGACCTTCCGTCCCTCTTCCACGGCGACCACGATGGTGGAGAAGTTGTCGTCGGCCAGGACCATATCGCTGGCGCCTTTAGAAACCTCGGTCCCGGTGATGCCCATGCCGATTCCAATATCGGCGGCCTTCAGGGCGGGGGCATCGTTGACCCCATCCCCGGTCATGGCAACGACCTTGCCGCGCTTCTGCCAGGCATTGACGATGCGGACCTTGTGCTCGGGCGCGACCCGGGCGTAAACCGCGTAGTCGCTCACTTTCTTAGCAAAGGTGGCGTCGTCCATCTCATCGAGTTCGGCCCCGGTAATCACAGCGGCGGTCTCACCCTTGTCGATGATGCCCAGCCGGACCGCAATCGCAGCGGCCGTATCGCGGTGGTCCCCGGTGATCATCATCGGCCGTATCCCAGCAGATTTGGCATCCGCCACGGCCTGGGCCACCTCTGGGCGTTCGGGGTCGATCATGCCGACCATGCCGGCCAAAATCAGGTCATTTTCCACAGCTTCACTGGTCATATCCGTGGGTACCTGATCCGTGATGCGGTAAGCAAACGCCAGGACCCGTAAGGCCTGGGTGGCCATGTTGTGGTTGGTATCCAAGATGTGTTGCCGGTCGGCGTCGCTCAGGGGTGAAATGGCACCGTCCTTGGCCAACCGGGTGACGCGCTTCAGCAGTTCATCCGGCGCGCCCTTGACGGCAATCAGGAAACGGCCATCCGCTAAGGGGTGGACCGTCGACATGAGTTTTCGCTCGGAGTCAAACGGAATTTCTGCGACCCGGGGCATGTCCGTTAACACCCGATCAACCGGATAGTTGCGGTCCAGTTGGTACTGTACTAGCGCCGTTTCGGTGGGGTCACCGGCTAAGCCATCCGGTGTCACCTTGGTATCGTTGCTGAGAATCATGACCTGCGCCAACCGGTCCTCGCGGTCAAAATCAACCATATGGGCGTCGGCTAACCGTAAGTCCTCGTAAACCTTTTCGACCGTCATCTTGTTTTGGGTCAACGTCCCGGTCTTATCCGAGGCAATAATGTCGGTGCTCCCCAGCGTTTCCACGGCGGGTAGCTTTCGGACGATGGCGTGCCGTTTGGCCATCCGCTGGGTTCCCAGCGCCAAGGTAATCGTGACGATGGCGGGCAAGCCTTCCGGAATCGCGGCCACGGCCAAGGAAATCGCCGTCAGTAACATGTCAATCAGGCTCTCGGCCTGCCGCCACATCCCCATCGCAAAGACAATCGCCGCAATCACCAGGATCAAGATGGTCAGCGATTTTCCTAACTGGGTCAGGTTGGCCTGGAGCGGCGTGGTGGTCTCATCTGCGGCTTCGATCATGCCGGCGATGCGGCCGACCTCCGTCTGCATCCCAGTCGCCACCACGACCCCGGTCGCCCGACCGTACGTGACGTTAGAATTCATGAACGCCATGTTGTGGCGATCCCCGATGGGCAGGTCCGCGCCGGTCAAGATGGCGTCCGCCTTTTCCACGGGCACCGATTCCCCGGTCAACGCGGATTCCTCGACCTTTAACGAAGCCACGTCGAGCAAACGCAGATCGGCGGGAATGATATCGCCGGCCTCAAGCAAGACGATGTCTCCCACGACCAGCTCGTCGCTCTTAACGGTCATGACCTGGCCGTCCCGGCGAATCGTGGCGTTGGGGGCCGACATTTCCTTTAAGGCGTTGATGGCTTCCTCGGCCTTGGCCTCCTGAAAGACCCCGAAGATGGCGTTTAGCACCACCACGACCAGGATAATGACGGCATCCACGACCTCGCCCGTCAGCCCGGCAATCAGCGCGGCCACCAGTAAGACAATGATCATGAAGTCCTTGAACTGCGCGAAAAATTTCTGCACCAGGGATGTAGTCTTCTGCTGGTTCAAGACGTTGTGTCCATTCGCCGAGAGACGTTCCTGTGCGGTTGCCGAGCTTAACCCGTGCTCGCTGGTCTGCAAGCGCTGGTATAAGTCGGTAACAGTTTCCTGATAAAACGGTAATTTGGCCATTGCCAATTCCTCCTGAGGTGTGCTCGTAAGCCCTTTTCTTCCCATTTTCGGGGGTAAAAAAAGAGACTCACGCGTGCACACAAAATAAATTGTGAACACACATAAGTCTCACTATTTAAGGCAATCCCGGATTGGCAACTGGCTGGACACCAGTTCCAAAGAAATCTTGCTGACGGGTATTGCCGCAGAATCGCTCTGCTAGTTACTCCCTTATGGTTGCTTTAGGAACAGTATACCGGAATGATTTCACCGCGTCTACCCAAAAGATATTTAAAAGTTAATGGGGTTAGCCATAAGACTGGTCCTTGCCCGGCCTCCCCATTAATCTTTCACCAGTATGACTTTTGGCTACTCAGTCATTATTTTCCATTAGGTCAACACTTGCCACATCCCTGAATCCAACAAAAAACAGGCCCCAGCACAGCGATTACGCATCGCCATCCTCGAACCTGCTTAGGCTATCAGAAACTATTTCCGCTTCTTACGCTTTAACCGTTTCTTCTTGTTCTTCTTAATTTGTCGCGTCATGCGGTTCATGGCCATCTTTTGCATGCGACCACTAATACCACCGCCCATGCCGCCACCCATTCCTGAGTTGCCCATGAGTTGTTCCATGCCAGACATGTTCCCCTTGGAAACTTGGTTCATCATTTTCTTCATTTGGTTGAACTGCTTGATCATGCGGTTCACTTCATGAATTGGCCGACCGGCCCCAGCCGCGATGCGTCGCCGCCGTGACGGGTTCAGCACGTCTGGATTGGTCCGTTCCTGTGGCGTCATGGAGTACACGACCGCCTTCAGGTGATTCATATCCTTGGGGTCGACCTGAGCATTCTTCAACGCAGGGTTGTTGGCCATCCCCGGAATCATCTTCATCAACTCATCCATTGGCCCCATCTTTTGAATCTGTTCGATTTGGTCCAGGAAGTCGTTAAAGTCAAACGAGTTTTCCTGAATCTTTTCGGTTAACTCCTTGGCTTGTTTCTCGTCAAAGTCTTTTTGGGTCTTTTCAATCAGGGAGAGCATATCGCCCATGCCCAAGATTCGGGACGCCATCCGGTCGGGGTGGAAGACGTCCAGGTCGGTCATCTTTTCACCTTGCCCGATGAACTTGATTGGCTTACCGGTGACGGAACGAATGGATAAGGCGGCCCCACCACGGGTATCACCATCCAACTTGGTCAAAACGACCCCGGTCACGTCGAGCTTGCCGTTGAATCCTTCGGCGGTGGCCACGGCGTTTTGCCCAGTCATGGCATCGACCGTCAACAGGATTTCGTCTGGGTGCGCGAGGTCCTTGATGTTAGCCAGTTCATCCATCAGCTGTTCGTCGATTTGTAAACGACCGGCCGTATCGATGATCACGTAGTCGTTGTGGTCCTTTTCCGCTTGAGCTAACCCTTGACGGACGATTTCCACGGGATCCACGTCGGTGCCCATTTCAAAGACGGGCACGTCAATGCCGGCGGCCACTTGGACCAATTGGTCGATGGCGGCTGGCCGGTAAACGTCGCCCGCAATCATTAAGGGACGGGCGTTTTCTTCGTTCTTTAACTTCAACGCCAGCTTGCCGGCAGTCGTCGTTTTCCCGGCCCCTTGAAGCCCAACCATCATGATGATCGTTGGAATCTTCGCCGACTTGTTCAGGGGAACGGCTTCGTCACCCATCGTCTTGGTCAGCTCTTCGTCAACGATTTTCACAATTTGTTGTGCAGGGTTTAAGCCTTCGAGAACGTCGGCGCCCATTGCCCGCTCGCGGACCTGCTTAACAAAGTCCTTGACCACGGTAAAGTTAACGTCGGCTTCCAGCAAGGCCAGCCGAATTTCTCGCATGGTTTCGCGTAAATCACTTTCGGAGACCTTGCCCTTGCCCCGAAGTTTGCGCATTGCGTTTTGTAGTCGTTCAGTTAATCCTTCAAACGCCATTCGTATTGCCACCTAACTTTCATTGTTCTTCTAGATTTTCGAGACCCGCCACCAGCCGATTTAACTTGGCATCGTGCGGGTAATTGGCCGCCACGTAAGACTGAATCTCATCAGCCTGGTCGTTGCGCGCCGTGAATTCTTGGTAGAGGTGCAGCTTACCCTCATAATCTTCGAGGATTTTTTCCGTCCGTCGCAGATTATCGTAAACCGCTTGCCGACTGACGTTAAACTCCTCGGCGATTTCGCCCAAAGAGTAGTCGTCGCCATAGTACAGCTGCATATAATTATTTTGCTTTGCGGTCAGTAGCGGCTGGTAGAACGCAAATAAGGAATTAATGCGATAATTTTTTTCAATCTCCATGCTTGGTCCTCCAGTTCGTGTCACACTCTACCAGAATACCGATTTTTAGCGGTTTCGTCAATTTTTTTCGCTGATTTCGGGTAATCTGGATGGTAAGTCAGATTAATCGCATTTGATGTGAATTAATTGTATTTAAATTAGAAATTATCTCACTTACTTTTCATAAATCGATAGAACTCCATGTCCCTTACTATTATACTTATTCCATTGGAACAAGTAAGTCATACTTATTTTCCACCCATCAGGAGGATGTCACTATGTCAATCACTTTCACGCGTGAAACCAACGCCAGCGTCAAGGCTAACATTGTCCAAGAAGTTCTCGCCGATCTTCCCGATTGGTTCGGTTTACCAGACTCAACAATAGAATACGTTGACGCTGCCCGCACTCTACCGCTATGGGTCGCGCGCGACGGAGAAACAGTCGTAGGCTTCATCGATCTCGCCACGACTAGCACCGCCACTGCAGAAGTTCAGTGTATGGGGATCAAACGTGCCTATCACCATCAAGGAATCGGCCAACAACTCATGGCTAAACTCATTACTAGTGCCCGCCAAACCGCCGATTACCTACAAGTCAAAACGGTTGCTCCCGGCTACTATGCTACCTATGACCAAACAAACGCCTTCTACCGTGCCATGGGCTTCGAACCGTTAGAAATTTTCCCGACTCTTTGGGATGCTTGGAATCCCTGTTTGATTCTGATTCAAAAAATCTAAGTTATACGAAATTAGCGTTGTAGAGCTGATTGAGATTTTACAACGCTAATTTTAATATTCTATTTTTACTTGGATAAAATTTAAAAACGACCGCGCCAAATTTCATCGGCGTGGTCGTTTCCTTTAGTTAAGCTTTTTTATCCAACGCCTTCACGTCGATCAAGCCCTTGAACAAGCCGTAAACAAACTCATTCGGGTCGAATGGCCGTAAGTCGGAGATCTGTTCGCCCAACCCAATAAACTTCACGGGTACGTGGAGCTCGTTGCGAATGGCTAACACGATTCCCCCGCGAGCGGTCCCGTCCAGTTTGGTCAGGACGATGCCGGTCACGGCAGTGGATTCCTTAAACAATTTCGCTTGCGTCAAGGCATTTTGCCCCGTCGTTGCGTCCAGCACCAGGAGAACTTCATGCGGCGCGCTGGGAATTTCACGGGTAATGATCCGCTTCATTTTTTCCAGCTCGTTCATCAAGTTGACCTTGTTCTGTAACCGACCAGCGGTGTCGACAAAGAGAATATCGTAAGCCTCTTCCTTAGCCTTTTTAACGGCATCAAACACCACGGCGGCCGGGTCAGATTGAGGCTTCCCTTTGACAATGTCCACGTCCGCGCGTTTGGCCCAGACGTCTAACTGTTCGGTTGCCCCGGCCCGGAACGTGTCGGCAGCGGCCAGCAAGACCTTCTTGCCAGCCTGGTGGTACCGGTTGGCCATCTTACCAATGGTGGTCGTTTTACCAACCCCGTTGACCCCAACGAACAGGATCACGGTTGGGCCATCAGTTGCCATGTTCAGCGCGGTGCTCTCGTCGTTGCCGGCGGCGTCATAAATCTCGACCAGCTTCTCGACCACCACGTTTTGCACGTCAGCGGACTTCTTAGCATTCTGGAGTTTGACCTCGTCGCGTAACTCATCACTGAGCTTCACGGCCATGTCAAAGCCCACGTCGGCACCAATCAGGGTTTCTTCCAAATCATCAAAGAAGCTCTCATCCACGTGCCGAAAGTTAGCCAATAAGGCGTTCAACCGTTGGCCAAAGGTCGTTCGAGTCTTTTCCAGGCCCTTATCGTACAATTGTTCATCGGATTGTTCTGCGGGTTCGGTTGAAGCGGACTCAGTCTCTGTCTCAGTTTCTTTTGGCTCTTCAGCTGCGACCTCCTCTGATTCTGCTTCAGCGGCTTCCACTGACGTTGCCGACTCAGGAGTCGTCTCAGCTTCTTCAGTCGTTACTGGTTCACTGGCTTCAGTAGCTGGTGCTTCAGTCGTTTCAGTTGCAGCGGGTTGATCGGTATCTTCTGCTACTGACGCGGCTGGGGCTTCACTACTTGCTGGTTCAGTAACCGTTTCATCCTCGGATGGTGCTTCAGATGTGACCGACGCCACTGGTTCGGCCTCACTAGCCGCTGATTCTGACGATGCCACAGATTCCGCAGCACTGCTTGACTCAGCTGGTTCTTCAACAGCCGCACTCGAAGCAACTGGTGCCTCGCTGGCCGCCGCAGAACTTTCATCAGGCGCGGCAGTCGCCGCTGATGCTGGCGTTTCTGCTGCCGGGGTCGCGGTGACCGGCGCCGCACTAGAGGCGGCTACGGGCGCTTCACTAGCGGGTGTTGCCGCTGCAGAAGAGTCTACGGCCGCCTCACTGCTGGCTGGTGCCTCGCTGGCCGGCTCCTTTTTAGCACGCCGGCGAAAAATATCAAATAATCCCATTAGGATTGCTTCCTTTCCTGAGTGGTTTCTTGGTCCAGGTCGACGGCGACCATCTTAGAGACGCCGGATTCCTGCATCGTCACCCCGTAAAGGATATCGGCCTGCACCATAGTTTCCTTCCGGTGGGTGATGACGATAAATTGCGTTTGATCTTGAAATTGGTGAATGTAGCGGGCAAACCGGGTCACGTTGGCCGGGTCAAGCGCCGCCTCCACCTCATCCAGAATACAGAATGGCACGGGTTGGACCTGTAAAATCGCAAATAAAAGCGTGATGGCCGTCAATGCCCGTTCACCCCCGGAAAGGAGCCCCATGTTCTGGAACTTCTTGCCAGGTGGCTGCGCCATGATGTCGACCCCTGTGGTCAGCAGGTCGGTCGGGTCGGTCAAAACGAGTTCAGCCTTGCCCCCACCAAACATCTGCTTAAACGTGGCCGTAAACTTCGCGGCAATTTGGTCAAAGCTGGCCTTGAACCGGCGCTTGACCTGCCCATCCAACTCGGTCATGGTCGTGGTCAACTGTTCCTTGGCCGTGACCAGGTCATCGCGTTGTTGGGTCAGAAAGTCGTAACGTTCCTTGACCTCTTTGTATTCATCAATGGCGTTGAGGTTGACCGGACCAATTTCATCCAATCCCCGCTTCAACAGCTTAAGCTGCACGGCCAGTTCATCGGCGGGCAACTCACTGACGTCTTGCTCGGCGGCGGCTAAACTCAGCTGGTATTTCTCAGCCAACTGGTTCTGTTGCTGGTCGATCAAGGCGGCTAACCGGGCCTGCTGGACCTGGGCCTGTTGCAAATCATCGTTGGCCAGTTGCAGTAAGCCACTGGTCCGTTGATTGGCGGTCTCGGCGGCTGCCAGGTCATCGTTGACCGTGGTCAGTTGTTCGTTGGCCTGGTTCAGATCGGTTTGCACCGTCTCGCGGTCCTTTTTCGCCTGGGTCAGTTGCGCCTGCGCATCGGCTGGCGTCAACGTGGCCTGCTGCTTGAGGTCGGCCAGGCCGGTCGTTACCGTCTTAGCGGTAGCCTCATCGGCGGTCACATCCTCTTGCAACGACTTGATGGTCTCGCGCTGTTGTTGGTGGCGTTCCTTGGCGCCCGCCAACCACGTTTGCTTAGCCGTCAAGGCCGCTTGTTTCTGCGACTGCTCGGCCGTGACCATCGAAATCTTCTGTTGCAGGTCAGTGATAGCCTGTTCGGTTGCGGCGACCTGTTGCTCACCAGTTGTGATCTTTTGGGCTAATTGACTGCCCTGATCATCCGCGTCGCTGTCCTGGGCCTGTTGAATCTCCAACTCGGCGGCTTTCACTTGCCGGTTGGCCTGTTCTAAGGTCGTTTGCGCATTGGCCAACTGGTCGTCTAATTGCCGACACTGTGGTTGTAGCGTGTTAATTGTGCTCTGAAAGGCCTGGCTTCGCTGTTCGCTAGCCGTTAAGGCCGCTCGTTGGGCTTTAATTTTAGCCTCTTGCTCGGTCAGTGACTTTTGCATTTGAGCAATGTTGTTTTGTAGCTGCTGGAGTTCCTGTTGTTGCCGGAGCACGCTACTGTGGCTCTGCCGGGATTGGCCCCCGGTGATGGCCCCACTGGCGCTGACCACGTCACCCGCCAGACTGACCACGCGATACCGGTGGTGAATCCGTTGGCTGATGGCGACGGCCGTGTCCAGGTTAGCTGCAAAAATGGTAGTGCCTAGCAGATAATCCAATACGTTGGCGGCAGATTGATCAATGGTGATCAGCTCGCTCCCGACACCTAGATACCCGGTCATACTGTGTAACTGCTGCAGGGTGTTGCGGTCAATTTGCCGGCCGCGCACCGTGCTCAGCGGTAGAAAGGTGGCCCGACCAGCGCGGTGCTCGCGTAGGTAGCCGACTGCGGCCTTGGCCGTCGTTTCATCGTCGACCACGACCTGTTGCAGCTGACCGCCCAACGCGTATTCAACGGCGCTGGTATAGCGTTCTGGGACCTGTAACAGCTCGGAGACCGCCCCGAGGAGTCCTCGGAAATGGTCGCGCTGTTTCAAAATGGCCCGAACCCCTTGGTAAAAGCCACCGTATTCCGCGGAGGAAGCCTGTTGACTGGCCACCTTGGTTTGGGCCCGCTGGTAGACCTCTAAGGCCGCCTGCCAGTTGTGTTGCAGGGTTTGATACGTTTTTTGATGGTGTTGGTACAGCCCGGCTTCGGCGTCCAGTCCCCGTTCCGCGTCGTTTAACGCGGCCTTCTGACTGGTGGCTTGGGCCGTTAACGCTTGGACTTCAGTCTCGGCAGACTGTGCCCGTTTCTGGAGCTCGGCCAATTGCTGCGCGACCCGTTGCCCCCGTTGCTGCAGGCGCTCCTGGTTTTGCTGCAAGTATTGCCGTTGATTACGCCAGTTGGCGACGTCTTGCTTTTGATCGAAGTAGGTCGTCCGCAAGTCTTCCAGGTCCTTCCGTAGCCCCGCAATCACTTGGGGATCCGTGGCCTGGGTCAGCTCGCGTGCTTCCTTCTTCGCCGTCTTCATGGCATCTGTCAGCTCGGCAATCGACGCCTCAGCCTTGGCCAACGCCTCACGATTGGTGGTCATCCGCGCCTGCAGGGTCGTCAGCTGCTGCTCTAACCGCTGCCGTTGCTCGTCCTGGTGCTTTTGCTGCTCGCCAGACAGGTTGACCTGTCCTTGGCGCTGCTCCACCAGCTGTGTGGCCGCCACCAATTTGGCCTGCAGGTCATCCTTGGTGGCCAGCAACGCCGTCTGTTGTTGCTTGAGGTCATTGACCGTCGTCGTCTGGGCTTTCTCGGCAGCCTGATGCGTGGTGACCTGGTCCTGTTTCTCGGTGACCTGGGCATCCGCCGTCTGCTTCTGCGTCATCTCGGTGTGGAGTTGGCGCACCAGTTGGGTCCGGTCCAGCAGGGCAAATTTTTCCTGCTGATCCAGATAGTCCTGGGCGAGATTGCTCTGCTCCTCTAACGGCTGCACACGGCCTTCCAGCTCGGCGATGATGTCCTCGACCCGGTGTAAATACGCCGTGGTGTCGTCCAGTTCACGCTGGGCCTTTTCCTTGTGCTTCCGATATTTATAAACGCCCGCGACTTCCTCAATGATGTTGCGCCGGTCTTCGGGCTTGCTGTTGAAAATGGCCTCGACGCGTCCCTGAGAAATGATGGAGAAGGAGTCTTGCCCCATCCCCGAATCCATCAGGAGTTCCGTGATGTCCTTCAACCGGCAGCTTTGACCGTTCAATTGGTAGTCCGAGTCGCCGGACCGGTAGAGCACCCGGCTAAGGGTCAACTCAGTGTAATCACTTTTTAAATAGTGGTCGCTATTGTCCAGCGTGATCGACACGGCTGCCCGATTCAACGGGTGCCGGTCGGCTGAGCCCGCAAAAATAACGTCGGGCATCTTACTGCCCCGCAAGCTCTTCGCGGACTGTTCCCCCAAGACCCAACGAACCGCTTCGGAAATGTTACTCTTACCGCTCCCATTGGGGCCGACGATGCCGGTCATCCCCGGCAAAAAGTCAATTCGGGTTTTATCCGCGAAGGACTTGAACCCGCTAATTTCTAATGTCTTTAACCGCATCGTTAGTCATCCTTACTCTACTTTCAGATTCTCCAGCGCATGGCGCGCCGCATTTTGTTCCGCGTGCTTCTTCGAATGGCCGTGGCCCTCGCCTAACTGCTTGTCGTTCACGTAAACGGCCACCATAAAGGCGCGGTCGTTGTCGGGACCTTCCTCGTCTAATAACCGGTAGTCGATATCTACGGGGCCATTTTGTTGGACGAGTTCTTGTAATTCAGTCTTGTGATCAAAGAACTCATCGAAACGGCCCTCGTCTAGCTTAGGGAAGACCACTTTCGTGACGAATGGCACAACTTTTTCCAGCCCCTGATCCATGTACAGGGCGCCGACAAAGGATTCGAAGATATCACAGAGCAGGGAATCCCGTTGCCGGGCCTGCGCCTTTTCCTCACCCTTACCTAAGCGAATGTACTGGTCAAAGTGACATTCGCGAGCAAAACTGGCAAAGCTTTGTTCGTTGACCATAGCAGCCCGTAGCCGGGTCAACCGACCTTGAGGCATCTTGGGATAACGGCGGAAAATGTAATTGGAAACAACCAATTGCATCACGGCGTCACCTAAGAATTCGATGCGTTCGTAAAATTTCAGCCCCTGGTTCGGGTGTTCATTGACGTACGAGGCCTGAGTAAACGCCTCGTCAAGCAACGACTGATCTTTAAAATGTATATCATAATTTTCTGCTAACTCTTGATTTAATCCAGCAATCACGCGCTAATTCCCTCATTTCTTCAATACGCTGGGTGTTCCCCGATTTGCCTGCGGCTGCCAGGACCACCACCCTATGGGACACGGTCAAAGCCTGAGAAGCGGTCTTTGACCTCAAGCCGAAGCTTCACAAGAACCGTGAATCTCCAGCTTGGCCCATGTTCTAAGGCTAGGAAAGTCCGCCTAACCTAAGAACACCGTCACAGGGTGGTGGCCCTGACCTCCTCCGGCTAAGGCAACACCCAACAAATTCTCAACTTAACCAAATGGCTAACCGGCCCGCATCTAAGGCACGTATCCTCGTAATCCGACCCCGACTACCGACAGTTACCCGAGTCACCCAACTTAATTTCTTTGATATTGGTTTCTTTAATTAATGTCTTCCTAACACGGGTTATGCCCAAATGTTAATGGCTAACTAGCCAATCTAAAAGACACACACAGTCACTATTATACCTGAATCCAGCCGTTTTCACTGGAAATCACGCAGAATTTTCACGAGAAAATAATTCTGGTGGTGGACTGACTGCCTGACTGGGAAATATTTCCAGATTGAAAAAGCCCGGGACGACTTAACCTGCGGCCCGGACTCGCTCAAATAATTTATTTTTGTTGATTCTGGTGGGCGTCGATGTAATCGACTACTTCACCAATGGTGTTCAGCTTTTCAGCATCTTCATCCGAAATTTCAGCGCCAAACGTATCTTCCAGTTCCAAGACGAACTCCACAAAATCAATGGAATCAGCGTCTAAGTCCTGCTTGAAGTTCAGTTGTTCGTTGATGGTATCTCGGTCAGCCTCGAAACGGTCGGCAATAATGTCGGCAATCTTGTCAAAAATTTCTGCTTTTGTCATTGTAATCCCTCGCTCACAGTATTCAAATAGTAGTCTAACCGTTTTGCCGGTCCTTGTCTAGCCAATTAATCATCCGGGTTAAACTTGGCTTTGCTGGTGCCTCCGGGCTGGTGAAAATGGGCCGGGACGCTGTGGGCGAACGTCTGGAGCCAAAAGGCGGTCTCCAGACTTACTTTGAGTCTCACAGACCGAGTCTCAAAGATATCAGTTGCCTAAGCGGTAAACCGCTAAGGCAACTCCCACGGCTGAGCCCATTTTCACCAGCCCTGCGGCTCACACTCGTTTAACTCGTATCGTACGCGTCCTCGGATTCGTGTTGCCAGGTAATCACCTGACGACTGCTCTCTCGCATCAAGAAAGTTTCCTGACGCGAAGACCTAAACGGGCTAAACCACGCCAAGCCGTAAGGACGTGAAACATGGGCGACACCACCGTCAGTGACCAGAGGCGGATCAAGTTGACCAGCTGTGTCGGTGGTCTTGGCTGAGGTTTCTTACTCAGCCTAGAGCACGGGACGGCCTTTGAGACCGTCTATCAGGCTCAAAGTCGAGGTTCCAGACCGCTTCTTCGGCTGGAAACGTTCCCCACAGCAGGGCAACTTGAATCCACCGCCGGGAACGCCAGCGATGACACCAGTCCATACAATTCCGGCAATCATCTGACATCAAGAGAAGCTCCCGATATGAACACCTAACTGGGCTAAACGACGCTAAGCCGTGAGGGCGAGAAAAATGGGCTCAGCCGGGGGATTTCTTGTTTGACGGTTTAACGTCAAACAAGAAATGGTGACTTTGAGACTCGCTCTTAGAGGCTCAAAGCAAGCCCAGAGACCGCTTTTGGGCTCTGGGCGTCCTGCCCCCAGCGTTCCGGCCCATTTTTCTCGCCCGGTAAGGCGACACAGAGCGCTCCGTTTAGTCCATTATAGGCGTTTACTTCAGGGACTCCTTGAGGGCGCTCATTTGCTCGCCGTGTTCGGCAAAGTAAGTGACTAACTGGTCAGCACTCTTGCTAGCAATCAGTTCATGGATTTGACCAATCGTGTTCTTAACGGTCGGTGCCTTGGTGGAGCCGTGGGTCTTAACGACTGGGGCCTTCAAGCCCAGAAGTACGGCCCCCCCGTATTGGGAGTAGTCCATGGCGCTCCGAACGTTGCGGAAGACCGGCTTCAACATGCTGGCCCCAATTTTACCACCCAGGCCACCGCTCATGATTTCACCCTTGATCAGCTTCAGCATGGACAGCGCGGTGCCTTCGATGGCCTTCAACGTGGCGTTTCCGGTGAACCCATCGGTCACGACCACGTCCGCCGCCCCATTCAGTAATTCACGGGATTCAACGTTGCCGACAAAATTAATTTCGTCCATCGCAGCCAGTGCTTCGTGAATAGCCCGGTGATTCTTATCACCCTTATCCGCTTCCGTCCCGTTATTTAACAGGCCGACGCGGGGCTTTTCCACGTGCATGACGGATTGAGCATAGTACTGGCCCATGATGGCATATTGCACGACGTTAAACGGCTTGGTATCGGCGTTGGCTCCTACGTCCAGCATCACAAAGCTCGATTGGTCTGGCTTTTGCAGGACGGGTAAGGTGGTCGTCAGCCCAGGCCGGTCGATACCCTTGATTCGGCCGACAATCAGCAGGCCGGCAGCCAAGACAGCCCCGGTATTTCCAGCGGAGAAGAAGGCGTCGGCCTCCCCCTCACGGACGGCCGTTGCGGCCAGCACGATGCTGGAATTTTTCTTCCGGCGCACGGCACGAACGGGTTCGTCCTCCATGGCAATCACTTCTGGTGCCGGCATCAATTTGATACGGGTACTGTCCTGTAACAGCGGTTGAACCTTTTCTTCTTGACCGTACAGTAAAAATTCAATGTCTGGGTACGCGTCACGGGCTAATTCGATGCCCTTAACGATTTCAGCGGGCGCATAGTCGCCGCCCATTGCATCTACAGCAATTTTCATGAGTAATCTCCTTTGGCTAATCCATGGTGGTGTTGCGGTGCGCGGTGGTGCTGAGAAACGCTGCCAGAGCCAGGTTATCGTCCTTGTCCGCCCAATTTGGCGAGGCGACGGTTTCTTTAGCGGCCTGTTGCGCCGCGCTTAAAATATTGAGGTCGGCCACGGGATCGCCCACCTTAAAGTCGGGTACCCCGGACTGCTTTCTTCCCAGAATATCACCCGGGCCCCGCAATTCCAAGTCCTTTTGCGACAGCACAAACCCGTCATTGGTACTGGTCATGGTCGTCATTCGTTCGACAGCTAATTGATTTTTGGGGTCAGCAATTAAAATACAAGCCGATGCCCGCGTTCCTCGACCGACCCGGCCCCGTAATTGATGCAATTGGGCCAAACCGAAGTGGTCGGCGTCGTAAATCATCATCAGCGTGGCGTTGGGCACATCGACTCCGACTTCAATCACTGTCGTGGCGACCAACACCTGAAACTCATTGGCCTTGAACGCATCCATGATGGCATTTTTCTCGTCATCTTTCATCCGACCATGCAGCAGGCCTACCTTGTAGGTCGGTTCAAATTCTTCTTTAAATCGTTCGTAAATGGCCTCGGCATTTTTCATGTCGACGGCTTCGGATTCCTCAATCAGGGGCGTGACCACGTAAGCTTGTGAACCCGTGCTCAGCTCCGCCTTGACCTGACGCAGCGTGGCGTCGACCTGATTGCTACGAATCCAGGTGGTCTTGATGGGTTGCCGACCGGCGGGAAGCTCGTTAATGACCGAGACATCCATTTCACCGTACGCGGTAATCGCGAGGGTCCGGGGAATTGGCGTGGCCGTCATGGCCAGCACATCGGGCTGTTGGCCCTTTTCTCGTAACGCCTGGCGTTGGTTGACCCCGAAGCGGTGTTGCTCATCGATCACGGCTAGTCCCAGGTCATGGTAGTCGACCTCGGGCTGAATCAGGGCATGGGTCCCAATCAAGAGGTCCACGCCACCCCGTTTGATTTGCGGCAACAGGGTCTTGCGGGCCGCGGCCTTGGTCGCTCCGGTTAAGAGGGCGACATTGACTGGGAAATCAGCGAACAGCTTGGCCAGGTTATTGGCATGTTGTTCGGCTAAAATTTCGGTCGGGGCCATCAGGGCCGCCTGGGCCCCCGCGGTAATCGCGGCGTACATGGCAATGGCGGCGACGACGGTCTTCCCACTCCCGACATCCCCTTGCAGGAGTCGGTTCATGTGAACCGGTCGTTTCAAATCGAAACAAATTTCATTAACGACTTTCTTTTGCGCCCCGGTCAACTCATAAGGCAGTGAATCGATAAATGCCTTGAGCTTGGCCAAATCGTAGTGTAGCGCCTTGCCATGTAAGGTGTGGTCCTGTTCCCGCACGATTTGTAGACGCAGCTCAAAGAGATAAAACTCCTCAAACTTGGCCGTGCGACGGGCTGCCTGGGCCGCGTTGGCGTCGGCTGGAAAATGCATATCGTGAATCATTTGCTTGCGGTGAAGCAAGCGGTACTGGTCGCGCAAGCCCTCGGGAATCAGGTCGACGATCACCGGCTCATAGGTGTCAAACGCGGATTCAACGAGCTTTTGAATCGTGCCCTGCCGGATTTCCTTGTTGGCCGGGTAAATGGACCCCATGCCGCTGTCGGCACTGGCCAGGATTTTCATCCCCGCCAGGCTCTGCCGTTTGGCATCGAACCGCCCGTAGACCACGATTTCATTACCGACCTCGAGCTTATCTTTTAGCCAGGGTTGGTTGAAAAACGTCACCGGGATGACAGTGTGTTCATCCAGTAACAACCGGAAATTTAACCGATTTTTCTTACGACCGAACCGCGTCAAGACAGCTGCCCCCGCAACCGTTCCCTTTAAGGTGACCTTGGCCTGGTCGGTTAACTCGGCCGGGTCCTTAGCCTGTAAGTCTTCGTAACGGAAGGGAAAGTAGGTCAATAAATCATTAATATTTTCAATGTCGAGACTCTTGAGCGCCTGAACCCGCTTGGGGCCGACCCCTGCTAAGGCGGCGACGCTATCGCTTAAACTTGTCATGTGCTTCCCTCCCGTCACTGGTGATAGCGAAAAAAAGACTGGACCATTAGCCCAATCTTTTTTCGTTTACCGGTTATTCAACCGAAATCAAGAATGGGTAAACCGGTTGGTCCCCTTCATGAACTTCTGTTTCTAAGTCATCATCCAACGCTTCGACCTGTTGTTGCAACTGTTCCGCAACCTCGGCCGTCGTGTCAGAACCGTAAATAATCGTAATAATTTCACTCTCATCATCGAGCATGGCCTTCACCGTGTCGACGGCGGTCTTTAACAGATCGGCGTCGGTCACCTTGATGGTCCCGTCAACGATGCCCATGAAGTTCCCTTCCTTGATATCAAACCCATCAAGTTGGGTATCGCGAATCGCGTGGGTCACTTGACCACTCTTCACGGCGCTCAAGTTATCTTCCATGGCTTCTTGGTTTTCTGCCAATTCAGCGTCTGGATTGTACCCGAGCATCGCCGTCATCCCTTGCGAAACCGTCTTGGAATGGACGATAACGGCTGGAATATCAGCGACCTTAGCGGCTTGTTCAGCGGCTAAGAAAATATTTTTGTTGTTTGGCAACACAATGGCCCGTTTAGCTTGGCTCTGGTTGATGGCATCCACGATATCCTGCGTACTTGGATTCATGGTTTGCCCACCGTTGACCACGTGGGTCACGCCTAAGCTCTTGAACAACGTCCCAAGGCCTTCGCCGGCGGCAATCGCAATGATGGCCGTGTCGGCAGGGGCTTCGTCGGTTGCTGTGGCCACCGGAGCGGCCCCAGTTTCTTCATCGTGCTCCATGATGGTTTCCTGTTGCATCCGCATGTTATCAACCTTGACCTTGGCTAAATCACCAAATTCTTGGCCCCAGGCAATAACTTTACCAGGATGTTCCGTGTGAACGTGAACTTTGACGATTTCTTCATCATTCACGACCAACAGGGAATCCCCTAAATCAGCGAGATACTTGTAGAAGGTATCGTAATCAAAGTCGTGGTCAACTTGTTTCCCACGGCCGATACGTACCATGATTTCAGTACAGTAACCATACTTGATGCTGTTAGGATCTAATTTTCCTTGCACACTCTGATGGTGCGCAGCGTCAATCATTTCGTCCATTTCAGCATCGTCTGGCTTGTAGTCGCCCTCTTCAGCGACACGGCCGTTTAGGGAGTCGTTAAAGGCTTCCAGTACAAAAGTCAACCCTTGACCACCGGAGTCCACCACGCCCACCTGCTTCAAGACAGGCAGTAAGTCTGGTGTGGTTGCCAAAGCAGCCTTGGCCGCCTCAAAGACAGCGTCCATCACAGCTAAGACGTCATCGGACTCCTTAGCCGTGTTTAAGCCCGCCTGAGCACCCTCACGAACAACGGTCAGGATAGTTCCCTCCGTTGGCTTCATAACGGCCTTGTAGGCGGTCTCTGCGCCGGCTGCGAAGCCATCGGCCAAATCTTGGGCCGTCAGCGTTTGCTTGTCAGCTAACTTTTTGGAAAAGCCACGGAAAATTTGGGACAGGATCACACCGGAGTTGCCCCGGGCGCCCATCAGTAAGCCCTTGGCCAAAGCCACGGCCAGGACACCGACCGCCGTGCTATCAGCATCGCGTTCGTACTTGGCCCCACTTTGTAACGACAGGCTCATGTTGGTCCCAGTGTCCCCATCAGGAACTGGGAAGACGTTCAATGAATTAATAAAATCAGCGTTTTGGTTTAGCTTTTGCGAGGCGGCTTGGACCATCTTACCAAACTCAAGATTAGTAATTTCTGTTACTTTCAACTAAGTTTCCTCCTTGATTTCAGTACGACTGGCTAATCAGCCAATACCCGCACCCCTTGTACGATGACGTTCACTGAGTTTGCGGTAACCCCCAGCATTGTTTCTAGGTTATATTTAACTTTAGACTGGACGCTGCGTGAAACTTCGGAAATCTTAGTTCCGTAGCTGGCAATCACGTACACGTCAATGGCAACCCCGTTCTCTTCTTGGCGAACGACGACCCCGCGGGCATAATTCTCCCGCCGTAAAATATCGTTAACGTTGTCACGAATCTGATTCTTACTTGCCATGCCCACGACACCATAGTTATCAGTCGCGGCGCCCCCAACAACGGTCGCAATCACTTCATTGGTAATATCAATTGTTCCGTACTGAGTTTTAATCTTTACGGCCATGGAAATAGCCTCCTTGTCTGGATATAGAATCTTTAACAGAAATTAATCTTACCACAACCTAAGCAAAAATAGAAATAGGAACACCGAAATGCTTGTTCTTACGGTAAATAAGTGTCAAGTAAATTTCCTTGAAAGAAAACATTGCTTTCCACAAAATTGTATGGTAAATTATTCAGGTGAGTAAAAAGCACTGCTTTTTAAAAGTAATGAATCCATAAAGGAGGGTTTACGCCATGGCAAAGGATTTTCTCAACGGCAAGCGGACGCGCTTCGGTAACAAGCGTTCTCACGCTTTGAATTCAAGTCGTCGCGCTTGGAAGCCGAACTTACAAAAGGTTCGCATCTTAGTGGACGGTAAGCCGAAAAAAGTCTGGATTTCAGCTCGGACTTTGAAGTCAGGTAAGGTCACTCGTGTCTAGTTTCTAGATATGACTAATCTTGAAAGCACTAATCAGCAGTCGCTGGTTGGTGCTTTTTTATTTCATTTTTTTCGTATCTAGTCCCTCACTGATTGGATTCATTAACAATTGCTTCTATATGATAGTTTACCATTGTTCGGTTGAGTGAAACAGGGATTACCTTTGCTGGCCCGCAGTGACGCCTCTTGGCAAAACAGACTTATTAGAAGTGTCCTAAAATCAAACTCGGAGGTTTAAGACTGTTTCTCAAAGCCTCCTCGACGCGGACGGTTGCCCTCACCCGCTCATCAAGCTGGGTTGTCTTAAAATTTTTTCAAAATAAATACGACACACGAAATTCTTTTTACAGAATTTTGTGTGTCGTATTTTTCATTTCTAGTAAAAGGATAACACCCGTCTCAGACCAGTAACACACTAGAGAGTTAGCTGAAAAACTAGTGCAAGCCACAGGACGGGTGAAAATGGGGCCAGTCGTGGGAATTCTCTAAATGGCGATAGCCATTTAGGGAATTGGTCACTTTGCGACTCGTCTTATGAGGCGCAAAGGAAGCCAGGAGACCGTCCTTTGGCTCCGGGCGTCCGCCCACAACGAACCGCTCCCATTTTCACCCGTCCGGAGACGCTGAACCCGCTAGCTGTTCAGCTAACGCTTACTCGTGCCGCGCCTCGTAGGTGTCACAGCTTTGGATGACGCAGAGCACGCCCGTGTCAAACTGAAATTCCCCGGTGTCGCCGACAAACTCGTTGCTGGCAAAGGAAATCGGGTACGGAATCGGTTCGTCATGGAGCTGATACTTCTCATCGATCAAGCTGAGATGGTCGATGGGCGTCAATGGCACAAAGGCCAGGTAATTCTTGTCGGGTTCCTTCTGCAACGTGTAGTGACCCGGTAAATAGTACGTAATCGTATTCTGTTTATCAATCAACCGAATGCGACTCGCATACAACTTGTACTGCGGTTCCAACACGATAAAGAGGTTCGCCAAAAAGTGATCTAACCGACCGCCCGTCGCCCCATAAATGTCGACGTTGTCGGCCCCGTAATCCCCAAAGGCCACGGAGACCGCCATCTGCGTATCGGTAAAATCCTTTTCGGGCTGCGACTGCCGAATGTCTTTGACATTGCGCCGCACCCGTTGTAACTCCGGTGCCGCCAGGGAATCAAAGTCCCCAATGGCCGCCACCGGCTGCACATTGTGATCGATTAACCGTAAAGTCCCCCGATCAACGCCAATCCAGGGGCCAACGATTTTCTCAGTGAGGTCTGCCGGCCAATTAGCCTTGGGACCCCCCACTAACAGATTAAACGTTCCGCCCCGGGGCATTATTTTGTCGCGTCCTTCAGGGCTTGAATCCGGGCAGCTGGGTCTTCGGCGTTGAAGACGTATGAACCAGCAACCGCAACCGTAGCACCAGCCTTGGCACAGTCCACAACGGTTTGGTTGTTGACCCCACCATCGACTTCGATATCAAAGTCGTAGCCCTTGGCCTTCTTGATGGCATCCAATTCAGCAATCTTAGCAACCGTGCTGTGTAAGAACTTCTGACCACCAAAGCCAGGGTTGACCGTCATCACCAGCACTTGGCCGACCATGTCCAGAACGGGTTCGATCATGGAAACGGGCGTCCCCGGGTTGATGACAACTTCTGGCGTTGCACCGGCGTTTTGAATCATTTGTAAGGCCCGGTGAATGTGTGGCGTTGCTTCAACGTGGACACCAATGATGTCGGCACCAGCCTTGGCAAAGTCTTCAACGTAACGTTCTGGGTTTTGGACCATCATGTGAACGTCTAAGACCATCTTTGTGATTGGCCGAATTGCCTTGACCCAACCGGGACCGTAAGACAGGGCTGGGACGAAGCTACCATCCATGATGTCGATGTGTAAGACTTCAGCACCGGCTTGGTCGACCTTTTCAATGTCTGGTTGGAGGTTCACGTAATCTGCACTTAAAATTGAAGGCGCTACTTTAATCATAAAATCTCTTCCTCATTTCTTCTTGTTATAAATTGGTTTTTGATTCTTTAACAACGTAAGTAATTGTAAATAATTATCGTACCGACTCTGCAGGAAGTCCCCGTTCGCCAATCCGGCCTTAACGGCACAGCCCGGCTCATTAACGTGAACACACCCACGGAACCGACAGTCACTCGCCACGTTCAAAAATTCCGGGAAGTAGTGACACAGGTCACGATAATCGATCGTCAACGTCTCATACGAGGAGAACCCTGGCGTATCAGCCACTAGGCCCCCCGCAATCGGCATCAGACTCACCTTCCGCGTGGTATGTTTCCCCCGGTTTAACGCGGTTGAGATTTCTCCCGTCGCTAACGCCAGGTCCGGCGAAATGTGATTCAACAGAGTGGATTTTCCCGCCCCGGTCTGACCCATGATGACGGTCTCTTGGCCCTTTAACGTGGCCTTGAGTTGGTCAAGCCCCGCTTTGGCAAACGGTTCTCGCGTCAAACAAACTGTGTACCCAATCTTCCGGTAACCGGCCGCCAGGGTTTCAAACTCCTGGTAGCGGGCATCGTCGATCAAGTCGGTCTTCGTGAAGTAAATCACGGGAGTAATGTCACTGACCTCTAGCGCAATCAGTTGGCGATCCAGTAGGCCAGTCGAAAACTCAGGTGACGCCACGGCCGTAACCACAACGCCCTGATCAACGTTGGCAACGGGTGGCCGCGTTAATTCGTTGTCCCGCGGTAAAATCTCCAGCACATAACCTTCCTTAGGCGACGTACTTTCAAAGGTTACCCGGTCGCCCACGAGCGGCGTGATCTTGCGTTTCCGAAAGTTTCCCCGTGCGCGCGTCCGGTAAGTTTGGCCCTCACTGTAGATATCATAAAAGCCACTGAGTGATTGACGAATCTGTCCTTCTGACATGCAGCACCTCCTTTAAACTCTTTCCTTTCAGTTTACACTAATTTGCAGTTCGGCACTAGTTTTCCTGCAGATTGTGTTAGTTCAATTGTCCGCAAGACTAAAAATGTGTGGTGAATGACAACCGTTCCCGCCAGCAGGCTCAAGCGGTCCTACTGTGGGGAACGGTGTCAGCCTGAGGTACGGTCTGCCACCTCGCCTGGAAGCCTGGAAAACCACCAGTCTCCCAGGTCGTCCCGTGTTCTAGACTGAGCAGCCCACTCAGTCTAGAACACTGACACAGCTGTTCACCTTGACCCGCCTCTGGTCACTGACATGGACCCCGTATTTTTCACTATCCTGACAGCGAACACAATCTTTCGCTAAGCAACGCCTACCCAAAATATCCAAGCCAAGAAACAATCGCCGTGCAATCGTGCCTGTTTCCAGGGGCGATTCACCAACTAGCTAATCGCTGAGTTGGCTCGCTTCATCGTCTTCATCTACCTATCAGGACTAACATTTCGTTTATCAAAGATTAACGTAGTCATACCAACAATCAACAAAGCGATTGCCGTTAAATAGGCAAAATCAGGCGACACCGAATTGTAAAGAACGACAAGTCCAACACTTCCAATGGGCACAGCAGCTGTGACTAACGACCCCAAAGTTCCAACGACTGTACCAACAATCTTTTCATCCGCGGCTTCTATGATTTGAGCATACAATTTAGGATTTAATTTTGCTAAACCAAAAGATGTCAGAAATACCGTGAAAAGAACGAACCAATAATTCTGTATCAGTAAAAAGTTGCTGAACAAGAATATCAACAATCCAATATCTAAAATCATCAGACACTTGAAGGATAAACAATCTATCCACCTAATTTTACAAAGACTCCCAAAAATCGTTCCCAAAATAAAACAGGTATTGATTAGCAGAATTTCGAGACTGAACGGTAAGCTAGTCAATTCATGATGATGCCGACGTCATTTCAGTAGTTTTAACCACTAATCTATTCTGATCAAGTTTTAAAATTAAAGCTGCAACAAGAAATGTTCCCGCATTAATAAACGCTGCAATTGCGTAGTCATGTGACAACGCAATCACCGTAATCCCTAAAGACTGGCCAACAGGTTGTAACAAAGAAGCAATGCTTTGATTTAAACCTAGGACCTGCTGCCGCTCCCCTTTTGGTACCTTTTCTTTAATAATTGGCAATCGAAGACTGCTACTGTACTGTCCCAAGCAATGTGAGATAATATCAACCGCAATCACAACCCCGAAGACCCAAAGTGTTTTTCTCGTAATAACACAGCCTAAAAGCACATAGAGTCCAGACTGCACCAACTTGGCATAAATTAATGCTCGTGCTTTGTTACGGGAAAAATCAGCTAAACGCCCCGTTAGAATCCCTAATGTTCCTGGAATAATAACACTGATTGATACAATTGAAACCATCAACGTAGGCTGTGCCATCTGCTTGGCATACATTAGTAAAATAATATTAAAAAGACTGACGCCAATCGTTTCAGCAATGTTTGCCGTAGAGAGGGTCAACACAGCCCTATTCTTTAAAATATTTCTCATGTCTCCCCGTCCTCACTCTTAACCTCATACCAGACGTAACTATCTCTTATGATGAATTTATTAATAACGGAGTGATGGTACCGCTACATTTTCCCTTCGAAAATGGTGATGTTATAGATTGGGATGTCCAATCGTCAAAAATCATCTTGTATTATCACAGTACCCTATTTTAGAAAAAAACGAACAGATTACTCTTCCTAAATGCACTGAACTAAAAAACGTTTTCGTAGCCGCCAATTCCTTGACGATTACGAAAACGTTTTTTGTTTGAAAATTAATCATCCAATAACCTTGCTTGGCACTCCGAATTACCTGAGCGAAACAATCTAACCACCCGGTAAGGCGACCAACAACGTGCATTAGTTCTTGGTGACGTGGCTGTCGGAAGCGATGACGTGGCCGTCTCTGACCACCTTATACGCCCCCGCCTTGCCAGATGCCACGGTGAATGGCAACGTTACGCTGGTATCCGCCGTGATCGTCATCTGCTTGTAGATGGTGCTCAGCGAGTGATCCTGGTCCTTCAGATAGATCTGAACCAGGTTCGACGCCGACGAGCTACTGCTACTGCTGCTCTCATCGCTGTCGTCGCTTTCACTCTCGCTGTCGCTATTATCAAACGGAATCTTCACGTTCACGCTGAACTGATCGACGCTGGAGCTACTCTCGCTCTCTGCGCCCCGTGACAGGGTCAAGGTGACCTCATCGCCCTCTCGCACGACAGCACCCTCACCAGGAGACTGCTTGATCACGCGGCCCTTGGCGACGTCACTGGAGTAGGCGTAGTCAAACGCCAAGTTCAGGTTGTGGTTGGTCGCGTAGCCCTGGGCTTGGGCCTTGGTCTTGTCCGTCAGGTCCGCCAACGTCACGGTCGCCGAGCCGGTCGACACCGTGAAGGTTATGTCCGTCCGTGACGGCACGACCCGTTCGCCAGCGGTCACGCTCTGTTGCATGATTTTGCCGGCTGGCACGCTGGTTGAATGCACGGACTCCCGATGAACGGTAAAGCCCAGAGCCTCCAACTTGGCGGCGGTGCTGGCGTACGAATCACCCTGGTAATTGGCCAGTTTGTAGCGCTTCGGACCCGTGCTGATCCACAGGTCCACGACCGTCTCGCGTTTGAGCTGGGTCCCAGACCGGGGTTCCGTTCGGACGACGCGGTTCACTTTGACCTTGGAACTGGCTGTCTTGTGAACCTTGCCGACGCTCAGATAGGCGTCCTGCAACCGCGACTCAGCCACGTTTTCGGTCCGTCCGGTCACGTCGGGTACACTGGTCATCTGCGGCCGGAAGAGCGCCATGCCAATCAGAATACCGGCGACCAGCAGAAGCACGACAAGGCCGGCCAGCAGAAATTTACGCCGCCGCGGATGCCGGGTCTTCTTGCGGCCCTTCTTATCTTTTTTCTGCGGCGTTTTCTCGTCATCGGCCTTGGCCGCTGGCTTGGAGTCCGCCTTCGTGGCCGCTTCAGCCGCAACGGGTGCGGCCGAGTTCAGCGCGCTGAGGGGCAAGACCTTAGTCTCCCCATCATCGTCCTGAACCGGCGTAAATTTGCGTTCACCCGCCCGCTTGGGGGACAGCGATGTTTTCAAATCGGCTGCCATACTCGCGGCATCGACGTACCGGTCTTCCGGGCGCTTGGACGTGGCCTTGAGAACCACATTTTCCAAGGCTTGCGGAATCCGTGGGTCAATCTCGCGGACGGACGGAATCTCCGATTGGAAATGCTTCAAGGCAATGGAGACGGCGGTTTCACCCTCGAAGGGTACCGTTCCCGTTAACAGTTCGTACAAAATGATACCGAGCGAATAGATGTCGGACTTCTTGGTCGCCATCCCCCCACGCGCCTGTTCCGGTGACAAATAGTGCACCGAACCCAGGACCGTGTTGGTCTGCGTCAAACTGTGTTCCGACAAAGCCACGGCAATCCCAAAGTCGGTAATTTTCGCGACCTTATTTTGATCGATCAAAATGTTTTGTGGTTTCAGATCCCGATGAATAATGTTATGCTCGTGGGCCGTTTGGACCGCACTCAGGATCTGTTCCATGATCTGAATCACTTCTTGATAGGCAATGGGAAAGTGGTCCTTGATGTACGCCTTGAGGTCGGTTCCCTCGACGTACTCCATGACCAGATACTGCATCCCATTTTCCTCGCCCACGTCATAGACCTGAACGATGTTCGGATTGACCAGCTCGGTCGCCGCCAACGCCTCGCGCTGGAACCGGCGAATCGTGCTGGGATCATCCCGCAAATCTAACCGTAATAACTTCACGGAGACGTCCCGGTCTAAAATCAGATCGTGAGCCAAATAAACGTTGGCCATGCCACCTTCGCCCAATGCCCGGACGATGCGGTAGCGGCCGCTCAGCGTATACCCCGTCCGCATTAGCCAGCCACCTCCCGTGAGAAGTTGGTCAGCAGGAGAACGGTGATGTTGTCCAGCCCGCCAGCGGCATTGGCCATGTCGATCAGCTGATCACATTTTTCCTTAGGCGTCTGGTCACTGGTCAGGACGGCCTGAATCTGATGGTCATCCACCATGTTGGTCAGCCCATCGGTGCACAGCAAGAGCTGATCTCCCAAGACTAACGGATACGTGTTGAGATCAAAGCGCGCATCGTCCGAAATCCCTAGTGACCGAATGATCACGTTCTTCTGGGGATGGTGACGCGCGGCCTGACGGCTAATTTCACCGCGTTTGACCAGCTCGTTGACCAGCGAATGGTCCTCGGTCAGTTGTCGCAGCTCATTGTCTCGCATCAGGTAGGCCCGTGAATCACCAATGTTAGCGATGACGACCTCCTCCGTGAAATACAGAGCGGCTACTAGCGTCGTGCCCATCCCGTTCAAATCGGCGAACTGGTTGGACTTGTCAATAATTGATTGGTTCTCCGCGGTAATCTCCGTGGCAATCCACTGACGCGCTGCGGCCGGCGTGGTTAACTTGGTCTGTTCAAACTCGTGGCCCAGGTGGGAAACCGCCATGGCACTGGCGACGTCGCCACCCTGATGGCCACCGATACCGTCGGCGATGATGGCGAGATGTTTCCCTGCCTGGTTCGTGAACACATCCACGTAGTCTTCATTATCATTGCGTTGTTTTCCAATTGACGTGCGGTATGCCACTTCCATGGCTGGTCACCTCTACTTCTTTTTCCGGAAGGCACTGACGAAGAACCCGTCAGAGTCGAAATCATCTGGGTAGATGTTCAACGTATCCGTGTCCCGGTCGCCCTTAACGTTTAATTTTGTGGTTACCCGCATGGACTCGAAGTCGGGATGAGCCGCCAAGAACTTCGCTGCCACGTCCGCGTTTTCCGTGTCCAAAATGGTGCAGGTACTGTAAACCAAAATCCCATTTGGCTTTAACTTTTGACTCACGACGTCCAAGATACCCAGCTGAACCTTTTGCAGTTGTTGGATGTCTTGCGGCGTCTTTTCATAACGAATTTCTGGTTTCCGCCGAATCAGGCCCAGTCCAGAACAAGGGGCATCGACTAAGATGCGGTCAAATTCCTTGTGGGGGAACCGGTCGTCAATGTTACGGGCGTCTAAGGCCACGGCATCGACACGGTCGGCCACGTGCATCCGTTCGGCATTTCTGTCGATCAGATCGACCTTCTTGGGATGTAGATCCAAGGCCGTGACTTTCCCACCGGAATGGGCGTCCAGCAGTGCAGCAATCTGGGTCGTCTTGCCCCCAGGTGCGGCACAAGCATCGAGCACTTGGTCCCCAGGACGGACCTGTAAGGCCTCGACGGGTAACATCGCACTCTCATCTTGGATCGTCAGCTCCCCAGTTTCAAAGACATTGCTTTGGTTAGCTGCCTTATCGTCCAAACGGAAGGCATCGGCGGCAACCACGCTAGGCGTCACTGTGTAACCCTGGTCCTGTAAGGATTGTTCAACCTCTTCGGTCGTGGCCACTGCGGTGTTGACCCGCACGGACTGCGCGGCCGGTTGGTTGATCGTTTCTAAAATGCTGACGGCCTTGTCATCGCCAACCTGCTTTTGAATCGCGGTGACCAACCATTCTGGCACGGAGTATTCCAGGCTCAAGCGTTTCGTTGGGTCTTCAATTTTGCTCAAATCGGGCAAGCCTTGGCGGTCCATGGCGTGTAAGACCCCGGTCACAAAGCGCCGAATGCCTTCGTGGCCCCGGTCCTTGGCCAATTGAATGGCTTCGTTAAAGATGGCTCGCTTAGGAACCCGGTCCAAATATAATTCTTGGTATAACGCCACCAGCAAGGTCATTTTGACCCAAGGCAAGACCTTCTGGTTGGGCTTGATGAAGCCTTCCAGGTAGTATTCCAACGTTAATTGGTGTTGGATCGTTCCGTAAACCAGGTTGGTCACAAAGCGCCGGTCGACGTCACTCAAATTGTTATTTTCTAAGGTTTGTTCCAATTGTAAGTTTGAGTAAGCCCCATTGGATACTCGTGTCAGTGCTTCAACCGCTAAAGCCCGCGGTGTATTATTTTTTGTCATTATTCAGCCACCTGTTCGCCTATTGTCAGTGCGTCGCTCGTCCCGTTCAAGAAGTCCGTGATACTTAGCTTGGGCTTCCCGGCCGGTTGAATCTCGTCAAGGCCTAAGACCCCGTGTTCTCCCGTGGCAATCGCCAGGTGGTGCTTGTCATGGCTGACCAAGGCGCCCGGTTGTAAGTCGGTCGTCTCGTCCAGCACGGTCACTTGCCACAACTTCGTCCGCACACCGTTTAAGTAGATATGGGCGATAGGCGCTGGCCGTAATGCCCGGACCTTGCAGTCAATCAAATGGGCACTCAGGTTTAAATCGATCCGTTCTTCATCGGACTTGATGGTTGGTGAGAACGTGACCTTGGATTCATCCTGAGGGACCGGCGTGATTTCACCAGCCAGTAACTTTGGTAAGGTCTCCAGCAGTAAATCGCGGCCCAGCAAACTCAGCTTGTCAAACATGGACCCCACGTCATCTTGATCCGTGATTGGCATGGCCTGTTGGGCCAAAACCGCACCGGCATCCATTTTCTTTTCCATGAACATGATGGAAACCCCGGTCTCCTTGTCACCATTCATGATGGCATAGTGAACGGGCGCGCCACCGCGGTACTTGGGCAGTAAGGAGGCGTGAACGTTGACCGCCGCTACCTTGGCCGCCTTAAGTAACTTGGTTGGCAAAAATTGGCCAAAGGCCGCCGTCACAATTAAGTCCGGAGCTAATTCAATGGCCCGCGCCATCTCATCACTGCCGGAAATCTTTTGCGGTTGAAGGACTTCGATGCCATTTTCAACGGCGACCTGCTTAACGGGGGATGCCGTTAACACGTGTTTCCGCCCAACTTTACGGTCCGGTTGGGTCACAACGGCTAAAACGTCATAGCCGTTCTTGATTAAACTACTGAGGATGGGTGCCGAAAAGGCCGGCGTGCCCATGAAGATTACTGAAGTCATGCAATGCACCATACTTTCTGTTTTAACATTTGGTTTGATTTTTAACTGGTTATGCTTGTGTTTAATTTGCCTTATTGGCCGACTAAATGGCGGGTGACTGCCGTTCCCGGCGGCGGATTCAAGGTGCCCTGCTGTGGGGCCCGGCTCCAGCCTGAGAAGCGGGCTTCCACCTCGCCTTGAAACCTCGCTAACCCCCGCGAGTTTCCAAGGTCGTCCCATGTTCTAAGCTGAGAAATTCACTCAGCTAAGAACATCGACACAGCTGGTCATCTTGATCCGCCTCTGGTCACTTAGACTGACTCGTGCAATTTCTTTGAGTCAATCAATCACTGGCTAGAACTGTTAATTCAACGCTAATCCAATTGAAAGATGAGTTACTCGAATCAGAGACAATCCATTCATCAAACAATTGAAGACCGCGGACAAATCAGGCAACCTCCCCACTGATCAGAATCAACTGACACTGCTGTAGGGTTAACGCCGTGTCAGCCGCAGGGCTGGTGAAAATGGGCTCAGCCGTGGGAGTTGCCTTAGCGGGTTTCCCGCTTAGGCAACTGCTATCTTTGAGACGCGCTTTCAGCGGCTCAAAGTAAGTCTGGAGACCGCCCTTCGGCTCCAGACGTGCGCCCACAGCGTCACGGCCCATTTTCACC